>CAWCTC010000002.1:0-18922 GCA_963798465.1 uncultured bacterium | reverse complement strand
CTCACGGAGCTAAGAATGTAACAAAGGACATTGCTCTAATGAAAGAAGTAATGAGATCTATCGTTGCTGAAGTTCTACTTGAAGGAAGAGAATGTAATGTGGGACTAGAAAAATTAGCTTCGGGGTACAAAGTGGGAATGAAAGTAAATGATGAAAACTTTCCCAAGCCACCCGAGCCGAGATTGATAGAGAGATTATCTTTATTCAATTTCGGTACAGCTTCTGTTAAAGAAGCTGAGGAAAAAATGTCTGTGATAGGTTTCATACCGGCAAATATATATGAAACAATGGCAGGCATAGATAAGAAACATGGAATGACGATGGGTATGATGGTGATGGCTTGCGGATCAGTTTATGATCCGATCGAAGATTACCACATGTATACCATTGTTAAGATTAACGGCGAGCATATACTGAACTGTGTACTAAACATAGACAGCGAGCCAAAATTGTTCGCCGGAGTAAAATTAAAGGAGGGTGGATGTTAAAACATTCATTCTCCTTTTTTCTTTTCCAAAAATTAAATAAAACAAAGGCGAGCTTTTCCGCTCGCCTTTTCTATTGCTTTTATGAAAGATTTAAAAACTTAGCAAAGATAACTCTGCGTACCTTTAGCGCAGATTTATTACTTTTCATAATAAAGTTGGCTTCCCTCATTAGGTTAGAGCTCCCTCTGCCAAGTTTGAACGGAATTTTTTCCTTGTTTAAAAAAGATTCCACATCTTCCAGAAAAGACCACCACTTATCACCGGAAATACTTTCTGTGCATTCCTTTAATGCAATAACTTTTCCCTTCTCATTATTCATACCAACGACGTTTACTTCCATTTTATTCCTCCTCTAAAGGATAAATTTTATAACTTGTCTGACAGATACTTTACGACAAAAAAATATTTTGTCAAATTTATTTCAATCCTTCAAAATAATAGAAAATAAGCTATTGAATCTTGCCAGCAATGTTTTTTGCCAGAGCTTCAACATTCTGCGCGTTCGGACCAATTATAACAAAATAATAATTTCCTTTGAAAAGTTTAATGCGACTCTGCCGTAATCAAGCTGATCTTCCTGAGCTTTTGCTCCGCTTATATCCACGGAATGCGTACTCGTGCCATAGCTGAATAAATCATTGTTATATGCCAAGCCGTTTGTATATTGAGAAACCATCAGCAAATCAAAAGTCTTGCCGGACATTGGATTTGATTCTGAAGAATTATTTACCCAAAAATAAAGATTCGGCGACTGATACATATTATTTTCCGGCGACTGCTGACTGACACCGCTGTATCCCGCCTGAGAAATATCACTGGATGTTATATTTATATATTGATAATCCGAAGAATCTGCTTTGGCTTTATGCTGGAAAAAACTTGCATTTAATATTACAAGAACAAGAACGGCAAATATCGAAGCAAAAAATATTTTATAATTAAAATTCATCATAGATATTATATATCAAAATATAATTTAAGTAAACAATTTTGATTGCCAAAAATTATGCTATTATTCGTATAAATAATATCAATAAAAAATTGAAATATGAATACGCCAATAACACAAAATCAATTGCTTCAAAAAGTCCCTGAAATAACAATCTACTTTTGGATTGTTAAAATTCTTACAACTGCAATGGGCGAAAGCACCTCAGATTATCTTGTAAAGATAATGAATCCAATGATTGCGGTTGCTTTAGGCTTTATTCTTTTTGCAATTGCACTTTGGCTTCAGTTTTCGAAAAAAATATATTGCTTGGGTTTATTGGCTTGCAGTCGCCATGGTTGCGGTCTTTGGAACAATGGCTGCTGATGTTTTACATATTGGATTAGGTGTTCCATATCTTGCTTCAACAATCTTTTTTGCAATAGCATTAACTATTATTTTTATTATTTGGTACAAAACAGAAAAAACTTTATCCATTCACAGCATAAACACTAACAGACGGGAAATATTTTATTGGCTTACAGTTTTAACAACTTTTGCTCTTGGTACAGCTTCTGGTGATATGACTGCAATAACATTGAATATGGGTTATTTATCTTCAGGGATAATGTTTGCAATTTTAATTATTATCGTGGCTCTAAGTCATTATATTACTAAGTGGATATTGGGAACCGAACACAAACACCAGTCAAGAAATGCTGTTTTTGCTTTTTGGTTTGCATATGTTCTCACCAGACCTCTCGGAGCTTCATTTGCTGACTGGATGGGCAAAGCAAAAAGCATAGGAGGTCTTGGCTGGGGTGATTTAACAGTTACACTTGGTTTAACAATTTTAATTGTTTGTTGCGTAGCTTATCTTACTTTCAGTAAGAAGGGTGTGAAAAGTTGAAGTTTGTAATTACAAACAAGTTCTAATTTCCTCTAGCCATCGAAGCCGATTTTTTACCTTATTTTGTAAAAATTATTTTTGATGTCATAAATAGGAAATGGAACATAATAAAAAATAAATATTTACTGAAAGAGTTTGTAGTGATTGACTATTAAAATAAACACGGTTGCAAGTATAAAGAAAACAACCATGCCGGCAATAATTGCTTTTGTTGGACCGATTTTAGGGGAAAGATATGCAACTACAATCATATAGGGTATCCAAGAAATAATAGTTCCCCACAAAACAAATTGAGCATGTTGGCTAACAGCTAATCCTCCTTCGGTTTGACCTATAAAAATATAAGAGACAAGAGTAAAAACTGGAATTAAAACCATGAGTCCAGAAAGTAAACGGAAACCGCTTTGTTCAAGGACAACTATGAGAGTAGTAAATAAACCACCTGTAATAAAATATATGATTATATTTTTCATAATAAAATTATATCATAAATTTAAAAGTTCGATTCCAATTAGATGGTCTTCAAAATAATCTTATTTGAACCTATGATTTCGCTGTGCCTCTTTCCAGAAATTATTATAACTATTTTGAATGATAGGAATTATATGGAAGAGATGTATGAGAAGCTGATTTATATAATAGACAAATACTATATATTCTGATAATCTATTCACAGATGTAAAATCTTATTTGAAAAGGAGAATAATATGCAGAAGCTTATTATGAATTCTGTTTTTGTCGGAATTTTTTGGGGAATCTGGCCGCTTTTGATGAATAAAAGCGGGCTTAGTGGAAATATTTCTTCACTAGCATTTGTAGTCATAATGTTTGTTTGTATTGTTCCTTTCAACATCAGCAGTTTTGGAAAAATTCCAACGGGAATAAACTGGACATTTGTAATCACAGCAGGAATTTGTGGAGCAATAGGTACTTTGCTTTTTAACAAAATGCTGCATGAGGCATCGGTAAAAAATGTCGGGTTACTTATTGTTATTGAAATTCTTGTATGCCTTGTAATCTCTGCTGTTTATCAGGTGTGCAACAATGGTATAACTCTTAAACAAGGAATTGGTTTCGTTTTTGCAAGTCTTGCTGCCATACTTTTAACAGTATGATTTCTATGAATAAAAGCCCGTACTGAAAAGTGCGGGTTTTTTATATGCAAAATATATTCCGACTTACTTCTAGTAATCAGAGCAGAAGCTAATATTTGAGAAAAGTTAACAAATACTTCCGTCTCTTTTCACCCACTTATCAAAATTCATTATAATATAGTCTTTATCGTTAATTCCGTTCAGTTCATAAATCTGTGTGGCTGAACATATCACTTTATCTTTTAGATCAAATCCCAATTCTAGAACTGTAGCATCCACATCCGTCCAGTTTTCTCCCTCAATCTCTAAATACGTATTTAAGCGTGGCCACGTATCAATATCAAATGTTACACTTCCTTTTTTCCAAGTTATACGTTTCTTCTCTTGAGAAAACTTTTCTATCATGCCAATTTTTTTTAAAAGAGAAATTGTATCCTCGTAACTACTAACGATTATTTCTATTTCCTCCATTCCGCTATCATTCTGACCTTTTACTCCCGTAACACCAAGACGTTTTTTATAAGCTAAAGTTACTTTTTTACCATCATCTCTGAGTCGTATCCATGATGCATCCTTATCTAGAGGAAAACCAGGAAAATCAAAACTAATGGATCTGAAAAATACTTCACCAGCTTTTACCGCACCAATCTGAGAAAGTTTCCTTTCAAGCTTTTTGAAATCTATATTAAGTATTTTTGTCTCGTTTTCTTGGGCCATATTATATGCTACAATTTTACATTATAGTTAATAAATATGAAAGAATCATTATCAAATAAAAAAGAAAGAGAAATCTCTCCTGAGGAATTGGCGCAAAAAGTCTCTATGTTTATGACAAAGCCTGAGAATACAGATACACCAGCACCACTTTTATTGTTTCTCAAAAATAATGACTTGAAAGCGGAAGTTTTTCGTTTTACCTTAACTGAAGATATGCTTACAAAACTCTATCCAGATATACAACATTCGGAGGATTTAATCAAAGCTACCAATGATCATATGTTGGGAAAAGAAGTCGAAGTATTTTTAGTAACAAAGGATGAGGAAAATACATCAGAAAAAAGTGTTCTGGAGGAAGTCGTGGACCTAGTGGGAAAGAAAACGAAACCTGAGGATAATGAGGAAGGTACATTAAGAAGACATCTTTCTGGAAAAACAGAATCATTTGTAGATAAATCTGGAAAAGTTGGGTGGTATGCAAAAAATGGATTTCACCGACCTCTTACTCCAAAAGAATTAATGGAACATTTGCAAATTTTTAATCTTTTAAAAGAAGCTGAGAAACTTGTGGAAGAGTCAAATTAAAACTAATCATACAAAATAGGTTCTAACTTCTTCTAGCAATCAGAGGAAATTTTAAAATAAAAAAACAACTTACCGAGGTAAGTTGTACAGATATATGAGTACAAATAAAATATTTGCTTTATAGAATCTGTATCTATAAAAATAATTAAGAAAGAACGGGTGCGATGGTTTAAAGTCTGGATACAAAGTATCGCAAATCGCACAGACTGGGAAGTTAATCAAAAGATTAATATCCCGTGAACACCACTGATTAGCAATCAGTTGGTGTAGATGTTTAACTAGTGTTAAATATCTACACTTGTAGTATACACGATAAATGTTATTTGTCAATCTAAAAACTGGTTCATTCCAATCAGAGTCTTCTTAAACTATCTTCATTTGAAACTTTGATTTCACTGTGGCTATAACTTTTGCTTTTCGTGAACTCAAAGCAAAGTTACAGCCCGGCCTCCTTTCGCTTCGCTTTAGTCCGGCCCGCACAACGCAAGAAAAAATCATCTTGCATTTGTTGATGGTTTTTAATTACTTGCGTTGTGCGCTTAGTTGGAATCTGCTACTACATAGCCAGGTACTTTTCCATCTCATTTCGCTTTGCTCATTCGATAAGGAAAAGTCTTTCGATTCCAACACGGAAGCACGCAGGTGCTTCCTTAAGCGCCCAAAATTTTTATCAAAATTTTGTGCGCTTAGTTGGAATCGAACCAACGACCGTCTCCTTAAAAGGAACAAGAAAGAGAGGTTTCCCAGAAAACGCATATAATATAACGATAAAATCTTATTTTGGCCCTAAAATGAAATGTATCCGAGGACCTGTTTACCACTTTTCAAAAAACTTCAAATAAGTGCTTTGCAATCGACATTTTTAACTTATAAATCGACTACAATTGCAATTGTACCGTATGCCAAAATTATTTACAAATTACAAAGATCAAAACGATATCTTGCCAATATCATCACCCATATCTTCTGTCTTCTCCGAACGTACATATTTCATTGTCATCATAATACTAGAATGACCCATCATTTTTTGTATCTTGAAACCAGTAACACCTGCTTCATCGAGTTTACAAGCAAAAGTATGCCTAAACATATGAAGATGAAATTTCACGCCAGACTTCTGAATAAGATTTTGGACCCAATGCTTTAAACCCTCCCTACTCAAGCCTTTGTCGCCCCTATTTGAAGCAATTAGGCACTCAGTTTTTAAACCAAGAGCATTTCTTTCCTTAAAATAATCATTCAAATGCATTAAAAGCGTGGGGTGAATTATAAGTCTTCGTGACTTTTTTGATTTGGAAGTTTCTCCTCTCACCATTATAATTTTTCTTACTAAATCAATATCATTTACTCTAAGTGAAATAAACTCACCCTTTCTCAATCCGCAATATAACAAAATACTGATCATACAAATATCACGTTTTTGAATAAATGAATTGCTGGAGTGCAAAGTGACTGCTGTATAAATTTTATTTACATCACCGTCTTCCAGTCTTCGATAATCATCGTAACTAACTTTTGGTGGCTTGATATTTTTTAGAGGATTTTCTTTTATCAATCCTTTTTGGAAAAGCCACTTGAAAAAAACATTCAACTTACTCCACTGTGTTTTTATGGTTGATTTCTTTACACCAGATTTCAGATTTTTTCCCACCATCCTTTGACGAGTCTCAATACGCCTTAAAAACTCGTTCAACATTTCTGGTGTTAAAAATTCCAAGCCAGTAACTTCTGGCATTATTTTCAAAAAAAGATTAAAGACCGCACTGTATCCCCTTATTGTTTCAGGGCGTAAGCATGCAGAAAATTGGCACTCTCCCATATATTTATCAAAAAGTCCTTTTAGTTCATTATTTATTGCAATATCCGTTTGCCCTTGAATTATATTTTCTCTTACTTTCATGAGGACAATATAAACCCTCATTTTATTCAGTTGTGATAGAAAAAATTATTTAAATGTCACAGTTCAAGGTCATAACCAAATAGCTCTTTGGCGATAGAATTCAAACGCTTTTTTGCTTGTCTAGTTGCAACACCAGTTACACCGTGCTTCTTACCAATCTGTCCTGATGTTAGATTACTATATTCAATAGAAACATCTTTTTTATTCTCTCGCTCCTTTTGCCTAAGAATTTTAACTGATGTTGATTTACTCTTACTCAAATAATCTACATAGGTCCATTTTTCATATTTTTTAACCTTTTTGGGCTTGCCCTCCCTTTTAACTTGTTCTTCAAATAGAGAAAGATCTCTAAAGATTTTATTGTGATATCTTTTTTTCGACAATGTATCAATACCACTAAATTCTTCAGACAATATTTTCATACTGATATCTCTTAGTTCATCCGATGCTTCTTTCAATTCTTTTACACTAAGCGGCGCATAGGCGACTAAGGATATCCACATGGTTTTATCACCAGCTTCATGAAAATCGGTAAAATAATTTGAACGAGGAGCTGATATCTCTCCACTTAAAACAAATACTGGCAATCCAACGCACGGAAATGCATAAAAATTAAAAGGTAGTTTGTATTTGATACCCAACTCAGACATTTTCTTTTCAAAAAAGTTGGAAGGAAAATCTTTTCTAACAATGTTATCACTTTTAGAAGTGATGCCCAAATAGTACGTTCCCTCTTCCTTATCTTCATGACGAGCTTCCTGATAATATCCAAGATCTTTTTCATCTGCCCATTTCCACATTTCGCTTTTGTCCCATTCAAAACCTCCTTCTTTTATGCCCATTTCTTTTCTAATATCAGCAACGTCTTTTTTGAATTCTGGGACATAAGAAAGTAGTTTCATCACCATAAAGTTCTTGTTTTGGTCCATCATTCTCAACATTATGGTACTTTTCAAATCTTTTTTATTTACTTTCATTACAAATAGAATCTTATGCTTATGGACCTTTTTATTCAAGTAAAAATGTTGTATACTCGTGAGTACAACTGAATAAGTAAAGTAGCCTAAACCGATAAGCAATTACTGGCATGGCGAAAAGAGTCCTAACAGACATAAAAAACCCATCATATGGGGCTTGTCTGTTAGGCCATATCAGGAAACTGGTATGAGTGACGCAAGTCACTAACCCATGTGGTGGGCTTTTTGTATCCATGTGGAATTATCAAAATAATCTAATTATCATGGATCAAAATCAGAAGTATGAATATAAAAATGTTGTTGCAAGACTTAAAGACAAAGATCTAAATAAATTTGCTTCGGAAGGATGGGAACTTGTGAGTTCAAAACGTAGAACATTACCTTTTTTCTTACCACCCACTGATTATGTTTTTAAAAGAAAAATAAAAGAAAATCAACCCATTGAAATCAAGCCGTCCCAAAAGAAAAAATCAATGAGAACATATGCGTGGATTTTTGGAATAATTTCTTTGCTAATCGGAGTATGCTCTATATTTTCCTCGCCCATTATTGGTATTCTTTTTATAATAATCTCGACTCTTCTTTTACCACCTGTGACAACCTTCGTAAAAAAGAAATATGATATATCACTTTCACGTAATGTTAGAATGGCTACCTCGGCGATTATTCTTCTTATAATCTCTGGTGGTATTCTTACAACAACATCCACGTCTTCTCAATCAAATGAAGTTGGCGTTAATACTCAGAATCAATCGTCAATTAAAACAACTTCCACACCAAACACCAAAACTCAACCTACTCAACAGACACCACTCTCAGATGGGCAAAAAATAGAGAATGTTGTAAGTCCATTGCTTCAACAAGATGCTATTCTGCAAGCTTCATATGATAACAACGACAGTTACATATTGAGCGACAATGCGGATGATCCATCAGATAAACAACAAGATGTGCAAATCGCGATTGATACCGGTCCAGTTTCAGATGACAAAGACTATATCATGCTGACAGGCGCGCTCACTGAAAGCATTTTTCAAAAGATATTTCAAATAGATCCAAATTTTGTCTGGGTAAACGTCGGTTATTTTGGACCAGTTACAGATCAATACGGTAATGCAACAACAAGCCAGTTAATGGGCTACGGCATTGACCGTATGTTATATAACAAGATCAATTGGTCAGGTCTTACTGATATGGGAGATGATGGTATCAATTTTTGTGGCTATCTGGAAAAATTCAACACACTTACTGGAAAATCAAATGTTGATGATGCGGGTTGTGATGCATTTCCATCTGATCTACTCAACGCTATAAAAGAAATTAGAATTGAAAATTCATCAAAATAACTAAATTATGGAAAATAAAATTTTAAAAATTGGTTTATTTAGTGCTGGTGGAAAATTTAAAATAGAGAATGGTTTTCTCTCATATCATAGTCCGTATGCCAACAAAAATTGGCGTGTTAATATATCAGATATTGCCACTGTTTCTCTTGCGCCAGCTGGTCCTGGAAAATTCCTGTTAAAAATAATTGGCCAAGGGACAGATCTTGCTTCGATGACACTGCCATTTACTTGGGCTTCGAAATGCCAGGGATGGATTCTAGATAATAAATAATATGAAAAAATATATTTTAAATAACAAAATACCAACGGCAATCATAAGCATGTTTTTGTTATTTAGCTGTGGATTTGTTTTCGCTCAAACATACGGAGTCCAAGCCAAAACTTCTGGGTGCAAAGCTAACCAAGTTTTGCAGGATTCATCTTGTACTCCCGGAGCTGTATTATCTACAAGCACAGCAATAATTTGTAAGTCTGGATATTCTGCAACGGTCCGTGACGTCTCAACAGCAACTAGGCAAAAAGTTTTTAAGGAATACGGCATCTCATGGTCAGTCCATTCTAATTATGAAGTAGACCATCTTATCAGTTTGGAAATTGGTGGTAGCAATGACATATCCAATCTTTGGCCGGAATCAATGAAAATTACCGATGGATCTCTTGTAAAAGATAAATTGGAAAATTATCTGCATACTCAAATTTGTAGCGGAAAAATGACGATTCAAGAAGCACAAAAAGAAATATCTTCTAATTGGCTTTATTATTACAATTTATATTTGAATAAGAAAACTACAACAACTTCAACTGCAGTTACCATTACAGTCTCGACACCATCTAAGGTTACTGCGCCAACAGCAGCACCAGCCTCAAATACGAGCCTTCCGGCAGTAAAGAAGAGTTCAACTGGCCTTTGCCATGCTCAAGGCACAAGATATTACAATCAGACGCTAAAATACACGACATATGATTCAATAAGTGCTTGTCTTGCAAGTGGAGGAAAATTACCAAAATAAAAGCAATACAATTTTCTGGTAAAAATTAAATTTAAGTTATATATTAGGTGCAATGTTACAAATAATCACAACTACACCTAATACACTTGAGACTGCAAAAAGCTGTCTTTTTGGCTTATATCAAGGGCTTTGTATTTATGATCCTTTACATCCAATTTTATTTTTTTCTCTTGGAGAAGCAGTCAGCGCTTTCGGTATTATATTTGCAGTATACCAATTAAAAAGCCCGCGTTGGGACATTGTATTAAAAATTCGAGGTTGGATTGAAAAAAACCTAGTATGGTTTTTCGGAGGACTGGGCCTATTTTTTGTATTTCTTTCGACGGTTGTTTATTTATTACCATTTGGCTGGCTTAAACCACCATTCAATTTTCCGGTTTTATATGAAATACTGGCATTCATCTCGTTTATTTTGGCGCCAGCACTGTTTCTTCTGCTATCAACACGCACAAAAGGACTTTTTAATGAAAGTCGGGCTGAAAGATTTTACCAAATTCTCCATGCCGCAATTGCAAAATCTAATGATCAAAACACTGAAATAGTGGTTGATATTATAAGTTCAAATTTGGAGGATATTTGTAAATCTTTGAAAAATATAAAAGTTAGAAGAAGACAAATTATGAGAAACTCTGGTGAAGAAGAAAAGATTGAAGAAACAACTCCGACCGAAGAAGAGAAATGTGCAGGACAGGCCAATGCAGTTCTAACTGTACTTTTAGGAGATTCGAAAGTTGCAAATTACATCGCGGTTGGCCGTTTAGATTTTTTATTTCGTTTTTTTTATTTTGCTGAAAAATACAAAATAAGCAGAGAACACACTCAGCTCGGCATAGAAAGGATTTTTGAATCATTATTTTATAACGAAAGATCTTATTTTTACAGTCAACTTGATTATAGAGGTCTTTCACTATCATCTAATATATATGAGATGATTTTTTCTGACCCTTATACACTAACTGCTTTCTCACCATTTAATAGTGCGAAACGTTGGGGATCTGCAAGACAACTTTCAGGAGAATACATGCCAGTTTATTTAAAAGCCCTTGAATTTGCATTGGAAGGTTTTTGGAAAAATAATTGTGATTATAGTATGGGTATGGAGATCAATCGAGCCTTTCTTGAACTCGGTGAGTATTGTCAGTCTATCAGTATCGCTTTGGGGAATAAAAATACAAAAAAAGGAGCAATGGAAAGTTTAAGAAAAATCGGATTTTTTTTGGGACACACATATGTCTGGAATTATAGAGAAATGTTAAAGAAAAAACTTATTTCGAAACATGAGGAATCTGTAAAAAAAGATAATGATTTTGATCATAGTGTAAATTATGGATACGCAAAAGTAATTTCAGATTATTTTGAGGCACTTTCCAATATGGAAAATGAAGATGCCAATTCAATGAGACTGCAGGCAATAACCGCAACAAGTGAGACGATTGGTTTAGGGGCTGGACGGAACAGTGACTTGGCTCCAATTGGCGCTGTAATAATCAATCTCTTATGGGATAAAATCTCTGATGACTCAATGTCAAACCTTGAGGGCTATTTTCCTCCAGTTCTTAAAGTATACATTGCCCTTGTCGGTTTTTCCGTTGGAGATAAAAGTGTTAGAAATGAACAAAGAGAACGTCTGATAAAATTTCTTTATGAAAAAATAAAACCTAAAATATTGTCGAACGAAAAAATGAAGGATGATAAAACAACTTTTGAAAAAGCGTTGCTACCAGACCAGGTTATTTTTGACAGAGCAGACAATAAATTTAAATGGAAAATGAGTCCGAAAGGTTTTCAGATCATGTAGATGACATTTTAGAGAAAGCTATCAAATATCAACATCCCCTATTTAGCTTCGCCATCTGCCCAATCAAAACGTGTCCATTTAATATATTTATCCTCAAGTTCTTTTTTTGTTTCAAGATCATCAAAATTCTTCACTCGTTCGCTAGCTTCTTTATCAAAACCACGAGCATCTGCCATTTCTAATCTCGCAAGTAGTTTATCCCCGTAAGTGTAAACTTCAACTGTAACAGTTTTTATCTCCGGCTCTATAGCCACAAGAGCAAAATGAATGAATCTAATAACTTGGTCTTTTAAAACAACGAGTCTTGCAGGAATTTTTTCGCTATAATAACCTCCCATGAAATTTCCAAAAACCTCACTTTCTCTGGGTTGAACGGGTTTAAAAAAGACTTTGACCGAAAAAGTTGATGAAGTGCTTTCTGCATCAATTATTTCAAGTTCACAATCACGTGCAAAGGTAAATAGTGACTCACTTTGTTCTTCTTGAGAAAGTTTTTTGCTAAACTGTTTTTTACGGTCATTTATTTCCAATATATGATTCATACTAACAACTGTGGCGCCACATTCGAGTGCAAAAATACTTCTATCTAAAATATCCATTTCATTTCTAAACTCCTCTACAGTGTACTCGCAACTCCAACCTGAACTATCTTTTAATACAAACTTTTCTTTATCTTTTACTGCCTCAACTCTTCCACCATGCGAAATCGCATTACGAATCCCAGTTTTTATTCCGTTTATTGAAACTCCTATTTTTTCATAACCCTTAGTGGTAGGAAGATCGCTCTTTTCAATAGTTTTAAATTTTTCATTAGCATCGCGATTTATACAATCACTGCCACTTGCGGGTGGATTTTTCATTATGATCTGTATGCAGGCATATGAAATACTTATGAGCCTATTGAATAATTCTTCATAACGAAATCTGTATTCATCAAAAAGCATATTAAATTTTTTAACATGATCATCTTTCTCTTTAAATGTTGTATCACGCACGTAGGCAGCATGCTGTACCTCAGAATATGAGGTGATAATTTCTTCAAAAATTTGTACAGTTTTTATTGGATCTTTAATATATGACTCCTCAACGAGTGCAATGAAAGGTTTAGCTCGTTTCGTCAATTCCTTTATTTCTCCATGATTCCAAAAGAACCATGGACTTCTCTGGATGATCATTTGTGAAAGACCCACATGCTTCCTATATGTATCCTTGTCTATAATTTCCTTTTCAAATGTTTTGAGAAAAATTGCTAGACCTGTTGCAATAACGGGCAAAGGACCATCACCCATAACTGAGGATTTTCTGTCATCAAAATATGGTTTTTTATATTTCATAAAGACTTTTAGTATAAACTCTTATGACTCGCTAATCAATGATTTACTGACTTCATCTACGCTCCTGTTGCCGGTCTAAGTTTCCAAGTTCTAAAAACTCCTATTATCTTTTCATGTAATTCTTGAGGTAACATTCCCTCACGCAACATTTCTTCAAGTGCTACACGCTTGTCTTCGAATAAACCGACATCCATTTCAGCTTTTAAAAGTGCGAGATCCATTTGAGCGATTGTTTTAATTGCCTGTATTTGTTCTGACTGCTTAGGCTTGTGAATGCCATGTCGAGTTATATATAAAGGATTCCAATATGCAATCAATGTAAGTCTCTTTTGCAATGCTTCAAATTTTAATCGTACGCCAGCGATTCTTTCAGTTATCTTTGTTCTATCGGATTGGACAACTGCTTCTCTTTGAACTTTATGCATTAGACGCATAATGTATTTATCGCTGATTCTTCGCTTTGTATTATATTCAACTATGTTCTGTAAATTTCTTATTGTAATGAGAGGATCAAGCCCGATTGCATCTCGGACCATTGAACGTAGATATTCTTCTTTGTATTTTGTAATTTTCATTGTTGTCGTAGTATGTCGTACTAAACTTTGATACCAATCATCAAATCATTCAGTGGATGCTTAGTCATTTGACTCCTCAAATGTTCAATACTTGCTGCAAGATAAATTGTCGTCGTTTTTATATCAGAGTGCCCCATCATTTTAGACAAACTATAAATATCACATCCGCCTTCAAGCATGAGTGTCGCGAAGGTATGTCTAAGTTTATGAACCGTAAATTGTGTTCCTGAAATTTCTCGCATTTGTTCTACTAATTTCTTCAATCCGTTTACTGTGAAACCAACATTGCCACGAAGAGAAGAGAAAAACTCCGGATTTGTTTTGTTTAGTTTTTTTCTTTCCTCTATGTAACGTTTCAAACTCTGCGCCAACGTGTAACTGATTGGCACAACTCTGTCCTTACTACCCTTACCTAGGCGAACGAAGATACTAAGATTTTCTAGATCAATATCTGCAAACTTTAGGTTCAACAATTCCTGTTTTCGCAAACCGGCAAATATAAATGTTGAAAATATAGCATGATTTCTATATCTCAAAAATTTATATTCATACGGGTAGTTATAAACGATTTCTAAAAGTCTCAAAGTAACTTGCTTGGTGAGCTTTGTAGGCAAACGTTTCTCAAGTTTCGGAACTTCAATATCAAGAATCGGATTTTTTTCAATGTAACCTTGTTTCATACACCAACGAAAGAACACGAGTAGAGTTTTGTGATAAATGATAAATGTGTTCGCAGACCATTTTCTTTCAGTCCTACCAAAATAAAATAGATTACGCACATTCTCATCAGTGACTTGACCAATTTCACTGACACCCACAAACCTGCAAAAAGCTTTTATAACATACCTATATCTTCTAACCGTATCCTTTGAGTATCCCCGAATAGATATTGAATAGTCACAAAACTTCTCTAATAAAATTCCTATATCCATATTTCTCTTTGTCTAAGCAAAGAAATTTATTCAAATAGTTTTTAGTAGCCACAGACCTGTTTACCAAAAGAGCTGACCGTTCAAATCAAGCAGTTTTCCAAAATAACCAATATAATTTACCTTATGTGCGCTTAGTTGGAATCGAACCAACGACCGTCTCCTTAAAAGGGAGCTGCTCTACCGACTGAGCTATAAGCGCATATATAAAACTGGTTAAATTTGCTTCGCACTGTTATCCACCAAAACAGCTATAAGAATATGATAACCGAGAAAATATAACAAGTTTTTTGCAAAATGTCCAATTACAAACTCAGAATAAATTTTTCCAAAGCAACATGGAAATCAATATTTCCTCTGTGTGCTTCGTGGAACATGCCGGCAAGTTCCGAAGAAAGTTTTTCGAGTTCGCCATCTTTATAGTTTCTGGAATATTCGCGAGCTTTCTGAAACGGAAAAGATTTCATTCCGGCTTCCTCGGCAGTTTTGCATTTTTTCGCTAGGAGCATGCTTTTCACCTGCCAGAAAAATATTCCATTTATTTCTTCCGCGGAAACTTGCTCAGCCAAGGCATCCTGAAACAGGACCCATAATCCCCTTTTATCTCTTCTGCCAAGCGCATCAGCAAATTCGAAAAAATCTATTTTTTCGCCGATCAAAGCGAGCTTTTCTTTTTTGTCCAAAGTTTTTGCCGATTTTATAAACTCTTGGACTTTTTCCGCGTACTTTTCTATTTTTACAAGAGCAGTTTTATCCATTTTTCCTTCAGCAAAAATAAAAATATTGTCTGAGCCAGCAATCTCTTTCAAACTTTTTAAAATTAACTCTTTGTTTTCTTTATTGTCAAAAGTATTATGAAAAAAAACTATATATTTGCTTGAAAAAAGCGCTTGTCCGCCAACAAGCTCGATTATTTTGTCGGCAGGCAGATTTTCATCGCCGATTTTTATTAGAGTTGCATCCGGTTTTTTGACAAGTAAAGAATCGACGGTTATTTTCGCTTTTTTTCTCGCCATTTCTGCATCTGTTCCATAATAAAAATAAATCATTTTACCCGAGAAAATTTTTGCCAATAAAAATCATTGTTTCGACATTACTCATCATTGCACAATTATATCATAACCTATATATTCATATTTTTGCCCTAATTATTATAATTTTCTGAGAAACGTTGGCAAAAACTTTAACGGGTGAATGATATAGTTTCGGCGCCTAAAAGTCCAACCTGTTCAATTTCAAATAAAATTGCTAATATAAAAATATGAATAACGAATATTTTGATCCGACAAATAAACCCCCAGAGCCTAGAACCCTTAAAGTTGAAGACATTGTCAATGAGCATATGGGTAAAGACAACAATGAATTAACCATAAATATAAACGATTATCTCGCCATATTAAATGTTATGACTCAAAAAACTTTTGATGGTACTCCAAGAGAAATAGGAACTAAAAATGAATTGGAAAATATTATAAAAATATACGCCTATCTGAGAGACAAATATCACGCGAAGACAGGTTATGAAGCATTAAACATGATTCGTGACGGGGAAATTGATAAAAAAATCATAAAACTTTGGATTGACGAGCATATGACCGATTCCGAAATCCTTACTGATGCGATACAGACTGGCTACCCAGGCATAAAAGACGAAATGGAATAAAAAATAGTTATCGCGAAAAAAAGTGCACAATAAAGTTATTCCAACAATATCAAAGCACTCACAACAATTGCCGCAGTTTCGGCACGAAGAACCTGGGGACCAAAAGAAACAGTTTGAATTCCTTTCGCGTCAAATAAAAGTCTTTCCCTTTCAGACCATCCGCCTTCAGGGCCGATAAGCACGCCGATTTTTTTCTCAATTTTTATATCGACTGTCTCTTGCATATTTTTTCCGTCAAAATCCAGCGCAAAAAGTTCTCCATTAAAATCTGAAATCGCCTGTTCCAAATATTTTGGCCGGAAAATTTCCGGCAAAACCGTTTTTCCGGATTGTTCCGCGGCTTCTTTTGCAATTTTATTTAATCTTTCAATATTCAAATCTTTTTTCTCGCTTCTGTCGGAGACGAGCGGATGAAAAGCTGAGACTCCGATCTCCGTGCATTTTTCTACAATCAATTCGAAGTTGTCTTTCTTAATAATCGACTGGAAAAGATGAAGCTCGGTATCCGTCGGTTTTTTTATTTTTCTTTCTTTATCTATGACAAGCACGGCTTCGTCTTTTGCTAGAGTTTTAAAATATCCTTCATATTCAAAATCTCCGCCATTGAAAACAATCACCCTGTCGCTTGTCTGCAAACGAAAAACTTTCAACCACTGATGCAAAAGTTCTTTGTCGTCAATTCTGATTTCTTTTCCAATTTCTTTATCTATAAAAAATCTGTGAAGTCGCATAAAATAAGTATATATTATTTACCGTATGGTGTCATTCCCGCGGAGGCGGGAATCCAGGTTCTTTTATAATTCTAAGCTCAGATCTTTCCATTCAGAATTATTTGTTTCAATTAGCTTAATTTTCCAATTTCTATTCCATTTTTTAATACATTTTTCTCTTGATATTGCACTTTCAATGTCTGTTGTTTGTTCATAATAAACTAACATTTTTACATTATATTTCTTGGTGAAACCATCAACTAAATTATTTTTATGTTCATACATTCTCCTCAATAAATCATTTGTAACTCCAGTGTACAAGGTTCCATTACGTTTACTTGCCAAAATATAAACATAATAATATTTCATGCAGATATTATATCTGGATTCCCGTCTACACGGGAATGACAATACAAAAAAAATTCTCAAAACATCAGATTTGCTTTACATAAATTTTTGTTATATCTTTAAGCTGATTATCAACCTTAACCAACAAAAAAAACATGAACTTGATACCAACAGTCATAGAAAAATCACAATTCGGCGAAAGAGCTTTTGATATTTATTCAAGACTTTTGAAAGAAGGAATAATTTTTCTTGGCGGCCCGATAGATGACGACACAGCAAATATTATTATTGCTCAGCTTCTTTTCTTGCAGTCAGAAGATCCAAAAAAAGATGTAAAACTTTATATAAATTCTCCTGGAGGAAATGTGACAGATGGGCTGGCAATTATAGACACAATGAATCATATTAAAAATGATGTTTCCACAGTTTGCGTCGGACAAGCAGCATCAATGGGCGCAGTAATACTTTCCGCTGGTGCAAAAGGAAAAAGATTTGTACTGGAAAATGCAGAAGTGATGATACATCAGCCAAGCGGTGGCGGACAAGGACAGGCTTCAGATATTGAAATTAATGCAAAGCATATTTTAAAAACTAAAGAGAAGTTGTACAAAATGCTTTCAAAAAATACTGGGCAACTATTGGAAAAAGTAGAAAAAGACGCTGATAGAGATTTCTTTATGTCAGCAGAAGAAGCAAAAAAATATGGAATTGTGGATAAAATATTGTAAAAAACAAAAAGCCGCGCCCTTCGGGCGCGGCTTTTTATTTGTGTTTTTAGTTTACATCAGCGACAGCTCTCGTTGCATTCACCTCGTCTTCTTTATTTCTGATTTTTATTTTTCCATCGCCAAAATCAAAAACTTGCGGAGAATTGAATTTCATCGAGCTTGACCAGATAATTTTTCCTTCAAAGCTTCCCGCTTTATCACTTTTATACAAAGCTTCCAGTTCCTCTATTGTAGGCAATCTTCCGCCATCTTTTGCACACCAAGCTTGTGCCTCGGCATAAGTTATGGGATTAGAGGTTTTTCTTGAAAGCATTATTTCCTTTCCGTTGACAGCTACTTTTTCAAAACCTTCGGTAGATTCCTGTCCAAAAGGCTTATCCAAAATACTATCTGGGTTTATTTTTTTCCAACTTCCTTGTTCAACTTCAGGTTCAGGCAACTTCTCATTCAAAATATTTTCTTCACTAATTTTTCTGAAATTGACTGCTTCCGGTTTTCGCTCAGCCGTCGCTTCTTTCATTGCATTCAAAAGTTCTTCCGGTAATTTTTCCTGCTTTGCTTTCTGCAAGGATTTCATTGCATTGATAGCGGATTCTCCTTTCAGATTATCGTTATCAATCGCTTCTTGCAATTTTTTTTCCGCTTCAGCAGCTTGAAAAACTTCGTCTGGAACTTCAGGCAATGGTTTTACTCCTTCAAAATTGTTCGGACCTTCCATATTCATGATATTGGTTTGATTTAATCCGGCTTTTTCTATGCAAATATTCTACTTCTTTTTAAAAAATATGTCAACTGGTTAATTTCGATGCTAAAAATAACCCTATTTTAAAGGCCAAAAAATGATAGACAAAACAGGAAAATTGCTATAGTATAAGTATGTTA
>CAWCTC010000001.1:0-732962 GCA_963798465.1 uncultured bacterium | reverse complement strand
AACGGTATGTTTGAGATATTTCAATGTTTGCGGCTCCGGACAAGCTTCAGTCGGCGCCTATGCTTCGGTCATTGCGAAATTCTTGGATTTAAAAAAACAAAATAAAAAACTTACCATAATCGGTGATGGAAATCAGACAAGAGATTTTGTAAATGTCGCTGATGTGGCGCGGGCAAATATTTTGGCAGCAAAAAGCAAGCTGGTTGGAAAAGGGGAATCAATCAACATCGGCTCTGGCAAAAAATATTCGGTTAAAGAAATTGCAAAAATAATCGGCGGAGATACGGAATTCATGCCGCCGAGAATTGAGCCGAAAGATTCGCTCGCGGATATTTCCTTGGCAAAAAAATTATTGAATTGGGAACCAGAAATAATGCTTGAAAAAGGCCTAAAAGAACTGTTGCAAAATATCGAAAAATAGCTATACTAAAACGCATTATGATTCGAAGAAGATTCTGGGCAGTTGTGCTTATAATTCTCGCCGCGCTTGTCGGTTATTTTGTTTATACTACCCAGAAAAATCCAACATCCAATTTCAGATTCAAACTCGGCCTTGATCTTGACGGCGGAACGGAGCTTGCTACAAGCCGGATTTGTCAAAAGCTTCCTCAACTATCTCGGACCTTTCAAGCTCAATGAGCGTGCTTCGCGATGTCATTGAAAGAAGAGTTAACACTTTCGGTGTTTCCGAGCCGGTTGTCCGCGTTGAGCAAGTCGGTTTTACCGGTTCAAATAATAACGAACAATTGATTGTGGATCTTCCGGGAGTTACGCAATATTGATCAGGCAGTTGCAATGATTGGCCAGACGCCGACGCTTGATTTCAGATTGCTTGCGTCAAGCTCAGAAAAATTAACAGGCCAACAACTTCAAGCGGAAATCGCTTCAAGTGGAGTGAACAGTGTTTTTGAGGCAACGGGTTTGACTGGAGAATATTTGCAGAGCTCGCAGCTCCAATTCGATCAGACATGCGGCGCGCCGGAAGTTTCGCTTCAATTTAATTCCAAAGGAAGCGATTTGTTCGCAAGCATCACCAAGAACAATGTCGGCAGGCATCTCGCAATTTTCCTTGACGGATATATGGAATCCATGCCGGCGATTAAGGAAGAAATTGATGGCGGGCAAGCTTTATCTCCGGCGGATTTAACGGAAACACCGGCATAAAAGACGCGCAAAGTCTTGTGGATAATCTCAACCTCGGCGCTCTTCCGATTCCGATTCAGCTTATTTCAACGCAGACAGTCGGTGCATCGCTCGGACATGATGCAGTCCAAGCTGCAACTCATGCTGGCATCATTGCGTTTCATTGTCATCGCGATTTTTCTTATTTTGATTTACAGATTGCCCGGCTTGCTTGCCGTAATCGCGCTTTGCATTTACACGGTTACCAACTTGGCGATTTTCAAATTGATTCCCGTCACGCTCACTTCCGCCGGCATCGCCGCATTCATACTTATCGTCGGTATGGCAGTGGACGCGAACATTCTTATTTTTGAAAGAATGAAAGAAGAATTCAGAAGGGGAAGAGAAATCGGCGACGCGGTTGCCGAAGGTTTCCACCGAGCTTGGACTTCAATCCGCGATTCAAATATCTCATCCATGATCACCGCAGTTATTCTTTATATGTTTTCGTCAACATCGGTAGTCAAAGGTTTCGCGCTCGTCTTTTTCATCGGCGTCGCAGTTTCAATGTTCACGGCCATCACTGCATCGCGAACTTTGCTTTTGGCGATAAAGCATGACCGAGCCGGAAGATTTCTGAAATGGCTTTTCGGCGGTTCGATGAAAAATCCTGAAAATGTTGAATTAAAATCAAATAAATAATATGTTTATCGTAAAACACAGAAAAATATTTTATACTTTCTCGCTCACGCTCGTCGCGGCGTCAATCGTCGCATTCTGCGTATGGGGAATGTCTTTCAGCATAGATTTCACCGGCGGTTCATCTGTTCAATTCCAATATGCAAACGGCAGACCGGATATCGCCACAGTTGAATCACAGATCAATTCGTTTCAATTCACTCCATCTATAAAAGGTTCATACTCCCTTATTCCAAACGGAACAAATAGCTACACGCTCAATTTGAGAACAATTACCGATACAGAAAGATCGCTTCTTACCGGAGCTCTTTCAACGAACGCTTCAAACACGCCGGAGATTACGCAATTTAGTTCCATCGGTCCGGTGCTCGGACAAGAAGCGGCGCAGAAATCTCTGATTGCGATTATTTTGGTTATTATCTGCATCGTGCTTTTCATCACTTTTGCATTCAGGAAAGTTTCCGAGCCGGTTTCTTCTTGGAAATATGGAATGATTTCAATCATCGCGCTTTGCCACGATATGATTATTCCGACTGGCGTGTTCATCGTCCTCGGACATTTCTTGCCGGGATACCAGATAGATACTTTGTTTGTCACCGCCATTCTCGTCATTCTCGGTTTCTCGATCCACGACACCATTGTCGTATTTGACCAGAGTGAGAGAAAATCTGAAGAACAATCACGGCGTGAAGAATCCGAAGCCTTTTGACGAAGTCGTCGGCGCCTCCATCAGCCAGACATTTGTGAGGTCCATCAACACGTCTCTGACCACGCTTCCGCCATCCTCGTTGTCTACCTTGTCGGTCCAGTGGCTACGCAGCATTTCGCTCTCGCACTACTTGTCGGTATTTTCTTCGGAACGTATTCGTCAATATTCATCGGTTCCAACCTGCTCGTCACTCTTGAAAAGAAACAACCGAAAAAACTTGAAGCCAAAAAAGCAGGGAAGAAATAATTATGTCAATAAAACCAATTTGTGATTTATGTGGTAAAGAACTAATTGATTTTGGGGCTATTTTATTAAGCCCGCCAACAAGAAAAGCAAAGTTAAAAAATTTCATATTTGTAAGATTTGTTTTATAAAAATAAATAGGAAATTAAAAAGAAAGAAAAAATAACCTTTATTTCCAACCCTTTTTTCTTCCTTGACTCCAATTCAAATCCGAGTATAAAAAATTATCCACGCATACTTGTATTATTAGTATTATTAGTATATAATTTTGCTGTTCGTAAGAACATTAATTCCAATGCTTAGGGGCTCCCACAAGGAGTCCCTTTGGCTTTATATGCTATCCACTTTATCTTTTATACTTTGCGATAATTCTTTAGGCCAACAAATAAATTCTTTAATTTTTTTAAGTTCAAAAATAGGAACTTTAATATCATTTAATTCACTAGATATTTTTCTGACTGTTGAAAATATAAATACCTTCTTGCCATCGCTAACCAATTGATTAATCGGATCTACAAAATCACTGTCACCGCTCCATAAAATAAAGCTGTCTAAATTATCTTTATCAAAATCTCTAAGCATATCTGTGCCAATTTCTACATCAAAATTACACTTTTTATCTTCAATAAACATGATACCTTGTTTATTTAAGAAGATAGTTTTTCGTTTAAGAATTCAATTGTCTCTAAACTCAATTGGGACAAAAGACATTTTTTAATAAAGTTTTCTAAAATAATCGGAGAATTTTTTGGAATACTGGAAATATCAATTGATATTTTCATTAGTTTAACTGGTTTTGTTTTTATTTCATATCCAAACTTTTCTAATCCTTTTATTGATTCTTCTGATTTCAAATTTCCAATAAGCGTACCGGTATAAAGTTTAACCATTTTTACATTGTCAAAAGAATCTAGAAATTGTTTCAAATCTTCCCAAATGAATATTAAAACCAAGTTTCTCTTGCCAATGAATCACATTTTGCCAATCAATGTAGATATTTGTTGGTCCGTTAAAAATAATTTCAAGTTCTTCTATAATCTGAGGAAACATTTTTGACAACCCTTCCAATCTTTTGGTTTTTGGTTTGAACATATACGAATGATTCTAACACATCTTTTTAAATAAAGCCTTGAAATTAAAGGTTATTTTCTCCTTGACTCCAATTCAAATCCGAGTATAATAGCAAGGCTGTATATTAAATAAGAACCTTTCAAAAAAGGCATTCCCATGAATATCATCTCCAAATTGCCAGCGATGGCGTAAAGAGGTGATTGAAAAAGTGAAAGTTTTGATGGAGGGGTAAAAATGCAGGAGAAAAAACTTGAGGCAACAAAGGAATATTTAAATCAGAATACTTGGAGAAAGGTTACCTTTTGGCTTCCTACCATAGTTGCAATAGTTGCTGTAATGGTAGCAATTTTTAAGAAATAATATGGAAAATAAAAATTTATCTAGTTATTTGAGTAGTGATGACAATAAAAAACTAGAAGAATTGATTAAGAGGAATACAGCAACAATTTCTTCAATGTTAACTTCCGTAATGGAGGTAGATATAAATGAATATCTAGGGAAGACATTTTTAGAAGCAGCAGAATTTGAGAAAAAGAATAATAATAATCTTGTAATGTCTAGGGAAGTACTAGATATTATGGGATTCAAACCATTTCGTTTGTACGGAGAAATTTTTGCTGAACATATGAATAAAATTATTAAAAATGAAGGTAAATCTAATTTAATAATTAAAAAAGATGAAATGCTAGACATTTGGGGAGAAAGAATTAAAAAAGAAAAAGACGGTCTGATGTGGTTTGCTTTTCAAATTAATTTATTTTCTTTAATAAAAGATATTCATGATGGTAAAAATACTGCAAAAAGAGGGAAGAGCTACATTTAAGAGGGGAAAATTTTCAGAAAGAACAAAGATTAAAAAATGAGGAATTTCTTAAAAAATTTGTTACAGAAAACAAGAAATATATAGATATATTTTTAAAGCAAACAAAATTAGAAGAAAATAAAATTGATAATTTTGGCCTAAAGGATAAAACAATTTTTGAGACGAAAATAAATAATTTTATTGATAGATTACTAAAAAATTACGGTTATAAATCAGTTTCAGAAATAAATGGAAGTTATGGGGGTTTTCTTCAAGATTTAAAGAACTATCTTAATAATGAATATTTGTCAAAATAGCCCTAAAAATAAGGATTTAGTGATAATAATAAAAAGTTAGATTCCTCCTTGACTCCAATTCAAATCCGAGTATAATAGCAAAGCTGTCTTTTAATAGGGATATGCCATTTTTTTTCACTAAAAAACGGCGATACCAATGTTGTTTATCTTAAAGAACTTTAGGAGGCAGTGTTCCTTGATAAAAAAATAGTACAAGATTTAAAAAGTGCATCATTTTTTACATGAGAATGATGCATGAGAAATGTGCGAGTCTAGATCAAAGTCACCAAGTAAGGTGATCGCAGAGTCTGCTCCGTTGTTATGTTTAATAATGCATAAAAAATGGCAGGCCTCTAAAATAGAAGGAAAATATAAAATGAAAAAATATGAATATTGTTTTTTCTTTTGTTCCGTCTCCGAAACAAATAATTCTTAAAAATTATTTTATTTTAGAGTTTGATCCTAGCTCAGGATGAACGCTGGCGGCGTGGATAAGGCATGCAAGTCAAGGGGCTCGCAAGAGCACCGGCAGACGAGATAGTATAAAATAGGTAACGAACCCAAAAGTCAGGAATAGCTCGTCGAAAGACGAGGTAATACCTGATGGTCTGCATTTCGCAAGAAGGTGAGTAAAGATTTATCGCTTTTGGATCGGCCTGTTCGGTATCAGCTAGTTGGTAGGGTAATGGCCTACCAAGGCTATGACGCCTAGGGGAGCTGAGAGGCTGACCCCCATCGATGGGACTGAGACACGGCCCATACACCTACGGGTGGCTGCAGTCGAGAATCTTCCGCAATGGAGCGAAAGCTCTGACGGAGCGACGCCGCGTGGAGGATGAAGTGCTTCGGGATGTAAACTCCTTTTGTAGAGAATAAGTTTATTGAATGTACCTGAAGAATAAGAGGTTGCTAAACTCGTGCCAGCAGCAGCGGTAATACGAGTGCCTCAAGCGTTATCCGGAATTATTGGGCGTAAAGGGTGTGTAGGTGGTTTTGTTAGTCTTCTGTTAAATCTCTCGGCTTAACCGAGAGCCCGCAGGAGGAAACGGCAAGACTTGAGAGTATGCGAGGGGTCTGTGGAACTCATGGTGTAGCGGTGAAATGCGTTGATATCATGGGGAACACCAAAAGCGAAGGCAGCAGACTGGAGCATTTCTGACACTGAAACACGAAAGCGTGGGTAGCGAATGGGATTAGATACCCCAGTAGTCCACGCCCTAAACGATGATCTCTAGCTTTTCGGAGTATCGACCCTCTGAGAGCCACAGCTAACGCGTTAAGAGATCCGCCTGGGTAGTACGGCCGCAAGGTTAAAACTCAAAGGAATAGACGGGGACTTGCACAAGCAGAGGATCATGTGGTTTAATTCGACGGTAAACGAAGAACCTTACCAGGGTTTGAAATCCTAGCTGAAGTCTAGCAGAAACGTTTAGCGTCTCACAAGGACAGCTAGGACAGGTGATGCATGGCCGTCGTCAGTTCGTGGTTTGAATTGTTCCCTTAAGTGGGGTAACGAACGCAACCCTCGTTGTCTGTTATAAGTGTCAGACGAGACTGCCCCCGCATCGTGAGTACAGTATTTAGAATAAATCAGATAAAGAAATTCAATGCATACTTTCGATTATGAATTCTGAATTGTAGGCTGGGAGGAAGGCGAGGATGACGCCAGGTCAGCATGTCCCTTTGATACCCTGGGCTACACACGTGATACAATGGCACATACAACGCGATGCGACGAAGTAACGCTGAGCAAATCGTTATAAAAGTGTGCCTAAGTTCGGATTGAGGTCTGCAACTCGACCTCATGAAGCTGGATTTGCTAGTAATCGCAGGTCAGCTATACTGCGGTGAATACGTTCTCAAGTCTTGTACTCACCGCCCGTCAACTCAAGGGAGCCAGGAATACCCGAAATCCAGCGCTAGTCGCTGTCCTACGGTAAGTTCGGTGACAGGGAGTAAGTCGTAACAAGGCACGGGTAGCGGAAGCTGCTCGTGGAATTTTTCAAATCGAACACGCTATCGCACTGATGTTTAGTGATATGATGCTGATCGGTCGGTTTTCAATGCCTCAATTGAGCATTGAAAAGTTTGTGTATACTTTAAATGCACTATACAGTGGGAAAGACCACACCAAGTCTTATTTTTGGAAAGCTAGGAGACGGAACAAAAGAAAGAACAAATATTAAATAGAAAATAAATAAATTTACCGGACAAACAAAAAACAGCCAGAAATGGCTGTTTTTTGTTGCCTGTGGATAAGTATTGACTTTTATTATTATGTATGCTAATATTTAGATTCGGTTCTTTTGAATTAAATATAAAAAACTTTTTCCCAGGAGGAAAAAATGAAATCAATGTGCACGCCGTTTGAAGTAGTTGAGAGGAAAAAATTCCTCTCAAAAATTGAGACGATAGTGTCAGTTTTTTTAATACTACTGATTTCATTTTTTTTCATCAGACAACTTAGCTATGAGTTGTCCGACAGGCCGGTAGCATATGTACCGGTCGGACAGTCAAATGTAGTTGCCATTGAGATTTTAAAAAAGGATAAGTATATATTGCTAACTCCCGGTATGTCTGGTTTTAATCAGGCAAAACAGGAAGCAATAGAAATTCCTGTTTCCCCAGATTATTATCCGGGGAAAAAGTAAAGTTAATGTTTTATTAAAGCTCGACTTCGGTTGGGCTTTTCTTATTGTATTTATTGATTTTTTTTGTTATATTTTCAATTCGTATGGTATTTGTTGTGCGCGATTAGCTCAGGTGGTTAGAGTTGCGAATTGGGTAGGGACCCAATGAGCAAAGCCGGAGTGCGACGGCACGAGGCGGGGTAGCGAACTTTTTCAGCAGAAAAAGATTTGTGACCGTCACTGATATCGAATACGATAGAAGCACATCGTTCGTTTCAATTAAATAAACTAGTTCATTGCGTGCGCGATTAGCTCAGGTGGTTAGAGCGCGTCACTGATAATGACGAGGTCCCAAGTTCGAGTCTTGGATCGCGCACACAGTTCGATAGTTTATTTGATTGGAAACTCACTTGTGTGCTTATAACGCCGAGGTCCCAAGTTCGAGTCTTGGATCGCGCACCGCGTTATATTATAATTTTGTGGGCGCGAGGAGACTCGAACTCCTAACCCTTGCGGGATACGCTTCTGAAGCGTACGCGTATACCAGTTCCGCCACGCGCCCATAGGAAAATAATATAGCATATTCTGGACAGTGTCCCTATAATATTTTACTCTTTGACTTATTTTGATAATGATGTTATCATGCTTTTCCAGGTGTACAAATACTAGCCTTTTTAAAAGGTTAGAAAAACAAGGAGGAAAGCAGAATGGCGGATCAGTTTAACGGTGCTTTGGATTTAAGAAATGTTTGTGTAAGAGAAGTTTTGTTTGGAGGCAAGGCGAAAGATTATGAATCTAGAAAAGCTGAGAAGTATTTCAAAGATAATCCCGATGTAGGGGATTATGCCAAAGACCTGATAAAACACGTGGATCTAGACATGGCCCAAAGACGGTTTGAGGATTACTGCAAATGGTCGAGGACCGTAAGATCTCTGATCAAGGATCTGTTCTTGGAGGAGATAAAAAACAAGGCGGCTAAAAAAGAAAAAGTTTTAGCCTAAGATATAAGATACGCGCCCGGCAGTTTAAAAGCTGCCGGGTTTTTTTATTTTCAAATAATTATTGACTATTTTAAAAATAGTGATATATTGATTTTTGAAAGTTGTTCAAAATCTATTGGATGAAAATCCAAAAACAGGAGGATTTATGGAAAAGGTGATTGAAGTCAAAAATGAAGCGAACTCGTCTTTCATGTATGTGGAAGGATCGGGGGAGACAGTAACCAGTGTTGTTGTAATAAAAGGGAAAACACGGCTCAAGGAAATCTATCCAAAGAAGAGAATTCTCAGACCAAGACACTACAATCCGCACAAATAATACTCGTTCCAAAAAACAGGCGATGAAAATCGCCTGTTTTTATTTTTTATATCCTAGAGGATAAAAAAATATAGTCGCTTCGCTCGTTATTTTTCTAAAAAAGATGTAATATGATTTTATGCAAAAAAATCTATTAAACGAAGCAAAAAATATTTTCTTTATCGGTATTGGTGGAATTGGCGTTTCAGCCGTAGCTCGAATGATGTTTTTAGAAGGTAAGAAAGTTTCTGGTTCTGATATTGCAAAATCAGAAATAATAGATGAGTTGCAGAAGCTTGGCATTAAAATTCAGATTGGCCAAAGTTCGGATCTTGTTCCTAAAGAAACAGATTTAGTTATTTATTCTCCGGCAATCATGGTTTATGAACCAAGTATTATAGAAATGCTCGCAAAGAGAAAAATTAAATCTATCGCATATCCGGAAGCTCTGCATGAGATTTCAAAGGATAAATATACTATTGCTGTCTCTGGCACACATGGAAAGACAACTACTACAGCGATGATAGCCAAAATGATGTTGGATGCAGGATTAGATCCAACTGTTATTGTAGGCTCAATTTTAAAAGATCAAAAAAGTAATTTTATTGCAGGAAAAAGCAAATATTTTGTTGTTGAAGCTTGTGAATATAGAAAGTCTTTTTTAAATATAAAACCTACCGTAGCTTTGATAACAAATATTGATAATGACCATCTTGATTTTTACAAAGATATTGCGGATATACAGAATGCTTTTAAGGAATTTATTTCTCAAGTAGAAGATAATGGACACATAATAACCGATACTGAAAATAAAACAGTTTGTCCCATATTAAAAAACTTAAGAGGAAATGTTATCAATTCAAAAGATTTTTTTGAAAGCAAATTGAGATTAAAAACTCCAGGAGAGCACAACAAAAAGAATGCTTCGCTCGTGCTTGCTCTTGCCGAAATTCTTGGAATAGACAAAGAAAAAGCGAAAAAATCTTTGGAAAATTTTTCTGGAACATGGAGAAGATTTGAATATAAGGGCAAAACAAAAAATGATGTGCTAATTTATGACGATTATGGCCACCATCCGACAGAGATAAAAGCTACGCTAAGAGGTGCTCGTGAATTTTTTGGAAAGAAAAAAATAATTGTAGCTTTCCAACCTCATTTATATTCCAGAACGAAAATATTATTGAACGATTTTGCCGTGGCTTTCAAGGATGCTGATGAAGTACTTTTGGCGCCGATTTATGCAGCTAGAGAGAAATTTGATTCGTCAATCACTTCGGAAATTCTTGCAGAAAAAATTAATAATACTAAAGCTTTAGCTTTTAAAAACTTCGCTGAAATTGAAGAATGTCTATCAAAAAATTTAAAAGACGGAGATGTTTTGATAACTATTGGTGCAGGAGATATATATAAAATAGGGGAAAATATATTGAAATAATCGGCTTTTATTAATCTGTTTTTGATGTAATATAAAATTATGCAAAGAACTAAATTATTTTTTACTGCATCAAATGTTTGCCAATATATAAAAAAAAGGAATTTTTCCGGTATTGCTATTGTATCGTCAAAAATAATTTTTGATAAAAATAAGTGGATTTTTGAAAAAATAAATAAATGCGGGCTTAATGTCAAAACAATTTTTGTAAAGGACGGGGAAAAGGCAAAAACTTTTGAGCAATTTAGATATTTATTGGATCAATTTTTAAAACTCGGACTTGATAAAACATCGGTTGTAATTTGTATCGGTGGCGGTTCAGTGGGGGATTTATCTGGTTTTGCTTCGGCAGTATATTTGAGAGGAATTAATTTTATAAATGTTCCGACGACTTTGCTTGCACAAGTTGATAGTGCTCTTGGCGGAAAAAATGGAATAGATTTCAATGGTTTCAAAAATCAGATAGGAACAATAAAATTGCCTGAAGCTGTTTTTGTAGATTCAAAATTTCTTAAAACTTTGAAAAGAGAACAGATTGTCGACGGACTTGGCGAAATTATAAAATACGGTTTTATAAAAGATAAAACTATTTTAACCGATTTAAATGATTTTGATAAAAATTTGCAAAAAATCATAAAAAAATCCATCAAGTGCAAGTATTTTTATATTTATAAAGATTTGGAAGAAAAAAATATAAGGAAGTTATTGAATCTCGGTCATACTTTTGGCCATGCAATCGAGCTTAAATATGGCGTATCGCATGGTAAATCGGTTATAATAGGGATGATGAAGGAATTTGAATTCTGTGAGAAAATAGGTTTATCTGGTTCGAGTGCAAGAATAAAATTGATTGATATATTGAAAAAATTTAAAATAAATATTGATTTTGACAAATATATTGTTGATAAAAAAGCGCTGATGCGTGACAAGAAAATATATTCCGGTTTTATAGATTTTCCGGTTGTGAGAATGCCGGGAAAATCTTTTGTTAAAAAACTCAGTATCAATTTAATTAAAAAATATTAATATGCAAAAGATTTCCGGGTAGTGAATTTTGGCATTGTTTTTAAAAATGTGCTTAAATTAGCATCACCTTAAATTTTAATCTATAGACAAAATTATTATGAATTACCAACAAGAAAAAACATTTTTTATGCCAAAATCTACTACCCGGTTTTATGTAGTGGCGACGCCGATAGGGAATCTTGAAGACATCACATACCGCGCTGTGCGGATTTTGTCCGAAGTTGATTTGATTCTTTGTGAAGACACAAGAGTGACTTTGAATTTGCTGAATAAATATAATATAAAAAACTCGACGATGAGCTATCATTCTCAGAGCAAAATTGGGAAGATTGATAAAATTTTGGAGCTTATCAGTGAAGGAAAAACTCTAGCTTTGGTTTCTGACGCCGGCACGCCGACTATTTCTGATCCTGGTTCAATTTTGGTTTCAAAAATTCGCGAGGCATTTCCTGATATTGAAATAATTGCGATTCCTGGAGCAAGCGCTTTAATTTCTGCACTTTCCATTTCCGGACTTCCGGCATCTGAGTTTACTTTTCTTGGATTTTTGCCGCACAAAAAAGGCAGAGAAACTTTGTTTAAAGAAATTGCCGTCATGGAAAGAACAGTCGTGTTTTATGAATCTCCGCACAGGATAATGAAAACTCTTGATTCGCTAAAAAAATATGTTGGCGAAAGGAAAGTTGTTGTTGCCAGAGAATTGTCAAAAATCTACGAGCAAATAGTTTCTGGAAGTGCTGTTGAAGTTGAAAAATACTTTTTAGATAATAAAGACAAAATACGAGGGGAATTTGTTGTCTTGATAAGTCAAAAGTAGTCAGTATTGTCATTCCCGCGGAGGCGGGAATCTATAATTAATTTATCTAAGCCTAGATTCCCGTTTTCACGGGAATGACACATTATTTATTTTATATTAAAATTGTGCTAATATATTGCCATGGTAAAAATTTCAACAATATTTGCATTGGGAATATTCATAGCAGTCATACCTTTTACAGGTTTTCCAAATGACGGCAGCTTTCCAGTAAAGACTATTTTATACATCATTTGCGGATTATCCGTTACGGTACTTTCTGTCATGATAAGAAAAGAATTAGAAGAAGTTTTAAAACATTTGCATTCCGACGTCGTAAAGACAGATACTTTTTCCGAGAGCAATCCAAACCAGACTGAACAGACTCAAAAATCAGAATAATCAAACAATCAAGAAAGGCGGTGAAGACCGTCTTTTTTTATTACGCATTTTGTATGTCCTGAAAAGTTTGGTATAATATATTTCAAATGGATCCTGAAAAAATCACATACTTTGGAGAAACGGATTCTCGCGGAAAAAAAGTCAAATTTGGAATCAAAGCCAAAGATAGAACGAAACATGTCTATGTTATCGGTAAAACCGGCATGGGAAAGTCCACTCTTCTTGAAAATATGGCCATTCAGGACCTCCAAAATGGCGAAGGTATGGCTTTTATGGATCCGCACGGAAAGACGGCCGAATTGCTTCTAAATTACATTCCGCCGGAAAGATTAAATGATGTTGTTTACTTCGCTCCGTTTGATGTTGAAAATCCTATTTCTTTTAATGTACTTGAAGATATCGGTGCAGATAAAAGGCATTTGGTTGTTGCCGGACTCATGAGTTCATTTAAAAAAATCTGGGTTGATGCTTGGTCTGCAAGAATGGAATATATCTTGACGAACTCTCTTCTCGCTCTCATCGAATATCCCGGTTCAACACTTCTTGGTGTGAACAGGTTGCTTTCTGATAAAGAATACAGAAAAAAAGTTGTGGACAATGTGAAAGATGTTTCTGTAAAAAGTTTTTGGGTTGATGAATTTGCAAAATATACCGAAAGGCAAGCGGCAGAAGCAATTCCATCTATTCAAAACAAAGTTGGACAATTTACCGCAAATCCTCTGATAAGAAATATTCTCGGCCAGCCGAAATCATCTTTTGATATCAGAAAATTGATGGATGAGAAAAAAATTCTGATAATCAACCTTTCAAAAGGAAGAGTCGGCGAGGCAAATGCAAATTTGCTTGGCTCGATGCTCATTACAAAAATATATCTTGCTGCCATGTCTCGTGCCGATGTTCCTGAAAAAACTCTTCGAACTTTGCCGAACTTTTATCTTTATGTGGATGAATTTCAATCTTTTGCCAATGAATCTTTTGCGGATATTCTTTCTGAAGCAAGAAAATATAATTTGAATCTTACGATTGCGCACCAGTATGTCGAGCAAATGTCGGAAGAGGTGAGAGCTGCCGTGTTTGGAAACGTTGGAACAATGATAGTATTTCGTGTCGGAGCCTATGATGCTGAAGTTCTTGAAAAAGAATTCGCACCGCAATTTACAGCTGAAGATTTAGTGAATCTCGGCATATATCAAATGTATTTGAAATTGATGATAGATGGCGTTGGTTCTGTTCCATTTTCTGCATCGTCTCTTCCGCCATTTCCAGAACCCGTGATTTCTTACAGGACTGAAATTATTGAAAATTCAAGAAAGAATTTTTCAAAACCTCGCGCCGAAGTTGAAGAAATTATCAGAAAATGGATAGAGGATGCGAAAAGTTCGATGAAAGTGGTAACTGCATCCAAATCTGCTTCAGCTGCTTCAAGTCCAAGCTATGGAATGAGAAAGTATCCGGCTCCATCAGAATCTAAAACTATTATTGCGAAGCCTGAAATAAAAAAGCCGGTTTATGAGCCGAAGCCGGCGCCTGTAGTTTCAGAAGCAAAAGAAAAAGAATATATCAAACCAGTTTCCCCGAAGCCGACAAGAGAAGAAAAGCCAAAATATGAAAAGAAGTTTCCACCGATGGAGGAAAGTGCCGAAGATGATTTTTTGCCTTTGAAAGAATTGGCCAAGAAATTTGTTGCCGAGCCGAAAGAAGAAGTTTCTACAAATATTCCTGAAGTAAAATCTGAAACAGTTTCTGACAATCAGTCCAAGGTGAAGCCGGAGAGTCATGTAAAAACGATGAGTCAGGAAAATTTGGCTGATCTTCGTTCCGTGCTTGCATCAGTCATGAAAAAAACCGAGCCGAAAAAAGTTGAGATACCGGTAAAAACTGAATCAAAACCAGAAGCTCCAAAAATTGAATCAGTAAAAATTGAAGAATCGAAACCTGAATTTAAGCCGGAAATTAAAAAAGAAGAACCAAAAAAATCGGAAGATGGAAAAACAAAAGCCGAAGAACCCGGAGCAAAAGAAATTTCCGAGGAAGAGCTAAGAAAAATTTTAGGCGTATAAAATTACTTGTCCCGTATTTAGAGGCAAGGCCTCTAAATTATGCTTAGTAATAAACACAGAATTAATTAATATATTTAGTCGAAATTATCAAAACATTAAAATTTCTTTGCGGAATGTCAAAATGGTTTATAATTGTTCTCGTTCTCATTATTTTGTCATCCATATTTGCACTGCTTGTCCGTGCTGAAAGCAGAAAAGAAGCGGACAGGATAGAGAAGGGCGAATTGTCTGCCGATGATTTTGATATAATAGAAGATATATAAAAAATGCCAAAAATAAGCGTTGTAATGTCAGTATATAATGGTGAAAAATATCTCAAAGAAGCTGTTGAGAGCATTTTAAATCAGTCATTAAAAGATTTTGAATTCATTATTATTGATGATGGCTCTACCGACAAAAGTCTGAGTATTATAAAAGAATTTCAAAATAAAGATGGAATAATAAAAGTAATATCAAGAAAAAATGAAGGCCTCATATTTTCTTTAAATGAGGGAATTAAAATGGCGCAAGGAGAATATATTGCCAGGATGGATGCGGATGATATTTCCATGCTGGACAGGCTGGAGAAGCAGATTAAATTTATCGAAGATAATAATTTGGCAGTTTGCGGCGCTTGGGCGGAAGCTGTCGATGATTCTGGAAATAAAATAAAAGAATTAAATTATCCTCCGGTTTCAGAAAAGATAAAAACTTTTGCTTTGCTTCATAATCCATTTATCCATCCGTCTGTAATTTTCAGGAAAGATGTTTTTGAAAAAGTCGGCGGATACAAGATGTTTTTCAAGCATATAGAAGACTACGAGCTCTGGACAAGAATAGTTTTCAAATATAAAACCGGAAATATTCAGGAAGAACTTTTAAAATACCGCATGCATGAAGAACAGATAACAAACAAATACCATTTTTCAATGATATTTAAAGGAATTGCAGTAAGATTTTTGGCTCTGTCCAGATTTATTTTTAGATTTTAATCCACTCTTTCGGCAGAATATCCAATTCATCTGAATTTTTTGCGACGGTCCATTGCTTTGGAGCAATGACAATTTTATTTTGATTTTTATTCAGCCATGCGCCCCACCAAGCAAAAGATGAGTTTGCGATTATGTTGTGTTTGCAGATAGACATCAAATACATCTGCTCATAATCTTTCAGAATATCGTTTCCGGCGAATATTGCGCCGTCAATCTTGAATTCTTTTCTGGTCCACTCTGGATCATCGGAAAAAATGCAGAATGTCGGATTTTCAATTTTATTTTTCATATATGAAATGGCTTGATTATAATATTCCTTGGCAGGAGAGCCGTATAATTTCATATAATCTGGCCTCAGATAATCTCCCCGGCGGATATTTATCGCGACTCCTTCGGATTTTTCCAAAACATCTTTTATTTTTTTTGCTTCGTTGCCGAGATTTTTTGTTAAAGTGAATTCCTTCAATAGGATATTCCTGATATCCTTAAAATATTTTTCACTTTGGAAATATCCGTCCAAATGTATTGAAAGTCTGAATTTTAACAATAAAAGTGATATTTTATAAGGTATTTTTTCACCGAGTAATTTGAATATTATTTTCTGCGTTAATTTTAATGCTGGGCTTATCTTATCTTTTATCTTGGCATCTTTGTCTATATTGAAAATATCAAGCTGATATTTTCTGACGACATCTCCTTTTGGAATGTTTGAAAAATATTCGGTATTCAAAACCAAATCTGTTTTATATTTTATGCTCAAATTTCTTGCAGCCGAATATTCAAACATTTGATTGCCTAGCCCGCCTTTTAGATTTATTTCTATCATTTACATTAATTTTTTATATATGGTATTTATATTTGTGTCGGCTATTTTTGAATATCCGATTCCTTCCATATATTTATCATAAACATCGTTCATTTTTTTGCCTTTGCCGTCTTTGCTGTATTCTATTGTTTCCAGAATAATAAAGCTAGGCCTGAATTTTTTCCAGTCATTGCTATTCAGCACTTGCATATCGTATCCTTCAGTGTCAACCGACATCAAATCTATCTCTTTATCTCTAGCATATTTTTCAAGAACTTCTTTGAGCGGGAGAACGGGAACTTTTATTATTTCTGTAATCACGTGTCCGATTTTTTTGTATTCTTCGGCAGAATTCTTATCAAAAGTGCTTAGCGTGCTTTCGTCAAAAACATAAAAATCCATCTCAGATTTTTCCGGTCCGATTCCTATATTTAGATTCGTATCTTTATTTCTTAGAAAGTTAAAAAGCCATTTTTTTGAAGGATTCGGCTCGATATTTATTCCTCTCCAGCCTTTATTATGAAAAAGAAAAGTATTGCTGTATTTGATGGGATGATGCGCTCCTATATCCACATAAAAGCCGTCTTTTTTGAAAGGCAGGAACGATTCTATTATCAAATCTTCTCCGCACTGGCTGCTGATGAGCCTCACAGCGAATATTTTGAACAAAATTTTATTTAGCAGAGTCATGTTTTGAATTAAAAGTTTTTAGTTTTGATAAAAGATTTTTAACAAATTTTTTAAAATCATTGATCACTAGACGCAATTCTATTTTATTCCTAAAGCTTGAACTGCCGCCGATCAGACTTTTTTCCCGAATCATCATTTTTGCTTCAAATGGCAATGATACTCCTTCGGGATATAAATAAGAAGGGGATAATATTTTAACACCGCTTGCATGCGTGTTTATATACCAATTCCAATGCGACTCGTCATGCCATTCCGCAATTATGTTATTTTTCAAATCTTTTTCTATATTGTCGTCGAGTATTTTAATTACCTCAATAAAATCATTGGTTTTTCCGCCGTTAATCGCTCCTTGATAATATCTCATTCCATCTTTTTTTTCCAAGTATGCGGCCGATCGGGGATTTTTTTCAAACGGATATTTTTTAATCGGCTTATCATAATATCCCGCATGCAGACACGCAACGATTTTTTCATTATTATTCGGTAAAAATTCCTGAGCAGTGATTTTTTTGAGAAATAAAATGTTTGCGTTCAAATAGAATAAATAATCAGTTTTTTCTATCAAATCTTCAGATTTTTTAAATATAGCGTATCTTTTCAGGGTATTGCCAGGCCAGCCGAGATTTTCCTGATATATTCTATGTATATTTTTATTTTCTTTTTCAAAATCTATTTCTGGCGCATCTGTGAAGACAAAATATTCTTTTTCTGCCTCAGGTATGAAGTTTTTTTCACAGCTTAAATAAAAATCTTTCCAAAAGATTTTATATTTTCCCGTGCAGATGTATAAGATTCCAATTTTCATTATTTTATTTTTTTGAAAAAATTTGGGTCATATATTCTCACATGTCTTATCCAAAGGTGGCGTATTTTTTGTATGATTTTATGTCCGATACCAAATGATATCTGTTTTGGTTTATTATTCCCAATTTCGATATAATCACTTTGTTGTGGTGTTTTTTCAAAGATATTTTTTTGCTCAGTCTTTTTTGCAAGTACAATAAGTGATGTTTCCGTATAGTTACGAAATGTTACCCGACCATGAATGGCGGCAGGGTCAGATACTTTATACCAGGTATCATTTGCGCTCATAAAAATACCAATCAACTCAAATCCGTTTGTATTTCCCGCGCCAAAAATTCTAAAAAAGAGTTCTGGGCTAAATTGATAAAAACCATGTCCACTAAAATTATTGGTTGGTGTTACTGACATAAAGTATCCACCGACCGAAACCATCTCCATGCAGTTTTTGATTGCTGTGGGGAAATTAAAAACATGTTCAAGGGTGCCACCATCAAAAACAAAATCATATGTATTTTTATATTGCTCCGGTATCGGTATATTCATGTCGTGAATGACGGTTGCATTTTCGTAATCTGAATAATCGAATGAATCAATATTTTTTGCACCAAGTTTTTTGAAAAGTTCTTCCGCATACCATACACCGTTTTCTTTTGTCGGCGTAATTGGTTTGATGGTATTTTGCTTTAGAATTTTATTAATAAAATTTGGTTTAATATATATACCTTGTCTTCCAATTGTGGCAACATTATTGAGCGACACATTGTTTTTGCGTGCATAATCTAAAGCTTGTATTCCTGCTCGGTCAATTCCCATGATAATTAATTTTTTGTTAATGCTTTAATAATATTTTCTATTGACTGTTTGTAAGTGTAGTTTTTAATTATTTCTTGCTGAGCTTCAACTTTTTTTAAGTATTCTTCTTTTGAAAGAGAAAGAGCATTTTCAATTAATTCTCTGATTGAATCTCCATCAATGAAATTATTACCTAAAATATCCTTGAATTTTTCTACATTTATTATTCCAAGCTGGCCATATGAAATGTTTTTGAACATTCGGCAGGGAAGATAATCAACTTTTACCTGATATTCACCGGCGATTGCTGGTGCAATCCTGGAGATTCTTGTCAGGAAAATATTAAGCCAGTCAGGTATGAATCTTATATTTATGAATTTTAATTTTAATGATATCAATACTTTCTTGAGTTCTTTTATTTCTTCAATATTCCCCTGATTTAGAGCATTATTCCAAATGCTTCCAATCCAAAACACTAGCCTATTGTTATTGAAAACAGGCTTTTTGAATTCTTCCGCAAGCAGATTTGTACCCCATGGCTGATACAGAGTTCTCGTCTTTGAATCGAAAAAAGTTGCTGGTCCCCATTTTTGGTCTGCCTTTTCAGCTTCATTCATATAAACTTTAAGATTTAATAAAAAATCCTTATTAATTTTTTCTTTAAAAATATCTTTATAGTTGTGAAGACAATAGTATACGCCATCTTTGATAGGGAGCTTGTAGTCCTCGAATTTTAATTTTTCCGGAACCATTTTTCCCACAGTTTCAGCAGCTATGACTAAATCTCCAGCCTGAATTAGCTTTGCATTTTTTCCTTCATCTTCAACCCAGATTGCTTCGTAGCCAAGTTTTTTTGCGTTCTCGTAGAAAGCTTGGTGTATATGTCTGTGCGTGTGGTATCTGGTTCTTAATCCCCAGATGACTATTCTTTTTATTGAAATCATATTTTTTTGATTATATTATCTATATCGTCCTGACTTTTGAAAGATGCTTTTGCTATGTGCATCCAATTATCGATTATTTCGCTTCCGTTGCTATCAACCTGTTTTTTTGCAAACAATACTTTTATATTTGAATTCTTATATATCCTTTCAAAATTTCCACCGCCAGTATCCAGTCCTATTGAATTTTTCCAATTTGACAAGGCAACTGAACTGAAATTTGGCTTAAAGGAATTTAAATAATTTGTCCTGTAAAAACAAAAACCTGCCCATAAATACCAAGCATGAATATCATCCCTATTTCTTTCTTGTTTTAAACCGTAAGTATCATATGCGTTCAGTTTTTCTTTTATGTCTATCTTGCTTAATGGAAAAATATCATGATCAATAAAACCGAAAGCAAATGGTTGCTCTTCCTTTATTATATTATAGTAAATCCAGTTAAGCGACAAACTGTGATTCAGGTTTACTTGTGTCCTTGGATTTTTTGGTAAGCTGACGTAAGGTATTTTTTCTTGTTCACATATGGTTTTTATGATATTCCGCTTGTTATTGTCGGATGAATTATCTGCGATTATCAAAGTTATTTCACCGCTGGCATTTTTTCTGAAAGATTCTATCTGTTTTTTGATTAAAATTGAATTATTAAATGCTACGCATATTATCCACAGATTATCTTTTGGTATTTCGTTTAAAAAACTTATATCGATTTTATTTTGCAGATAGAAATAACTGCAAATATTATTCATACTGTCTTCCAGTATGAGCATTATATGACCAAGCCATTTGTTTTGGCTTATTAATTCATGCAAGGGTCTTAATTTTTTAAAAAAGTTATCCATCTTATATTATTTAATGTGTTTTCTATAATATTTCTTAAAAGAATTGTATAAATGCAATGGTAAGATTGTCATAAACATTTTATTTATTAATGGTGTTATGTCAATATATATAAAAAAAATCGTTTTAACTATTCCAGTTCTTAATATTTTATATTTTAATGTATTGAATTTTTCCTCATATAAATTTTTATATGGCGATAGTTTAAGATACTTATACCAAATATTTTCGCAGGATCCAGAGAATAGATTATTCCAAGGTTTTGATGATGCATAATGTAAAACATATGTTTCCGCGATTTCTTTTTTATTTATTTTGTTTAATAATCGATCAATATTATTGCTGTCAAAAATAGTTACGCTTACATTGTTAAATTTTTTATCAAGTGCTTTAATTTTACCATCAAAGATTACATTCATAACATCTTGATCCACAGTTGTAAGATTTTTTCCAAGTTTATGAATAACTTCCATTGATTTATCATAACTTAAAATTTCTCTTGTCTTCTTCAAATCAAATAATAATACGCCAGCCTGGTAATAGAATCCATCCGAGTTTAATCCCAGTCTTGAGCGAGTTTTTTTATAGTCAGCATTTTCGATCAGGGCACTAATATAATATTCTCCTAGATCTAAATTATACAGGTCATTAAGAGGTTTATTTATTATAATATCAACATCAAAATACAATAATCTGTCGATATTTTTTGGTATAAGCTCATTGATTAGCAGTCTATAATATGTTTCTTTTGACCATCTTAATGCTGGAGCATCAGAAAAATATGATTCTTGAACATGAATCAGATTGATTGTTTGGTTATACTTTGTTGCTAGATTATTAATATTTTTTTCTTCTATTTCAGATAAACCACTATGCAAAAGATAAATATTAATTTTATTATTTGTATTATTTTCAAATATTGAAGTCAGACAAACACACAAAGGCATCACATAATTTGAATCACAAGAAAATAAAATGTTAATTTCTTTTTGCATTTTATTAAAAATTAAGATTTTGCAATTTTTCTTTCTTTATAAAAAAATCATCGCAGAATATTCTTGCGATATATTTGTAGCCGTGTTTTTCTAAAAATTTTCTTGGTTTATTGTCACCGAACTCGCTTCCAAGCATCTTGCCGATAAAAGGTATGTTTTTAAATCCTATATCATTTTCAATATCTATTAGTGTGATATTTAATTTGGAAAAATCAATACTTTTAAGGACATTGAGTTCATATCCTTCCACATCTATTGATAGGTAATCAACATTTGTTATAGAATTTTCAGAAAGAATATCCGTCAAACTTTTTTGTTGAACTGATATTTTATTGCATTTATTGCTGCACTTATTAAATCCCTCAACTCCAGAAAGACCATGTTCTTCCTTGTCGCCCTCAATGAAAGTTATTTCTTTATTTTCTGGTCCGACAACATAATTAAGGCATTTTGTTTTTCTTATAGATGGCCATTTTTCTCTGAGAGACAGTTGCGGTTCGATAGCTAAGCCATTCCAGCCGTTTAATTCCAGTAAATATGTATTATTTCCACTAATAGGCTCATTTGCACCAACATCGACAAAAAAACCTTCCTTTTTATTTTTAAAAATGTTTTTTAGTGCGAAAACATCTTGGCCAAATTGGCTATAGTATTTTTCCGTGTTGCTAACAGGAAAAGTATTTTTTATGTATAAATCTGGACTAGATGTATATAATCTCAGTATTGGTTTCATTACTTTTTTCCAAATTTTTTTAATTATGTTTTTCATTTTTTATTATTAAAAAGTGAATAATTTTTTCATCCCATCCGATATTTTCTGATAATTATAATTTCTAATTATCATTTCCCGGCATAATCTATTGTGCTCTTTGGCGATTTGCGGATTTTCTAAATAGTAAATGATATTTTTTGATAATTGTTCATAATCAGTAACTTCATGAAATAATGCCTTGTCTTTGAATACGCCTGTAAATGACATTATTTTTGGCAGGCAGAGCGCGCATCCGGAGAGAGCAGCATGATAAACAGAAACACACATACCCTCATCAAAGGATGAATTCAAATATATTAAATAATTATTTAATAATATATTTACGTCTTCAATTTTTTCAATAAAACCATGTCTGATGATTTTTAATTTATTGTTTACTATTTTCTCATCTATTTTATCATATTCTTTTCCGACAATATTTAATTGAACGTCTGGGTATTTTTCGCAAACAATATTGCAAGCCTTTACTATTGTTGGCAGATTTTTCTTAATAACTACATTCCCAAAATAAACTAGATCTTTTCTAATTTTATTAGCGTCTAATATTCGATAATCTTTTGAAGATACTGATAAAGGCACAACTTTTAATTTTTCTTTTTTTAGCCCTTCTTTCAATAAAAAATCTTTTTCTTCATTATTATTTAATCTTAACTTAGTAAAAAACATCATGGAAAAATTGAAGATTTTTTGTTTTAAAACAGTTTGTCTTTTAGGGTGAGTGTGGCCCATAAAGATGGTTTTTTTGGCTAAGAAGGGAATTAAAAGAGATTGCGGTTCAACGCTGTTTACATAAAAAATAGCACCTTGCAATGAATATTTAATAATTTGAAATAAATAATTAAATATATTCGAGTAATAAATTACTTGAGTATTTTTATCAAATTGCGGGTCATTTTCTATAATACCCGGCTCATTTTTAATTAGAACAACAACTTCATATCCTAAATCTTTTGCAACTTTAAGTGCGTGAAGATGATAATGTTCTTCTGTTACAAAATTATAAAAATATTTCGGATATCCCCAAATTATTGATATAAAAATTTGTTTTTTATTTTTCATTATTTTTTATCGGCTATAGATACCTGATAATTTTTTGCCATGAATATTTTTTTGATATCTTCTCGTGTTTCCTTAAATAATAGCAATGTAAGTGGTCCACAAGAATATGAGATCAGCGTTGCATATGCAGATCCGACTATGCCGTATTTTGGTATCCACCATATATTCAAGATGACATTTATTACCATTGGAATAAAAGTCATAAAAATCAGCGTCTTTTGATTATTTTCCGTTATCAGATAATTACTTGCTAAAACTCCCAAAAATGTGCCTACTGATGACCAAACATATATCTGCAATATTATGCTTGCACCCATGAATGCTTGACCGTAAATAAGGTGTATGAAAAATGACGAAAGCACTGTCATTGACAAGGAAATTATAATTGCAAGCGACAGCAAAAGAAGTGAAAGTTTTTTTAATCTTGCGTAATATATTTCTTCTGAAGTTTTTTTAGCATTTATGATTGCTGGGAAAAATGACGAGACAAGAATTCCTGGTATGAAATTCCATACTTCTGCCAGGATTACTGCGACTCCGTATATACCGACTTGGCTTGCCCCAAGCATATTTTTTATAAGGACCTGATCTATTCTTGCGTATACTAATGTAAACCCGCCGGTAAAAATCAGCGGCCAGGAATCTCTCAATAAATTTTTTGCAATATTCTTATCAAATTTCCATGAGAATAATTTTCCTTCTATCTTTTTTTCATAGAAATACCAGTAAAGTATTGCACTGAGTATTGATCCAAAAGTTGCAACAATTGCCAAATAAATGACGCCTCTGCCCGTCAAGATGACCATCACTTCGAGTGCATTGACTGTAAAATTTGCAATGCAGGATATTATGGACGGATATTTTGATTTTACTTGCGCTTGGAATTCATAATTTATTATTTGGAAGGCATTGAAAATCAAGCCGATTGAAAGAATTGCTATAAGTATTTTTGATACATCGTCTTGTCCAAAATAAAATGCAAAAATACATACTAATATTGCCGTAATAAAACTTGCTATGAGTTTTATCGTAAGAGCTGTGCCAAGATATTCTTTCTTCTTCTCCGGATGTTTTATCAGATCTCTATAAAGTATATTGTCTATTCCAAGCGTTGCCAGGATGGAAAAAATGCTTATGAAGCTTACCGCATAACTTAACTGTCCGAAATTTCCCGGTCCAAGTTTCCTGGCGATAATTATTGTTGCAATAAAGGATGCACCCATGCTGAAAATTTGAGCACCAAACAGCCATCCTGTATTTTTAAAATATTTCTGAAAGCCGGCATCTGCCCATTTTTCTTTTATATAATTCCAAGAAAGCCTGTACATAATTTTATTTTTTACAGGTGAATGTTAGCATTTTTGGGCTAAAAAACAAAACGCATGCTTATAGTTGCTTGTATTTTTTTATGATATAATCCCAGACATTAAAAATAATAAGTCGAAGGCATTTATAAATTAATTTAAAAAGTTCCGTCGCGCGGGAAGGACGACTGCGTAGACGTGATTTCTCAAAATCAATGAGTAAAAATAATACAGTAAATAATATAATAAAGTGGACGATAATTGTCGGCCTCTGGTCAGTTTTGCTGATACCTTTTTATGTGGCGAATAATATGTTCTTTCCGTTCATCACAGGAAAAAATTTCGCTTTCAGAATAATAATAGAAATAATTTTTGCTTTGTGGGTTTATCTTGCCTTTGTCGATCCTAAATACAGGCCAAAATTTTCGTGGGTGGCAATTTCAGTTGCAGCTTTTGTTTTTGTAATGATAATCGCCGATATTTTTGCTGTAAATCCAGCGAAAGCTTTCTGGAGCAATTTTGAAAGAATGGACGGAGGAATAACTCTCGTGCATCTTTTGATGTATCTGCTCGTTTTCGGTTCAATCATGAAATCGGAAAAAATCTGGATGTGGTTTTTCAGAACTTCTGTTTTTGCCAGCGTCATTATGATTATTTTTGTGATAAATGAATGGCTCACGACTCATACGACGAGAGTTTCTGTGACTTTTGGAAATGCCATTTATGTCGCAGTTTATTTCTTGTTCAATTTCTTCTTCGCTTTGATACTTTTGTACAAAGATGTAATTGAAAAAAAAGCAGACTCTTTGAAACCGATAAGAGATATTTTCAGCAATTGGCTTACTTATGCTTATGCTGTGGCAGCTGCGATATGCGCATTCGGCATTTGGAGGACTGGAACAAGAGGAGTTGTACTCGGCTTGCTCGGAGGTTTAGTCGTGACATCAATCATAGTTGCAATTTTTGAAAAGAAAAATAAACTGGTCAAGAATTCTTCAATAGGTTTAATCGCGATAGTAGTTTTGCTTATTGGTGGTTTTATTGCAATAAAAAATACTCAATTCGTAAAAAATAATCCGACTTTGGAAAGATTTGCAGAAATTTCATGGGATAATGTTTCTGATTCCGGACAAGCAAGACAATATGTTTGGGAAATGGCGGCTAAAGGTTTCTTGGAAAAGCCGGTGCTCGGCTGGGGACAGGAAGGATTCAATTATGTCTTCAATAAATATTATGATCCAAGAATGTGGAATCAAGAGCAATGGTTTGATCGTGCGCATGATACACCTCTCGATGTTCTTGTCGCAGGCGGAGCAATCGGTCTCTTGGCTTATCTTTCAATTTTTATTACAGCACTGTTTGTCTTTATAAAGAAGAGAAATAATTTTGGAGTAATAGAAGCAGGATTGATAGTCGGTTTGCTTGCTGCATATTTTGCGCAAAATCTTTTTGTTTTCGACAATCTTACGAGTTACATGTTTTTCTACGCGATATTAGCATATATCTATTTTAGGGATGCAAAAACTGATGAATCTTCTGTTGAAAAAACCGGAGTAAGCAATGATATCGCAAATTATGTCGTCGCGCCGATTTTGATTTTAGCTTTGGGAGCATCTCTCTGGTATTGCAATATAAAACCGATAGACGCAAATCTCAATCTCATAAATGCAATGGAATCGGTCAATCAATCTCCGCAAGCATCTTTGAATTATTTCAATAAAGTATTTGCTGAAAATACTTTTGGAAGTCCGGAAGCGAGAGAGCAGATAATCAGCATTGCGCCATCAATAGCTGCGGCAAGTTCCGTAGATAATACGACGAAGCAGAATTTTGTCGAGCTCGCATACACTCAAATGCAAACCCAATTGTTGCAAACCCCGAATGATGCAAGATATCAGTTTTTCATGGGAACATTTTTGGACAATATGAGCCAATATCAGCTGGCTTTGCCTTATTTGCAGAAAGCCGTTGAACTTTCACCGGATAAATTGACAATGATGGCTGAGTTGGCAAAATGTTATTCATATCTTGGACAAGGAGATCAAGCAGTTGCAATCGCAAAGAAAGAATATGATTTGATGCCGATTGATGATGATGCAAAGATGAGTTATGCCGCAGCTCTGATTGTTGATAATCAGGATTCTTTGGCTAACCAGATTATCGGCACCGCTACGACAACCAGTCAAGACATAGTCAGAGCATATTTGATAAGAGCAGAAAATTATTTGCAGAAAGGCGACAAGGCTTCCGCAATTGCGCAAGTCAAAGATGCAATGAAAATTAATCCAGGATTTGAATCTCAAGGAGAAACTGTAATAACAGGAATCAATAACGGGACGCTCAAATAGTTATACTTGATTTTTCTTGATATGTGTGATACGATATTGGCAAGTGAGTGCTAGTAGAAAGAGTTTAGCACTTTGTTAATATCTTCATATTGAACCCCGAAAGGGGTTTTTTATGTACTTGTTGATATTTGAAATCTGCGAAGGTCTGGCCTTCGCACGATTAATCCTAGATTTTAATTTCAAACAAAACTATCTGCTTTGGCAGGGAATAGTTTATTTTGTTATAATGATAAAGAAGGATTGTTTTCACTTATAGCCGGCGATCGCACTCATTTAAAGATATTAACTTTTAGAGTTGAACCTCGCCGGCTATAAGTGGAAATAATCTTTTTAAAAATATGCAAAACATAAGAAAAAATATAAATCTTTCCATTTTTAATACTTTCAAGACCGGCGGAAACGCACGGTTTTTTTGTGAAGTTGAAAGCGAAGATGAATTGATTGAAGCTTTAAAATTTGCAAAAGAAAATAAATTGGAATTTTTTATAATAGGTAACGGCTCAAATCTTTTATTGAGCGACAGGGATTTTCCGGGAATTGTCATCAAAATGGGAATCAAAGGCAAAAAAATCGAATCGAAAGAGTCAGATTTTTCAATCGTGTCAGCTGGCGCGGGAGAATTATTTGACGATTTGATAATGTTTGCGTCCGAAAACGGACTTTATGGAATAGAAAATCTTTGGAATATTCCGGGGACTGTTGGAGCTTCAGCTGTGCAAAATATAGGAGCTTATGGAGTTGAGGCAAAAGATTTTATTTTTCTAGTGGAAGGTATAGATGCGAACAATTTTGAAAAATTTTCTTTTAAAAATAATGAGTGCAGATTTGGATACAGGGAAAGTATCTTCAAAAAAAATAAAAATCTCATAATTACAAAAGTATCATTCAAGCTGAACAATGTTTTTTTGCCGAATTTTTCATATCCTTCTTTGAAAGAATATTTTTTGGACAAGGAGAATGTTGGCATAAAGGAAATTATTGAAGTTATAGGAAAAATCAGAAGAGAAAAATTGCCGGATTGGAAAGTTTTGGGCACCGCGGGTTCATTTTTTAAAAATCCAATCATCACAGAAGAAGAATATTCAAAGCTTTTGGAAAAATTTCCGGATTTGCCGAGATATGATGCCGGAAAAGATTTTGTGAAGATTCCATTGGGCTTTGTAATAGATAAAATATGTCTTCTTAAGGGATTTCGCGTAGGGCAAGTCGGACTTTTTGAAAAACAATCTCTTGTAATCGTAAATTATGGCGGAGCAGATTTTTCTGAGATAAATAATTTTGCAAAAATAATCGAGGAAAAAGTTTTTGAAAAAACAAAATTAAAAATTGAAAGGGAAGTGGAAAATATTTTTTAAAATTTTTCATGAAAAGTTATCAACAGGTCAAAAACTATTGTATTAATTTTAATAAGTTGTAAAATTATAGCCAGCAGTAGGTTTCAAGTTTTTTAAAAACTTGTGTCGATAAACTACTATTTAAAAACAAATTAAAATAATTTTTCCGGATAACTTGTAAATATTCTCCTTAATCCGGAATACAAAAAAACATGGCAGCTAAAAAGAAAGCAAAGAAAGTAGCAAAAAAAGCAAAGAAAGGAAAGAAGAGATAAAACAAATAAAAATACCGCTTCAGAAAAGCGGTATTTTTATACCCGGTTGTTTTTACAGAATCTGTATCAGCCACCGCTGATTCTTCAAGATTATGTCCGCACAATTGATTACAAATGTGCGGACATTTCTGTTAAGAAAAATTAAAATAGTAAGTTTCTAGATTACTTTATATATAATGTATTTATGCTATTATATATTTTATGTCATTTTTGAACAAAATTTTTGGAGACAGATATGAAAAATATATAAAGACTTTAGAGCCGATTATCGCGCAAATAGGGTCTTTTTCTGATAATTTGAAAAAACTTTCGGATGAACAGCTTAAAAATAAAACTCAGGAATTCAGAGACAGATTGAAAAATGGAGAAGAACTAGATTTGATATTGCCGGAAGCTTTTGCCGCAGTCAGAGAAGCATCTGAAAGAACTTTAAAGTTAAGACATTTTGATGTCCAATTGGTTGGAGGAATTATTCTTCATCGAGGAAATATTTCCGAGATGAAAACCGGAGAAGGAAAAACTCTTGTTGCAACATTGCCGGCATATTTGAATGCAATTTCCGGAGAAGGCGTTCATGTCGTCACTGTCAATGATTATCTTTCGAGAAGAGACGCAGTTTGGATGGGGCAGATTTATAACGCACTCGGCTTGTCTGTCGGAATTTTAAATCATGAAGCTTCTTATCTTTATGATCCGGCTCATGTTGAGCTCGACGAAGAAAGTAGATGAAATCGGTTCTTTCAAAGTTGTCCATGAATTTTTGAAACCTTGTTCGAGAAGACAAGCATACGAAGCTGATATCACTTATGGAACAAACAATGAATTCGGTTTTGATTATCTGCGAGACAATATTGAATATGATGTCAGCAAATTGAGGCAAAGAGGATATAATTTTGCAATCGTCGATGAAGTCGACTCTATTCTTATTGATGAAGCAAGAACTCCGCTCATTATTTCTGCGCCGGCGCAAGATTCCGGAGAACTTTACGATGTTTTTACTAAAATTGTCAGCGGTTTTGTAAAAGACGTCGATTATACTGTAGATGAAAAGCATAAAGCGATACAGCTCACAGATGCCGGAATAAATAAAGCCGAAAAATCTTTAGGAGTTGAAAATATTTATACCGAAGGAGGAATCAAATATGTCCACCATTTGGAAACGGCGACTCGCGCAAAAGCGCTTTATGAAATAAATACGGATTATGTCGTGAAAGACGGAGAAATAATTATTGTCGATGAATTTACTGGAAGACTTCAGCCGGGAAGAAGATGGTCCGAAGGATTGCATCAGGCGATTGAATCGAAAGAAGGCGTAAAAATCCAAAAAGAATCGAGAACTTTTGCTTCCATCACATATCAAAATTATTTCAGATTATACAAAAGGCTTTCCGGTATGACGGGAACCGCTCTGACATCGAGCGAAGAATTTTTCAAAGTTTACAGTATGGACACTATTCCTGTTCCGACAAATGTGCCGACTCAGAGAAAAGATTTGAATGATTTGATTTTCCAGACAGAACAGGGAAAATTTATGGCGCTTGCGAGGATGATAAAAGAAAAGCATAAAGCCGGTCAGCCGGTGCTCATCGGTACTGTTTCAATCGAGAAAAATGAATTGCTTTCTGAATTTTTGAAAAGAGAAGGCGTGCCTCACAATGTTTTGAATGCAAAGAATCATGAAAAAGAAGGAGAAATAACTGCGGGCGCGGGAAAATTCGGAGCTGTCACCGTTGCCACGAACATGGCCGGAAGAGGAGTTGATATCAAACTCGGAGGATTTATTTTTGACAAGGAAGAATATGAAAAAGTAAAATCTCTCGGCGGACTTTGTGTTTTTGGAACGGAAAGACATGATGCAAGAAGAGTCGACAATCAGCTTCGAGGAAGATCCGGCAGACAAGGAGATCCCGGAGAAACTCGATTTTTCGTTTCGCTCGAAGATTCTCTGATGAGAATTTTTGCAAATGATACTGTCAAAAAAATGATGAATAGATTCGGAATTCCTGAAGACGAGCCGATTGAAAATTCTCTCATAACGAGAGCTCTTGAAAATGCGCAGACAAAAATAGAAGGTTTCAATTTTGATGCCAGAAAAAATGTTTTGGAATACGACGATGTTTTGAATTTCCAAAGAAAAACCGTTTATGAAAGAAGAAGAAAAATTTTGACCGGCGGAATTGAAGCTGTGAAAGAAAAATTATCGGAAATCGCAGTTGATGAAAATTCCCAGAAAATTATAGCGGAAAAAATTACTGCACTCGGAGAAGAAGAATTTTACAGAATTGCGAGAATAATAATGCTTCAGGCTATAGACATGTTCTGGGTGGATCATTTGGAAATGATGGATTATTTGCGTGGCTCGGTAAATCTTCGCGCTTATGGACAAAGGGATCCGCTTGTCGAATATAAAAGAGAAGGGCTTGGACTTTTCAAAGAAATGCAATTAGCGATAAATGCGCAGGTATTAAGTCTTTTGCCTCATATTGGAGCCGGTGCCTTTGTTGCCGAAGAAGAAAAAATGAAAGAAACTCAGAAAGGAATGAAAATGGCCGGCGGGAAGGAAAGGCCGACAATACACAAATTTCCGCAAAAAAGAAAGATGAAGTCGGAAGAAATGATCCTTGCCCTTGCGGTTCAGGTAAGAAGTTCAAGAAGTGCTGTGGTAAGTAGAAAAAATATAAGAAAAGTGTTAAATTTATTAAAATTTAACACACTAGGTTTTCTTTACGGTAGAAGTGTCCGCCACCGCGGACAGCAAAACACGACTCGCTTTGCTCAGACGAGCTTCGCAAATCGATCTCCGTTAAAAAGTGCTGTGGAAAATAGGAAATAGAAAATTCCATGTCAGATAAAACAAAGGACATACTCATAATTACTGGAACCATTTTAGTTCTTGTTATTGCAGGAAGTTTTTTTATATATAATTCGCTTTTTGGTGCGCCAAGTAAAAATGCAACAGCAGAAAATTTTGTTGTGTCGCTAAATCAGACGGAGCAAGTTGCGATAAATAATTTAAAAACTCAAGGTTTTATAAAAAGCGAATGGGGTTTTGAATTTGCTTTGAAAAAAACGCAAATCGTGCCAGGCTCTTATAAAATTTCAAAAAGTATGACAGCTTGGCAGCTTGCAATCGCGATGAAAAATCCGTACATGAAATGGATTGTGATTCCTGAAGGTTTGCGAAAAGAGCAGATTGCGGAAATTCTCGCGAGCAATCTCGGCTGGAGCGACGCGGAAAAAATAGAATGGATTACAAAAGACACAGACACCGACAGCAATTATATGGAAGGAGTTTATTTTCCAGATTCATATTTGATTCCGATGAACGACACTCCGGCCGAAGTCGCGCAGATATTTATAAATGAATTCAACGGAAAATTCGAGCCGTATCTGACTGAATCTTTACAACAAAATATAAGATGGCCAACTGTTTTGAAAATTGCCTCGATTGTCCAGCGCGAAGCTGCTGGCACGAATGACATGCCTCTTATTTCTGGAATAATTTGGAATCGATTGTCAGCCGGCATGGAGCTCGATGTCGATTCAACAATTCAATATATAGATGATGATATTACGCATTATGGAAAAGTATCGAATGGAGAACAATTATTGAATTATAGAAGAGCAGGAAGCTGGTGGTCGCCAATAAAAGCAAGCGACACAAGCATAAAATCGGCATACAATACTTATTTGAACAAAGGTCTTCCGCCAACTCCGATTTGCAATCCAGGACTTGATGCGATAAACGCAGTTTTGAATCCCGCAACAACTTCATGCATATATTATCTTCATGATTCAAGCGGACAAATTCATTGTGCCGACACGCTAGAAGAACAAGATCAGAATATTCAGGAATATTTGAAATAAAAATGACCAAATTAAATTTTTATGAAGTAAATAGAGATATATTTGAAGCTATTTGTGATGGCAGAAAGAAAATTGAAACCAGAGCTGCAGCTCAGAAATTTCTTGATATTAAAGAAGGGGATATTATTGAACTTGTTTGTGGGAAGGACACTATTATTAAACAGGTTAAAAAAGTTGAAAGTTTTAAAACAATTTCTGATTTGCTCAAAAAATATAAAGTTCAGGAAATTAATCCTGTTTTAAAAACATCAAAAGAATTAGAAGAAATGTATTACAGTTTTCCTAATTACAAGGAAAAAATTGAAAAATTTGGTATAATAGTTTTTGAATTAATATGAAATACAACAAACTAGTTAGGGACAAAATTCCCGAGAGAATAAAAAACAAAGGAGAAAAAGTTGCATATCACATTGCCGATAATAAAGAATACTGGGAAAAGTTGAAAGAAAAATTGTCGGAAGAAGTGAAAGAATTTTTAGCGGATGAAAATATCGAGGAAATCGCCGACATAGAAGAAGTTATCGATGCAATCTGCGAATATAAAAAGTTCGACAAGAAAAATCTTGAGTCAATAAAGGATAAAAAAGTTAAAGAGCGCGGGGCTTTCAAGAAAAGAATCATTTTGGAAGAGTCATAATTATGGTGTATAATGGCTGTATTATAAATTTTAAATTATTACTTGATGCTTAAAAAAATATTCGGATTTTTCGATAAATTTGAGGATAAAGTCAGAGGAAAACTCAGCCACTACACGATAATTTACGCAATTATAAGCGGTATTGCCATCGTTCTCTTTTGGAGAGGAGTGTGGGAAACCGCCGATGTCTTGTCTCAGAATGGCGGAATATGGGCTGTTATTTTCTATGCACCGTTTACGATAGTTTGGACTACTCTCATACTTCTCGCCACGGGGCTTTTCGTGTCGTTCTTCGTAGGTGACAGAATAATATTATCTGGAGTCAAACATGAAAAGAAAATCGAGGAAAAAACGGAAGAGGAGGTTGATAAAGAAGAGGAGGAGATTAAAACAATGAGAGCAAGAATATATCAGATGTCCAAAGATATTGAAGAGATAAAAAATTCATTCCCAAGCAAAAATAATGATGTTAAGCCTGTTAAATAAAAAAGTAAAAGTTGCGGTACACAATGGCAAATTTCATGCTGATGATGTTTCAGCGGTGGCGATTTTGTCTTTGTATTTGAAAAAGCCGCTAAAAGTGTTCCGAACAAGAGATCCGAAAATCTGGGCAAAGTGCGATTATGTCTGCGATGTTGGCGGAGAATATAATCCAGAAAAACATATTTTTGATCATCACCAAGAAAATTGGGATGTAAAGAGAGAAAACGGGATTCTTTATGCGGCAAGCGGTTTAATTTGGAAAGAGTTTGGAGAAAAGATTACCGGTTCGGCTGAAATCGCAAAAAAAATCGATGATACGATAATCGCACCGATGGATGCCGATGACAACGGCATAGAACTTTATAAAAATAATTTTGATAAGATTTACCCTTATTCTTTTCCAGATTACTTATTTTCATTCAATCCGACTTGGGAAGAAAAAACTGATCTTTTCGCAAGCTTTAATCGTGCGGTTTTTGAAGCAAAAAAAATGCTCGAAAGAGAAATAAAACGTGCAAAGGACAGCTTGGACGCCTCGGTTTTTGTAAAACAAATTTATGAAAAAACTGAAGATAAAAGAATGATTATTCTTGATGTTGATTATCCTTGGAGAAAAGCTCTGGCAGATTATTCTGAACTTTTGTTTGTAGTTCATCCCAGGACTGATAATGCTACGTGGGGTGTAGAAACCGTTGTTAAACAGAATGAAAAATTTGAAAGAAAAATGTATTTTCCTGAAAGCTGGGCGGGAAAAAAAGATGGCGAGTTGGAAAAAATAACCGGAGTTTCTGACGCAGTTTTTTGTCACGATGACAGATTTATTGCTGTGGCTAAAACAAAAGAAGGCGCAGTCGCGCTCGCGAAGCTCGCACTTGAGTCCGAAAGTCAAAAGTCATAAAGTCCATAAAGCAAAATACAAAATGAGTATAGAAAAGTTTGAGGATATTAAAGCTTGGATTAAAGCAAAAGAGTTAACAATTTTTACGTATAAACTTTTTTCTAACAGTAAAGATTTTTCGTTTAGAAATCAGATAGAAAGAGCCTCAGTATCAATTATGAATAATATAGCTGAAGGTTTTGAAAGAAAAGGAGATAAAGAATTCAAACAATTTTTATTTATAGCAAAAGGATCTTGTGGAGAAGTTAGATCAATGTTAAGTCTTGGCCTCGATTTAAATTATTTAAGTGAAAAAAATTTTATCTTTGCAAATAATTTATCAAATTGAAATATCAAAAATTCTTTCAGGTTTAATAAAAACATTAAAATCTTGATTATTAAAATGATTTTACTTTTGACTTTATAGACTTTTACCTTTAGACTAATCCTATGGCATTTATTGATGAACTAAAAATACATATTTCAGCTGGTCGTGGTGGCGACGGGGTTGTCCGCTGGCTTCATGAAAAAGGCATAGACCGAGCTGGTCCTGCCGGAGGAAACGGCGGAAAAGGTGGCGACGTATATTTTCGCGCCATTCGCGATATTGCTGTGCTTGCCAGATATAAAAACACAAAAGAATTTACTGCAGAGCCAGGTGAGGCTGGAATGAAAAAAGGAATGCATGGAAAAAATGGTATCGATTTGATAATCGATGTTCCAATCGGCTCAATTATTACAAACCTTGAAACAAGAGAAAAATTCAATCTTGTAGAAGATGAAAAACTGATAAAAGTTTTAAACGGAGGAAAAGGCGGACTTGGAAATGAATATTTTAAAAGCGCGACAAATAGATCTCCAGAAGAGCAGACTGACGGGAAAGCTGCGGAAGAATCGGATTTTAATATTGAAGTCGAGCTTGTTGCGGACGCGGGACTTATTGGATTGCCAAATGCGGGAAAATCTTCGCTTATAAATGTTTTGACAAATTCAAAATCAAAAATCGGCGCATATCAATTTACAACTCTTGAACCATCGCTTGGCGATATGCACGGATATATTTTGGCTGATATTCCTGGACTTATCGAAGGAGCTTCAGAAGGAAAGGGACTTGGACATAAATTTTTGAGACATATAAAAAGAACGAAAGTTTTGCTACATTGTCTTTCACTTGAAAATGAAGATGTCGTTGCTGCATATAAAGTTATTAGAAAAGAGCTTGAAGATTATAGTCCAGAACTTGCAGAAAAACAGGAAGTTGTGATTCTTACTAAAACAGATATGGTGGATGAGAAAACTTTGGAAAAAGCTGAAAAGAAAATTTCAAAGCTGAATAAAAATATTTTGTCTGCGACAGTACTTGATGATAAATCAATCAAGCTCTTGAAAGATAATCTAATTAAAATATTAAGAAAAGCTGAAAAGGAAGAATAGTGTGTCATTCCCGTGCAGACGGGAATCTAGACTGAATTTAATTATTATGGATTCCCGCCTCCGCGGGAATGACAATACAAAAGGCGGGCTGATTACAGCCCGCCTTTTAAATTTTTTCCAATTCAACTCCTATTTACTGTAAATTATATCTTATTATAAATATTTTGTCAAGAATCAAAATATGGCTTAAATATTCTTTTATTTCACCATATTTCATGCTAAAATTATTTTTGTATTTTTCGAATTGTCTTTGCGAGCATAGCGAAGCAAACCAGGTCTGGATTGAATTATTTCTAGATTGCCACGCTTCGCTCGCAATGACAAAAATGCATAATATATGTCAGAAGAAATTAAAATTAAAAATAAATATACTGCGACAATTGGTTTGGAAATTCATGCCGAATTGAAGACACAAACAAAGATGTTTTGTTCTTGCAAGAACGATCCAGACGAAGAAAAACCAAATTCAAACGTTTGTGAGATTTGCACTGCTCAACCGGGAACTTTGCCTGTATTAAATAAAAAGGCTATTGAGCATGTTTTGAGAGTTGGAATAGCTTGTTGTGATAACAAAGACAAAATTAATAACATCGCCGACTTTACAGAATGGGACAGAAAAAATTATTTTTATCCGGATATTCCAAAAGGCTATCAGATTTCTCAATACAAATATCCTTTGGTCACTGGCGGTTCGATAAAAGGAATTCAGCTGACGAGAATTCATCTTGAAGAAGATACTGGCGGTTCAAAACATGATCAGGGAGATTTTTCTTTAGTTGATTTTAATCGTGGTGGAGTTCCGCTTATGGAACTTGTCACCGAGCCGGTGATTCATTCAGGGAAACAAGCTGCGGACTTCGCAAAAGAATTGCAATTGCTTTTGCAGTATCTCGGAGCCGGAGATGCAAATATGGAAAAAGGAGAAATGAGAGTTGAAGCAAATATTTCCGTTTCTGACACTGACAAGCTTGGAACAAAAGTTGAAATTAAAAATTTGAATTCTTTCAGAACTGTTGAAAGAGCTGTCGCTTATGAAATTGAAAGACAAATCGACGCGATTGAAAAAGGCGAGAAAGTTATTCAGGAAACTCGAGGCTGGGATGAAGCAAAACAAAAAACATATTCGCAGAGAATAAAAGAAGATTCTCAGGATTACAGATATTTTCCAGATCCAGATTTGCCAAAGATGATGATTTCAGAAGTTTTTGATTTGGAAGTTTTGAAAGCTGGGCTTCCGGAACTTCCATGGGAAAGAAGAGAAAAATATTTGAAAGAATTCGGCATTAAAGAACAAGATGCGGATGCTTTTGTAAATAATATTGAACTTGGAAAGTTTTTTGAAGCTGTAATTGCTGGTTTCGCTGGAAATAAAGATTTGGCAAAGCTTGCTTCAAACTACATTGCGTCTGACATGGTTGGTTTTATGTCAAAAGATTCCAATTTGAAATTTCCAAAGCCGGAAAAATTTGCAAAAATAATTGTGATGGTTTCAGATGGGAAGCTTGGCTCAAGAGCTGCAAAAGATTTAGTTGAAAGATTATTGAAAGCTGATATTGATCCTGAAGAAGTTGCAAACAAAGAAGGTTTGATACAAAAATCCGACGAAGGTGCGATAAAAACAATTGGAGAAAAATTGATTAAAGATAATCCGAAAGTTGTGGCTGATTATAAAGCAGGAAAGGAAATGGCTTTGATGTTTTTTGTCGGACAAATAATGAAAGAAACGAAAGGCTCGGCAAATCCGCAGGTTATTAAGAAAGTTTTGGTGGAATTGTTGAAATAAACAAAAAGTAATTCTACTAGGCAAGACCTAGTAGAATTACAGTATTTATAGTATAATGATTTTATGTCTATTCGTAAAATTAATTTTGTTATAAATGAATTTTATCATTTGTATAATCGTGGTAATAGTAAACAAAGGATCTTTCACGACAAGGAAGATTATTTTCGTTTTATGAGTTTAATGTATGCTTGTAATTCAATTAATAATTTTAGAGCACTTTCTCTCGGACGAAAAGAAACTCCATATGATTTTGATAGGGTAAACAATATTGTCTCTATTGGTGCATATTGTCTTATGCCGAATCATTTTCATATACTAATCACAGAGACCAAAGATGGGGGTATAAGTAAATTTATGCAAAAATTAAGTACCGCATATTCAATGTATTATAATAAGAAATATAAACGAACAGGTGGACTTTTTGAAGGAAAATTTAAATCACAGCATGCAAATAATGATAGATATTTAAAATATTTATTTTCATATATTCATTTAAATCCAATAAAAAATATAGATAAAGAATGGAAAGAAAAGGGGATTAAAAATAAAACTGATGTTTTGATATATTTAAATAATTATGAGTATTCTAGTTATCTGGATTATATATTTGAATCGAGAATTCAAAATACAATTTTAGATATTAAAAATTTCCCAAATTATTTTTTAAACAATCAAATTTTTAAAAAAGAAATTTTTGATTGGCTTAGTTATAAAAACTACTAGGCAAGACCTAGTAGAATTGAGAATATCATTTAATAAATTAGAAGTAAGTGATATAATATTCATATGAAGAATCTTGGATTCAGAAGTCACAAACCAAAAGTTTATATTGGCACTGATCATGCCGGTTTTGAATTGAAAGAAGAGCTTGTTCCTTTCGTGAAAAGTCTCGGCTATGAAGTTTACGATCTCGGTGCGCATCAATATGAAAATGGAGATGACTATCCAGATTTTATTTCACCTGTCGCAAAAGCTGTCGCGCTCAATCCGGAAAATAATATAGGAATTATTCTCGGCGGTTCGGGACAAGGCGAGGCGATGGTTGCAAACAGATATCCGAATGTCCGTGCAACTGTTTTTTATGGAAATCCAGGGATTTTTTCAAAATATCAGATTGTAAAACTCGGAAAATTGCATAACGATTCAAACATCCTTTCTCTCGGTGCGAGATTTTTGAAGCCGAACGTTGCGAAAAAAGCCGTGGAGATTTGGCTTGGAACGGATTTTTCAAATGAAGCCAGACATGTTCGCAGAATAAAAAAGATTGAAAGGATTTCCCGCGAGATTAAGAATAATTTTGATTTTAAGTAAATTTTTTCGAACTGCTTTGTCGCGAGCTACGTTTGCTCCCGCAATGTACTGAACGTACATTTTGGTCGCAAGCCTCGCTCGCTTCGCGTATTTCATAAAAAATTTACTCAAAATCTGATATAATACTTTATAATATGATAGAAGTCCTTCCAGCGATAATTCCAGAATCTTATGAAGACCTTTCATACAAGATGTCTCTTGTAAAGAATTTTGTAAAGCTTGTCCAAGTGGATGTTTGCGATGGAAAATTTGTCCCGTCAAAATGCTGGCCTTATGTCGGCGACGATGAAAATCATTTTGAAAAAATTACGGAAGAAGACGAAGGTTTTCCTTTTTGGCAGAATATGGATTTTGAAGCGGATTTGATGATAAAAAATCCAGAAGAAACTATTGAAAAATGGATCAAGGCCGGAGCGAAAGCTCTTGTTGTTCACATTGAATCTTCGCCGAAAGTTTTGGACTTGGTAAAAGATTTGAGAAAAACATACGGCTATGCCGGAGATTCTCTTGCCAATTTTGAAATAGGAATCGCTTTGAATATAGATACGCAAAACAGCGAGCTTGATGTATTTCTGGAAAAAAATCCAGAAGGTCATACTCTTGCTGATTTTATCCAATTTATGGGAATCAAAAAAATCGGATATCAAGGCCAGCCTTTTGATGAAGAAGTTTTGAAAAAAATAAAAGCGCTCAGAGAAAAATATCCGGATGTAACGATCAGCGTGGATGGGGGAGTCAGTTTTGAAAATTATAAAGATTTGGCGAAGGCCGGCGCGAACAAACTCATTTCCGGCTCGGCGCTTTATGAAAGTGACAATATAAAAGAAGCTTGGGAGGAAATGGAAAAAGCCTGATTTAAAATGACTGAAAAAATAAAATTAGGAATCTACAAGCATTATAAGACCGGAAATCTTTATCGCGTCATCGGAGTCGGAAAACATTCGGAAACTTTGGAAGATTTGGTTTTTTATGAAGCGCTTTATGAAAATGAAATTTCAAAACTTTGGGCAAGACCGCTTGCGATGTTTGCAGAAGAAATAGTCGCTCTAGATGGAACAAAAAAGAAAAGATTTGAATTTGTGGGAGAAAAATAGGCAAGTGAAAAGGCCGGTCAACTTTCGTTGAACGGCCTTTATCTTTTTTCCCTTTAGTAATAATTACTAAAAGGGAAAAACATTTCTATCCCATTTGTATTCGGAACACTTTGTGATGTGTAAAGAATACTTGGATCACTTTCGATGGGTATAACCAGAGGGATATTTGACAAATGAAAATCTGCCTCTACCACTCCTCCCGCTGTTCCCGCAGTTACAGTTATTGCCACGCTTTGATTACTGTACGTACTGAACTCGTAATCGTATGGCAATGTTTCGTTAGACGAAACTGAATTTCCGCCGCAACTCCAGCTTATATTAGCTGTGTTTGACGGATTTCCCGATACCGATTTAATGTACAAACCGACGTACACCATTGTAAGCGGGGTATTTGTCGGAACCGGCGTGTCCATCGGCGTTAATGTTACCGTCGATGTAGGTGTTACTGTCGCAGTTGATGTTGCCGTCGCAGAACTTACTACGACAACTGCTGTGTTTACAGTTGTTGCCGTGTTTATTGGCGACGGTCCTGTTGCAGTTGCTTTACTGCACCCAACCGCCATCATGACGATTGAGATTACTACTACCAGAGCCAAAATGATTTTTTTCATTTTGTATTACCTCCTGTTTTTTTATCTTACGGCTTTAAGCCAATTTTTTTAGAACTTCTTGTCATTTAAAACTCTGTGGAAATTGTAACATAGCTTGTTAAATAAGTCAAATGCTAAAAAGCCTTATTTTTCAAGGCTAAAATAGCGTTTTTTGACTCTGATAATATAAATATGTTTTAATAAAACGGCGGAATTTTGGCGAAGCCAAAATTCCGCCAGTTTATTTCCGCTATTTTTTGGCTTAATTTTGTCCAAGATTCCTTGATTAATTGTCGCGTTTATGTATAATGTTTGAACTATGATTACATTGAGCGTAGAAAAGAGAGACAAGAAAACAAGTTTATCTGAAATCAGAAAGGCAGGAAAAATGCCGGCTGTTTTTTATGGAAAAATGGAACCCTCAACTCCTATAATGCTTCCGTTTGCAATTTTTGAAAAAACTTTGAAAGAAGCCGGAGAATCAACTATTTTGCATCTTGATGGAAAAGGAATTGATGTCGATGTTTTGATACACGATGTTGATCTTGATCCTGTCACAGATAAGCCAAGACACGCAGACTTTTATGCAATTGAAAAAGGGAAGAAACTTTCACTCGCTATTCCGCTTGAATTCATCGGAGTCGCTCCAGCTGTAAAAGACCTCGGAGGAATTCTTGTAAAAGTTATGCACGAAATAGAAATTGAAGCTTTGCCAAAAGATTTGCCGCACAAGCTTGAAGTTGATATTTCAGGATTGAAAACTTTCGACAGCACAGTTACCGCCGGAGACATAAAGCTTCCAGAAGGAGTCACTTTGAAAGTAAAACCCGAAGATGTCATCGCCTCAGTCTATGAACCTAAAGAGGAAGTTGTTGAAGCAGCACCTGTAGATCTTTCAGCAGTAGAAGTTGAAAAGAAAGGTAAGGAAGCTAAAGAAGGAGAAGCTGGCGCAGAAGCCGCAGCAGAACCTGCCCCTAAGAAGGAAGAAAAGAAATAAATTAAAAATAAAGAGCGGCGCCGTACGGCGCCGCTCTTTCTTTTTAATTTACCTATTTTTCCAAATCTCAATAATGTAGTAAAATACTACAATGTTCGCAAAATTCAGGAATATACTTTTAGCTTTTGTTTATATAGTATTTTTTTCAGCTCCATTAATTGTGAATGCCGTTACTTGCGATTCAAATCTGGATGGAAAAACTGATCAGGAATTGCAAGCAATATCAGCGCAATGCGATGCAGATATTACCTCTCTTAATAATCAATACAACAGCACGAAACAATATTCTTCGCAGTTGGAACAGGGTCTAGCCGAGATAAATTATAATATTTCAAAAATACAGCTGGAGATTGAAGACCAAAAAGTTCAGATGAAACAGCTGAATGAAAGTATTGATTCAAAAACTCAATACATCGGACAGCTTTCCGACAGAATGAGCGATATAAAAGATTCAATAGGAAAGATGTTGCAAGATAGCTATTCAATGGACAATGCTTCAATTATCGATGTTTTATTATCCACACAAAATCTTTCGGAATTTTTCTCGGACACATACAACTACGCTTCAATAAACGCAAAACTTCAGGCACTTACTTTGCAACTTCAAAGCACTCAAAAAAACTTCAGAGAATGAAAAAACGGATTTGAAAAATCAGCAATCGCAAGTTTCAAAATTGGAGTTTGAGCAGGAACAGGCGAAACAGTCGACGGAAAATTATAAATCCGAACAGCAGAGTTTGCTGTCTTTGACGCAGAATGCGGAAGCTGAATATTCCGAGCTTATTGCGGAAAAAGAAAAATTAAAAAACGAAATAAGAGACAAACTTTACAAGACAGCAAGCGGGGAAGAAATTTCTTTCGGAGATGCTTTAAAACTTATTCAGCCGTATGAAAGCAATATCGGAGTCAATTCCGCTTTGATTCTCGCGGTATTATTTCAGGAATCTTCAATGGGAACTACCATCGGAAATAATATCGGAGAATGCTATTACAACCAGCCATCAACTTGTTCTCCCGATGACGGCGATGTAATGTCGGCTACTCAGCAGCCATATTTTCTTTCAATCACGAGCAGTTTGAATCTGAATCCGAATATCACTCCGGTATCTTGCCCGATATGCGATGACGGCGATTATGGCGGAGCTATGGGTCCTGCTCAATTCATGCCTCTGACTTGGAATGGAATTTCTTCGGAAGTTTCCGGCATCATCGGAGTTGCGAATCCTTCTCCTTTTAATAATCTTGACGCTTTTGTCGCTTCTGGAGTATTGCTCAAAGAAAATCAGGACAGATGCGACACTGCATTTAAAAAACAAAGCGATATTTGGGCATGCACGGCAGCAAAATATTATGGCGGTCTGGCTTTGAAGGGAACAAAATTGACTACTTCTATGTATCACGGCTATGGCGCTGCAGTTTTGGTAAGAGCACAGCAATTCCAGAAAGATATCAATACGTTGAGCTTATAGTTTGGCTTTATTTTGTCCCAGTAGCAAATTTTTACTTATTTTATCTTTGTTTAAGGTAGAATATATTGAATTTAATGTATTAATTTTTGATATTGGATGTTTATGAAATTGCTACGGGACTGCGAAAATATAGTCGCAGGAGCTCCTTATTTTCTTGCTTTTTTGGTTCAAATCTGTTATTATCCCAAACTATGAAAAAGGATATACACCCAAAATATTTTGATAAGGCAAAAACAACCTGCGCTTGCGGAGCTACTTATGATTTTGGTTCAACCAAAGAAAATATAAACGTTGAAATCTGCGCTGCTTGCCATCCATTTTACACTGGAAACGAGAAGGTGCTTGATACTGCTGGAAGAGTAGAAAAATTCAGAGCTAGAAAGGCGGCCGGTGTTACAAAAGCAGTCAAGAAATCAAAATAACTATTTTAAATAAAAGCCGTGCTTTAAAAGTGCGGTTTTTTGATTTTTGATACCACAAAAATCACGTCGGAAGAATTTTTAAAATACGAAGTGTTTAAAAAATTTTCCAACGCAAACTTATTTGATATATAATTAACTTATGAATCCGAATCAAGAGATAATAGAAGAATTCAGAAAAAATAAAAAAACGACTTTTTTTGCCGAAGAGTATGTTCGATTGGAAAATGAAGAAGAGTCGATAAAGAAGATGGCGGAAAAAGATCCTGCCATGTTTGTTCTTGCTGAAGAAGAAATAAAAAGTATAGAATCTCAAAAAACAAACTTGCTTGCTCAGATGAAAGATATTGTTGCAGTAGATGCCGAAGAGGAAAAATTTCCGAATGAAGTTATCATGGAAATTCGAGCCGGAGTTGGCGGAGAAGAAGCTGCTATTTTTGCCGAAGATTTGGCAAAAATGTACAAAAGATATGCTGAAATCAAAGGCTGGCAATTTTCATTTGTCGATGAATCACGCTCGGCTCTTGGCGGATACAAGGAAGTTTCGATTGAAATAAAAGGAAAAGAAGTTTACAAAGAATTGAGGTTTGAAACGGGAGTTCACAGAGTTCAGAGAGTTCCAGAAACGGAAAAATCCGGAAGAGTTCATACGTCGACTGCATCAATTGCAATCTTGCCGATAAGAAAGAAATCAAAAATTGAAATCAAACCGTCGGATTTGATTATTGAAACATCTCGTTCTGGTGGAGCTGGCGGACAAAATGTAAACAAAGTTGAAACGGCTGTAAGAATTGTTCACAAGCCGACAGGTATAGATGTCCGTTCAACTGCTGAAAGAAGTCAGGCAAAAAATAAAGATAAAGCAATGTCGATTTTGATTGCAAAAATTGAACTTCAAAAAGAAGAAGAAGATGCAAAGAAATTTGCCAGTGAAAGAAAGGATCAGATTGGAACAGCGGACAGATCAGAAAAAATCAGGACATATAATGTTTTGCAGGACAGAGTTACGGACCACAGAGTAAAACATTCTTGGTATAACATAGAAAATATTTTTACAGGCGATGGTTTGAATAATGTAATAGATTATATAGTAAAAAATGACGGTAAGCCTCAAGCGGGCGATTCTGAGGATAATAATGAATAGAAGCAGCCTTTGGCTCTTATATTGTCTCCTCGACTCGGAGATGAAAAGTATCTTTTCATCTCACTCGTTCTACGTCGACAATAAATCAGGTTGCTAAACAGTCTTTTTTCTGATAGACTGCTTTTCACTTACTTGTCCCGTTGTAAATTACGAGATGAATCAAGTAGCAAAATTTAGGACTTAAAATAGATAGATAAATATTACTTAACCAAACTTTAAAAGCTTTAAAATTATACAACTAGGATGACAGAAGAAAAGAAAACAAAAACAAGCGATATTATTGATGAAATGTTTAAAGCAGGAGCTCATTTCGGTTATCAGAAATCAAGAAGAGATTCTTCGACTTCGCCATTTATTTTTGGAACGAAGAATAAAATAGAAATTATCGATCTTGAAAAGACACTTCCACAGCTCGAGAAAGCTGAAGCGTTCGTTTCAGATTTAGCAAAAGCAGGCAGACAAATACTTTTTGTCGGAGGAAAAAGCGAAGCAAAGACTGCGGTAAAAATCGGCGCAATGTCCATAGATATGCCATATGTTGATGGAAGATGGATTGGAGGCGCAATTACAAATTTTACAGAAATCAAAAAGAGAATTGCAAAGTTTGAAGATTTGCAAAAACAAAAAGAAAAAGGCGAATTGACAAAATATACCAAGAAGGAAAGATTGCTTATCGACAGAGAAATAGAAAATCTCGACGAAATGTTTTCAGGAATTGTCAGTATGAGAGAAATGCCAAAAGCACTTTTTGTGATTGACCCAAAGAAAGAAAATATAGCAGTTGCTGAAGCAAAGAAAGCTGGAATACCGGTTATTGCAGTTGCAAACACAGATTGCAATATCAAAGAAATAGATTTTCCTATTGTTGCGAATGACGCATCAACTTCAAGTATTGCATTTTTCGTGTCACAAATAGTAAAATCATATAAAGCTGGCAAAGTTGCGAAGGCTTAAGATTCGGTTTCAATTTTTACTTTTTTTTGTAAAAAAAAATTTTTGTTTGGTCATTATCAAATTAATTAAATATGAATAGCATCGCGCTTAAAGGACGGTCGCGCGACGTGATTTCGCAAAATCAATTATGGAAATATCAATGGAACAAGTTAAGAATCTCCGCGAGAAAACAGGAATCTCTATAATGCAGTGCAAAAAAGCTCTTGAGGAAGCAAAGGGAGATATGGATAAAGCAATGATCTATTTGCAGAAGAAAGGAGCAGAGACAGCAGCTAAAAAAGCTGACAGAGTTTTGAAATCAAGCAGAATAGTTTCCTATATTCACGGAATAGGTTCAGTCGGAGTTCTTGTTGAACTTTCAAGCGAATCAGATTTTGTTTCAAAAAATGAAGATTTTAAACAACTTGCTTATGATATAGCCATGCAGATTGCAGCTACGAATCCTGCTTACATAAAAAAAGACGATGTGTCTCTTGAATCTAGAACAAAAGTTCTCGATGCATTTGAGGATGAAGTCAAAGATAAGCCGGAAGCGATGAGAGAAAAGATTTTAGCCGGAAAGCTCGATGCCTTTTTCAAAGAAAGAATATTATTGGAACAGGATTTTATAAAAGATCCATCGATAACAGTAAATACTTTGATTCAAAACGCGATACAAAAATTTGGCGAGAAGATAGAAGTGGCAAGATTTGTCCGTCTCAGCACAAGCGAAATCACAGGCCCGAAAGTTTGTTAAAATCATTTTGTTTAATTAAACACATATGGCTTTTATCTTATTTTATACATCCTTATTTCTCATAGTCGCAATGTTTGCGATAAAGTATTTTGGATTTTCTCTGGATCATCACGAAGCTATTTCAAACATAGTTTGCGAGAACGACGCGCATTGCAGAAAGATATATCATCATAGTAAAAATATTTTTTCAAAAATAAAATTTGAAAACTTCCATAGATTGACCGTCAGAACCGCAGACTTCATAAAAAAGGAAATAATATATTTAAAGAGAAAATTCGACAGCAAACAGCCGGCATTTTTTCTTAGTCCTCAGAAACCCAGCCATTTGAAAAAGAATTCAGTATCTTTTTTTATAAAGAATGTTTCGGATTATAAAAATTCTCTCAGGAAAAAAAGTTTGTAATTTTGAATGAAATAACAGTTGCTTAAAGCAACTTGTTTTTTTTGAGCCACCTCCCAGATTTGAACTGGGGACATCCACTTTACAAAAGTGGCGCTCTACCAACTGAGCTAAGGTGGCTTATTCTTTTTAGGATTATACACAATATTATAAAAAAATCCAGTGTTAATACCACAGTGCGATATAATCTGTGGTATAATATTTTAAATGAAATGCATAAATTGCAAAAAGAAATTAAAAACACGCTCACAGATAAAATATTGTTCGAACAAATGTCAGATAGATTATCAATTTAAAAAATATATTAAATTTTGGAAAGCAGGCAAAAAAAATGGCAAGAGAGGAATTATCACAAGAAATATCTCAAAGTATATTAAAAAATATTTTATACAGAAAAACGGTGAGATGTGCAGTTTGTGCGGATGGAATAAAAAACATAAAATTACCGGAAAAGTTCCTCTTGAGATTGATCATATTGACGGTAATTCAGAAAATAATTTAGAAAAGAATTTGAGGTTGATTTGTCCAAACTGTCATGCTTTGACATCAAATTTTAAAAACCTAAATAAAGGCAGCGGCAGATTGTGGAGAAAATTCAAATATGTAAAAAATAATATTTAGAGTTGTAGTTTGCGCTAAAATTTTCTAAATATTTTATTTTGCAATTCGCACATTTTTACGCTATTCTTTCAATCTAAATGGAATTCAAAGATAGTATTTATTATAGAGTCGGAAAAGCAAGCGATTTGTCCGGAATGGACAGATTTATATATCGTTTGTTTGAAATTTTCCCTGGTTTTCTTACGTGGGCGACTGTGGCACTTTTGTTCATATGCCCGTTTTTTTTTCCGTATGAGAGCGCCATATTCATAATAGTTTTCGATGTCTATTGGCTTTTAAGGACGGCGTATTTTTCGATATATCTTTATCAAAATTGGAGAAAAACTTCTCATAATGTGAAAATCGATTGGAAAGAAAGGCTTCTACATTTTGAATACGGACATCTTTATCATGTGATACTTTTGCCTTTTTATAATGAAAGCTACGAGGTCGCAAAGAGAGGATTGGATTCGATATTGGCGAGCAGATATGACATGAAAAAAATGATAGTCGTCATGGCTTCTGAGGAAAGGGCAGGCGAGCAGGCGAGAAAAGTTTCCGAAGAGATAGAAAAAAAATATAAAGATAAATTCGGACATCTTCTGATAACAGTTCATCCGAAAGATCTGCCGGGAGAAATGCCGGGAAAGGGATCAAATATCGCTTATGCGGCGGAGCAGACAAAAATTCAGATTTTGGACAAAGAAAAAATACCTTATGAAAATGTAATCGTTTCGGCATTTGATATAGATACGGTTGTTTTGCCGGATTATTTCAATTGTCTGACTTGGAATTTTTTGACAACCGAAGAACCTTTGCGAACTTCATTCCAGCCAGTTCCTTTTTATAATAATAATCTTTGGGACACGAATACTATTTCCAGGCTTTCCAGTGCTTTCGTTTCTTTGCTTCAGATGATGCAGCAGGAAAGGCCGGATACGCTCGTCACTTTTTCTTCGCACTCAATGAGTTTCAAGGCATTGGATGAATTAGGATATTGGCAGAAAAATATGGTTTCTGAAGATACCAGAATTTTTTGGAATGCTTTTTTCGCTTTCGACGGCGATTATAAAGTTGTGCCGATGTGCTATCCGATTTATATGGATGCAAATCTGGCTCCAGGTTTTTGGGAAACAATTAAAAATATTTACAAGCAGCAGAGAAGATGGGCATGGGGCGTTGAAAACATGCCTTACATTTTTATGGGTTTCTTAAAAAATAAAAAAGTTCAACTAAAGAAAAAAATTGTTCTTTCATTCCTCATGATTGATTCATTTTGGACTCGTTCAATGGTGTCACTCGTTATTTTACTTTCGGGATGGTTTATTCTATGGTTCGGAGGAAGAAATTTCAACTCAACGGTTTTGTCATACAATCTGCCGATAATGGCCGGTCATCTTATAAGCATAACTATGATAGGTCTTTTACTTTCTGCTTTTATTTCTTATGAATTTTTGCCACCACACCCGACAGGTCTTGGCTGGAAGGAAAAAACAATATTCTGGTTGCAGTGGTTTTTAATTCCAATTTTGGTAATATTTATAGGAAGTATTCCATCAATAGATGCGCAAACTAGGCTGATGTTCGGAAAATATATGGGTTTTTGGGTTACGCCAAAACATATGAAAGAAGCTAATAATTCGGAATCTAAAATTTCATAGATTCAATTTTAAACTACATGACAAATATTATTACAAAAAAAAGATTAAAATTATTAATATTTATAATATTATTTATAGTGATAGCTCCGCTTGTAGTTCTTTATGCAAACGGAGACATATTTTCAGATGGGTGGAATATTTTGGCAACCGGAGGCATTTACGTTTCCGATGCTCCGATAGGTTCTGAAATTTTTTTGAATAATAAATTTGAAGACAAGACGTCTTTTTTCAAAAGAGATATTCTAATAAGGAATCTTGTTCCTGGAAAATATGAAATTCAAGTTAAAAAAACGGAATACAATACTTGGACCAAAAAAATACAGGTAGCCAATAATTTAGTGGAAAATGCCGATGTTTTTATGCTGCCGGAAAAAATCGGAGCGAGAGAAATACCTGAATATGTTTTTGAAACTGAAAGTAATGGCGCGACAAGTTCCGTAAAAATTAAAAATCAGGAATATGAAGACATTCTTTCTATTTTTACCGCCACGAGTACAAAAATTTCTCAGGCGCTGTCCACAATAGGAATAAATTTAAAAAATAATCTTGGAACGAAAATATCTCCAATTATGAATGGCAATCTAGGTTTATGGAATGAGAACGGAAAGATTTTTGTAAAATGGTTCGGCAGCAATGATTCCGCTCCAAAATATCTGTGCGATGAATCATCGGATTGTACAGAAAATAAATTAGTTTTTGATCTGCCAAAATCACCGACAGAAATAGATTTCTTGTCCGGATATGATGGCGTCATAGTCACATCAGTTGGTGGATTGGTGTTTGCAATACAGATAGAAGATAATCCTAATAAAATTACACAGATTATTTATACCGGAAAAGATCCGGACTTCAAGATGATTGATGGTTCTTTATATGTTAAGGATGGCAATAATATTTCTGAAATTCTTTTGTAAAACTTCGTATTTTCTGTATAATTAACCCGTTAAAGTTTTTGCTGATGTTATTGAAAATGCAAAAAAGATACTGTATCTATCAGGGCAGAAATAGTAATAAAATATAATTTATCAAAATATTAGCAATAACATTTTTATCAGCAAAAATTTTCTCGGGTAAACATATGCAAGATACAAATCAAAAAAATATACATATTCATCCGCTCACTCGTGTTATAGACGACATGAACAGAATCTTTTTTGAGATGGGATTTACTCTAGTAGATGGTCCTGAGCTAGAAGACGAATACCACAATTTTGATGCACTAAATGTTCCTAAGGATCACCCTGCGCGCGATATGCAGGATACTTTTTGGATTAAATCAAGTAAAAATTTTGGAGAAAAAGAAGATAGACTTATGACCACCCAAACTAGTGCCATGCAGATTCGTTATATGGAAAATAATAAACCTCCTTTCAAAATAATTTGTCCAGGAAGAGTTTTTAGAAATGAAGCTACAGATGCAAGACACGAAGCGTTATTTCACCAGTGTGAAGGACTTCTTGTAGATAAGAATGTTTCCTTAGCTGATTTAAAATCTACAATAAATACTTTTTTTGATAAATTTTTAAAGAAGGATGTAAATGTTAGATTTAGACCTAGTTATTTTCCTTTTGTTGAACCAGGTGTTGAAGTTGACGTCACTTGTTTTAAATGCAAAGGAGAAGGTAAGTGTCAGCTTTGCGGAGGTTCTGGATGGCTTGAGCTCGGTGGTGCAGGAATGGTGCACCCAAAAGTTTTAAATAGTGTAGGAATAAATTCTAATGATTGGAGAGGTTTTGCTTTTGGTTTTGGAGTAGACAGACTTGCAATGCTTAAATATGAAATAGATGATATCCGACTTTTATATTCTGGAGACTTGAGATTAGTAAATCAATTTTAATAAGATACGAATATTATGCGAATGTTACGAATGGCTACGAATAAATACAAAAAATAAAAACAATGAAAGTTTCTTATAAATGGTTAAATGAATATTTTAATGGCAAAGCACCGAAAGTTGAAAAAACGGTGGAGCTTTTGGAAATGCATTCGATGGAAGTTGAAGGAACTGAAAAAATGAATGGTGATGTTGTCATAGATACAAAAGCTACGCCAAACTTAAATCATAGTTGCTTATGTCACAGAGGAATTGCAAGAGAACTCGGAACTATTGCTGATATTAAAATAGAAAAATATTCTAGAAAATTTAAAGATTTTAATATTTCAAAAACTTCAAAAAATCTTGAAGTAAAAATTGATGATGAAAAACTGTGCAGAAGATATATCGGAAGAGTCGTTGAAAATATCAAAGTTGGTCCTTCGCCAAAATGGCTAGCGGAAAAGCTGGAAATACTCGGACAGAGATCGATAAATAATATTGTTGATGCGACAAATTTTGTCATGCTTGAAATCGGCCAGCCGATGCACGCTTTTGATTCTGATAAAATCGGCAATGAAATTGTCGTTAAAAATGCCGGGAAAGGCCAAAAAATAACAACTCTTGATAAAAAAGAAGTCGAGCTTGATGAAAGCGTCCTGCTTATTACGGACGGAAAAAATCCGCTTGCAATTGCCGGCATAAAAGGCGGAGATTTTGCTGAGCTCGATCTCAATACAAAAAATATTATTTTGGAGTCGGCGAATTTTAGCCCGGTAAACATAAGAAAAACCGCACAAAAAATTAAAATTCAAACAGATGCTTCAAAAAGATATGAAAATGATTTGACGCCTGAGCTTTGCGGGGAAGCGATGGATATTCTCACAAAATTAATTGTTGAAATTGCCGGAACAAAAGATACAAAAGTTGGAGATGTTGTAGATAATTATCCAAAAAGAGCAAATAAATTCAAGCTCGGCATTTCTTCAGCCGAAGCAAGCTCAATAATCGGCGTTCCAATAAAAGATTCTGATATTGAAAAGATTTTTGACAGATTTAATTTTGAATGGAAGAAAGTCAGACCGATTGATGAGGTTTTGAAACTCGCACCAACTTTTGTTGGAGTTCCATATAAACGTGGAGCAAGCATAACTTACGATGCGCCGAAAGCTTTTGATTGCTCAGGTTTTGTCAGCAACCTTTTTGCTCAAGCGGGAATTCAGATTCCAAGAATGTCAGTTGATCAATATGTGTTTGGAGAAAAAATAGAAGAAAAAGATTTGAAGGCTGGAGATGTTATATTTTCAAATACAAAAGATGGAAAGATATACACAGAAACAATTGAATTTTTACCTGGCACTAAAGTTCTAGAGGGGGTAGATCATTGCGGATTATATTTAGGAGATGGAAAAGTTACTCATGCAACATCTCTTACAGGAAAAGTAGTTATAGAAGATTTAAAAATATCAGAAAGATTCAAAAATATCGTCGGATACAGAAGAATGTCTGACAATGAAGAAAGATTTGTCATTACTGTTCCTGATGAAAGATTGGATTTGAGAATCAAGGAAGATCTCGCGGAAGAGATAGGAAGGATATATGGTTACGATAAAATAAAATATATTGATATTCCTGATTCAATAAAAAAACCAAAAACAAATAAAGTTTTTGCTTATAAGCAAAAAATAAGAAATTTTTTGTATGAAGAAGGTTTTTCTGAAGTAATGAATTACTCTTTTGTAAAGAAGGGTGATATTGAATTATTAAAACCTTTATCTCCAGAGAAAAAATATTTGAGAACTAATCTTTCTTCTGGTATCAAGGATTCTTTAGATCTAAATGCTAGATATTCTGAACTTATTGATATGCCTCAAATAAAAATATTTGAATTTGGCCATGTATTTAGTTTTAATGGAGAAACTGAAAATTTTGTCATTGGAGTACAAAATCCAGCAGGAGTTAAAAAACCAAAAGAAAAAGATGTGCTTGATGCAACTTTGAAGAAGCTTTCTGAAACACTAAACTTAAAACTAGAGAAGATAAATAATGATGAAAATATCGCTGAATTTTTAATTTCAGATATGATTAAGAATTTACCCGATGTTTTAGAATATGATTTTCCAAAAGAAGATGGTAGAGACTTAAAATTTAAAAAGATTTCACCATTTCCGTTCATGATTCGCGATATTGCTGTATTTACTCCGGAAGGAACGAAAGCCGATGAAGTTTTGGAAATAATAAATAAAAATGCTGGAGAACTTATGTTGAAAAACAGATTGTTCGATGTCTTCACAAAAACTTTGGAAGACGGAACTAAAAAAACTTCTTACGCATACAGAATAATTTTTCAGTCATATGAAAAAACTCTTTCTGATGATGAAGTAAATGCAATTATGCAGAAAATTACCGATAAGATGAATGCAAAAAAAGATTGGCAAGTAAGATAATTATACTTGTCCCGTGTGAAATTCAGCTCAGTATTAAAATTTTTCTAAAAAAGTATAGAATCAATTTATCAAGAAGTCGAAATTATCAAAATATTAAAATTTCTTTACGGGATGAAATTAAAAGTACCATATTATTCTCAGCGCACAGATGTGATAGATCCTGAATGGAAAGCTCACTCTTGTCTTGTTGTTTGTATAAAAATGGTGGCTGAATTTTTGGGAGAAAAAAATATTCCAGCTGACGATTGGATAAAAGAGGGAACTTCTGTCGGCGCCTGGGATGGCAAATTCTGGAAACACAACGAAGTCATAAGGCTTTTTAGAAACCACGGGATTTCCGCGTATGCTCAAGAATTTAAATCTGTTGATGTGGATATAAAAAATGGAGAAATGAAAGCCGGCCCGATGTCAGATTTATTTTTGGAAAAGGGAATAGGAAAAATTGCAGAAAAAATAGACGAAGGAATGCCATCGATTGTTTCAATCTACAAATATTTTACTGAGAAAGACAGGCATCACGGAATTGTGATTGTCGGCTATGAAAAAGATGATAAAGGAAAAATAAACGGATTTTATTATCATGATCCGGAAATGCCGGAAGAAAATGGAGGCGAGAATCTTTTTGTAGAAATAGATAAATTTAAACTCGGCTGGAAAAGATTGGTAATTTTTACGGAGAAATAAAAAAGAGCTAGGTTTGACCTAGCTCTTTATATCCGATTAGTTTCTTATTTGTTGTTTTTTTCGGATATCATCGTTCTTACTTTTTCGAGATTTGTTTTTGTCTCTCCAGCAATTTTTTTGGCGGCTTTTTCGATTGCCCTTGAATTTATATTTTTGCCGGCAATATTTTTCATTAGATCATTTACGCGTCTTTCAGCCAAAGTTTTTGTCAATGTTTCCATTAATCCTCCTATTTTTTAAAATGTACATCGAGGCAAAAATCTGTAATTACCTGAAGGGATTCATTTCATCCAATTTGTCGTTGAACTTACCCCTCATTAGAGAAACAGGTTTGTTTAACTTTATTGCTGATTCTCTTATGTGCTTATCGTTCTGGGTCGGTGTTTCTGTAGAAGATAGATAATTTCTTACAAGTTCTTTTATCTCTATATCTATTTTGTCCATGTAATACCTCCTTTCAGATTTGTTTTTCTATTGCTAGATTAACACAATAAAAATAATATGTAAATAGCTTTTTATTTAATATTTTAGGAATTTATTTTATAAAAACCCAATTTTCTGTTTCTTTTACGCCGATTATTTGTTATAATACAAGGTATAAAAAGCTATAAGCTGTTTTTAAATTATGCTTCACCCGAACAAGTTTTTTGAAGAAATAGGGCTGTACATAAAGGCTTATTATAACAAGTAAAAGTAAATATTATAAACATATATAATTATGGCAAAAAATTTGAACGGGCAAGAAAAACCCAAAAAAGAAGCAAAGAGTGAACATCATTATGATGCCAGTGCCATCCAGGTCCTTGAGGGGCTGGAGCCCGTCAGAAGGCGTCCAGGTATGTATATTGGAACAACAGGTCCAGATGGTTTGCATCACCTTATAACAGAGATTTTTGACAATTCTCGCGATGAAGCGATGAACGGTTATTGCAATCACATCGAGATTGTTTTATTGCCTGGAAACAGAGTAAGAGTTACAGATAACGGAAGAGGTATTCCTGTAGATATTCACAAACAAACAAAAGTTTCAGCACTCGAAACCATTATGACCGTCCTTCATGCTGGAGGAAAATTTGGAGGTGAAGGAACAGAATATAAAGTTTCCGGAGGACTTCACGGAGTCGGAGCTTCAGTAGTGAACGCTCTTTCAACTTACATGAAAGTTGTCGTTCATAAAGATGGCGCGATTTACATTCAAGAATATGCAAAAGGAAAACCAAAAGCTTCTGTAAAAAAAATCGGAAAGACAGACAAACATGGAACGATAGTTACTTTTGAGCCGGATCCTGAAATTTTCAAAGAGGGAATTGTTTTTGATTTCAACAGCGTGGTTTCTCACATGAGACAACAAGCTTATCTTGTAAAAGGTTTGAGAATCACTGCAATGGATGCAAGAGAAATTACAGAAAAAATCGACGATAAAGAAGTATTTTATTTTTCAGAACTTGGATATAGAAGCGCCATCGCAATCTTTTTATTTTGAAGGCGGACTTTTATCTCTTGTTAAATTTTACAATCAATTTCAAAAACCAATTCATAAAAATGTTTTTTATGTTGAGAAAAAAGCTGCAGGAGTTGAATCTGTAGAAATAGCATTGCAATATGTTGATGATATTTCTTCGAGGATTATGGCATTTGCAAACGATATTGAAACTCCTGAAGGCGGAACTCATGTCACAGGTTTCAAAACCTCTCTCACGAGATCGCTGAATAATTATGCAAGAAAAAATAATCTGACAAAAGAAAGTGAGGAAAATTTTACCGGAGATGATGTACTTGAAGGTTTGACTGCTGTCATTTCTGTGAAGCTCCGCGAAATTCAATTTGAAGGTCAGACGAAAGCAAAGCTTGGTTCTGTCGAGGCTCGTGGCGCAGTTGAAGAGGTCTTTGGCGAGGCTTTCGGAGCCTTTCTTGAAGAGAACCCAGATGATGCAAGAGCAATAGTTTCTAAGGTAATTTTAGCTCTTAAAGCGAGAAAAGCAGCTAAGGCCGCGAAGGATTCAATACTCAGAAAAGGTGCACTTGAAGGAATGACGCTTCCCGGTAAGCTTGCAGATTGTCAAAGCAAGGATGCATCAGAATCAGAAATAATAATTGTGGAGGGAGATTCTGCAGGCGGTACGGCAAAGATGGGACGCGATAGAAAAATTCAAGCGATACTTCCGCTTCGAGGAAAAATTTTGAACATTGAAAGAGCAAGACTTGATAAAATGCTTGAATCAGAAATGATAAAAAATATTGTCGTAGCGCTCGGCACCGCGATAGGAGATACATTTGATATTGAAAAATTAAGATATCATAAAATAATTATTGCCACCGATGCTGACGTTGATGGAGCGCACATTACAACGCTTCTTCTAACTTTGTTCTACAGATATTTTAGACCGCTCATAGATGGTGGACATATTTGTATTGCGCAGCCGCCATTGTATAAAGTTAAAATAGGAAAAGAAGTTCATTATTTTTATACAGAGGAAGAAAAAGAAGCCTTTTTTAAAAAAGAAAAAATTGCCGATAGCGAAGTTGCCGAAGTTGAATCGACATCAGAAGAAATTGTTGAGGATGAAGAAATTGAAACCAAAAAAGGTCCGAAAGTTTCAGTTCAAAGATATAAAGGTCTTGGAGAAATGAATGCAGACGAACTTTGGGAAACAACTTTGGATCCGGCAAGAAGAATGATGAAAAGAGTTACTGTAATTGATGCACAAGAAGCGGATAAAACATTCGATATGCTCATGGGTACCGATGTTCCTGCGAGAAAAGCTTTCATACAGTCAAATGCAAAATTGGCGAATATTGATATTTAAAAAAGTGCATCGCACCATAAGGACTCGTGCGATGTGATTCCACAGAATCAAAAAAGGGCGGCCGCTTTCGCGGCCGCCCTTTTATTTTTATTTTTTTAAAATTAATTAATATTCGCCATACATTGTGCTGTCACAGATTGTCCATTTGATGTGACTGTTACTACGGCAGCTTTTGTTCCGGCTGAGTAGTAAGTTTTTGTCGTGTAACTTTCGCTTGCACTCAATAAATCTGATCCTGCCCATGAATAAGTGTAGTATCCGTTTCCTCCTGATACTGTTGCGTACCAAGTTATCGGACTTCCAACATATGATGTTTGTGGATTTGCAAAGCAATTTACGCTCATATTTGTCCAAGTGTATAAAGTTCCTGGAGTATTCGTGGTGACACTTCCATAATTATTTTCATTTGCATAAGCATAGTTTGTCCCGCTTATATCTATAGGAATTATGAGTTGATTATTTGCTTTTGAAGATTCGGCAATCATGTTCAAAGGATCAACAGTTACGTAAGCAGTGTTGATGCCTGTAGTTATAGGACTGTCAAAACTTGCTGTGAATATCATGCTGTCTCCCGGTTTTATTGATTGCTGATAAGGAGAATCATAATAAGGTGTCGTTCTTGAGGGCGAATTTATTCTAAGCTGCCAAGCTCCGGAAACATTTGTTCCGATATTTTTTACTTGGAATTTCATCGCAACTTCATCGTTCATACCGGCATAATTTGTCTGGATAAATTGTTTTGAAGCTGGATCTATGATACCTGTTCCTATAAGAGTTATCGCCAAATCTGGTTCGCCATAATATGCGACTTGCTGAACTTGAGCAGAAGATGTTTTTGTAGCTGACGCATTTGTAGTTTGGCTGGTTGTTGCTGTAGTTATGAGAGCATTTTCTGGAGCAGTTTGCTGAGTCGAAGTTGATTCACTAGGAATAAACAAAGATGAAAGGGAAGTAGATACGAAGTTTGAACCATGGCTGTAGATTGATGGAATGAGTTTGAATGGAACCCAGACCAAAAGTAAAATTGCAAGAATGATTCCTGCCGATATCAAAGCAACATGAAAAGATTCCTTGGTTTTTTCCCAGAATGTTTTCTTTACTACTACCGGTGTTATTTCTTTTGTTGTAACGTCTTTATTCATAAAATTTGTTTTTTTATTGATTAAATTAATGAAACAATACTATACACTACTTGACTTTTATTGTCAAGCAAGTATAATTGAGTCATTAAACAAACCAAAACACGCATTATGGATAAACAACAAAAAAAACAAGGAATAATAAGCTTAATTTGGCAAAACAAGGGATATTTCTTCTTGAATCTTTTTATTATTCTTACGATTACGTTTTCGATTTTGTATCTTTTTGGCTTGGTTCCCGAGGAATTCAAGTCTTTCATAGGCAGAGCTCCTATTCAGGAATCAAAAGGTAATGAAGTCGGAGAACTTCCTATGAGCATTCAGATTCCCGCTATTGGGGTCAATGCTCAAGTCTACAATCCTGCAACTACGAGTATAGATGCACTTGATAATTATCTTTTGAGTGGAGCTGTAAGATATCCAGGGTCAGGACTTCCCGGAGGAAATGGAAATATTTATATTTTCGGGCATAATACCAGAATTAAAATTGTAAATAATCAAGCTTTCAAAACTTTCAATGGACTGAATACTTTGAAAGAAGGAGATTTGATATATCTTTATTCAAGCGATAATGTTTACACTTATAAAGTTTTGTCTGTAACCATGACAACCGCGGATCAAGCTTTAGTTGTGTTTGATACCAAGACGAAAATGCTGACTCTTTCCACTTGTGATAACTTCGCGACAAAAGAAGACAGATTTGTCGTCCAGTCTGAATTTGTTTCTCAAAGTCCAATTACCGCTACGAGTACTGTGAATTAAATTTTGTGAAAATGGTATCATTGACTTTTTATAGTTTTAGATGTAATACAAAGATATGAAAAACATGAAAAAAATAACTAAATATTCAGCTGTCGCAATTGTTTTGCTGGCTGGCTTTATTATTCCGGCTGTATCAAACGCGCAATATTATTATCCAGCTTTGCAAGTTTCTTGCCAGCCGAATTCATATTCAATTCAAACCGATAATTCAATAGGATGGTCTGCTTCAGTGTCCGGCGGAAACGGAGCTTATTCTTATTCATGGTCAGGAACAGACGGACTTTTTGGATATTCAAGCTATGTTTCGCAAAATTATATTTCAGCAGGAACAAAAACGGCAAATGTTACAGTAACATCAAATGGACAATCGGTAACGGCAAATTGCGGAAATGTTAATGTTTATCCGACACAAAGTTATTATTATCCATATTATTCTTATCCGACTTACGCAGCTCTTGATGGTTCATGCACTGCAACTGTCTCTAGTGCGAATGCTGGAAATACAATCAACTGGTCCGCTTCAGCTTCTGGAGGAAATGGAGCTTACAATTATTATTGGACAGACAGTTACAATAATTCGTACTCTGGACAATATGTTTCTCAATATTATCAGTACACTGGTTTGGAATATATGAATTTGGTGATTACTTCAAACGGACAAAGTGTCACAAGAACTTGTTCAGTCGATATAATTCCAAGCACAGTTGCAAATACTTCGACAACTTATACTCCGACTTACACGACACCAACGACAAATAATCAGGTTCTTTCTTACAATGATACGAACACAAATCTTTCATCCGTATATTTGAGCTCAGTTCCTTATACCGGATTTGATGATGTTACAAGTTCTATATTATTCATTTCAATTTTATTGCTTTGGAGCGCGATGCTGGCTTATATGTTTTTGAAAAACAAATCGGCTTCGGAAGTTCTTGCCACTGAAAATGTTTCTAGTATCTCGGCAAATTCTGAAAAAGTTAAAACAAAGATTTCAAATGAAGGAAATGAATTGAAGCAGATTGAAGATTATGCGAGATTGAATAAAGTTTTGCTTTCTTCAGATGCTTCCATAAAAATATTTAAGCTTTCAAAACTCGGCAAAATTAATGCTTCGGAAACTATCAAAAAAATGTCTGGAACGGATTGGACAGCTGTGGGGGAAAATGATTTGGAAAAGTATATTTAAGAAAAATTTTAAAAGCCGTTTCAAGACGGCTTTTAAAATGCCAGGTTTTCTTTTCGTTATAAGTGTCCGCCTCCGCGGACTACTATGCACGACTCGCTTCACTTAAGTGATTACACTTTCGCGAATCGATCTACGATAAAAGCAAAATTAAAAGGGCGGCCGCGAAGCGGCCGCCCTTTTAATTTTGCCTTTTTGTGCTAACATATTTAAAAATCGTTCATTATAAAAAAAGGGAGGTGATATATCCATGTTCAAACTTTTTTTGAAATTCGAGGCGTTGAATGAGTGGATTAAAGTTATCAGTTTTATTATTTCAGTCGTCTTTCTTGCCTTTTGTGTGTTAATTTTACACATAGAAACGACCCCGTTTATATTGGCAATCATATTGCTGATAGCGGCGGCTTTATGGTTAATTTTTTTTGTGATATTGCAGATAATACTGGTTTTAATCTATAAAAAAGATTATTTGCGGTATCTAAAAACAAACTACAGCCATTTCTAAATGTTTTAAACAAAAACCGTCCATAAAAAGGCGGTTTTGTTTTTTATTTTTTCATGCTAGCATTGTGATTAGATTTGTTGCTTTTAAAATAAAAAATTGGGGGTGGAAAATGAGTGAATTCTTTGATATGGTTGTTGAAATAATTTTTCGTTTGGCAGTTTTTGTCTCTGTTGTATTTGCAGAAATTGTTCTTATCTCGGAGCCAGAGGTTTTAAGCCTTTTTAAAAATTATCCAGACTTTCTTCTCATTATATTAATTATCCTTTTGCTCTTGGCAGGTTTTGTAGCTAGCGTTAACCAAATGATATTTGACATGATCCGTGAAATTATATTTTGGATTATTGGCTATGTTCATTATTTGGTTGGCTGGATTTTGAGAGGATATGAAAAAGGATTAATTGTTGCACTATGTCTGATGATAAAAAATCCGTATTCTATGCGGGAGGAAATCAGAGGCTTGCACGAGGAATGTGATTTCATGAGGGTCACTGATATGGATGAGATTCATGCCGCATTTAATCAAACATTAATAAAAGACAAGTTCAGAAGTATTTTTCACTTTGATTTATTTTAAAAAAAAAACCGCGCTTTTACAGCGCGGTTTTTTTAATAATTACTCTCTATTTTTTCTTTCCTTCTCAATTTTTTCAATAAAATCTTTCAAATCCATTTGTCCGAGCTGGCCTTTGTCGCGAGATTCGACAGAAATCTTTTTTGCTTCGATATCTTTGTCGCCGATAATTATTGTGTAAGGAATTTTCATATTTTTTGCATCACGGACTTTTCCTCCCATGTTTCCTTCTTTTGTATCGCAATCAACTCTGAAATCTAGAGTTTTTAATTCTTTTGCAATTTTTTCCGCGTGCTCGTTATGATTTTCTCTGATTGGAATTATTTTTACTTGAACTGGAGCGAGCCAAAGGGGGAAGTTTCCAGAATAATGTTCAATAAGTATTCCCATAAATCTTTCCGGGCTTCCGATAATAGCTCTATGAATCATCATAGGAGTTTTTTGTTGCCCATCTTTATCTGTGTATGTAAGTTTAAATCTCTCAGGCATTATAAGGTCTAGTTGTATCGTAGAAATCTGCCATTCTCTTCCAAGAGAATCTTTTGTAACTATATCCATTTTTGGTCCATAGATGGCAGCCTCGCCGACAGCTTTTACATATTCAATTTTATTTTCTATAAGAATATCTTCAAGTATTTTTTGTGATTTGTCCCAAACTTCCGCTCCGCCCAAATATTTTTCCGGTTTTGCTGGATCCCAAAGCGAAAGACGGATGGTGTATTCCATTTTATAAGTTGCAAGAGCTTTTTTGATTATTTCCAAAACATTTACGAATTCATCTTTTATCTGGTCTTCTCTGCAGAAAGCGTGACCGTCATCTTGGCAAAAACACTTCAATCTTGTAAGTCCATTCAATTCTCCAGGTTTTTCATCTCTGTAAAGGTTTGCAAAATCAGCAATTCTGATAGGTAAATCTCTGTAACTTCTTCCTTCAGAAGCATAAATCTGCGTGTGCTGTGGGCAATTCATAGGTTTCAAGAAATATTCTTCTTTTGAAAAATTTGAAAAAACCTTTAACATACTTCCAAGATATTTTTCATAATGACCTGAAACTTTGAATAATTCACCCTTGTTTATATTTGGAGTATGAACTTCTTGATAACCGATTGTTTTTTGCAATTCATTTGAGTAATTTATAATTTCTCGTCTGACAATTGCGCCCTTGAATGTGTAAAGTGGAAGTCCTGGACCAACAAGATCTGAAAATACAAAAAGCCCAAGCTCTTTTCCAAGTTTTTTGTGATCACGGGCTTTTGCTTCCTCAATTCTTTTTAAATATGCATCAAGTTCATCTTTTGTTTCAAAAGCCAAACCATAAATTCTTGTGAGCATTTTGTTATCTTCATTGCCTTTCCAGTAAGCCCCGGCAACTCTTTCAAGCTTCCATGCGACATTTTTTATTTCATCCATAGACTCAACATGAGGTCCGGCACAAAGGTCTGTAAAATCTCCCGAAGTGTAAGTTGTGAGAGTTTTTCCTTCTTTTGAATATTCTTCAATGAGCTCAAGTTTGTAAGGATTTCCGGCAAAAAGTTTTTCTGCGTCCTTTTTAGAAATTTCAGCTTTATCAAAAGATTTAATCTTTTTTACGAGTTCTCTCATTTTCTGTTCAATCTTTCCGAGGTCTTTATCTGTGATTGGAGCGGAAAAATCAAAGTCATAATAAAAACCATTTTCAATTGCTGGTCCTGTAGCAATTTTTGCATCCGGATATAATTCTTTGACTGCAGCACCGAGAAGGTGTGCAAGTGAATGTCTCATTCTGTGTAATTTTTCGTTTTCCATTTTTATATAATTATTCTAATAAATTTTTCTTAAAAAATAGTCAAAAAATTTTTAAAATACTTCGTATTTAAAAAATTCTTTCGACATGATTTTTGTAGCTCAAAAATCAAAATCGCCCCGACAAAAAACGATTACTCGTGTTTTGTCGGGGCGATTCTACTCGCGGTTCCACCCGGCTTTTAACTCTTTACCTAGAAATTGCTTTTATGTGGTTAGTAGCCACCAATCTCTACATGTCTATAATAGTCAATTGAGTTTGTGATGTCAAATTGATTATATGATACAATATTGCCGTGAATAATTTAGACAAAGAACAACTCAAGGAATTTATTTTTAAAGCTAGCCGAGCGACTTATGCTTCCGGTGATAAATCTATTCAACAAAAACAGACCGATGGTTCTACTACAATAGTTTTTGAAGATGGTGATTACAAATATCACGACAACTATTTTGGTGGTGAACCTTATGGTGGCAGAGAAGTTTTATTTTTAAAAAATAAACCAATTTGGATGATGGTTTATTACGGATTTGTTCATAAAAATGTAGAAGTAAAAGAAATTTACCCTTTTTTGGTTGAATCTTTATCTAACGCAACTATTGAGATGCCATACCGCGGACCAAAATTGTATGAAAAAGGTAATTTTAAATATACGAATAATCTTATTGGAGACGTTGATAATTTTTCAGGAGAAGAAAAGATTTTTAAAGATGATATTTGCGTATTTGAAACCAAATATATTGGAGGATTTGTTGACAAATGATTTTGTATTTTCACCAACGAGCGAGGATTCACATTTTAAAAACATTGCGCAGGCTGTCGAGCCGAGCATAACAAAAAATCAACAGATTTTTATGTGCGTTTTTAAAAGGCGAATTCGAGCGAGTCTTTATTCCAAAATTTTAAGTTTATCTATAATCAAACTTATTTCTCCATTTCTTTCAGAAACTTTTCCAATGACTGCAACACATCTGTCCGGCGTGATTGCATTTTTCATTTCGGCATAAGTCCTTGGAAAAACTACTGCGTCGATTGAGCCGGTCAAATCTGCAATTTTTATGAAAGCCATAAGCTCGTTATTTTTGGTCGTTATTTCGCGGACTTCTTCGATGATTCCGCCGATTGGCTGTCCGCCGTCAACGATGCTTTTTACATTTTCTGTATCTCCTTTGATTCTTTTTATTGTAATTTTTTGTTTTTCCAAAATGCTTTTATATTTATCAAGCGGATGTCCGGAAATATAAAGTCCGAGCAATTCTTTTTCCCAGGAAAGTTTTTCTTTCATCGTGGCTTCCGGTGCTGGTAGGAGAGTGAAAGCTTCTTTTGTTTTTCCATCTTCGGATGGGCCGTCGAACATTCCAAAAAGAGAATCTTGATTTTGATCTTTTTTGCCGATCTCTTTATTATATTTTAAAAGATTTTCAGCATTTGCAAGCATCTGGCCTCTTTCGCCGAATTCGTCGAGTGCGCCGGTTTTTATGAGAGGTTCAAGCGATCTTTTTGTCAGATTTCGGTCGATGATTCTTTCCAAGAAGTTTGAAAGGGAAGTGAATTTTCCATTTTTCTTTCTTTCTTCAATTATAACTTTTGAAATTTCTTCGCCGAAGTTTTTTATTGTTGTAAGTCCGAAGCGAATCTTGTCGCGATCTTCACCGACTGAATGAACATCTGCTCCGGGAGTTTTTACAACGGTGAAGTCGCTGAAGCTTTCGTTTACGCTTGGAGGCAAAACAGGAATTCCCATTTTTCTACAGTCTGCGATGAACTCGCCGATTTTTTCCACATCGCCAGAGTCTGCTGTAAGAACTGCGGACATATAGATTGCAGGGAAGTTTGCTTTCATGTAAGCGGTCTGATATGCAACTCTTCCATAGCTTGCTGCGTGAGCTTTATTGAAACCGTAAGCTGCGAAAGGCTCGATGAGTTTCCAAAGCGTATCTGCTTTTTTATCTGTCAGTCCATGTTCGATAAAACCTTTCAGAATTTTATCTTTCTGCGCCTGCCATTTCCGCTGGGATTTTCTTTCCCATGGCTTTTCTGAGTTTGTCCGCTTCAAGCCAGGAATATCCGGCAAGCTTGATAGCCGTCAGCATGACGTCATCTTGATACACGATAAGCCCGTAAGAAAGATCGAGATATTCTTTCATTCTCGGATCGAAATATTTTATTTTTTTCTGATTGTGTTTTCTTTCGATATATTCCGGAATGAGTTCAATCGGACCTGGACGGTAAAGTGCGACCATCGCGTTGATATCGTGGATAGTCGTCGGTTTCAAATCTTTCAAATATTTTGTCATGCCGGAGCCGTTCAATTGGAAAAGCCCGGTCGTTTCTCCTCGTGAGAGCAAGATCAAAAGTGAGTTTGTCATCGAGCGGAATTTCTTCAATGTCCAAATCTATATTTTCTATTTTTTTCACGCGTTTTACCGCATCGGCAAGGATGGAAAGATTTTTAATTCCGAGAAAATCAAATTTCAAAAGTCCGACACCATCTTCGCCGACTGCGTGCATATCATATTGAGTGATGATTTTCCCTTCGCCTTTTGGATCATATTGAAGCGGAGTGTAATCTGTGAGCGGAGTAGGCGCAATGACGACTCCGGCTGCGTGAACGGAAATGTGTCGTGCACAACCTTCTATTTTTTTCGCCATGTCTATAATTGCTTTCGTGTCTTTGTCATTTTTATACATTTCTTTCAATTCAGCAACTTCCGCCAGAGCTTTTTTGATCGTCATCGGAAAACCTTGCGAACCCATCGGCACGAGTTTTGCAATCTTGTCTGCAAGAACGAGAGGATAACCCATTGCGCGCGCAACATCTCTGCAAGCTCCGCGAGCCATCATTGTTCCGAAAGTTCCGATCTGCGCGACATTTTCTTTTCCATATTTTTCTCTGGCATAATTGATGACTTCATCGCGCCTGTTGTCGGCATAGTCCATATCGATATCGGGAGCGGAAGGCCTTTCAGGATTCAAAAATCTTTCAAACGGAAGCTTGTATTCAATCGGATTTACTTTTGTAATTCCTGTGACATAAGTGACGAGAGAGCCTGCGACGGAACCTCTGATGTTCGTATAAATATTCATTTTCTTCTGAAAATTTGAGAAGATCGGTAAACGACAAGAAAGTATTGCGCATAGCCTTTATCTTGAATGACTTTCAATTCATATTCGAGCCTGTCTATAACTTCTTTTGAATGTGGCAATCCTCTTTTTTCCAATCCTTCGTATGAAAGCCTTCGCAATTCTTCGTCGTAAGAATTTCCATTTTCAACGATGTAATTTGGAAATTTCCAAGCGGCTTGGCCGAAACGTTATTTCAATGTTGCACAGCCTCGGCAATTTTCTGAGTATTTTCCAATGCTTCGGGAGTGTCTTTGAAATATTCTTCAGCTTTTTCCGGAGAAATAAGAGAAAAATCATCTGTGCTTCCGCTATCTGCCCTGTCTGAAAAATCGGAATGAGAATTTACTTGGACAAGAGTGTCGCGTGCAGCTTTGTCTTCAGGTTTCAGATAATAAACATCATGAGCGGCGACAAGTCGGTGTCTTTGTTTCTTTTGCAAATTTTATTATTTTTTCTTTGAGCTCCATCTGTCCTTCGATTTCCGGATGATGCGTGATTTCCAAAAAGAAATTTTCCGCGCCATAAACTTTTTTATACCAATTCAACAATTTCTTTTGCTTTTTCTGTGTCGCCATTTTTCAATGCATAAGAAATTTCTCCGGAAAAATGCGGCATGATGCAGATGAGCCCGTCGGAATATTTTTCCATAAGTTCGCGGTCGATTCTCGGCTTGTAATAAAATCCTTCGAAGTTATGAATCTGTGACGAGCTTGATGAGATTTTTATAACCGGCATTATTTTTTGCGAGAAGAACGAGTCTTGCTCTGCGATTGTCTATTCCTCCTTGCTTGTCGTGGCGAGTTCTTGCTGCGACATAAAAATCTACGCCGAGGATTGGCTTGATATCATTTTTTTTGCATGTCTGATAAAACTCAATCGCGCCGTACATATTGCCTGCATCGGTAAGAGCAAGAGATGACATCCCGAGTTCTTTCGTCATTTTAACAAGCTCCTTCAATTGAGGCAGTGCGTTTAGAAGAGAGTAGTGAGAATGCGTATGTAAATGGGTAAATTTTGCCATAAAATTGGTTAAGCTAAGTATATCAAAAAATAAAATAATTAAACTCATTGACATCTATAATTCGCAGTCGTAAAATTATAAGGAATATCGTTCTTTTATATTTGTTGTAAAAAATTCTGCCTTGGGGGTGGATAAAGTATGATTACATTTAAACATGTAGTACGTTTTTTCCGCTCTTTGTTTTTTCAGAAAAAACATCTTACGACTATAGCTGACCTAAGTACGCACTTTCTAACTGCGTTATTGTGTGTAATTAATCGTGGTGCAACAATGGAAGAGCATCATTGCAATGAACATGGATTTATTCTTGCATCCATTGAGACTGTTTAAACACTATTTTAAATACAGCGGAGTGTGTTTAAGTAAAAGAGAAAAGATTTTGATTTTGAAATATGCCAGAAGTCATAATGGAAGGCAAGTTGTACAGGCATGCACATGTATTGTAAATTTGGTCATGACCATGGAGGAATATAAGTGCGACCCGCAAAGTTTTTTGGTAGAGATAGAGACCATGAACGTCTCATTAAACATTATATTTATAATGGAGGCGCAAAGGAGTTTGCTATAAAAAGAAAAGAATTTTTTCTCAAGCATCCTGTTCATGTGGCTCATTACAACAATCACAAAAAAGGCGCAAAGTAAAAAATAACTTGCGCCTTTTGTTTTTAACCCGTTAAAGTTTTTACTGATGTTATTGAAAATGTAATTTAACAGAGTTTGGTAATAAAATATGACAATGATAGACTAAAATTGTTGGTATATTATCAATAACATTTTCATCAGTAAAAATTTTCTCGGGTAAATAATATATAATATTAATGTGAAAAAAAGTGTCATCAAATATATTATCGGAATCGATGAAGTAGGAAGAGGTCCGCTTGCTGGGCCGGTTGCAATCGGTGCTTTTAAAATGCCGGCAGATTTTGACGGGAAAAATTTCGGGAAAATAAAAGATTCTAAAAAGCTTACTCCGGAAAAAAGAGAAGAAATAGACAAAAAATTAAAAAAATTAAAAAAAGAAAAAATTGTGGATTTTTTTGTTTGCTTTCAGAGTGCGAAACAAATTGATAAACTTGGTTTAAGTAAAGCGATTAGAAATTGCATAGAAAGCGGAATGAAAAAACTTAAAGTAAAACCGAAAGAATGTTTGGTGTTGCTTGATGGCGGACTCAAAGCTCCAAAAATATTTAAAAACCAAAAGACGATAATAAAAGGTGATGAGAAGGAAAGGGCGATTGCTTTTGCTTCAATTGTTGCGAAAGTTAGGAGAGACGCGCTCATGTGCAAACTCGCCAAAAAATATCCAAAATATTGTTTTGAGATTCATAAAGGTTATGGTACCAAAAAACATCGTGATTTAATTGCAAAATATGGTTTGAGTGCCGAACATAGAAGAAGTTTTTGCAAGAAATTTACTATTTGACAATATAAAATATTATTGTATAATCAAAAAAAGAGTTGTTTAAAATATGAAAAAAGAGGTGATCATCCATGGTAAAAGTGTCATGCACTTGTTTTTGTATGAAGTATCTTCATAACGGCTTTTATGCCGTTGTAGCGGATGCTACTCCGGGAAATTATAAATTTCCGATTGTTGAAGTGGAAGTGAATGAAAAGTTTCCTAATTTGTTGGAAATTATTTTTTATAGGGTATCCAATGAATTGGAAAAAAAAGGACTTATCGTTCTTCATAAAGATGAGTCGCCGATTGAATTCGGTGTTGATACGAGGAATGACAAGATGTCACTTTATATTTTTGTAGAGGTACCTTACAGCATAAGAGATATTTTTGTAAGGCCTCTTATTGAGATTAGTAATAATCTTTCTTTTGAGCAAAAAAAGGAGTTTAAAATGCTCATAGGCGAGATGTTAAGAATTGGAGAGTTTAAAAAAACAGACGAGGAGTTCAAAACTCTCCAAGAAATAATTAAAAGTTACGGCCCGGAATAATTTATTCCGGGCCTTTTCTTTTTTAAAGAAATACGCTATACTCTTTTTCACTATGGTAAACCGAATGAGACATAATAGATCCCAGAGAGGAAGCACGAGATCACATCATGCTTTGAAAGGGATTGCACTTACAAAGTGCCCAGATTGTAACAGCCCAGTTATGAGACATCAAGCATGTTCAAATTGTGGAAAATACAGAGGAAGAGTTGTAATAAATATGGAGAAGAAGCCGAAGCCAGTCAAAACTGCGAAAGTAGCAAAGACGGAAAAAGCAACTAAACCAAAAAAGGCTGAGAAAAAGACGGAAGATAAAAAATAAAATATAAAAGGGCGGTCGCGAAGCGACCGCCCTTTTATATTTTATTTGACTGCATGTTTTCTTGTGCTAGCCTTGTATTTGGAAGTTAGCCAAACAAGAATAGTCCAATCGGACAAAAGGAGGTTTTTATGAATAAAAAAATCTTTACAAAAGATAGTTATTCTATGGCGGTTGAACTTGTTTTGTGCGGAATGTCAGAAAGTGTAAAAAAAGAGTGGCTGGAAATGTGCAAAGCTTTGAAAAGTCGGGGAATGAAGTTGTATATATATCCGGCTTTAAACGAGCACTCATGCTATTCGAGATCGAGGTACGATGTTCATATTGTTATGGATCCATTTATGTATAAGTTTAAAGTCGTTCAGCAACCATACTCTTCAGAACCTTTTAATATTAATTCACAGATTATTATTGCTGTGAAAAAATATCTTAAAAGTGCTGATGAAAGAAAGGAAAAAATTTTGGAGGGTTTGGAAGGTAATGACAAGCAAACAAGAAGGTTGATAAAATTATTAAAGAAAAAATCAACAATTATATGTTAGAAAGAAGGCTTCGCGCATATTATCACGAGGCCTTTTCTTTTTTCTTTTTTTATTATAGAATAATCTCAGTAATCAAATAAGCCATAAAAAGCTAAGCAAAATATATGTCTTCTAGGCACCTTGCAAGATCAATAGTATTTCAATCCGCCTTTGAGTGGGATTTTCGCAATTCTTCGAGAGAAGAGGCTCTTGCCTCGCTTGAAAGAAATAATGCCGAGTTTGGAGAAGGCAATTCCGAAAAAGCATTTTCAGAAAATCTTTTGAAAGGAGTTATAGACAAAAAAGCGGATTTGGACAGTATTATTGTGAAAGCTGCGCCGGATTGGCCGATAGACAAAATTTCGATTGCCGACAGAAATATTTTGCGCATCGGGCTTTATGAGCTTTTGTTCTCTGATAGAAAAGAAGTTCCGGCAAAAGTTGCAATCAACGAAGCTATTGAGCTTGCAAAAACTTATAGCGGAGAAAAAAGCGGCGGTTTTATAAATGGAGTTTTGGGAACGATTTACAAAGAGCTCGGAGAGCCGGGCAAAGAAGAAGTTTCCAAAAAACATAAAGATATTCCATTTGATAAGATGCCGATAAAACAGCTTGCGGGAGCCGTGATATATAGTATTGAAGACGGAAATATTTATTTTGCTTTCGTTCACGATGTTTTTGGAAAATGGACTCTTTCAAAAGGTAAAATCAATCCAGGCGAAGATCCAAAAATCGGAGTGCTGAGAGAAATAAAAGACGAGCTCGGTTTGGATATCACAGTTGAAGAAGAGCTTTTGAAAAATGAATATGTTGCAAATCATCCTGAAGAAGGAAAGATTAGGAAACAAGTCACTTATTTTCTTGCTCGAACCGACAGAAAGGAATTGCATCTCGGAGACAGCGGAGGACTTGATGACGCAAAATGGTTCAAGCTTCAAGATATTCAAAATTTAAATTTCTACAACGACATCTTGCCAATCATCACGAAAGCAATAACAATAATAAGCAGCAGAAATAACCAATAAAATTTTAGCGAGAAGTTCACCCGTCAAAGTTTTTGCCAACGTTTCTAAAAATTGTTACATAACAACTTATAATGACAACAGGTTTAATCAAGAAAAATAACGAATATCACTGTTTTGCCGAAACAGTAATTTTTATTGGCAAAAATTTCCTCGGGTAAATGAAGCCAGATTTTTCAAGTTTCGAAAAAAATATAGGAATAACTTTTAAAGACAAGAATCTTTTGAAACAGGCTTTTACCCATAGGTCTTATTTGAACGAGCACAAGGATTCTGAACTGGTTCACAATGAAAGATTAGAATTTTTGGGCGATGCGGTTCTTGAACTTATTGTCACTGAACATTTATATGAAAAATATCCTGACAGTAATGAAGGAGAGCTGACATCTTTCAGATCTGCACTTGTAAATGCCGTCACGATGTCAGATGCCGCTTCAAAAATTGGTATGAATGATTATCTTCTGCTTTCAAAAGGCGAAGCAAAAGATACCGGAAGAGCCAGGCAGATTATTTTGGCAAATACTATAGAAGCTTTGATTGGCGCAATATTCTTGGATCAAGGATATGAAATGGCAAAATATTTCATTTCAAGATACATTTTCAATCTTATCGAAAAAATAGTCGAGGAAAAAACTTGGCTTGATGCAAAAAGCAAATTTCAGGAACAGGCGCAGGAAAATGAAAGCGTCACGCCGGCTTACAAAACTTTGAAAGAAGAAGGTCCGGATCATGACAAAAAATTCACAGTCGGAGTATTTCTAGGCAAAGAAAAAATCGCGGAAGGAACAGGCAAATCAAAACAGGAAGCCGAGCAGGAAGCGGCAAAAAATGCGCTGAAAGCCAAAGGCTGGGAAATAAATTAAAAATATTCATGGAAAGTTATCAAGGAAAAAAAGAATATGAAAATTTAACTTCGGAACAGAATGAAATTCTTTCCGAGATAAATGCTTTATTGTTGGTTGACAGAAATGCTCCGCATGCTTTGGATAAATTTATGGCACGACAAAAAGCTGCAAAAGATTTTATTTTAGAATTGGAGGACAAAGGATATAATCCGCTGGACTATATTTTGTGGCACAGAGTTATCGGCAGCACTCCGCAAGATGAAATTGAAAAATTTGATACTCCAGAAAAAGACATAGAAAAATTCATAAGGGATTTTGATTATAAGTTTTCAGAAACGCACAAATAATATTTATAAAAATTATGAAAAGTATGGAAAATTTAAATTTAATATCGGAAGAACAGCAAGAAAGGCCAGAAAAATTCACAAACTTTGATAGTTTAAAGTCTGAGATTGCTGAATATTTATTGCCCAATTTAGACTCGACTATGAGACCAGAGTTTATGGAATATTTGAATGAGAATAATTTAAAGCGTGATAAATATTTCTTGGCTAACGCATTTATAGCTATGATGTCTGGTGAAAAATTACCAGATCAGTCTGAATATGAATTTTACGATAATAAAGATGGAAAGATAGAATCAATTATTAATAGTATGATAATAAATGTTCAAGAAAAAGCCTCCTAAATCAGGAGGTTTTTTTATTGATTTTCAGGCAAAAAAATCACTACCGAATTTTAAAAAAATTTGGTAGAATAGCATGTATAAATGTATTTAAAGAGCATAGAAATTTCGGGATTCAAGTCATTTGGTAAAAAAAGCCACGCTGGATTTTAATGTGCCGATTTCTGCTATTGTCGGGCCGAATGGTTCCGGTAAATCAAACGTTGCCGAAGCGTTTAGTTTTGTTTTGGGTGAACAATCCATCAAATCATTGCGCGGAAAAAGAGCCGAAGATTTGATTTTTAACGGCGGAAAAGATGCAGCTCGTTCAAATCGCGCGTCGTGTCAAATTGACTTTCAATAATGTTCAAAGAATTTTCAATATTGATTTTGATGAAGTTGCAATCGAGCGTGTCGTAAACAGGGATTCTTCGAGCGAATATCTGATAAACGGAAGTTCTGTCCGTTTGAAAGATATCGTTGAGCTTCTTTCTTCGGCGCACATATCGGAGCTTCGGGCCACCAGATAATTTCTCAGGGCGAAGCTGACAAGATTTTGAATTCAAATATCCGCGAGAGAAGGGAAATGATTGAAGATGCCCTCGGCCTAAAAATATTTCAGAACAAAAAAGATGAAAGCATCCGCAAGCTCGAAAAAACGGAAGAAAATATAAAACAAGTCGAATCTCTGCGAAGAGAAATCGCTCCGCATATTAAATTTTTGAAAAAAGCTGTCGAGAAAATCGAAAAAACAGTCGAGATGAAAGAAGATCTCACAAAAATGTATCACGATTATTTTCGCCGTGAAGAAGAATATATTAAATTTGAAAAAGAAAGCATCGCTAGTGAAAAAAATCCGCTTATTGAAAGCTCGCACAAACTTGAAAAAGAACTTGCTGAAGCGAAAGAAGTTTTGGCGAAGTCCGAATCAAAAGATTCTCGCAGTGATGAAGTTGTAAAAGTTGAAGGCAAACTCAAAGAAGTTCGCAATTTAAAAGATCAATCTGATGAGAAGCATCGGAAGAATCGAAGGAGAAATTTCTTCGCTTGCCAGATTGATAAAAAAACAAAATGAAGCGAACTCTGCGATGTCAAAAAAGACAGTGGATTTGTCGCAGATTGAAAATGTCGCAAAGCAAATTGATTTGGAAATTGATGGCGTTTCAGAAAATGATTTTTCAAAAGTAAAAGAAATTTTTGCTTCAATCAAGAAAATCCTCAGAGATTTCATAGAAAGAAATAAAGAAAATGAAGACAAGCAGGCAATCGATGATTTGGAAAACGAAATCAAAAAGCTGGAAATCGAAAAGTCCGGTTATGAAATCAAGCTGAAAGACGCGAATAATCTTGAAACAGAACTTTCCGAGCAATATTCATATTTTGAAAAATGATATTGAAAAAGAAAAAGATTCAAACAGAGATGCGGAAAAATCATTGTTCAGAATTGTTGCTGAGCAAAATGAAATCCGCGGCAGATTAAATGGTTTGGAAAGCAGGGAATCAAGATTGCGACATGATGAAGAAGAATTCAAGCGAGAGCTTCAGGAAGCTTCGATTTTGGTTGGCGTTTCCGCGCTTCATTATAAGGATTTCTGGCCGACAAATGCAGATGGTATCGCACTTTCAATCGAGCAAATTGTAAAAGAACCAAGACAAATTCAGGAAGACAAAAAACGCGTGATGGAAAAAATAAAAATCCGATTGGAAGATGCCGGAGTTGCCGGAGGAGATGAAATTGTGAAAGAATACAAAGAAACGACGGAGCGCGATACTTTTCTTGAAAAAGAATTGACCGATTTGATAAATTCTTCCGTAATCTTTGAAAAATCTCATCAAAGAGCTTGATGAAAAACTCGCAACCGAATTCGAACTCGGCGTTGCAAAAATTAATTCGAATTCCAGCAATTCTTCTCAGCGATGTTTGGCGGAGGTTCTGCTTCGCTTTCTGTTATTGCTGAAAGAAAAAAAGAGGAAAAAATCCGATACAGATTTCACTTCAGCCATGGCGAATCTGAAGGTGAAGAAATAATCGAGGAAGAAGAAACCGAAGAAGGATTGGAAATTGAAGTTTCTTGCCAAGAAAAAAACAAAAGGACTGATGATGCTCTCCGGCGGAGAAAGAGCTTTACTTCCATCGCGCTTCTTTTTGCCATCTCCGCAGGTGAATCCGCCACCATTTATTATTCTTGATGAGACGGATGCTGCTCTTGATGAAGCCAATTCCAAGAAATACGGCGATATGATTTCCGAACTTTCAAAATATTCCCAGCTCATCCTCATTACTCACAATAGGGAAACGATGTCTCGTGCCGGCGTTATTTACGGAGTAACAATGGGCTCTGATGGCGTTTCAAGATTGCTTTCTATTCAGTTTGAAGAAGCGGTGCAGGTGGCGAAATAAATTAACAAGTATATAATATTAATTTATGGATAAAGACACAAAAATCGGACTAGCAATTGTAGTTATTGCTGCGTTAATAGTTGGTGTATATTTTTTAGGAAAAAATTCTACACCTCAATCATATTCAACGCCAACAACTACTAGTACAAAACAAGATTACGTCGCACAGCCAATTTCTCAACCAACTGTGTCTGCGAACTTAACTACTGCAAGCGAAAATGGTCTTGCTTGTAAAAATATTGCAAACGCAGCGGCAAATGTAGATGATGCACAACAAAAACGAACTGACCCTTATGGAAGTGTAACCGTTCGACAGACACATTATAATCAATTACTGAATAATTGCTATTACGAATTAACTATTGTTAGTAGTGGAGCAATTGAGACAGATCTTAAAGCTGCCCCCGATGATACTATGTTGGCATGGTGTGCTGATATTAGTAGCAATGGGCAAACATCAACAATTTGTAATGAACCTAATCATCAAGGATTAGAAACCGAAGCACGCTTAAAACAACTCGAGAACTATTATCTCAGTAACTAAAGTCAATGATTTATGTCTTAGGTGTCGATCATTTTCAAGTTCAACTTCCAAATCCGAATAATGATCTAAAAAAAGTTATTCAATTTCTTGAACAGGTAAAAAATATCTGTAAAGTAAAAAAGATTACATTAATTGCAGAAGAATCTAGCGAGGATGCGTTATCATACCAAAATATAAATTCTACTCATGTAGGAAAAATTATATTTGAATTGGGAGTGCAATATTTACTTTGTGATCCGGGAATAGCTGAACGGAGTAGAATAGGTGTTAAGCAAAGAGCTCAAATTGCTAAGGAACTTTTAATACCATTTCCTCCAATAAATAAAGATCAGGAAGATAAAATAAATTATATTGCAGCGGAATCAGATCGAAAACGCGAAAAATATTGGTTAGATCAGATTTGGCTCCAAAATGGACTAAGTAAAGAGGTTTTAATGATTTGTGGTTTTGAACATGTTGATTATTTTATTGATATAGCAAAGAAGCACAATTTTATTATAGGAAAATAAATTAAAAGAATTATAGGTTATTCACTAATTAATAATCGCTATGAATGATAAGGAAAGAAAATCAGATTATATTAAATCAGCAAATGAATACTCAAGATGGAAGCATAAGGGTGATCAACTATTACTTGCATCAAATGAATTGTATTATTTATGGAATGGCGCCAGAGATGAAATTAAAATTAAAAAAGAAGGTATAGTCCCAGCAAACTATGAGATTTTTGAACCAATGATGTATCTAAGAGTAATGGCATTAGAAAATTATGTAAAAGGATTGTATATAAAGAGAGGAAAGTTAATTGTTAATACTTCTGATGCAAAATTTAAATTAAAAAGCCATGATTTAGATCAACTATTCATTGAATCAGATGTGGCGATTTCATTAGAAGAAAAAAATTTTTTAGAAAAATTAACAAATGCTGGTGAATATTGGACTCGGTATCCTGTGCCTTTAAAGTATAAAGATTGGAGACCTCAGACGTCATTTATAACAGGAGTGCAACCACTATATTCTTGGTCCGAAGATGAAGAAAGATTTTTTGAAATTCTCCTTGATAGAGTCAAGGATGAATTAATAAAGGCTTGATATTTTTAACTAACAAAATAGTTCCAACTTCGTACCACACGGCCAACAGTTCTCACTCTTTCATAATCTCATAATCCATTTGCCTTCTATCCAAATCAGCTGAAACTAGTTTGATTTTTACTTTTTGTCCGAGCGAGTAAACTTTTTTTGTTTTTTCTCCAACGATGGAATAAGTTTTTTTGTCGAGCTTGTAGAAATCATCGCCGAGAGAAGAAAGTTTAATCATTCCTTCAGCCTTAGTTTCTGAATCTTCCGCATAGATGCCCCATTCGGTGACGCCGGTGATTATGCCGTCAAAAGTTTTGCCGACTTTGTCTTGCATGTATTCTATCTGTTTGTATTTTCTGCCATCGCGCTCAGCTTCTGAAGCTTTTATTTCTTGGTCGGTCGAGTGAAGACAAGCTTTTTCATAAAATGCGAGATTTTTTTCTCTTGCCACGAGGTCAGCAGACTTTTCGTGGGCGATGCTCTCTTTTGTTAAAATTTTATTTAAAATTCTGTGGACTAAAAGATCCGGATATCTTCGGATAGGCGAGGTGAAGTGCGCGTAATATTCAAAAGCCAAGTCCGAAGTGACCGATATTTTTTGTTGAATAAATAGCTTTTGACATCGAGCGGATCGCTGCGGTTTTTACCAGTGCTTCCTCAGCCTTGCCTTCAATCTGCTCAAAAAGCGCCTGCATATCCTTGCCGGTGACATTTCCAGATTGGTCCGATGAAAAGCTCATGGCCTAAAGCTTTTACGAAAACTGCAAGCTCAGCGATTCTTTCTTTGTCTGGCAAATCGTGAATACGATATGGCAGAGGAAAAAGTTTTCCGGAATTTTTTTCATATTTATAAACGAACTCCGCGACTTCTTTATTTGCGAGAAGCATGAATTCCTCGACGAGCTTGTGCGTGTCGAGTCTTTGTTTTTTGTAAATCCTGATTGGTCTGCCTTCCGTGTCGAGCTCAAAAGCGATTTCTTCCTGATTCAAAATCTATCGCGCCTTTCTGCGTTTTTTCCTTTCTGAATATTTTGGAAATCTTGTTCAAAGTATCAAGTGCTTCAAAATATTTCATGTTGTCATTCCCGTGAAGACGGGAATCTATTTCTAATTTTTCTGGATTACTTCGTTCCACTTGCAATGACAAAGAGGAGTTGCCACTATCTAATATTTCCTGCGCGCTTTCATAAGTGAATCTTTTTGCGGATTTGATGACGGATTTCCCAAACCATCTTGTATGGACTTTTGCATGGGGGGTGATTTCAAAAATTGCAGAAAAGGCAAGTTTTTCGTCGCCTTCACTCAAAGAGCAAAGATTGTCCGAAAGCTCAAAGGGAAGCATTGGAATCGTTCTATCGGGCAAATAAACCGAACAACCGCGTTCGTAAGCTTCTTTGTCGAGCTCACTTTTTTCAGTGACATAATAAGAAACGTCGGCGATATGAATACCGATTTCAAGATTTCCATTTGGAAGTTTCTTGAATGAAATGGCATCGTCAAAATCTTTTGCGGTTTTTGGATCAATCGTGCAAGTGAAAGTATTTCTCAAATCTTTTCTTTTTGAAATTTCCTCGGGCGAAATTGTTTTGTTATGCTCGAAAATATTGTGCGATTCATTTAAAACTCTTTCCGAAAAATCCATGTCGAAACCTTTATCTACCGCGATGGAATTCATTTCTGTAGAATTGTCGCCTTTTTTTCCAAGAATATTTACAATTTCTCCTTCAGAAAAACCAGGTGTTTGAACCCATTTTGTAATTTTAACTCTGACTTTGTCGTCATTTTTCAGCGTGCCGGCTTTTTCTTTTGCGATTTTTACGGAAATTTTTACTCTTCTATCATCGGGCACGACGAGAATTCCTTTTTCGGAAATTTCAATCACGCCGACAAAATAATTTTTTGCACGACTTATGACTTTTATTACTTCGCCTTCATGAACTCCGGTTTTATTTTTCTTGAATAGTTTTATTTCAACCTTGTCGCCGGACATTGCAGTGTTTATCTGTCTTGTCGGGATTTCAACTTCAAGATTGTTTGTGTCGGCTATAAAATAGGCGGTGTGGCCGCGAATTGCTTTGATTTTTCCTGTCAGAGTCTTCAGTTTTCCCTGATGTTCAGTTTTCCTGCTGTCATTACTGTCCTTCCTCCAGAATTGTTTATCTTTTTTCATTTATGAAATAAGCATAGCAAAAAAACCTTGATTTGTATATTTTTGTATGTCATTCCCGCGAAGGCGGGAATCCAGAATTAATTCAATTCAACCTGGATTCCCGCCTTCGCGGGAATGACATAAAGATAAATTGCTTTTAAAAATCAGTTGACTTTATGTCGTATTTTGTTAGTATATCGTCTATGTTAATAATTAGATTACAAAGAGTAGGAAGAACGCACGAACCGTCATTTCGCATCGTGCTGACAGATTCAAAATTTGGACCAAAAAGCGGAAAAGCCGTTGAAGTATTGGGTTCTTATGATGCAAGAAAAGGAAAGGGCACAAATCATGTTGATGGAGAGAAAGTTAAATATTGGATTTCAAAAGGCGCTCAAGTTTCAGATACAGTCCATAATTTTCTTGTAGATCAAAAGATTCTCACAGGAAAGAAAATAAATGTGCTTCCAAAAAATAAAATTATAAACGCAAAGAAAGCAAAGGAAGAAGCAGAGAAAGCGGAAGCAAAAGCTAAAGAGCCAAAGCCAGCTCCAGAAGCGGCACCAACACCAGTTGCAGAAACACCAGCACCCGCAGAAGCTCCACAAGTTCAGGCATAATTTAAAACTAAAATAAAAATGGCGACCACGAAGTGGTCGCCATTTTGTATTGTGTCTTTGCGAGCATAGCGAAGCAATCCAGAATTAATTAACAACGCCACATTATAAGGACGGTTATGCGACGTGACTTCGCTATGCTCGCAAAGACAAGAAGGATAAAGTCTATTTAATTATTGCACACTTTTTTTCTTGTGGTATTATATTCTCTAAGCAGTATTTTTTATAAGTTACCGGTCGAACTACTGCAATATATTCAGAATCAGAATTAAAATAAAACAATCATGGAACAAGATGCAAAATTTTTAGATTTCGTTGTTAAGGCTTTAGTCGACGCTCCAGATAAAGTAAAAATTGTCAGGACAGTCGATGAAATGGGCGTATTACTAACTCTTGTTGTGGACAATGCTGATATGGGCAAAGTCATCGGAAGATCAGGCAATACCGCAAAGGCAATAAGAACACTTTTGAGAGTTGTCGGAATGAAAAACAATTCAAGAGTGAACCTGAAGATCAACGAACCAGAAGGAGCAGAACCAAGAGCAACCGTTTCAAAAGAACCAGTCACAAAGACGGTTGATGAAGCGATGGCAGATTTGAAGCTCTAATTAAAGTTCAAAAAATTAATTATAAAGGGCGGCACCGGAGGTGCCGCCCTTTATAATTAATTAAAAAAACCGCCCGTAAGAAAATACGTGCGGTTTTTTATTTGAAGATCGTACGAGTGATTTTTTTCAGCAGCCCATTTTTTTCCAACAGGCTTCGGAAATCCTCATCTCCACCCGAAACCATGAGGAGAACTCGGCTTAATGGAAGATTGTCTTCTTCCATTATTTTTCTTATTAACGTTATATAATCCTCAATTTTTGGTTCCGGGCAATTGGCATCAGCGAGGATTTTTCTTACCCACAATTCTTCCTCCTGCTTCAAATACATTTGTATCACCTCCCTTTTTTTAATAGAATACCTTCCAAACGTAATACTATAGTCTTTAGTGAAAAAGGTCAATGGGCAAATGAAAAGCCGCACCTTTTTCGGGCGCGGCGTTCACACATCTTTTCAGACAGCGGTGAGAGATTTTAGTCTCTCGAGCTCTACATTGTTAATATTTTGTAGAGCTATGGCCAGCTGGTATTTCATTGAGTCCGAGGGCGCTCCTATGTCAGCGAGTGATCTAAGTGCTTTTATCACCGAGATATCTTTGTCTAAAGATATCTTCATGGCTTTTATAACAAGATCCATAGCTTTCTCTGTGTCTATACCCGCCTCTACTAAGAGTTTTTCAAGCTGGTCCAGTTCCTGATTGTCCATTTTCTCACCCCTTTTGTTTTTGTGCTTTCTGGAGAGATATTACAATTTTTTAAACTAAAGTCAATATCAAGAATCGACTGAATTTTAATCATTGTATTTTGGCGTTTTTTATTGTATTTTGATTTACCCGTTAAAGTTTTTGCCAACGCGCTAGCAAAAATTGCGATTTTTGTGATATTGGGTTAGAGTTATAAATGTTATCTAGTTAAACCTTAAAGTCGCGCAATTTTTATTGGCAAAAATTTTCTCGGGTAAATGAACAGGGTAGTAGAATTTCAAATCATTGCCTTGTTTTTAGAAAAGTTATATATATCAATAGATTTATAATTTATCAAATAAACATTAATTAAAATTTCAAGTTGTTTGGCAATAAAAACAATTTGAAATTTCACTACCCTGTGAATTTTCACATAATCACATTATTTCCAGAATCCTTTACCTCATATTTGAATGAGTCGATTTTGGCACGGGCAATCAGAGAGAAAAAGGTGAAGGTAAGTTTTTATAATCCACGCGATTTTGCGAAGGTTTCACCTTCGCAAAAAAAGAAAGACAAGCCATATAAAAGAGTTGACGATATTCCTTATGGCGGTGGTCCAGGAATGGTGATGCAAGCCGAGCCAGTTGCAAAAGCAATTGAGAAAGCGCTTTCAGCAAGTAAAAAGTCAAAAGGCAAAAGTCATAAAGTAAAAATTATATTTTTAAGTCCAGGTGGAAAACAATTTGATACTGCTTATGCAAAAGAAACTGCAAAAAAATTTACAGATATTATTTTTATTTCTGGAAGATATGAAGGGATAGATGAAAGAGTGAATAAAATATTCAAAACAGAAAAAATTACTGTTGGTCCATTTGTGCTTACCGGTGGGGAACTTCCAGCTATGCTCATTATGGATTCAGTCTCAAGACAAATAGATGGTGTTCTTGGAAACAAAGCCTCTCTTGAAGAAGAAAGAATTTCAAGCAGTGAAGTTTATACAAGACCGGAAGTTTTGATATATAAAAAGAAGAAATATGTGGTTCCAAAAGTTTTACTTTCAGGAAATCATAAATTGATTGATGAGTGGAGAAAGGGAATTAAATAATTTAAAATGGCGGGCCTTTAAGGGCCCGCCATTGTTTTTTCAAAACCGTATTCCACTAGCTCTTATAAAAGGTTTTAATCTTCTTTCAAGATAAGGATATCTTGAAATCATACCTTCAATAAAAGATGGTAATCCATCAAAAACATCCTGTATATAATTTGAGGGAATCTGGTTTACAGTGTATCCACTTACGTATGCAGTAATCCAATTATTACATCCTTTAATTTTCCTATCATCGTACGTAAGTCTAACTACACATGTTACCGTTGGTTTTTTTTCAATGGTTTCCATTGACCAACTGCAGTATTTAGTATTTCCGATTGGAACAACGTATCTAATTTTTTCTGATTCCCCATTTAATTTTGGAAGTCCTTCTCCGATTTCTGGGATTTCGCCTAACAAACCAAAAACCATACTGACAAGATAAATCACATCTTCTTTCATTTTATTGATGTTTCTTGAACCTTTAAAAATCTGTTGCACCATCTTTTGGTAGTTCATACTTCCTCCTTGTCCTGTTTCCAGGATTCCCTTTCGGGTTGAGTTTGAGCATTTCTGCTCGTGTACTTCTAAATTTGATACTAATATACAAAAACAATTTGTCAATCGTTATCTTTTTCTTTTCTATGATAAAATAGTTTTCTATGACCCAAAAGGATGCACTAGAAATATTGAAGATGGGATACAACTGCTATATCACAGGAGCGGCGGGTAGCTGGTAAAACGCATCTTTTAAATGAATATATAAAATTCCTTAAAAATAAAGGAGTTGAAGTTGGCGTGACCGCTTCGACTGGAATTGCGGCGACTCATATGGGTGGAACGACGATTCATTCTTGGAGCGGACTTGGTATTCGTGATGAACTTACAGAATATGATCTTGGAAGATTTGGAAAGTAAGAAATATTTGCATGATAGATTTAGAGAAACAGAAGTTTTGATAATTGATGAGGTTTCAATGATTCATCGATTTTCGCTTGGATTTGATAGAAAGAATCGCAAGACATTTGAAAAGAAATCAGCTTCCATTTGGTGGAATGCAAGTGATACTTTGCGGAGATTTTTTCCAGCTTCCTCCGGTTTCAAGAGTGGGCGAAAAAGAATCTCAATTTGCATATAAGTCTGAAGCTTGGAAAAAACTTAATTTGAAAATTTGCTATCTTGAAGAACAATTCAGACATAAAGATGACAAGTTTATAAAAATTTTAAATGGAATTCGCGGAGGAAATTTGAGCGAAGAATCTTTACTTTGTTTGAATTCAAGAAATAATGCTTGTTTGAAAGAGGGAATTGAGCCGACAAAACTTCACACTCACAATATAAATGTAGATACTATTAATGATGCCGAGCTCAACAAACTTCCAGGGCAAATTTTTACATATCAAATGGAAGACAAAGGAAGAAAACCGCTTGTCGAAGCATTGAAAAAAAGCTGTCTTGCGCCAGAAGTTTTGCGTTTGAAAAAAGGAGCGAGAGTGATGTTTGTAAAAAATAATTTTGAAGAAGGATATGCAAATGGAACTTTGGGAAAAGTTATTGAGTGTTCAAACTATGGACCGAAAGTCATGCTTACTTCAGGAAAAATAATTATTCCGGAAAAAGTAAATTGGGTGATTGAAGATGAAGGAAAAGTGAAAGCGACAATCACACAATATCCGCTTCGCTTGGCTTGGGCTATAACTGTGCACAAAAGCCAAGGTATGAGTTTGGATGCAGTTGAAGTCGATCTTTCAAAATCTTTTGAAAAAGGAATGGGCTATGTTGCGCTTTCTCGTGTGCGAACTCTTGAGGGTCTGCGTTTGCTTGGAATGAATAAAAATGCGCTTGAAGTTCGTGAGGATGTTTCTATTTTTGATGAAGATTTGAAAGAAATGTCAGATGGCGATAAACAATGGCTTTATACTCTTTCCGACAAAGAAATAAAAAATAAGCAGGAAGAATTTTTGAAAAAAGTTGCTCCGCCGGAAGGAACGAAAATAGACAAAAAGAAAAAAAGAAGAATCTCGCCGATAGAAGAAACCAAAAATATGCTTTCACAAGGAATGGGTTTGAAAGAAATTTTGGAAATAAAAGGAATTAAAATCGGCACGCTTCTCGATCATATTGAAAAAATTGTTGAAGAAGATTCGAGTTTTGATATCAATCATTTGAAAGAAGAAGTTCCGACAGGTAAGTACAAGAAAATTTGGATGACGTTTCGTGAACTTTATGGCACGAAATCGTGATTTTCTATTAAATCCAATTAAAAATAAGCTCGGTAACGCTTATTCTTATGAAGAATTGAGAATCGTGAGGCTTTTTGTAAAAAGAAATCTGTAAAATTTTGTGATATCATATTGTCATGACACTCAAAAAAATAAATATAGCTTTCAAACAGCTGAATACGGAAAATGTCACAGGCTTGCATGACAATATAATGGGCGATTTTAAATCCATAAAAGGCGATGTTTCAAAAATATCCGGCGATTTGAGCATACATAAAATTTCCGGCGACGTTTCAAACATCAGCGGAGATATTTCCGGCTTGCATGGCGATGTTTCGAACATAAAAGGCGATGTGACTAATATCAAAAGCGATGTGTCAAAAATTCGCGGAAATGTTTCAAAAATCCGCGGAGACTTGAGCGGAATTGTCGGCGATGTTTCCAATATCAGCGGTGATGTTACAAATATTCACGGCGATGTAAGCCATATTGAAGGCGATACGACGAAAATAATTGGCGATGTTTCCGATCTGCAAGGAGATGTGACAAATATAACCGGCAATGTCACAAACATTAAAGGTTACGTCAGCAATATAAAAGGCCATGTGACAAATATAAAAGGCGATGTTACCAATATTTACGGAGATGTTTCGAAGGTCGAGGGAGACACCACAGACCTTTCGGGAAATGTCGAGGAGTTGATAAAATAATTTCATTACTTCGCCGATAGTTGCTATACTAGGACATGTTCGGCCAATTTATCAGCATTTTTTAATAAATAAAATCATATGTCGCAAGAAATAGAAAATATAAAAAAGTTTGTCCGCGCGGCGGATTATCTTTCAGTCGGTCAGATATACTTGCAAAGTAATTTTTTATTGAAAGACAAACTGACTTTTGACAATATAAAAAACAGGCTTCTCGGACATTGGGGAACTACTCCTGGAATAAATTTTACATACGCATGTTTGAATAATTTGATAAAAAAGACGAATGCAAATATGATGTTCGTCCTTGGTCCCGGACACGGTTTTCCCGCTCTCCAGTCTAATGTTTTTCTTGAAGGAACTTTAGGAAAATATTATAAAGAAGCGCAGAAAAATGAAGAAGGAATCGGATATATAATGAAAAATTTCAGCTGGCCATATCAGTTTCCAAGCCATTCAAGTCCGATGACTCCCGGAGTTATTCTTGAAGGCGGAGAGCTTGGATATTCTCTCGCAACATCTTATGGAGCTGTCTTGGACAATCCAAATCTTATCGCTGCATGTCTTGTCGGCGATGGCGAATCGGAAACTGCAACTCTTGCAACTTCATGGCATTTGAGCAAATTTATTGATCCCGCAAAAAATGGCGCGGTCTTGCCGATACTTCATTTGAACGGATACAAAATTTCAGGTCCGACGATTTTTGGCAGAATGAAAAATTCAGATTTGATATCTTTATTTAGAGGTTATGGTTATGATCCGATTATTGTTGAAGGACACACGGATGCCGTTTATGACAAAATGGTAAAAGCTTTGGATAAAGCTTATGCATCAATCAGATCGATTCAAAGGGAAGCTGTGGCAAATTCTGATAAGCCGATAAAAGATTATTACAGATTTCCGATGATTATTTTGAAAACTCCGAAAGGCTGGACCGGAATAAAACATTTATACAGTTGGGATATTGAAGGCAGAGGAAAAATGTTCGATGGAAAAGTCGAAGGTAATTGTTTGTCTCATCAAGTTGTTGGAAGAGAAATGAAAACCGATAAGACTGAACTTGATGATCTAGAAAAATGGATGAAATCATATAAGTTTGACGAACTCTTCGATCCTAAAACTGGTTTTATAAAAGAAATCGAGAATGCTCTTCCCCCAGAAAGTTTGAGAATGGGAAATAATCCGGTTACTTTTGGAATCAGGAAAGGCGATACGTCAAAAGATTTAATTTTGCCCTCGATAAAAAATTTTGAGACGAAAGTTAGCGCACCAGGCGATGTTTCAATGGGTGCGATGACAAAAATCGGACAATACTTCGGCGAAGTCGTAAAATTAAACAAAGATAAAAGAAATTTCAGGATGTTTTCTCCTGACGAAACTTATTCAAACAGATTACAATATATTTTTGCTGAGACACCGAGAGCTTTTGTTGGAAAAATAGAACCATGGGATATTGATTTGGCACGAGACGGAAGAGTGATAGAAATGCTTTCGGAAAATGCATTGCACGGTCTTGCGCAGGGATACACTTTGACGGGAAGATTTGCAGTTTTTCCTTCATACGAGGCTTTTATAATGATTGTCGCGAGCATGGCGGACCAATACAGCAAGTTTTTGAAAATTGCCAGGAAGACTGAGTGGCGCGGAGATGTCCCGTCATTAAATTATATGACAAGTTCAAGCGGATGGAGGCAGGAGCACAACGGTTTTTCGCACCAGAATCCAGGATTTATAGATAACGTTTTGCAATTGCATCATGATTTTATAAATGTTTATTTTCCAGCTGATGAAAATGAGGCAGTTATGATTGCCGAAAAATGTTTGAAATCAAAAAATGAAATGAATGTCATCGTTTCTGAAAAAACAGTCGAGCCGGTCTGGCTTACGCAAGAACAAGCGAAAAAAGAGATAGAACAAGGCTTGTCTATTTGGGATTTTGCAAGCGATGAAAATCCCGATGTAATTTTTGGAGGTTGCGGACAATATCTCACAAAGGAAGCGCTCGCATCGATACAACTTTTGAAAGAAGAAGCGCCGGAAGTAAAAATAAGATTTGTAAATATTATAGAACTTTCTCCGGACACAGTCGGCCATTCAAAGAAAATCACCCAGTCGGAATTTGAAAAATATTTTACGAAAGATAAACCGGTAATTTTAAACTTTCATGGATATCCTGAAACTTTGAAGCAAGTGCTCTTTGATTATGAAAATGCTTTGCATAGAATCACTGTTCACGGATATATAGAAAGCGGTTCGACGACTACTCCGCTCGATTTGCACATAAGAAACAAGACGGATAGATACAATTTACTTATTGAAGCTGTTGAAAAATTGTCCGCAAATGGAATCATCGAATCGGAAAAAGCGAAAAAACTTATAGAAAAATATCAGAAAAAAATCACTGACCACAAAACATACATCACGACTTTTGGAGATGATCCAGAAGAAATATTAAATTGGAAATGGACTTATAAAAAATAATTTAAAAAAATGAGCGAAAAATATTTGATTGTAAATACCGGCAGCGCTTCAAAAAAGTATGCTGTATACGATGAGGGAAAGGAAGCTGCTTTTGTGCATTTTGAAACCGGCGACGGCGGTTATCTTTCCACGATAAGAATTTCCGATAAATCGGAAGAAAATAAAATTTTAGAATCAGAATTTAATAATTCTTTGGATTATCTGATTAAGACATTTAAAGCAAAAAATATCATTTCCGACAAGAATGATATTTCCGGAGTCGGAATAAGAGTTGTCGCACCTGGAATATATTTTCAAACAAATAGGATTATAGATGATGAGTATATCCGCAATCTTAAATTAGCCATGAAAAAAGCCCCGCTTCACCTTGAAGGTATTTTTAAAGAGATAATCAAATTGAAATTATTTTTTGGAAACAATATGAAAATAGTAGGCATATCCGATTCGGAATTCCACCACACTATGCCTCAAAAGGCCAAGAATTATGGCATCTATTCAAAGGATGCAGAAAAATATGATATTTACAGATACGGCTATCATGGGATTTCAGCTCAGTCGATTGTAAATAAATTGCAGAAGAAGGGAAACATTCCAAGTAAACTTATAGTTTGCCATATCGGCGGAGGAGTAAGCGTCATGGCGGTGAAAGATGGAAAAAGTGTAGAAACATCCATGGGATTTACTCCGCTTGAAGGAATGATAATGGCGAACAGAGTTGGAGACATAGATGCCGGTGCCGTGGTATATCTGTCTGAAGTTTTAAAATTGCAGGGATTGAAACTTACGCAATATTTCAACAAAAAATGCGGACTATTCGGACTTTCCGGAGGTCTTAGTAATGACATTAGGGATCTTTTGAAAGTTGAAAATGAAAATGCTGCGGCAAAAATGGCTCTCGATACTTATGTTTATAAAATACAAAAACAAATCGGTGCGAGTTTTGTTGCTCTCGGCGGTCTTGATATGCTCGTATTTACTGGAACAGTGGGTGAGAGATCATATTTGATGAGAAGAAGAATCTGTAGCGGGTTGGAATCTCTCGGGATTTTAATTGATCAGAAAATAAATGATTGTACCGATGGCGTGGATTGTAATTTGAGTACGCAAGATTCCAAAGTTAAAGTAGAAGTTATCAATACGGATGAAATGAATCAGATTGCAGTAGAAACTCAAAAAGTATTAAGTTAATTTGCATCGCGCCTATAAAATGGTTGTGCGAAGTGATTTTATAGAATAAATAAAGAGCGGCACGCTTCGCGTGCCGCTCTTTATTCTAATTTATTTTTCTGCACGTCCATAATCATCTTCCAATCTGACAATATCGTTTTCATCGAATTTTCCGAATGATATTTCTAAAACTTTTGCCGGAGCATCTTTTCCAATCAGCCTGTGCGTCATTTTTGTATCAATATTTACTTCATCTCCAATTTTTGCTTCAATCTTTTTACCGTCAATTTCAAAAATAGCTTCACCTTCAATTAGTCTCCAAAATTCTTTTCTGAAATTGTGGTATTGCAGGCTAGTTCTTTGTTTTGGATTGATTGTCAATATTTTTACGGTTGATGGCTCATTTATGGTAAAAATTTCTTCCAAGCCCCATGGTCTTTTGTCGTAAGTTGTTTTCATATTTATTATTTATTTTTTATAAGATTCCTTTCCATCAATAATATCTCTTATTATTTTTTTTGTCTCGTTATAGTTATCAACGTCAATATTATCTACTTTTGTTCTTATTACGGAATAATCGTTTCCACCTTCAAAAATTGCATCTCCGATGAATAAAATATCATCTATTTTCATATTCAAGTAAATGCAGATCTGCTCTATCGCATATGCCTTGTCGATGTTTTTCTGCGTAATGTCTAGTGATGTAGTTCCACCGATTTCGACGGCAAAATCAGGAAGATATTTATCCAGATGTTCTTTGAGTATTTTTCTTTTTGACGCATCAGGATCCCAGACTCTTTTCAATTCAACTGGAGCATCCTGTCCCAATGCTGAAAAAGTAAATTGTGATTCTCTGTCTTCCAGAAGATTGCCGAAATGTTTTTTTGGTAAAAAATCTACTTCTTTATAAACTTTATCGAATGCATCCAGTATTTTTTTCTTGTCATCCTTGCTCAGGATTTTTTTATAGACTTTTTGCCAATTTTTTCCGTCGAATTTGTACATCATCGCACCTTTGGTCGGAAAGATATAAAAATTTTTGAATTTATTCGAATCGAAGGGAACAACGCTTATTACTTGTTTTTGAAGTTGAGGAAAACCACCTCCAGTGATAATCGCGACTTTTTTTACGCTGAGCAGTTCGCTTAGAAGTTTTGAAGTTTCTGTATCTAGGCTTTGTTTGCTTTCAGCCAAGGTCCCATCAAGATCAAAAACTATGATTTTTTTCTTTCGAAAATCCATTTGAATGAATTATATCTGTTTTCTTAGTAGTTATCAACATTTTTTTTATTGCTTATATTTTTTATAAATAATATAATTGTCTATGTCACATGTGCGGTTGCTAATATTTTTCCGCTGATTTTTTTGAAAAGTAGAGGTTTTAATTTGTTTGAGATTTCCTGTAAATTTCCCATAAAAAATCAGTGAAGCTCTGAAAGCTCAAACGCATTATGTTTGAGTTTTTTGTAGATTAATTGATAAGAAAATAATAAAAATATTTAAAATATGTCTCCGAGAAATAAAAAAACATTGGAAAGCATAAAAAATGAAACAATTATTCCATTGGGTTTCTACGAGCATAACAGCGCACATTCTATTTTCTGCAGGATAAAAGAATTGCCGGGTAAAATATATCTTATCCCGGGCAAGAGAAATGAATTGAACCGATTTTCTGAATACAAGGAACTCGTTGTCTTCAAAAATAGATTTTTAGATGAAAAAATAAATTTGGAAGATATCGACGATATAATTTCTTCAGTAGTCAATCATAAAAAAATAATCACGTTCACCTGCAAAAATGGCAAGACGAAGAATCTTTATTGGGCTATTTCTCAAAAAGAAAATGAATGGATAATCCAGGGATCGATATCTCAGATAAAAGAAAGGGGAGGAGCGGTGTCCGATCACAAGCACGGAAAAGATTATTTTATTTATTATGGAGAGTCTTCAATTTTCACCGTATTCTCGCCTGATTTTATCAAATGGAAAAAAAGCAAAGAACCGGTATTGAAGCCAAGGCCGGCATTTTTTGATAGGGATGGATTAAAATTCATCGCTTCAAAAGTTACGGAAAAAGGCGTGCTGGTTTTTTACGATTCTTCAATAAAAGAAAATAATATTTTAAAAATACAGATAGGTGTGGCGATGTTTTCATTGTCCGATTCGCACAAAATCATTTGGCGTTCCGATGAGCCGATATTCGACGACCAGATATCTTATGAAAAAGATTTTGAATGCAAAGGCATGATTTTTTCGGATGACAAGCTTGCAATATATTGGTATTCAAAAAATACGGGAATACTGAGCGCATCTTTTTCTGTGCCATTTTCTACGGATCTTACAAAAGAAAAAATAAAAATATTAAGCAAACATAATAATAATCCGGTTATTTCTCCGAAGTCGCTGAAAGGCAAAGAATGGATGTCACAGGGAACTTTCAATCCTGCAGCAATCGCTTTAAAAGATAAAGTGCATTTATTGTTCAGAGCAATCGGAAGCGACGGAATGTCAAGAATCGGTTATGCTTCAAGCTGTGATGGAATTAATTTTGATGATGTCCATCCCGAGCCAGTTTTTTCTTTGAAATATCCGCGCATTGGCGATAAGAAAAAATTCAAGAAATATAATCCCGTGATGTATCCGTCTGGCGGAAGCTGGGGCGGCTGCGAGGATCCAAGAATGGTAAATATTGACGGTGAAATATATGTGACTTTCAATGCTTTTGACAGTTGGGATAATATCCGTGTCGGAATGATCATGATTGATGAGGAAGATTTCCTGAATAAAAATTGGAAAAAATGGAGCGTGCCAAAATTGATTTCTCCAAAAGGAAGACACAAAAATTGGGTAATTTTTCCTGAAAAAATAAATGGAAAATTTGCGATACTCCACAATCTGCACGACCTTGATAAAAACAAAGTGAAAATAGATTATGTCGATGATTTGAAATCCATAAGTGAGGAAGGATTAAACTTTGAAAGTCCCGATCCTCAAAAAATGCCAGCTAAAAAGATTTCATGGCATAGCAGGATGAGAAGCGTCGGAACTCCTCCGATGAAAACCGAAAAAGGATGGCTGATTTTCTACCACGCAACGGATAAAGCGGAGCCGTCGAAATATAAAATAGGCGCGATGCTTCTTGATTTGGATGATCCGACAAAAATAATTTCCCGCTTTTCCATTCCCATAATTACTCCGGATATGTGGTATGAAAATGAAGGAAAAGCTGGTATAGTTTATGCATGTGGGGCTGTTTTAAAAGGTGATACGCTGTTTATATATTACGGCGGAGGCGATAAATTTGTTTGCGTTGCGACATTGCCTTTCAAAGAATTTATGGATGGTTTCAAAAATATTACTGAACAGTCGCATACCATAAACAAGGTAACTTTTTCTTAAAAATGTTCACGGTAAAAAAATCACCGCACAATCCTCTTTTATCTCCGAATACCAATGATCCATGGGAAGCAAAAGCTGTCTTCAATTGGTGTCCTATAAAAGATAAAAACATAATTCATTATGTCTATAGGGCCATGTCTTCAACTGAAGATTATTTCGGGAGTGATTTGAGCATTTCCTCCATAGGATATACGTCAAGCAAGAATGGGACGACTTTTTCCGAAAGAATGCAGCTTATTGCTCCAGAATATGAGTGGGAAAAATACGGATGCGAAGATCCAAGAGTTACAAAAATGGGGGATAAGTTTTATATTTTTTATACTGCTCTTTCAGATTATCCTTTTGATGCCAGCTGTATAAAAATTGCGGTCGCCATCACGAAAGATTTCAAAAAAATTGAAGAAAAACATTTGGTAACTCCTTTTAATGCCAAAGCCATGGCACTTTTTCCTGAAAAAATAAATGGAAAATATGTCGCTGTTTTATCTGTCGATACAGATTTGCCTCCGGCAAAAATATGTTTTGCCGAATTTGATAAGCTCGAGGATATGTGGGATCAAAAATATTGGGAAAAATGGTACAGTGAATTAAATTTGCACAGTATAGATCCGCGAAGATCGGACAAGGATCATGTCGAAGTCGGAGCAGTTCCGATTAAAACTGAAAAAGGCTGGCTACTTATATACAGCCACATAGAAAATTATTTTCAACAGAATAATCCTTTCGTAAAAGAGTTTGGGATTGAAGCGCTGCTACTTGATTTAAAAAATCCTAAAAAAATAATAGGGCAAACGCACGGTCCGATGTTTGCATCATCGGAAACTTATGAAAAATTTGGGCAAATTCCAGGCATAGTTTTTCCCTCAGGAGCATTGCTCAAGAAAAATATTTTGGAAATATATTATGGGGCTGCGGATACATTCTGCTGTATAGCTGTTGTAAAACTCGACGACTTATTCGAAGGTATAAAGCCAGATGCCATAAACACATATTTGACAAGATGTGATAAAAATCCAATTTTGAAACCAAGAATAGGAGTAGCTTGGGAGGCGCATGGAGTTTTCAATCCAGCAGCTATTCAGATAGAAAATGTTACATACATTCTTTATCGTGCCATGTCTGATGACGATACATCTTATATAGGATATGCATCTTCTAAAGATGGATTCAGTATAGATGAAAGAAGCGACAAGCCGATTTATGTTCCTAGAAAATTTTTTGAAATGAAAACTCATCCGGGAAATTCTGGTTGTGAAGATCCTCGTCTTACTCTTATCGGTGATACAGTTTATATGTGTTATACGGCATATGATGGGACAAATCCTCCGCGTGTTGCAGTTACCGCGATATTGCTTGAAGATTTTAAAAATAAAAATTGGGATTGGACTGAACCTCTTCTTTTGTCGCCAAACAAAGAAGATGACAAGGATGCCTGTATTTTTCCTGAAAAAATAAATGGAAAATATCTTATGCTTCACAGAGTTGATAGCGATATCTGCGCCGATTTTATAGATTCCTTGGATATAATTGAAGGTCCGCTGCAAGTCGCTACACCGATAATTTTGCCGAGAAAGGGAATGTGGGACAGTGAAAAGGTCGGCATCACTGCACCTCCGATAAAAACAAAAAAAGGATGGCTGCTTTTGTATCATGGAGTTTCTTCAAATCATCATACATACAGAGTCGGTCTGGCTCTTTTGGATTTGAAAAATCCTCGCATTGTAATTTCGAGAGTTAGCCCGCCTATAATGCAGCCGGAAAGGCCGTATGAACTTGTCGGAATTATTCCGAATGTAGTTTTTCCTTGCGGAACTGTTGTTAGAAAAGATAAATTATTTGTATATTACGGAGGTGCGGACAGCGTGGTCGGAGTTGCCACAGTTCCTCTTAAAAAAATAATGGATTCCTTGCTATAATGGAAGTTGAAGAATAATTTATCAGATTAATAAAAATAATAATATGGCACAAGACGATAAATATAATAAAAATTTTACGCAGAAGAAAAACCCAGTGAGCAAATCTCAAACGAGTGCGATGGGAGATTGGCAAGATGAACATGGCAATCCTGATTTTACGTATCTGCAGTCTCTCGTTGATGATGGAAGTCCGGAAGCTTTGGAAAGATTGCGATCTATTGCCGGCGATTTAGATGTTGATTTCAGTGAAGATACTCCAAACAGCGAACTTGTTGAAAAAATCAGATTGGCGACAATGGAGAATGAAGATGTTGAGCCGGAAGTTACCGATTAATCTCGGTCTGATAATATATTATCAGACAAAAATTAAGAAAAACATTATATAAAAAAAGCCGCTAATTTTTCTAGCGGTTTTTTGAAATGCTTTATGCATTCCATTTATCTTCCATTTTTTTCATTTTGTTCTCCTTTTTGATTAGCATCCATGGAATAAGAAATAATCATCTCTTTTGTCTTGCTTGTCTCTCAACAGATTTTCAATATAAACTTTTTTTGTTACCCGAATTTTTTCATAAGGATAGCCAGGGTCAGCCAGTAAATAATAATTTCTTTTTCCTCTGCACATCCTTTTAATATATGCAGCGTCATCTCTCACTATTTTCTTCGCCTCCTCTTCCTTGTGTTTTTTAATAACTTCTTCTAATTCATCAAGTCTTGTTGCCATAAGCAAAACCTCCTTAAGGATTTTTATATTTAATCTCTCATTTGAGAGAATTATAAAGAACTGATTTAGAATAAGTGTACTACTTTATAAATAATTTAAAAGGGCGGCCGCGAAGCGGCCGCCCTTTTAATTTGATTGTCTATTTCTTACCTTTTTTAACTGTTTTTTTTGCTGATTTTTTTACTGAACTTTTCTTATTCATAAGTTCTCTTACTACAGCTTGAGCTCCGGCTAGTCTTGCGATTGGAACTCTAAATGGTGAACAAGAAACATAATTCAATCCTTCTCTACAGCAGAATTCAACTGTTTTTGGTTCTCCTCCGTGTTCTCCGCAAATACCAATCTTCAAATCTTTTTTCACGCTTCTTCCTTTTGCAACTGCAATTCTGATAAGTTCGCCAATACCTTCTTGATCTAAAACTTCAAATGGATCATAAGCAAAAATATCTTGAGCGACATATTCCTTCAAGAATTTTCCTGCGTCGTCGCGTGATAATCCTGCTCCCATTTGTGTTAAGTCGTTTGTTCCGAATGAGAAGAATTCTGCACCAGCTGTAACTAGTTTGTCTGCAATCAAAGCGGCTCTTGGAACCTCAATCATAGTTCCTATCTTGTATTCAATTTTTGTTTTTGATGCTTTTATTTTTTCTTCAACAATTTTTACAATCCTATCTCTCAATATTGTAAATTCTTTTGTCGTAGCAACAATAGGAATCATTATTTCCGGTCTGACAGCTTTTGCTTTTCCATTTTTCTTCACTTCGATTGCGGCATCAATAATAGCTTCTGCTTGCATGTCATAGATTTCAGGGAAAGTGATGGCAAGTCTGCAGCCTCTGTGTCCGAGCATCGGATTGAATTCGTGCAAGTCTTCAATTTTTGCTTTGAGCGTGGCAACGCTGACATTCATTTCTTTTGCTATTTCAACTATATCTACTTCTTTTTGTGGCAAGAATTCATGGAGTGGAGCATCGAGCAATCTTATTGTAACTGAAAGTCCATTCATAGCTGCAAAAAGTCCGGCGAAATCTCCTTTTTGATATGGATATAATTTTGCCAAAGCTTTTTTTCTCGCTTCCAAATCGTTTGAAAGTATCATTTCTCTTATCGCTTTTATGCGGGCTCCTTCAAAAAACATGTGTTCAGTTCTGCAAAGACCAATACCTTCTGCGCCGAATTTTCTTGCGACTTCCGCATCATGAGGAGTGTCTGCATTTGTTCTGACTCCGATTTTTCTGAATTTATCCGACCATGTCATCAAAGTTCCAAAGTTTCCAAGAAGGGAAGCATCCTCTGTATTTAATTTTCCTTCGTAAACTTTTCCTGTTGAACCGTCAAGAGAAATAAATTCTCCTTCTTTAATTACAATTCCTTGGCTTTTTATCGTAAGTGTTTTTGCTTTTTCATCTATCTGAATATCTGCACAGCCTGCAACGCATGGAGTTCCCATTCCTCTCGCGACAACAGCAGCGTGTGATGTCATTCCTCCTCTTGCCGTCAAGATTCCTTTTGAAGAATGCATTCCGTCGATATCTTCTGGCGATGTCTCAGTTCTGACAAGTATTACATCAAGACCTGACTTTGCTTTTTCAAATGCTTCAGATGCGGTGAATACAACTTCTCCGACAGATGCTCCTGGTGAAGCTGGAAGACCTTGTGCAATTATTCTGGCTTTTGAAACTGCGACTGGATCAAGCTGTCTGTGCAATAATTGATTTAATTGATTCGGATCGATTCTTAAAATTGCCGTCTCGAGTGAAATCAATTTTTCTTTTACCAAATCAACTGCAATTTTTACGGAAGCTGCGGCTGTTCTTTTTCCATTTCTTGCTTGAAGAATATAAAGTACACCTCTTTCAATCGTGAATTCCATATCCTGCATATCTTTGTAATGTTTCTCGACTTTGTTGCAGGTATTTACAAGCTCTTTGTATATTTTTGGATTTTGTTTTGCGAGTGATGCAACAGTCAGAGGAGTTCTTATTCCGGCAACGACATCTTCTCCTTGTGCGTTCATCAAATATTCTCCGTAGAATTTTGCTTCTCCGGTTGAAGGATTTCTTGTGAAGCAAACTCCGGTTCCAGAATCATCTCCAAGATTGCCGAATACCATTGACTGAATATTCACAGCTGTTCCGATAAGGCCTTTGATACTATTAATTTCTCTGTATCTTATCGCTCTGTAATTATTCCAAGAATTAAAGACGGCATTTATTGCCATATACATTTGTTTTATAGGATCTTGAGGAAATTCTGTTCCTTTGGTTTCTTTTATTTTTGCTTTGTATTTTACAACTATTTCTTGTAAATCTTCTGCTGTAAGGTCTGTATCATATTTTGCACCTTTTGTGTCTTTGACATTTTCCAATATTTCTTCAAAGTCGCCATGTCCCATTTCCATAACAACATTTCCAAACATTTGTATTAATCTTCTGTAAGAATCCCATGCAAAACGAGGATTATTTGTAATTTTTGCCAAACCTAAAACAGATTTGTCATTCAAACCGAGGTTTAAAATTGTATCCATCATTCCAGGCATGGAAGCCGCAGCTCCTGAACGGACAGAAACAAGAAGGGGATCGTTCGCGTCTCCGAGTTTCTTTCCCATCTTTTTTTCAAGCTGGGCGAGTTTAATATCTGTTTGTTTTTTGACTTCAGAATTTATTTTTTTCCCGTCTGTATAATAAAGTGCGCAAGCTTCGGTTGATATTGTAAATCCTGGTGGAACATTTATTCCCAGTGTTTTCATTTCTGCCAAATTTGCACCTTTGCCTCCCAAGATTTCTCTCATCTCTTTATCTCCTTCTTCGAACGCATAAACATACTTTTTATTTTTTGTTGCCATTGATTTTTTACCCGAGAAAATTTTTGCTGATGAAAATGTGTTGAGATTATATGAATATGTTTATTTTATATAGACAACCTTATACTAAAGATAAATCTAATAAATTTTCATTTTCAACACGTCAGCAAAAACTTTAGCGGGTGAATTAAAATTAATAAAAACTAAATTAAAAAACACCTATTACGGATGTTTAAAATTTAGTGCACTTAACTAAAAGTTATGTTTGTATTATATAAAATTTTTTTAAAAAAATAAACTGATTCTTGTATTGACTATTATCAAAAAAATATGTGAATTGATATGAACAAAGGGCAAGCGTTCCTTTATTTTTTAACGGAGATCGATTCGCGAAAGTGTAATCACTTGAGTGAAGCGAGTTGTGTTTAGAAGTCGGCGGTGGCCGACGCCTATACCGTAAAGAAAACCTGGTATTTTAAAAGCAGTTCTTCAACTGCTTTTAAAATTTTTCTTATTGATATTGGATATAAATCGGTTCTGGAGTTAATTTCAAGATTTGGTCCGTGGTCATCATCGTACTGCCTCCGGTGGTATCATTTTTATAGAAAAGTTTTATTCCGGTAAATTCTACAGGCTCATCTTCAATATACTCTTTATAAATTGAAGTCTTTCCGGGAACATTGCCCCAACCATCCATGTTCATAACAGTTTGCACTTCCGGTATTGTTTCAATTTCTTTATAATTTGTCACCATACCTTCTCTGTATCGGTGTATGACTAAAATTTTTGGCGGCAAGTCGTATTGTTTTACAAGTCCAGCAAGATAATTAATTGTCCAATTTATATCTTTTGCATCCATAGTGCCGACATAAACATCACCAGGCACTTGGCCGGGCTGCATTGCGAATTCCGGATCGATGGCAAGATGAACTTGCGGCATTTCAAGATATTTTTCAAGAAGCGGAACTTCGTCTTCAAGCGTGGACTGGCCGATTTGAACATCAAGAATTACTATTCCATTTATTTTTGCCGCCATATCTATCGCTTTTTGTATTTGATCATCCGGCATTCGTGCACGATATTTTCCGTCAGCTCCAGCATAACCTTGAGCTGTCACTGCAATATATTGTATCGCAGGAATTACCGGTGTGCTTGGATCGGCTGCTGTCCATTTAGCAACTTCCGTTTGAAGCATCGAAAGAACTTGATCTTCGGGATATTCTCCGAGCACGCCCATTCCTGTTGAAAGAAAATTTCCATAATATGCTACGATGCGGTTGAAAGGCAAAAGTGCACCGTCATCCGGATAAGGAGTTTTTATCGGCCAGATAAGTTTTTTTGTCGAGGTCGAAGTTGTTGTTGAAGAAATGTCTTGTAAATATGTCGAAGTCGCTGAGAGGTGTGATAGCAAATTTATTCTCTCATCATAATCTTTTTTATTTAATGCTGGATATTTTGGAACGATTATATTTTTGATAAGTTGTCCGTCAGCATCCAATTTTGAAGATACAACATTGCCGAAAAGAAAAATTAAAACTACGGCCAACGCCAAATAGACTATACTGGAAATAAGCCAAAATTTTTTACTTTTTACAACTTTTTTTACTTTTTTTATCTGCATTTTATAATTTCATTATCAATCGCGATATTTTTGCGGGATCATGTCTCACGATATCTGTTTGCAATGCTACGTCCTCCTCGATAATATTTTCCGAATATTTTTTCAATTCTTCATTATCTATAAAGACTGGTTCTGATTTTTCTTCCTCATATTTTTTCATGAGTGTTTTATTGATTTGCGATTTATTGCAGATTATGTAGTCCAATTTATCTTTTTTGATATAGGAAAGCAAAGTCTTTGCAAAATCTGAAGCTGAAAAATGATTTGTTTCGCCCCATTTTGTCATGATGTTGAGAACATAGGCGATTTTTGCTTTGGTATTTTTAATTGCATCGGAAAATCCTTCGACTAAAACATTCGGAAGAATGGAAGTGTATAAATCTCCAGGGCCGATTATTATCAAATCAGCATTAACTATTGCATCGTATGCTTCATTATAAATAATTGCGCTCGGTTCCAGATAAAGTTCTTTAATTTTTATCGAGCCATCGTGTTTCGGAATATCAATATTCGTTTCTCCTTTTATTATTTTTCCATTTTCAAGCTTTGCGCAGAGCTGTGCATTATCTATCGAAATCGGGAGAATTTTATTTTTGATATTTAAAATTTCCGAAGCCTTTTTTATCGCGCTGACTTCGCTTCCGGAAATCGACGTCAAAGCTTGAAGAAAAAGATTTCCAAAACTATGTCCGTGAAGCGAACTGTCTTTCGGGAATCGAAAATTAAATAAATCGCGGATTGTCGAGTCACCAGTGTCGGGAGAAAGTGCGACCAGAGAGCGACGCAAATCTCCAGGAGGAAGAGTGCCGAATTCGTCGCGCAATATTCCCGTACTTCCGCCATTATCAAAAGTCGTAACAATCGAAGTTATGGAAACGGGATAGTTTTTCAATCCTTTAAGCACATTGAATATTCCCGAACCTCCGCCGATTACGACTATGTTTTTCATGGTTTTAGTTTAGCATATTAAAATTTACTTACAAAAATTAAATTTTAGAAAAAATTTCAGCAAGTTCAGCTTCAGTTTCAGCCGGCTTGTCTGTGTAAATATAAAGTTCTTGCACCGAACCGCTTCCACGAACAATCGCTTTTATTCCGCCGGTAATAGGTAAAAATTTCAAACTTTTTCTTCCTCCACCGCCGATGTGGGTGATGTTGGCAATTCCAATTTTTGATATAAGAGGTGATTTAATAGCTTCATATACAAGTTTCTCAGCGACTTCTGTGAGAGTAGAATGGCTATTTGTGATTTTTCCGCCTAAAGTTAATTTTGGCATGAAATTATTTACTTTTTAAATATTCTTTAATTGCATCCGCAATTGTTTCTATATTTTGTTTAAATTTTTTTTCATCTGGTTCAAGCAGAACAATTCTGAATCCATATAGATCAGAATTGAAGCCAGAAGAAAGGGGAACTACACAAATTCCTTTTGAAGCTAGAAGCTGATATACAAAACGCTTATCAAGCTTATCTGTTTCAGAAATCCCTTCTATTATTTTCCAAGCTCCAGGATTTGCTGGCAGAAGTTTCTGTTTGTTGTTTAAAACTCCATTTTTAAAAACTATTGTCATGTAATATGCGCCGTTTGGTTTGTGAACTATGAGCTCAGGAATTTTTGAAAAACTTTCGTAAGCAATTTCTGATTTTTTCTGATAAATTTTATTTCTCTCGGCTAAGTATGGATAATATCGTGTATCGCTCATGACTTTTGGCAAAACTTTTTGAGGCAAAGTTGTCGAGCAGACTTCAAGTCTTTTTGCATCGAGTAAAGTTTTTGCATATCTTGCGAAGTCTTTGTCTTTATCGCAATTATAAAATTCAGCCCAGCCACAACGAGAACCTGGCCAAGGAAATTCTTTTGAAATTCCGCGAAGCGCAAGTCCTGGAACTTCGCCGATGACTGATGCGAGTTTTTTGTGCTCGACTCCATAAAAAAGATTTGAATAAATTTCGTCGGAAATTATAAAAAGTTTGAACTCGCGAGCGATGTCGACAATTTTTTTCAAAATTTCTTGCGGATAAACCATTCCTGTCGGATTGTCGGGATTGATTATCAAAATTCCGCAAATATTTTTATTAGCTTTGATTTTTGTGCGCATGTCATCGAGATCTGGATACCAATGATTGTTTGGATCAAGTTTGTAAGTGATGTGTGGAGCATCGGCATGTCCAGCTTCAGCACTTGAGTGAGTTGAGTAAGCAGGATTTGGTCCGATGACTCGAGTTTTTGAATTTAAATATGTATAAACTTTTGAAATTGCATCTCCAAGTCCATTGAAAAATAAAATATCTTCTGGAGTGATTTGTATTCCGCCTTCAAGATTTCTTTCTTTTGCAATATATTCTCTTGTCGCCAGAAGTCCGCGAGTGGGCGAATATGCATAACTTTTGTCGTCATTTTTTACTGTTTCTGCGACAATTTCTTTTATCCATTCTGGAATTTTTTCGCCTTTTGCGACTGGATCGCCGATATTATTCCAGACAATTTTTACTCCGGTTTTTTCAATTTTTTCTGCGATATCAACAATTTCCCTGATTTCATAGGTAAGCTGGTCTGCGCCTTCAAATACAATATTGTTCCGCATGAATATAAGATTATCACCAAATTAATTTTTTTGCATTATATAAAAACCATATTGCTATTATTTATTTTTTCGTATATAATACTTTCATTATGGCAAAAAGAATGGCAGTAAATACTAAAAATAAGGCTTCTCGTTCTAAAAAGACAACGAAGAGACTTGCAACAAAAAATGCAAGAATCGCAAATAGAAAGAGAAAAAACTTATAATCAAATAGTTTAAAAATCACTCCGCTAATGGAGTGATTTTTAATTATTTTATTTCGTGGTTTGCGATATACATGGCATATTTGTGATCTTCTTTGCCGATATGATTGAGCCACCAGTTTCCTATATATTGTTCAATGTCCAAAGCCAAGGTTTCTCTCGACACTCCGGCTTTGAGCTGCTCATGAAAAATTTTGTAATGGTCGATGAAATCTTTGTGCAGTTTTTTATGTTCCTCGATTTCTGGAAATTTATGCTCCGCCATGTATTGCTCCTCATAATATAAATGTTCGCTGATATATTTATCAAGAAAAGAAACCGCTTCCATAACCAATTCATCATTTTTTTCTGAGACAATATATGAAAGGAGGGTATTGACTTCGCCGAGCAGTCTTTGATGCTGAGCGTCGATTATCGCATCACCGACAGAAATGGCCGGCGTCCATTCAAAAAGATAAATCATGAGTATTTTTTATTATGAATAATATAACACGCCAATTATAACATTATTAATAATTGTTTTGAAATGGATTTTCTTTCGTATATCCTGAGCTCGTGCTTCTGCTATCAGGCATTTTCATATTTTTTGCGTTTCCTCTGATATATGAATTTGTCGAAGTTCCGGTTGATGTCGCTTGGAACATTTTTTGTGCTGGATTATATGAATTTTCATGATTCAATTTATTGAACATCTCTTTATGAGATCCTAGCCTATTTTCAAATTCAGCTTTTATTTTTGTATTTTCAATTTCAGAACTTGTGCTGTCAGTCGTTGTTCCTTCCATCTGATTTTTTATTTTGAAAAAATTAGACATGTCATTTGATAGGTTTCCATCTATTTCTTTTTTAATATTGGGAGTTAATTTGCCTTTTTGATCTAAAGTTTCTGCTTCTTTCAATCTTTCGACAGCCAAACTTGCTTCGACATCAGCTTTTGCTGCCGGAGTTGTTGCCAAAGCGACTTTAATCGGTTCGACAACTTTTGTTTTGATAGGGTAGAGCAAATCTCCGGGAAGGGAATCTTCCGATGCGTAAACTGCTGTTCCTCCGGCGAGTATGAGTATGATTACGGAAGCCAAAACATATGCGAATTTTTTATTTGAATTTTTAAAATATGAAAACAGCGAAGACGGGCTCAATATCGCTCTGTGAAAATCGGCGTAGACAGAAAGATTATGCAAAATCTTGCTTTTCTCATCTTGCGAAAGAGAAACTTTTTTTATCTGGCCTATTACATTTTTTAATTTTTTATCTTCCATCCCAGTTATAAATTTTTATGCTTCTAATATTTGTCGACCTGATTATGCTTATCTTTAAATTTTATTTAAACTTTATTTTGATTTATCTCGTTATTTATAACGGGACAAGTATTTTTATTTTTAGTATCCCGTCAATTTTTTCAATTCTTCAATTCCTCTGTGGATTCTTACCGAAGCTGCGCTCACTGATATTCCGAGAATTTTTGCTATTTCATCCGGTTTCAAATCTTCGACGAATCTGAGATAGACGACTTGCTGGTATGATTTTGGCAATTCAATTATCTTGTTGATCAAAAATCTTGCTTCCGTTTCCAATTCGATTTCGTATTTTTTGTTGTCTTCCACCAGGATAAAATCCTCGAAATTTTCTCCATCCTCCGTTTCCGTCATCGCTTCAAGCGAAACTGATTTCTTTTTTCTGTAATGGTCAATTATCAAATTTCTCGCGATGGTGAATATGAGCGCTCTGTCATTATTTATTTTCTGGCCTCCGGCAAGCGCATCCCAATATTTTGTAAAAGTTTCTTGGGTGATATCAAGTGCAGAATCTCTGTCGGATACTCTGAAAAGGCAGTATCTGAATACGGAATCCGAAAGCTTGTTGTAAAGTGATATAAATTTTTCTTTCACAGCTGTTCTATTTATGGAGACGTGTAAAAAGGCTAATTCTTACATATATTATCTCTTGATTTTATGATACAATGCAAACATGATTTTGTCTACGTAAGCTTTAATGTTTATTGGCGTCTTAACAGCTATAAGGTCGCGTTAAATAAATTATCAATTTAATAAAATAAAATTATGAAAAATAAAAAAATAAGTTCGATATTGTGCTCTTTGCTCGCGTTGTCCTTTGCATTGATTCCAGTGTCTTTGGTTTTTGCCGATGATTCGACATCAACGGATTCGACTTCGGTCGCAACTTCCACAACCGCAAGTTCTACAAGAATGATAAGAGCAGGGGAGAGAAATTTCAGAGGAATGCCCCCAGCATTTTCTTCGTCATCTTTGAACAGACCGGCAAATTGGAAAAATGCTTCAACGACAAGACCGGGTTTTAGATATGGTTCTTCAACCGCTTCTTCAACGATGATGAGGCATCCGATTTTTGATCAGTTTGGAATAAATTTTAAAATGAATATCGCTTCAAGCACGCAAAATTTGCTTGATGTTGCAGACAAACTCGGAACTTTATCCGATCAGATAAAAACGCTTGTCGCAGATGAGGCAAGTTCGACCAATACGATTGCAGCAGCTGTAACCAAAGTGGACAGCAGAAATCCTTTCGAAAATTTTTTGATTGGTCCGGACTACAGCAATCTTAATTCAATAATGAATCAGATAAATATGTTGCAAGCGGAGATAACACAATTGACCGGTCAGATTTCTGGAGTTGCCTCTTCAACCGATAAGACGACGGCATTGACCGATATACAAAACTTGAAAGATCAGATGTCCAGTCTGAATCAATATGTGAAAAACAACAACAGCAAGTTTAGCCTGTTCGGATGGTTTGTAAAAAAATTTAATAAGTAGTAGAATACTCAGCAAGATTTATTAGAAACAGGAAACACCTATTGAGCGGGTGTTTTTTGTTTGCAAAAAAAATCGCCGATGTATTTTTTTTGATAGGGAAGTGAAACAAAGAAAAAGCCCGCACGTTTTGTTTCGTGCGGGCTTTTAAGACGAAGCTCATTTACCTTCTGAAAAGTAATTTGAGCCACCTCTTAAAAAAATCTTCATCATTTGGCATGATTTTTCCTCCTTTGAAAAAAATTTGTTCTTTCACTCATGAAGACGTATGAAGCGGGGAATTCTTACAAAATTAAAACCGGTGAGCGAAAATTTCTTAAAGAAATTTTCGCTCACCGGTTTTGGCCGTCGGCTAGGCAGCTTTCTCCTTTCTCCATGTTTCTACCAGCCTATTTGTCACGGCCTCGGGTGAGTAGTCCTCAATCACCATGAATGCTCCCGTGTCTATTACTTTTTTCTTTCCGAAAAAAAACTTTAATAACTTTGCCATGATAGCCTCCCGTTTTTATTTTATTTGTTCTTATTTCCTGCCAACATGATAACATATTAATAAATCTTGTCAAGCATTATATTGACCTTTACCAACAAATATGTCTTATTAAACACTAAAATTGGCTATAAATAAGGTTATTTTGTCGAATTTATAGCATCGCACTATAATGTCGGTTGTGCGATGTGACTTCGCTAAGTCAAAAAGAAAACCTCAAGGTTTATACCTTGAGGTTTAATTAGTTTTTGGGAGATTAGTCAGCCGGCATAGCGTCGCCAACCGTGCTCCCGTGGAATTTTGTCGGGAAGTTTTCTTTTACCGTTTCTTCTTTGATTTTTTTCTGAAGGTCGGTGATTTTACCGATGAAACTTTTCTTATCTTTCCTTGCTTTTGTTTCTAAATCTTCCTTTGAAATGACCATAGAAACCTCCCAATTGATATAAATTTTAAATAACTTCGCTAATACATTAGCATACATTAAACCAAAGGTCAAGTAAGAAATTTGTCATGCTATTTTTTGATTTTTTATTCGGTTATCAATTGAATTAATTTAAAAATTATCCACATTTTTTTATAGTTATTATTCAATCTATGATACCATGCATGCAGATTGATTTTTAAAATTGCAATAATAAAATTATAATGATAAAAAATATTTTTTATAAATTCGGTTTGGTTATTTTTTTGTTTGCAATTTTATTTTCTATTTTAAATAAAGTTTATGCTTTTCGATTGCCTTACTCGATTGTTAACGTAATCACAAATAGCTCCGGCGGAGATGCTGAATTTAATTACAATTTGGAGTTACTCACACCGTTGTATAGTTTTCAACAATTCGGCATAGAAACTCAAAATGGACAAGGCAATTATTCTACAGGTACAACTATTTATAATTTTAATGGCTCCTCCACTTTATATCTTACTCAAGTTGCTACTTCTAGTTGGAAAATGTCCGATGTGAGTTGCACCAGCACGGATTCTCGGGTTACTACAGAAACTTGTGATAATGGGTTATCAATTGGAGTTTTTCCATATGATACAGTGAATTGCACTTTCAATAATATTTTTGATCCAACTGCTCCCATAATTAATATTTTGGGAGACAATCCATTAAAAATTTCAGCGAGCAGTACAGAAATTTATACGGATCCGGGAGCGACAGCTTCGGATACTATTGACGGAGATATCACTGAAAATATTTCGACTTCAAGCGATGTCGATCTGACCACAGTCGGAACGTATTCTGTTGTTTATACAGTATCGGATGGCGCCGGAAATATCGCTTCGTCAACAAGAACTGTGGAAGTCATTGAACCGCCGAAGCCGACTTGCTGTTCAAATGTTTTATTTATTCCAGGTCTTGAAGGAAGCCGACTTTATGAAACAGACGGCAATGGAAATGAAGAAAAAATTTGGGAACCAGGAATTTTGCACGACAATTCTGTTCTCGATTTAAATTCTGACGGCGAGCCAAATAATCCAGATTTTTATACAAAAGATGTAATTGATACAGCGTATTATGTTGGGAATGTTTATTCTTCGTTTATTTCTACGATGAATAAAATGAAATCTGCCGGCACAATAAATGACTGGGCGGCTGCGCCATACGACTGGCGTCTGTCGCTTGCAGATATTTTAAATAATGGAAATGAAACTTCTGACGGGAAAATTTATTATTCTGGCGACAAAGGCTCGACTTCAAGTCCGTATATCATAAATGAATTGCGAGAACTTGCCGCAAGTTCTCAAACTGGAAAAGTTACAATCATCGCACATTCAAACGGCGGACTTGTAACAAAAGCTCTGACTGATGCGCTTGGTCCGGATGCTTCAAAACTTATCGATCAAATAATTTTTGTCGCGGTTCCGCAGACAGGAACGCCGAATGCAATCGGAGCAATTCTTCATGGATTTGATACAGGGCTTCCGCTGACTTGGCTCTCAATGACTTTCTCGCCGGAAGATGCTCGCGAACTTGGACAAAATATGCCATCCGCATATAATCTTCTTCCGTCCTCGCAATATTTTCAATGATGTCAGCGACCCGGTTGTCACGTTTGATAATTCAGATTTTCTTGCTTCTTGGCGGGAAAAATATGGAAGTGAAATTAATTCGGAACAAGGCCTGGATAATTTTCTTGACGACTCATCGCGCGCGGATTTGCCTGTGACGAATCCGCTTGTTTTTCCAACTTCGGCAAATGAAAATCTTTTGGATAGTGCGGAAAATCTTCACGAAGGCGAGCTTGATAATTGGACTCCGCCTGCCGGAGTTGATCTGACAGAAATCGCCGGATGGGGAGAGGATACTTTGAAAACAATTTCTTATTATCAGGGTTATACAAGTTGTCTTTTGCAAATTGGTTTTATGCCATGTCTCTTTCATCCTATCATCGAGCCTGTTTTGCAATATGATCCCGTGATGACAAGCGATGGCGATGGAACGGTTGTTGTGCCAAGTGCATTATGGACTGACACAGCAACAACCACTGGAAAATATTGGGTGGATTTACATAAATATAATATTGATAATCCCTTCAAAATTGCTTTAGGTCTTTTTCCTTTTTCTCACGCGAATATTCTTGAAGTAACAAATCTCCTTGATTTTATTAAAAATATTATTTCTAAAAATTCAAACCCGTTACCGACATATATTTCCACTTCATCTCCGCCGGAAATAAATATCGGAAAACAACTTCACTTTATCCTTCATTCACCGCTCTATCTTGGCGTTTATGACGACGAAGGAAACTTCACCGGCTTTTCCACAACAACAAATCAAGTCGAACAAAATATTCCCGGAAGCGATTATCAAACATTCGGCGAGGTGACTTACATAAGCGTCCCGGCTTCTTCCGGAGCAAATGTAGTGATGAGCGGATATTCAAGCGGATCGTTTACGCTTAATGTTCAGGAAGTTTCGGAAAATAATATTTCCGCTTCAACAACTTTTACCGGAATACCTTCATCGACAAGCACAATCGCCACGATTGATATTCCAGCCGGAGGCGATATAGGAAGTTCTTCTCCTTTGACTGTCGATGAAAATGGCGACGGTAAAATTGAATTCACGCTTTCTCCGGAAATTAATAATATAGTTTTTCCGGATTTTCCAGCGACAACTACCGCTACCACTGCATCGGCGTCAAATAGTAATCCGGCGATGATAACCGCCGGCGGAGGTGGAGGTTTTTCATATCCTTATGTTCTTCCGTTTTCAACGGGTCAAACTACTTCGACTTCGACGCAAGTTTTGCCTACAGCGGAAGAAATTTCGTCTTCGACAGCAGTTGCAGTAAAAATATTTCTATCAACTTCGTCTCCAATAATTTCTCCAAGTCCGGCAAAAGAAATCATTTCATCTTCAACGAAAATTGTTAAAGTAAAAAGCGATGACATTATTCCAGCCAGCGCAATATCAGCTTCTCAGAATGACAAACAAACTGCTGTTGTTGGAAATTCACCGATTAATGTTAAACTAGTGCTGGTGTTGAGCATGTTTTTAGCCGTAGTGCTTTTTGGAATAAGATTTATCTAATCAAAATGAAAAAAACAAAAAATATAATACTCGTAGTTTCAGGTATTATTGCCGGCTTAATTATATATATAAATATTATTACAACTTCTCAATTTTGTGTTATTTTAGGTTATGCCGATAGTTTTGATTGTGGAAATATTGTATTTAACATTGCAACTATTCTCTTAATTTCTCTTCCAACTTTTATTCTCTCTATCATTACTTATTTTATGAAAGATCAAATTATTTCTGCTTGGCTGAAATTTGCATATTGGTGGATTCCGCTCACAATGCTTCTTGTTTTTCTCGTTTCGTTTGCCAGCGGTCCATCATATTTCCCAAATTTATTGAGCAATAGCGCTGTATCTTTTCTTATGTATTGTCTTTTCTTCATTATTTCTTTAATTATAATTATCATTCAAGTTATACAGGTTTATTTTTTGAAAAAGAAAAGCAATTAATAAAATGAAAAAAACAAAAAATATTATTTTAATCGTTTCTTTTATTTTTACATTAATATTTTTTTTCTTGCTATTTAGATATGATGAAATAAGTAATTATTGCTATTTAAATGGGCATTGTGGATTTTTAATAGATATATTGAATTCATTTATTTTGACTTTTTTATCATATATTTCAGTATTTATATTTCCATTTTCTTTAATTACATATTTTCTTAATGATAGAGTTTTTCGTTCGTGGATAATATATACTTGTATTTGGTTGCCAGTTTCTATTTTATTTATCATGTTGACACCGAATACTGGCGCCAATGGTACTCTCTTGAGTATAACTATTAGGGGAGGTGTACTCATACTTGCTGATATCTTATTTGTTTTAATTTCTCTAATTATCATTATTGTTCAAGTGATAAAGGTTTATTTTCTTAAAAAGAAAAATTGATTAATTAAGATTTATATGAATTTATCTTTTGATGTAAAATTGGCAAGTAAATACAATTCTTTTTCTCAAAAAGCTCGTGTTTTGTCTGAGGGTTGGGTTTCTAATGAAATATTTTGTCCAAATTGTGGAAATTTAAAAATTACAAAATATGATAATAATAAACCTGTTGCGGATTTTTATTGTGACAAATGTCTGGAAGATTTCGAACTAAAATCAAAGAAAGGGAATATTGGGAAAAAAGTTCCTGCAGGAGCTTATTCAAAAATGATTGAAAGAATAAACTCTGCGAAAAAGCCAAATTTATTTTTCATGGCCTATTTGCAATCGCTAAGTGTAAATGATTTCTTTGTTGTCCCAAAATATTTTTTCATTCCCGAAATTATTGAAAAAAGAAAACCGCTGAAAAATACAGCGAGAAGAGCCGGTTGGATTGGTTCAAATATCTTATTTTTAAAAATACCAAAAGCGGGACAGATTTTTTATGTGGAAAATGGAAAAGAAATTTCAAAAAAGGATATTTTAGAAAAATGGCAGAAAACGGTCTTTTTGAAGAAAATTAAAAAGACAGATGCAAAAGGCTGGATTTTGGATATTATGAATTGCATTGATTCTTTAGAAAAGAAAGAGTTTTCTTTACAAGATATTTATAATTTTGAAAAAGATTTGCAAATTATTCATCCTGAAAATAAAAATATTAAACCGAAAATTAGGCAACAATTGCAATTTTTGAGAAATAAAAAATATTTAGAATTTATTGGTAACGGTTTATACAAATTAATATAATCTTAGTATGAAATTAAAAGAATTTATTAAAAAATTGGATAAAGTAGCCGAAAAATACGGCGAATTAATTGAAGTCAAAATGGCCGATGGAATTTCAGTCAAGAACCCCGTTTATCTTAAAAAGTTTTTGAATAAAAAAGCTGTTATAATAACTGACAGAAAATAATTAATCAAACAATGAAAAAAATATTATTGATTGCGGGGATTATAATTTTATTTGCCGTAGCCTCTTCTTTTTTAGCTGATAAATATTTTTCTGCCGATATTAATTTTGCTACGGTTTTATCTTCAGTTGTTGGTTTGCAGACCAGTACTCAAAAAATAAAAACTGTTCCGATTATTAAAGATTGGGGAACTGTCTCAAGCAATCTCGGTTTTTCTTTCCAATATCCATACAAACAAATTGGCGCGATGATCGGCGATGCCGGCATGTTTTCGGTTGCATTTATTTTAAATCCAGCAATTGTTTTTCCTGATGCAAGTTCTACAGAACAAGTTTCGGAATTGATTACGAATGAGATGCTGATGGGTAGTTTTGATATTGCTGCAATTCAGGATAATTCAAAAGGCGGGGATTTAAAAATTTGGGCGAAAAATTTTCTCAATAATTCTAGTTCTACTTCTGATAGTGATGATAAAACAAAAACGCTGTCTGAAAAAGTAACCTCCGCGACTCTTGGCGGAGTAAGTGGATATCAGCTCACGGACGTGATTGAAGATTTGAATAAAAAAATAAATTACATTCAGAATAATATTTTTGCTCGCAAAAGCGGATATATTTATTACGCAAGTTATTTGTCTCCGGCAAGCAATACACCGGCACTTCTTGGAACTTATTTGAAACAAGTTGCTTCTACATCAGTCGCGGTTTTAAATACATTTACATTTGATAAATCGACAACGACAGCAATTACTGTTCCGAACCCAGTGCAGTCGTCGCTTTCTGGCGTAGCAGCAACACGCAGAGAAAATCTTCTCACAGCTTTGAGAACTGGACCATTTTTTGATATGAGTGCAACTTATCCGGCGTCACAGGATTATGGATGTGATGCATCAAGCACGTCCGTAGTCACCAATGCAACCACGACGGATGTTTTTACCGGTGAATTGTATTTGAGTGTTGATAGCGATGATGCCACTATTGATATGTATGATACAAAAGGAGATCATACAGGATTTTTACCGCCGATACCTGGTTTTTCTGTTCAAGGACAATCTCAGCAAGAAATACCCGATGTGCAGTTATCAACTTTCGGATCGGTTAATCTTTTCGATATAGAAAATGTTTTTGACGGAAAGATCGTGATCACTGGAAAAAAATATGGAATGGCGAGTCTTCGCATCGCATCTGATGACAATTCTTGCGCGATTCTCGACACTTATATTCCAACCACTCCATATTCAATTGCAACAATTCCAATGTCAACGACTGGCGATATCGGTCCCATTTCATACGATATTGACGGAGATGGAAAAGAAGATTTTCAAATAAGTTTAATTCAGCCGCTTTTGTCGTTAAAACAAAAACAAATTGGTGCAGTAATTAGCGATATGGAATTGCAAGATGGTTTAAACAAATAATTATATAAATATTATGTTCACTACATATTCCTGGTACTCACAACTCAAAAAACCGAAATTTGCACCGCCAGCGTGGCTTTTTGGTCCGGTGTGGACTTTTCTTTATGTTTTGATATTCATTTCTTTTGGATATGCCGGCTATTTGTTTTTCAAAAATGAAATACCATTCATTGTTCTTCTTCCATTCATCCTCAATCTTATTTTCAACTTTATTTTTGTTCCGATTCAATTCGGCCTGAAGAATAATTATCTCGCCAGTCTCGATATTCTTTTGGTCCTGGGAACGATAGTTTGGATTTTTCTTGCGATTTTTCCTTACGTGAGCTGGATTGTCTATGTGAATATTCCTTACCTTTTATGGGTTTCTTTCGCCACAGTTTTGCAATTGACCGTGACTTGGATGAATAGAAAAATGATATAATTCAAGAATATGGAACAGCCGATTCAAGAAATAAAAACTGAAAAAAGAATTTTGGGACTCCCGAAAAATATTTTCTTTCTTGGACTCACGAGTCTTTTCAATGATTTTTCATCGGAGATGGTCTTTGCGGTTTTTCCGGCGTTTTTCACTTCTGTTTTGAAAGCCGGCGCAGCTTCGCTCGGGCTCGTTGACGGAGTTGCGGAAGGACTTTCGAATTTTTTCAAAATATTTTCCGGAGTTATTTCAGATAAATTCCAAAGTAGAAAGCCACTTATTGTTTTCGGTTACGTTTTTTCTGTTCTGACGAGGCCTTTTTATATTTTTACTTCAACAGTCGGCGCGGCACTCGGACTTCGCGTCGCTGACAGGATAGGAAAGGGATTTCGTGATCCTCCGCGCGATGCGATAATTTCTCTTTCTTCGCCGAAAGAAGAGCTCGGCAGGTCTTTCGGATATCACAGGGCGATGGACACAATGGGTTCGATTCTCGGACCGCTTGTCGCTTATCTGATTTTGAGATTTTACCCTTTGCATTTCAATACGGTATTTTTGACGGCGTTTGTCGTTGGAATTTTTACAATTTTAACTTTATTTTTTATTTCGGATGTCGCGATTAAAAATGCAAAAGCAAAAACAAGTTTTATTTCGGGCTTCAAAAATCTTTCCGGAAAATTCAAATTATTTATCATTGCGATTTTTATTTTATCTATCGGAAGCTTGCCGATAGCCGTCATACTTTTGAAAACTGAATCAATCGGACTTATGATTGCCGACATTCCGCTTTTTTACATGATTTATAATCTTTCATACGCAGGCTTCTCAATGTTCGCCGGAAAAATGAGCGACAAATTCGGCACAAGGATAATAATATTCATCGGATACTTTATTCTTCTGATCAGTTATTTTTTCCTGAATCTCGCGCATTCGCCGTGGATTCTAGCTTTTAGTTTCTTATTGCTCGGTTTATTCCCGGCTCTTACCGATGGCGTCCAGCGCTCGCTTACAGCGAAAATTTCTGACAATGAAGTTCGCGGCAGTGCGATGGGACTTTTAAATGCTGCAGTTGGTTTTGGAGCTTTGATAGCTGGAATCGGTGGCGGATTTTTGTGGCAAGCATATGGCTCAACAACGGCATTCTTAGTTTCCGGCGGAATAGTTATTTTGGGACTTATTTTCTTTGCAATTTCTACAATGTGGAAAAGCAAAAAATCATTTGTGGTATAATTTGGCAAGAATTTAGAGACGCGTGATGTCCAAAGTTTATTTATTAGTTTAATTAATTATTATGGACAAAAATAAATTGGAACTATTGAGTGCGAAGAATAGCGTTTTGCTTTTGGTGGATTATCAGCCAGCTATGTTTCGAGGAGTCGGTTCAGGAAACAGAACTACAATTAAAAATGCAGCAGTCGGAGCTGTGAAAGCGGCAAAGATTTTGGACGTTCCTGTAGTGCTTTCAGTAATCACTCCAAAATATAATGGAGATGTAATAAAAGAAATTTCAGAAATTCTTCCCGGACAAAAAGTTTTTGACAGAAAGATGCCAAGTTTTGATGCTCTTGAAGACGAAGCTGTTTTGGCTGAGTTGAAAAAAATTGGAAAAAAGAAAATTATAATTTCAGGTTTGTGGACGAGCATGTGTTTTTGTTACACCGCACTACATGCAATTAAAGAAGGTTATGAAGTTTATGGGCTCATGGATGCAGCTGGTGATGCTTCAAAATGCGCACATAAAAATGGAATAAAGAGAATGACTCAAGTTGGAGTTGTTCCGACGACTCTTCTTTCGGTCGTTTCAGAATGGATGCATGATTGGGGAAATCCAAAAGCAGGCGACCTTATGAAAGAAGTTTACTCAAAGTTTGAGGCGATGCTCGGAATGTAATTTGTAATGCAAAATCAAAAAAGGGCGGCACCGAAGGTGCCGCCCTTTTTTGATTAGTTTTTTAAACTATTTTTAGTATAATATGGTTCATGGACCCCGTAAAGAATTTTACAAGAATAATCTATATCGTAAATATAAAAGATATTTAATAAACATAATCTTATGATAAATTCAAAACTAAGCGAAAATTCACACGGGACAGGAAAATTAATTTTTTTGGATACTGAAACGACTGGAAATGAAATTGGCAAAGACAGACTTTGCCAGGTTTGCTATAAAACATCAAAAGAAATCAAAACTTGTTATTTCAAACCGCCATTACCAATGTCTGTGAAGTCTATGAGTATTACCCATATTACAAACAAAATGCTCGCTGATAAAGGATGTTTTGAGGGAAGTGAGATGCAGAAAGAATTGAAGAAAATTTTGAAAGATGGAATTCTCGTAGCTCACAATGCGAAGTTTGATATCGCAATGCTTGAAGCCGAGGGAATAAAAACACCGAAATATATCGACACTTTGCGCGTGGCAAGATTTTTGGACAAAGAAAATAAAATTCCAGAATACAATCTGCAATATCTGAGATATTATTTGGATCTTGATGTCGATGCTCACGCACACGAAGCCGAAGATGATGTGAAAGTTCTTTATGCGCTTTTTATGCGACTTTTTGAAAAAGTAAAAGCTGAAGAGGGAAGTGATGAAAAAGCGATTGAAAAAATGGTGGAAATTTCCTCGACTCCGAGCTTGTTCGGTAAATTTAATTTTGGAAAATATAAAGATAAAACTTTAGAGGAAGTTGCAAAGACTGATAAAAGATATCTCGAATGGCTTCTTTCTGAAAAGCTGAAAAATGAAGCTGGTGATGAAGACTGGATTTATACTTTGAAGCATTATCTCGGAAAACTTTTTTAATTTGACTAGATAGTAATTTTGTGGTATTTATATATCGGTAAGTTGTTTAAATAAAAAAAAGGTGGTGATTTGCCATGGATCTAAAATTTATTGAGGATCTGCTTAAAACAGTTAGATCTCTTGATATTGTGAGAGAACCGGCAGTAAAGGCGCGGCAAGACTTTGAAGAAAAGATCGGCGTGATACAAAAAGAGGAGACGAAGAAACTTTTTGTGTATTACAGTTCGGTTCTCGAAAAGAAAATAAACCTTATGAATGAAAAGCTTTTTGATCTGATAAATTCTGATGATCAAATGATCAGAATAGACAAGGTCGAGAAGTTGGCAAAAGAAATTGACATAATGATAGACAAGCAAATTCTTGCTCACATACTATTCAAAAATGCATTAGAGCAAGAAATTGGTCCGCAGGACTCAATTTTCATCATAAGGGTGGCAAAAGACTGGGAAGTAGTTAAGGTCAAAAGCATTAACTGCGAAGTATCAAGTTCTATGGAATGGCTTGATAAAATTTTTGCACAATCTTTTAACAAAGGGGTAAATCCAAACTGGAATTGATGATTAGAGCTGGGAGAAATTTTTCCCAGCTCTTTTTATTTGACACCCAGTAAAGAATTTTACAAGAATTATTCTTTTTGTTTAATATTGATATATCTAATAAAAAATAATTCTATATTAATTTTAAATTAGATGAAAATTCACACTGGGCAAGAAAAATAGTTTTGTGCTAGTCTATTGCCGGATGCAAATAAAAAAATAGGAGGAGGAAAAATGACTACTTTGAAGATTTTTTGGAAATGGTTTTGTCACGCAATGGAAAGGTTTTTTCGTCCGAGAAGAAAATACGCGATCATATCGCATTTCTTGGACGAAGAAAAAAGAAAGATATATGAGGAAAATCTTAAAGTAAGAGAAATGAAGAAAAAAGATTGAACCCAGATTTTTGCTGGCCAGCAAAAATCCGGGTTTTTTTATTATCCACCTTTGGGAGCAAAACTCCCGCCTTCAGGCAGTCCTTTTAAGATTAGTTTTGGATGACATTTGTCATTCCCGTGAATACGGGAATCTAGGTTTGACTTAGCGAAGTCACTCGCACAATCGTCCTATATAAGTGCGACACTATTAATTCTGGATTCCCGCCTTCGCGGGAATGACACACGAGTATGGGTCTGCATTTGTATTTAATATCGGACTTTAGTCTTATCCAAAACTACCGGCTTTTAGCCGGTAGTAGTTTATTTTCTTTCATTTTATCAAAAAATAATGTAATCTGAATAATCTATGGCAGAACACGGAGAAATAATTTTAAAATTTGAAGAAGTGTCTTTTGAATTCGGACATAATAAGCCTATCTTAAGCGAGGTTGATTTTACCTTGCGAAGAGGTGCAAAAGTAACTCTTATGGGCCAAAATGGCTCAGGAAAGAGCACAATTTTCAATCTTATTACCGGACATTACAAGCCAGAATCTGGAAGAATAATTTTACAAAACAAGCTTACAATTGCCACGGCAAAACAGGTTATTCCAAGAGTTGATGCGGAATTGACCGTGCGAGAATTTTTTGAAAAATGCTTTAAAGAGAAAATTTATAATATTGAACCGAGAATTGCAGAAGTTCTTGAAGTAGTAAATTTGAGTGCTCCGCTTGATAGGAAAGTTATGACTTTTTCTGGCGGTCAGCAAGCAAGGCTTCTTTTGGCTTCCGCGCTTATTCAGGATCCAGATTTGCTTTTGCTTGATGAGCCGACAAACAATTTGGATAAAGAAGGAATTGCTCACCTGACAAAATTTCTTGTTGCATATAATAAAACTTGTATCGTCATTTCTCACGATGCGGATTTTTTGAATGCGTTCACTCACGGCGTTTTATATTTGGATGTTTATACAAAAAAGGTTGAACAATATGTCGGAGACTATTTTGATGTCAGAGATCAAATTACAGCAAGAATTGAAAAAGAAAATATGAAAAATGCCCAGCTTGGAAAAGAAATTCAAGAGAATAAAGACAAAGCAAACTTTTTTGCGATGAAAGGAGGCCGTATGAGACTTGTTGCAAGAAGGATGAGAGAAAAAGCTGATGAATTAGAAGAAGAAATAGTTGATGTTAGAAGGGAAGACAGGACAATCAGACAATTTCAAATTCCTGCTCAAAAAGATTTAGTCGGAGAAATAATAAATATTTCTGAATTTTTCATTTTCAAAAATCATAAAAAAATACCAAGAAAGGCAAAAATTTCTCTGAAAAAAAGACAGCATTTGCTTTTAGTTGGTCCGAATGGAATCGGAAAAACAACTTTGCTTGAAGCTATTGCATCTCAAACCTCGAGCGGAAGTAAAATTGCGCCAGGAATAAAAGTCGGATATTATAGACAGGATTTTTCAACACTCAATTTTGAAGACACTATTTTTGATTCTTTAATGTCTGTTATGGATAAACATATTGAGCAGGAAATGAGAACTATTGCTGCTGGATTTCTTATAACAGGTGATATGATTTATACAAAAATCGGAAGTCTTTCAGAAGGACAAAAAGGTCTCGTCGCACTTGCAAGACTTGTGCTTCAAAAGCCCGGACTTCTAATTCTTGATGAGCCGACAAACCATATGAACTTCCGCCACTTACCTGTGATAGCAAAAGCACTGAGCGACTTTGAAGGCGCGATGATACTTGTAAGTCACGTTCCTGAATTTGTAAAGCAGGTGAAGATTACTGAAGTTTTTGATTTGGAGAAATAAAAGCTTGACAAAAAACATTTTAATTGCTACTATTACCGAGTAAATAAATCTCATCCGAGATTCATCTCACTGATTAAGCGTAAGAACATTTGTCGCAGAATCCGTGCGACATTTTTACATTTAATAACCTATATAGAAATAGGATAAAACAATCTATTAGTTACAAAACTTTTTTGGATTGTCATTCCCGTGAAAACGGGAATCCAGAATCAATTTAATTAAACCTGGATTCCCGCCTGCGCGGGAATGACAAAAGAGAGTTTTGGCTAAAAGTAAATTAATAATATGATGCGTATAGTAAAAAGAAAGATGCCGTCTTTCGACAGATTTGATAATAAAAAGTCTAGAAAGTTTTCATCTACAAGAAGCGAAAGCAGAGTAAGTCCAACGACTCATTCTCCAACAGTTTCAAATAGTCATGCAGAGATAAAACCTCGTGCTGATTTTAGCAACCCAAGTCCGAGCTCAAGACCTGCTTATTCTGCGAGACCAGCTTCAGTTGGACAAAGTGAATTTAGAAGGCCAGCTTTCAGTTCACAAGGAAGTTCAAGACCGTCTTTCGGCGGCAGCAGATTTTCACATGGAAGCGGAAATGGAAGACCTTCATTTGGAGGTAATTCTCGTTTCGGTGGAAATAGAGGAGGAGGCAGATTTTCAAATTCTCGCGGAAGAGGCGCAGTTTCTGATATTCACTTTTCAAAATTTATAAACAAAGCTGTAATCACAGAAGTTGTGGAAAAATTTGTTCCAGAACATCTTTTTAAAGATTTCAATATTGATGACAGAATAAAAGCGAATATTTTTGCGAAAGGTTATAGCGAACCCACTCCGATTCAGGATAAAATAATTCCTCACGTTTTGCGTGGAGAAGATGTTGTCGGAATTGCAAATACGGGAACTGGAAAAACTGCGGCATTTTTAATTCCGCTTATAAATAAAGTTTTGCTAAATCCTAAAGAAGAAATTCTTATCGTTGTTCCAACGAGAGAACTTGCTCAGCAAATTGATGATGAGCTTAAAAGCTTCACATCAGGTATGAAAATATATTCTGTTTGCTGTGTCGGAGGTGCACCTATCGGAAGACAGATTTCAATGCTTAAATATTGGAATAACTTCGTAATAGGAACTCCGGGAAGATTGAAAGATTTGGTAAATAGAAGAGTTTTAAATCTTAAACCATTTTCTACGATTGTTCTTGATGAAGCTGATAGAATGCTTGATATGGGATTCATTGCCGATATGAAACTTATAATGTCGCAGATGTCTGCAAAAAGACACACACTATTTTTCTCGGCCACGATGTCGAGAGAAGTTGAAGGACTTGTAAAAACATTTTTGAATAATCCAGTTACTGTTTCAGTTAAAACTGGCGATACCGCAAAAAGTGTTGATCAGGATATTGTAAGATTGAACGGAAAAGAAAAAATTGATGTTTTGCACGAACTTTTGAATAATCCGGAATTGAGCAAGGTGCTTATTTTTGGAAGAACAAAACATGGAGTTGAAAGATTGTCCAGAACTTTGAATGAAAGAGGTTTTAAGGCTGATTCAATTCACGGAGATAAAAATCAAAGTGCTAGACAAAGAGCTCTCGGAAAATTCAAGGATGATCAGATTCAAATTCTTGTCGCGACTGATGTTGCCGCAAGAGGACTTGATATTCCTGATGTTACTCACGTAATTAATTATGATGTTCCTGCGACTTATGAAGATTATGTTCATAGAATCGGCAGAACAGGAAGAGCAAATAAGAAAGGGAAAGCACTTACATTTATAGGTTAACACAAATCAAAAAGGGCGGCCGCGAAGCGGCCGCCCTTTTTTATGCTTAAAAAATGCTATAATAATCCTATTAAAATTATCAAAACAAATGAAAAAATTTTATAATATAATAAATTTTGATAACATATTGCTCGTAGGTTTGTTGTTGATTCTTCCGATAAGCTATTGGAATCTTTTTCCGTTCCAAAAATATTTTTTAATCGCACTCGCAATCATAGGCACAGTTCCCGTCGTTTATAGCGCTTACAAAGCGATTTTAAATAAACAAGTCACAGTGGATCTTTTGGCTGCGGTTGCTTTAATTTTTTCTCTTTTAGCTCATCAGTGGATGTCGGCAGTTTTCATAAATCTGATGCTTACTTCTTCAAGAATTTTTCTTACATATAATCAAGCTAGAGCCAGAAAAAATATCGAAAGCTTGATGAAATTAAAACCGAAAAAAGTAAAAATAAAACAAGCTGACGGAAAAATAATCGAAGTTGATCCGAAAAAAGTCAAAGTCGGCGACATTGTTGTTGTGGATTTGGGAGAAAGGATTCCTGTTGATGGAAAAGTTATTTCTGGCGAAGCGACTGTCGACGAATCTTCGCTTACAGGTGAATCAATGCCAGTCACGAAGGTAAAAGACAGTGATGCTTTCAGCTCAACTCTTGTTGTCTCGGGAAATTTGGTTTTGGAAACAATAAAAGCCGGAGCGGACACGACGTTGGAAAAAATTATCAAACTCGTCGAGGAAGCACAGCTAGACAAACCGGATATTCACACTTCTGCTGAAAAATTTGCCACATGGTATTTGATAATAATTTTTATTGGCTCAATCATCGCTTATTTAGTGACAAGAAATCTTCTATTTGTCCTTGCGATATTGCTTGTCGTTTGTGCAGATGATATTGCTGTCGCTTTGCCTTTGGCTTTTTTGACAGCAATAAGTTATTGCGCGAAGCGAGGAATAATTGTAAAAGGTGCGAGCTATCTCGAAGCATTGCGCGATGTAAAAGTTGTGTTTGTAGATAAGACCGGAACTATTACAAAAGGAAAATTGAAAGTTGAAGAATTTGTCTGCGATACTATCGTCTGCAATGAATCTGACAAACAAAAAATTTTGAAATATTCCGGAATATTGGCGATTCTTTCCGACCATCCGATTTCAAAATCAATTGTAACTTATATCGAAAATGACAAAGAACCCGATACAGGTGCAGTTACTCCCGATTCTTTTGAAGAGCATAGCGGGCAGGGGATTTCTGCCGTGTTTAACGGAGAAAAAATTATTCTTGGCAGTTTGCCATATCTTCAAGTCAATGGAATAAAAATGACCGATGATATAATGAAGCAAATTTCTCTTGAAGAAGACAAGGGTTTTAATACAACATTGATATCTTTGGATGGAGAGCTTAAAGGTTTTTTCAGCATTGCTGATGAGCTTAAACCGAATATAAAAAAAGGCATGGACGAATTGAAAAAACTTGGCGTGGAAAGAATAATCATGCTTACGGGCGATAATGAAAAAGTCGCAAAAAGAATTTCTGACGAAGTCGGACTCACGGAATTTCATGCAAATCTTCTGCCGGAGGAAAAATTGGATTTTATCAGAAAAACTTTGAGCAATAAATACAAGACGATAATGGTAGGCGATGGAATAAATGATGCTGCATCTCTTTCACTTGCGGATATCGGCATTGCAATGGGTGCAATCGGCTACGATGCTGCGATAGAATCGGCGGATATTGTTTTGATGAAAGATGATTTTTCAAAAATTCCAAATCTTATCAGTCTTTCAAAATATGTCATGGAAATTGCCAATGAGGATTTTATAACTTGGGGAATTACGAACGTCGTTGGACTTGTGCTTGTTTTTGTAAGAATATTGCAGCCAACAGGCGCTGCAGCTTACAATTTTCTCACGGATTTTATTCCACTTTTGAATTCAACACGAGTTTTTGGCTTGTTTGTCAGCAAAACTAAAAGATTATGATTGAAGATTTAAAAAGGGAATTAAGCCTTTATTCTGATTTTGAAAAAGCAAATATTTTGCAGAGATTTTTTAAAACTGGAAAGGGCCAATACGGCGAAGGAGATATTTTTCTCGGAATAATTGTTCCGAATACTAGGAAAGTTGCAAAAAAATTTTCGGATTTACCTTTGTCTGAAATTAAAGAAATTTTGTATTCAAAAGTTCATGAAGAAAGGCTTTGTGCACTTCTTTTACTGGTTGAAAAGTTTAACAAAGCAAATGATTTAGAACAGAAGAAAATTTTTGATTTTTATATTAAAAATGCACAACAAGCAAATAACTGGGATTTAGTTGATCTTTCTGCTCCTAAAATAGTTGGGAAATATCTGCTCAATAAGCCGAAAACGATTTTATATAAATTTGCCAAATCAAAAAATCTTTGGGAGAAAAGGATTTCAATTGTTTCAACTTATACTTTTATTAAAGCTGGCGAATATAAAGATACTTTTAAAATTGCCGAGATTTTGATGAATGATAAACATGATTTGATACACAAAGCTGTCGGTTGGATGCTTCGTGAAGTTGGAAAGATGTCGCAAAAAGATGAAGAAAAATTCCTGCAAAAATATTATAAAAAAATGCCACGAACAACGCTTCGATATGCGATAGAGAAGTTTCCAGAGGAGAAAAGACAGAAATATTTAAAAAGTACTATTTAGTTTTATTCACTTTACCTGAATGTCTACCTGAAACAAATTCTCTTTTTCTACCGATAATTTGTGGATTTATTATCTCATAAGTTGAAGTGTATTTTTTGATACCATCAATATGAATACCTGATTCATGTCTGAAAGCATTAATACCAACAATAGGTTTTTCAAAATAAGCCTTTCTACCGATTATTTCATACACATGTTCTGACAAGTGCATGATTTTATTTATTTTAACACCCAAACTTCGTTTAAAAAAATCTTTTCTTACAAAAAGAGAAATAACAACTTCCTCAAATGATGCATTTCCAGCTCTTTCACCTATACCATTGATTGTTGTTTCAACTTCGTCTGCACCAGCAAAAACGGCAGCAAGCGTGTTTGCTGTTGCCATCCCTAAATCATTATGACAATGAATAGCTATTTCTGAGTTTCCATTTATCTGTTTAACAATTTTCTTTACCAGATTGTAAGTTTCAAATGGGGTTATATGTCCAACAGTATCGCCAATTCCTATGTATTTTACTTTTTCTTTTAATAAAAGATTAATAACTTTCCTTAAATACTTTTGATCAGCCCGCGTTGCATCTTCCAAGCCAAATCTCACTTTTTTAAAATATTTTTGTGCGTATCTAATAGAATCTTTCATTTTATCTAGTGCATCAGTTCTAGATATTTTGTATTTTTTATCAAGATGTATATCTGAAACCGCAAAAAATAGCATTATCATTCTATCTTTTGCATTGATTGTACTTTCATTTGCTAAATCAATATCATTTTTATTACATCTTGAAAATGCACAGATAGTAGTTTTTTTAATCGTGGATGAGATTAATTTTACAGCTTGGAAATCTTTTTTTGATGAAGCAGGGAAGCCAGCCTCAATAGTATCTATACCAATTTTTTCTAATTCCTTAGCTATAGAGAGTTTATTTTCAGGATTCATTGTGTTCCCAGGAGCTTGTTCACCATCTCTTAGGGTTGTATCGTAAAATTTTATTTTCTTCATTTTTACGAAACTTTAGCTGACAAATTATTTCCATCAACTGAGAAACTAATTGTTTTTCCAGAAACCGCTTCATCTTTCAAAATTAAGTTTGCGATATTTCCTTCGACATTGTCTTGGATGAATCTGTTCATCGGTCGTGCGCCGAAGGCTTTGTTTGAACCATTTTTGACGACATAATCAACAAGTGCGTCTGAAATTTGAAGAGTCAAACCTTTTTCTTTCATTCTGTCTGCAAGCTTGCCGAGCATTATTTTTGCAATCTGCTGCAAGTCGGCATTTTCAAGCGGTTTGTAAATAATGGTCGCATCAAAACGATTTATAAGCTCCGGTTTGAACAATCCTTTGCTTACAATATCGGCAATAATTTCTTCCTGTGCGTCTTTTGGATTTTTGCCAGCTTCAACCATCGCGAAGATTTTATCAGCACCGGCATTTGAAGTTGCGATGAAAATAATATTTCTTGTATTAACTTTTTCGCCGGACATATCCGAGAAAACTCCTTCATCGAGAATCTGCAAGAAAAGATTCAAAACATCTTTGTTTGTTTTTTCAAATTCATCAAGCAAAACTACGCCGTATTGTTTTTCTCGAATCATGCTTGAAAAAACTCCAGGTTTGCCGGAAGCAAACGAGCCGATGAGTTTTTCCATCGCGTCGTCTGTCTGATATTCGGACATGTCGAGTCGCATCATATTTGTTTCGCTTCCGAAAAATGTGAAAGCTAGAGCTTTTGCCGTTTCAGTTTTTCCGACACCAGTTGGTCCGAGGAATAGGAAAGAGCCGATTGGCTTGTTGGGATTTCTCACGCCAGTTTGGGATCTTTTCAAAGAATTGGATACAGCGATAAGCGCGTCTTCTTGTCCGATAACTCTTTTTTTGAGCGAGCTTTCAAGATTTAATAATTTATTTTTATCTTGCGCTGACAATTTTCCACCAGTCGGAATATTTGTTTTTTGCTGAATGTATTCCAAAACTTCATCTTTTCCGATAATTTTATATCCTTTTCTTTTTGCCCATGGCGCGATTTCATCAAGCAAATCCATCGCTTTATCTGAAGTCACTCCGCCTGAAAAATAATAGCCGGCACTTTCTGCAAGAGCTTGGATTGCCTGATATGTGAAGAAAATTTTGTAATTGTTTTCTGATGAAATGGCTGATGAATAAATTATTTTTATAATTTCATCGGTATTGAGCGGCCTGACTAAAACAGTTTCAAAATTATTCATCAAAGATTTATTCGTTTCAAAATATTGGTGGAAATCTGAAGTGTTCACAAGTGCGACGATTTGTATCGCTGAACCGGAAAGGAAAGGAGTTATAAGATTTATTAAATCAACACCCAAACTTTCCGCATGCTTGAATAGTTCTGTAAAATTATCGATTACTAAAATAATATTTCCGGCTTTTATTGCATCAACAAATATTCTTGAAAGCTGATCTTCCAAAGTATCTTTATCTTTACACATGGAAACCAAATTATTTGCAATAAGCAAAGTTGGTTTTTTCTTCCCCAAAGCATCAGCAATATTTTTGCTTTTAATATTTCTGCACATACTCCAGATGACCTGCATTTTTCCTTGCCCTGGTTCGCCGACAAGCATTGCATTTGCACTATTGGACTGTGAAAGGGCATTTTCAATTTGGCTCACTTCGGCATCACGATTTGAAAATGATAATGCTTCTGAATCAACTTCATTGTCGTTTATTAAATTTCTGCTGTATCTATCTAGAACAAAAGTTTTTCCGAAAGACCAATCATCAGCGATGCCTTTTGTTTTTGCCAAAAATTCCGGTCTCCACCACTGCGAATTATATTCTGCAGTTTCAATTTCATAAATTACCCATTCGACAGCGCCGAAAAGTTCTTTGTCAGTAATTCCTTTATCATTTAAGAATTTGGCGAATTCCGGCTTAGTATAAAGATATTTTACGATATCTTTTACTTTCAAAATCTCATCTTCCGGTTTAGGCATATCCTTTTCTGGATTTATCTTTTCATTTTTATAAAAAGATTTTGAGTCTTTCGGACTTATTCCAAGCCTGATAAGGATTAGCCTGCCAATATCAGAATCAAAAAATCCGTGTAGAATATCTGTTTTTCTTCCAGCATAAAGAATTCTTCCTGCGGAAAAAGTGTAAAGTTCATCCTTGCTGTATTTATTTTTTGTAACTTTTTCAAAATAATATGTTGAGGCCAAATAATAGCTTGTGAGATGAGACCATAAATATATTCCTGCACAAACAAGAATTAGGCCGATACCTTTTGATATTATGCTGCTATATGAATCGGAATGTTTTGTAAAATATATGAGCAATATTGCAATACCAACAATAAAAATAATTATTTTTGAAATAAATGATAAATTTTTCCTGAATTTTTCAGAATATAAAGATTCAACCGCAAGGACATTATATATGGAACTTTGTTTTAAAAATTGTGTGATTGTCATCCCAGTTATAAAATTTTAAGGCTTATAATATTTAGTGAAATAATTTTTGTCATATTTTTTATTTTGATTTAATTTACTGTTTGATTCATCTCGTTATTTATAACGGGACAAGTATTTTATGAAAAAATTAAAAGTATAAGTCCGTATATGATAAGTCCGGCAATAAATGGAGGTAATATGAGCCATATCAAAAGTGTAAAAGGTAAAAGAATAATATAAATGGCGCAAGTTGTAATTCCGATAGCAAGTAGTATTGTTCTCAAAATTATTCCAACAATTCTCATCAGGATATTAACGATGAAAGTCGAGAAATAAACTCCAAGATCAAAATGCTTCGGATAGCTGTCGGCGAGTCTTTTCCATGGAGTGAAAAAATTGCCGATTAAACTTTTTATTGAGAAAAAATTAAACAGGAAAATAAGAATATTTTTCCAAAATGAAAAAATTGAAATTAAGGCTTTGCCATAATGCCATTTCAAGAAGCCGAGAAAAGACGATAAAAATTTCATGGTCCAATTATATCACCCGTTAAAGTTTTTGTTAACGCAGTATATATCTTAGTATAATGCTGAAAAATTATACATAATTTTTTCATCAACAAAAATTTTCTCGGGTAAATCTGTGCATATTTTTGGAAATAAAAAAAATGTGAGCAAAAATGCGTTTCTGTAGTGCGTTTTTCGTTTATGTTGTATAATATGCATTATGATGTTTTTGAATAAAAACCCCGTAATGAATTTGTTAAAAAATGATGTAAAATAGGTTTGTCATGTATTTAATGAATAAATATCATGTTAAATTTAAAACAATGTAAAAATTCGCACAGGGCAAGCACCAGAAAACTATTGATAGCATCGCTTGTTTTTCTGTCAGCGACCTTATTTTGCAATGTAGCAAAAGCTCAGACTTTGACCGACAGTATTTCGAACATTTTCAATTTCATAAATAACAATATAATTGCTCAAGTAAAAAGCGATTTCTGCAAACAGTATATTTTGTCAATTTCCACCGGTGAATGGAAAGCTGGAGAATTCAGAACAAATTTGGGAAAGCAAGTTTGTACCTCTTATACGATTCCAAGCGCTTCATCAACAGTAAAAATAGTTCAAGAGCCAGTTCAGACTTTGAATAGCAATTCCGTTGTATCTAATGTTGAAACGCCAAGTACGACTTCTTCCGTAAATACTTCTCCATCAAATACTAATGTTCCGAACCCGAATATTACCGGAACTGATTTGAATAGCGATGAAATAATTTATCTGACGAATCAGGAAAGAGAAGAAAATGATTCGACGCTTGTTAATCTTCAAAAAAATAATACTTTAAGCAATATTGCTGTCATAAGAGTTAAAGATATGTTTTCAAAACAATATTTTGCGCACATTTCTCCTACAGGAGACGATGTTTCAAAAGAAGCTGCGACAAATGGCTACGGTTATATAACCATCGGAGAAAATATTGCTCTTGGAAATTTTGGAAGCTCGCAGGGACTTCTGACTGCATGGATGAACAGTCCGGGACACAGAGCGAATATTCTCGACAAGAATTATACGGAAATCGGAGTCGATGCGGAACAGGGAACTTATCAAGGCCAAAGTGTTTGGATAGCGGCGCAAATTTTTGGAAAGCCGTTGTCTGATTGCACGGAGCCCGACGCTACGATAGCGGCAAAAGTTAGCCAATATAAAATTTCCGCAAACAGCCTTATGACGACGATAAATAATTTGGATGCAAAAATTTCAGCACTTCCTTCAACAGACACTCAGGATTACAATGCCGATGTTGCAGAAAAAAATGCTACTGCGACACTTTATAATAATCTGGCCACTGAAATAAAAATATTAGTTGCGCAATATAATGCAGAAGTCACAGCTTTTAATTCTTGCATACAAACGCAATGATTTTGACACCTCATGCAATTGTTGGCGCCGCCCTGGCAAATCTTTTTCCCAATGATCCGGCTTTAGGTTTCGGATTGGCATTTGCAAGTCATTATGTTTTGGATATGTTGCCTCACACGGATTATGATATAAGCGGTTTTTTAGATACCAAGAATAAAACCGTAAAATCAATTTTTAAAGAAACAAAATCGGCTTTGCATCTGCTTTTAATCGCCGCTGATTTTATTTTTGCGATTTTTTTATGCTTTTTGATTTTTGTCAGAAACAAGCAAAGCTTGATATTGACTCTCGTCGGCATAGCCGGAGGACTGATGCCGGATTTTTTCCAATTTTTATATTATAAATTCAAATGCCAGCCGTGGACATTTTTTCAAAAAATTCATGATAGATTGCACGCACTTATAAAAGTTAAAAATGAAAAATTCTGGGGAATATTATTCCAGTTTGTCGTGCCGATTTTTGTTTTAGTAATTTATTTTTTGGTAAAACATTGATTTTTTTTAATGCAATGTTAGTATGTATTTCGGACGAAAAGTAATCATATTGATTACAAAATTATGCAGATAGAATCTGCGGAAAGTGTGAATTTTTATGATGACTAAAATACGCAGTTTTCTTCCGAAGATAGAGATAATTTACACTCCGCTTATGAGCAAACAGGTGGAGTATGCCAAGCTGGCTGTCAAAGAAGCTATGGATTCAGCAAAGCAAAACGGCACTAAAGAACACCTCAAGGAAATATTGGACGCGATTAAATTTCTCGAGGAAGAAAATAAAAAAAGCGAACAAGCCGAATACGTCAAGTCTTACAACAAGATGTCGGAGTTTGTCGCCAAAGGTTATGAGAAGTCGCAAAGACATCATCATAAGAAATAGTCAAAGGGTTTCGCGAAAGCGGAACCTTTTTTCGTTTTAAAGAGAAAGCGATTTCAAAAATTCTTTCAATTCATCATCATCGATTTTTCTGTGCGCATTCGGTTTTAGATTGCCCAATTTTATATTCATAATTCTGACTCTTTTCAAGGATTCGATAGGCAAAGTGAGTGCGTCGCACATTCTTCTGATCTGATGTTTTTGGCCTTCAGAAATTGTAATCGAAAATGTATTTTCATTTATGAATTTTGTTTTGCATGGCTTAGTTTTTATTCCTTCCAAATCCATTCCTCTTTCCATTATTGATAAATGGGAAAGTTTTATCGGAACTCTGGTTTTTACAAGATATTCTTTTTCATGCTCGTATTTTGGATTTAGAAGCCTGTCAGTAATCCTTCCGTCATCTGTGAGAATAATCAATCCCTCGGAATCTTTATCGAGTCTTCCAATAGGAAAAACGCCTTTCAAACTTATTGATGAAGCAATATCTTTTTCTCCTTTCTGCGGAGAATGAGTGATGATTCCTCTCGGCTTGTAATAGGCGTAGTAGGAAAAATTATTTTTAATTTTTTTTGTAATTTCAACTTTGTCTCCATTTCCAACTTTGTCGCCGAGGACTGCTTTTCTGCCGTTAATTGTAACTTTTCCGGCAAGAATAATCTTATCGGCTTCTCTTCTTGTGGAGATGCCTTGCATTGCCAGATATTTGTTTATTCTTACTCGTCCGTCCAGATTTTCCATAATGTTTTAAATTTAAAATTTATGCGTGTTATCTTATAAAAGTCTTATATTCATCGTTGCTATCATATTTTAAAAAAAGCTGTGCGGGTTTTTTTGCTGTTTTCTTCCTCCATAATATTAATGACTATAGCATGTTAAATGTTTTTAAGATAATTTCTAAAGATGTGCTAGAATAGCAGAGCATGATACAGCAGATTTTTGTATTTATACATCATTTTTCATATCTTGGAATTTTTATAGCGGCAATTTTTTCCGGATATATAATTCCTGTTCCTGAAGAAGTTTTGCTGTTGACAGTCGGCTATGCTGCAAGCACCGGCTATATAAATCTTATTTTTACAATAATTCTTGTAATTGTAGCTTTCATAATAAGTGATTTTATCGTATTTAAACTGACGATAAAAAATGATAAGTATGTGGATAAATTCATACAGGATGTTCTTGAAATTAAATTTATAAGCAAGCATAGAGCTTGGTTTGAAAAGAATATCGGTGTGACTATTTTTGTCTTCAGATGCATTCCTTTGATGAGATTTGTCGGCCCAGTATTTTCTGGATATTTGAAAGTCAAAGACAGGACATTTTTATTTTTCAATTCTTTGGCAAACATGCTATGCGCGCCGATAATAATACTCATAGGTTATTTTGCCAGGAGATATACGGCTCAAATAGCGATACAATTGAATGGTTTCAGATATTCCACTTCCATTATTTTTTGGATTTTTATAGGTTTTATCGTTACAAGAATAGGAGAACATTTTTATAAGATGCGCAAAGCAAGAATAAATAAAGAAAAGGAAAATATACAAAAATAAAAAAACAGCCGAGCTTTCAAATCCAGCTGTTTTGATTTTGCGAAATCACGTCGCACCACAAGAGCACTTCTTGTTTACTAAATCGCTGAGTACAGCTCATAAGTAAACAAAGTCGCGTAAGTAATATAGATGCGACGCAAAACTATTCTTCTCTGTACGGAGCTTTTCTGATTATTTCTATCATTTCATCTTCAGAGTCGACTATCTTGTATATTTCTGTGTCAGACATATCTATTGTATCGTTTTCTATCGCAAGCTTTTGTTTCAATAATTCCAGGAACGGAGTCCAGAAACTTTTTCCTACCAGTATCACTGGAGCTTTGCTTATTTTTTTTGTCTGTATCAAAGTAAGTATTTCAAAAAGCTCATCAAGAGTTCCGAAACCGCCTGGAAAGTAAACATATGCTTCGGCTGAAAAATAGAGAATGGTTTTTCGGGAAAAGAAATATTCGAAATCGACATGATCCGTCAGATATTGGTTTTCTCTTTGTTCTTTTGGAAGCTTGATGCCGAATCCTATTGATGCTCCGCCTGCTTCGAATGCGCCTCTATTTGCAGCTTCCATTATTCCAGGACCTCCGCCGGTGACTACAGCATATCCGAGCTCTTTTGCTATTTTATATCCAAGGATTCTGGCTTTTTTGTAATATTGATTGTCCTCTGAAAATCTTGCAGAGCCAAGAATACTTACAGATCTCGGATATTTTTCAATCAGCTTATAACCTTTATCAAATTCTTCATTTGATATTTTTTCCCTCCTGCTGACAATTTCCTCGATATTTTTTCTAGAAAGCACGTCGTCTGAATTTTGGCTAGTTTTTTTTGAATTCATATGTGGTGCAGATTATAGCATTTGTTTTATTATTTTGGAAAGTCTAAAAAAATGATTGGCTTTATTTTTGTAAATTGATATAATCGTACGAGTATTAATCATTTATAAAAATATAAAAAAAATGAATAAAAAAACAGCAATTGCCGTTACTATAGCAGTCGTCGTCGTTGGCGTACTGGTCGGTGCGAGCTTAGTAAGCGGACTTTTTACAAATTCTAATAATAGTCAAAGTACACAAACAACAATGCAACCAGAACAAACATCAGGAGATCAGCTTCAATCGCAAGATACTGTCGTCGGAACAGGAACAACAGCTGTAGCAGGAAGTGAAGTTACCGTAAATTATACCGGAGTTCTTGCATCAAACGATCAGGAATTTGACAGCACTGTCGGTAAAGCTCCATTTACATTTACACTCGGAGCAGGAAATGTTATCAAAGGCTGGGATATCGGAGTCGAAGGTATGAAAGTCGGAGGAGAAAGAATTCTTATAATTCCTCCAGCACTTGGATATGGATTTACGGATTATGGTCCTATTCCAGCAAGTTCAACTTTGATTTTTAAGATTGATTTGCTTAGTGTAAAAAATAGTAATTAAAATTAATACAAAAAAGGGCGGCACCGAAGGTGCCGCCCTTTTTTGTATTTAATTTTAGGCGCACAGTTTTTTAATTTCCTCAATATGCTTTTCTGTTTCTTCAGTCCCGATTTTGACATTTTTATCTATATTTTTGAAAGTCAGGCTTGTCAGATTTTCTTTTGTATCTGGATTTATGATGATGTAATTCTCGCAGTTTCTGCAGAAATTCTGCTTGCTGAATTCTGAAAGTTTTGAAATATATATCTGATAAACTCTGTTCAATACTGTGCTCATATTATATTTTGAAAGAGGTTCTATTTTTGTATTATATAGGTCTACAGCTATTATTATATCCGGTTTAAATTCAGAAAGTAAATCTGCAGGAATTGCATCTGATAGTCCGCCATCAACCAAATGTTTTTCTCCTATTTCATACGGTGGCAATATTCCCGGAAGCGACATTGAAGACATGACGGCGTCTATGATTTTTCCGTCTTTGAAAACATATTGGCTGCCGGAGTCTACATCCGTGGCATTTATTCGAAGAGGTATTTTTGTGTCAGAAAAAGTTTTGTCGTTGTAGAAATTAAATTTTAACAGATTATAAATATTTCTGTTTGAAAGAAAATTCGGTTTTTTGAAATCGAAATCGAGCAGATACCACGGGCGAGACATGATACGCTTGAAAGTGTCCTCAAGAATATCGACTTCACCGTGAAGCGCGTAATATGCTCCGATAACGGCGCCGATACTTGTGCCGGAAATATAATCAATCGGAATATTATTTTTAATCAGAGTTTTTATAACTCCAATATGTGCCATTCCGCGGTCGCTTCCGCTTCCAAGCACTAAGCCGACAGTTTTTCTTTTTTGCTCCATATTGATTAGATTATATCATTTATGTCTTTGCGAGCGAAGCGCGACCAAATTTTCTTGAGCGAAGCGATTAGAAAATTGAAGTACTCTTGTGGTAAAGCAATCCAGAATTAATGTATCAAACCTAGATTGCTTCGCTTCGCTCGCAAAGACACACAAACTATTATTACTAACTAGTAATTTTGTGTTATATTAACCTTGTGAAATTCAAAATAGAAAAGAAATTGATCGGAAAGCTCGGCAGGGCTGGAACAATAGAAACACCTCATGGAATAATAGAAACTCCGGCTTTTGTCGTGGTTGGAACTAAAGGCACAGTAAAGTCTGTGAATCCTGAGCAAGTCCGCGATGCTGGAGCTCAAGTTGTGCTCGGAAATACTTATCACTTATATCTTCAGCCGGGAGATGAGACAGTAAAGAAAATGGGAGGAATAAATAAAATGATGAACTGGCATGGTCCGACAATGACTGATTCCGGCGGTTTCAAGTTTTCTCACTCGGTGCCGCTTATGGAAAAAATATTTCAAAAGTAATTCAGATTACAGATCCTTCACTTTTAATTCCAGAAAGATTTGATGACACTGCTGCGCCTCGTCTTGCAAAGATTGGTCAAGATGGAGTTTCTTTCACTTCACATCTTGATGGCTCAGTTCATTATATTACTCCGGAAAAATCTATTCAGATTCAACACAATCTCGGTGCTGATATGATTTTTGCTTTTGATGAATGCACTTCGCCAGCGGAAGATTTGAAATATCAGGAAGAAGCGCTTGATAGAACTCATTCTTGGGCGAAAAGAAGTTTGGAAGAACATAATAAATTAAATAAAGAAAACAAAATTGCACTTTTTGGAATTGTTCAAGGTGGAAGGGAAGAATCGCTTAGAAAAAAATCTGCAAAAATTATTTCTGAAATGGAAGTTGATGGAAAAAAGTTTGATGGATTTGGAATCGGTGGTTCATTCGCAAAGGAAGATATGTCTACCGCAGTGAAATGGGTGAATGAAATTCTTCCTGAAGAAAAACCTCGTCATCTTCTTGGAATAGGTGAGCCGGAAGATTTATTTATGGGAATTGAAAATGGCGTGGATCTTTTTGACTGTGTTTTGCCGACACGACTTGGAAGAAATGGAACTTTATATACACAAAGACGGAAAAATTCATATTACAAATACGGAATACAGAGAAAATCTTACACCAATAGATGAAGGATTGCGGTTGCTATACTTGCAAAAATTATACGAAAGCTTATATCGCACATCTTTTTCATGGAAAAGAAATGCTCGGTGGAACTTTGGCATCAATTCATAATATTTATTTTATTGTTAATTTGGTAAAGAAAATCGACAGTCAATTTTTGATGATAATTTTGAGGAGTTTAAAAAAGAATTTTTGGAAAAATATATTTAGACTTCCTATATGATTTGTGGTATAATCACTTTTGTGAAAAAAATACATAAATTAGTTTTATCTCTTTTGCTTATTTCTTTAATTTTGCCAAACCTAGCATTTGCTTCTTGGTGGAATCCTTTTTCTTGGTCCGTATTTCATAAACCAATAAAAACAGAAGTAATTAAAGTTGCAACTTCAACTGTTGCCACATCAACAATCGCTAAAGCAACAAGCACGGTTGATATGGACACAATTATAAAAGCCAAAGTTGATGCTCAGGTAAAAGCCATTATTAAAGCTAAGTCGGATGAAGATGCTAAAATTGTTCAGCAACAAAATGAGGATGCCCAATCAAAAATTGACGCAGCAGTTAAATCTGCGTTAGATAAACAAGCAGCACAAATAGCACAGGGACAAGCTAATCAAAATACAATCAGTAAACCGTTAGAGACAACAAGTTCAGCGACAGCATCAATATATACTGATTTAAAAAATCCCTCTTCTGCTTCAGGTATTGTAACAATGATTCCAGTAATTATATTTGATGTTAGAGGCCAGAACGACACCTTACACCTTCATAGTTTAACTGTTCACTTTAATGTAAGCGGTACAGCCCAAAATGTAAGTGGTACAGCCCAAATTACTAATGCATATTTGTATCAAGGAAACACAACTCCAATCTCTAGCGCTTTAGTATCAGGCAATACTGCAACTTTTCTTATTCCCGACAACACAACTGGCGCTAACTTTGGGGCAAATATTCCTAGCCAGTTTACTGTTAAAGTTGACACGGTAGGAACACATTTAATATATTCAAAAGATGATTCACCGTTTTCTATTTCCTCAAGTATCAATTCGTCTGACATACAAGTTTATGACAGTTCAGATAATTTAGTTCCGGTTACGGGTTCTGCAACAGGAGGTATTCGCATATCATCTGGATATTGTGGTCCTGGATGTGCTTAAAATATAATGGAAGAATCAAAAAAGATACAAGAATATATTAGCGTATTCCATGAGTTGATGATTATTATTTTAAGAAGAAGGGCACTTTTTAGATTGTTTGAAAAGAATTTGGTAGGCAAAGATACCAAAGATGCAGTATATAATAATGCATTTATCTCTTATTATATAACGGACTATACTCGCGGTCAGTTGATTGATTTTAGAAAATTTTTTGAATCAGATGAGAGGTCATACAAAATAACATATTTATTAAATTATGTTAAAAATCATGAATTGGAAAAAGAGCACAAAATTTTATTTACCGAATGGAAAGATAAATTTGAGGATCAGGTAAATAAACTTATTGTACATCTAGACAAAGATTCAAAAAAACTTAACAAAGAAGCACAAAAAATTGATATAGATAGTTTTATTGATAAAACTAATCTGTTTATTGATCACATATTATGTTCTATTCGTACTAAAGGCGTTGTTGTCATAGACAAAAAATTTCGCGACCTTGATGGTGATTTTTTAAATAAAGATCAAACTAAAGAGTTTGAGGAATACAAAAATTGGCTATGTAACTAGAAAAGACTATCCTTGCGAGAGCAGAGATATGTCAAAAAGTGTTTTTTGTGCTATTTTAGTGTTCTAATATGTCAAAATTCAAAATCAAAGCAGAATATAAGCCAGCGGGGGATCAACCGAATGCAATTAAAGAGTTGGTTGCGGGGTTAGAAAAAGGTCTTGAAAAAGCAGACTCTTTTTGGCGTTACTGGCTCCGGAAAGACTTTTACGGTTGCAAATGTTATTGAAAAAATTCAAAAGCCGACGCTTGTCATCGCTCACAACAAAACTCTCGCAGCTCAGCTCGCACAAGAGTACAAAGAATTTTTCCCAGACAATGCCGTGCATTATTTTGTTTCTTATTACGACTACTATCAGCCGGAAGCTTATATGCCGTCACCGATACTTATATTGAAAAGGAAGCGATGATAAATGAAGAGATAGACAGACTTCGCCATGCTTCCACGCAAGCACTTCTTACGAGAAAAGATGTGATTATTGTCGCATCGGTTTCTTGTATTTACGGTTTGGGTTCACCAGAAGAATATGAAAAAGTAAATATTAAAATTGAAAGTTGGAGAAAAAACTACGAGGCAAGACCTTATAAAAAAACTTATCAATGTTCATTTTGAAAGAACAAATTCCGATATAAAGCCGGGAACTTTTCGTGCTATTGGAAATTCTATTGAAGTCATGCCGGTAAATGAAAAGATTTTGATTCGCTTAGATTTTGCTGAAGATAGAATAAAGAAAATTTCAAGAATTGATTCAGTTTCTCGAAAACTTGTTGAAGATGAAATACAATCAACTTTTATTTTTCCTGCAAAACATTTTATTACAGACAAAGAACAGCAAGAAAGAGCTTTCAAAAGTATAAAAGCTGAGCTTGAAGAACAGACTTGAAGAATTAAAAAAAGCTGGGAAAGAATCTTGAAGCAGAAAGACTTCGAAGAAGAACAACTTACGATTTGTCGCTCATAAGAGAAGTCGGCTATTGCAATGGAATTGAAAATTATTCAAGACATTTTTCCGGCAAAGCACCGGGCGAAGCACCAGATACTTTCTGGAATATTTTCCAAAGAAAGAAGATGGAACTCCAGACTTTCTGACTATTATAGATGAATCACACGTCACTATTTCTCAGATAAGAGGAATGTATGCCGGCGATGCTTCAAGAAAAAAGACTTTGATTGACTATGGTTTTCGTCTTCCATCAGCAAAAGACAACAGACCTTTGAAGTTTGATGAATTTGAAGAAAGAGTAAATCAAATTATTTATACTACAGCCACGCCGGGAGATTATGAAAAAGAAAATTCAGAGAAAATTGTGGAGCAAATTATCCGTCCGACTGGTCTTGATTGATCCGATTGTGGAAGTAAAGCCGATTACCGAAGTAAAAGGAAAAAATAAATCTCAAGTTTTTGATTTTATAGAAGAAACAGAAAAAGTTGTGAAAAACGGCGGAAGAGTCATTGCCACAACTCTCACAAAAAAGATGGCGGAAGATTTGAGCGAATATTTGAAAGAAAAAGGTGTGAAAGCAGAATATTTGCACAGCGAAATAAAAACAATAGACAGAATAGATATTCTTACGAACTTTCAGAAAAGGGAAGTTTGATTGTCTTGTCGGAGTAAACCTTTTGCGAGAAGGTTTGGATTTGCCGGAAGTTGAATTTATCGGAATTCTTGATGCGGACAAGGAAGGATTTTTGCGTTCAGCGATACTTCGCTTATTCAGACCATCGGACGTGCGGCGAGAAATGTTGCTCGGACGCGTGGTGCTTTATGCTGACAGTATTACCGGCTCAATGGAACGAGCGATAGGTGAGACAAATAGAAGAAGAGAAAAACAAATTGCTTACAATACAAAGCACGGCATTACTCCAAAAACGATTATCAAAAAGATTCACGATATCACAGACCATATGAGAAGCGATCATGACAAAGCCGTGAAAGAGCTTGTTCGAATTGATGAGGAAATGATGAAAAAGAGCCCAATGAAGCTGATAAAACAAAAAGAAATTCAAATGAACGCAGCGGTGAAGATTTTGGATTTTGAAACCGCGGCGATATTGAGAGATGAGATTAAGGTTTTGAAGGAGAGGGTGGAAAAGAAAAAATAATTATATAATATTCAACATGACTGATAATAAGAAAAATAAAAAAAAAGAAATAAAGATATCAACTTTTGAGTTGGCTACTGAGAATTTCAAATATAATATAGATTGTTTAATATTTTCATTGCCTTTAATAATGGCGCCTCTTATTAAAGAATTTAAACATGGTAAAAATAATTTGGACAATTTTTTGTCTGCAAAGACCAAAAAGAAATTTGCGAATGAATATTTAGTCAAAATTAAAGATTGGGAAACTCTGGAGAATTTAGAAAAGAAAGTCAGAAATAGTTCATTAGCAATACGCGCAGTACCAAGAGGTCTTTTCATTTCTTTGGTCAGTTATTTTGATAATCATCTAAGAGGATTACTAAATATTGTTTTTGAAAAAAATAATTTTTTATTAAATAATACAGAGAAAAAAATAAGCACCTCAGAGGTCTTAGAGCTTACAAGTATAACCGAGGTCAGACAATATCTAGTAAATAAAGAAATTGAACAGTTATTGTATGATGGAAGAAAAAAATGTTTTGATTGGTTAGAAGAAAAATTGAAAATTAAATGTAACTTTAATGAAATCGGTATTAAAAAGTTTACAGAGCTAACTGAAAGAAGAAATCTTTTTGTTCATTCCGATGGTATTGTGACTAAACAATACATAAATATATGTAGAAAGAATAATATTCCACTGAGTAAAAAAATCAAAGTTGGTTATAAACTTGAACTAACACCCGGTTATTTTTTGGATTCTTGTTATTTGTGTCTCTGTATTGGAATTGAATTGAGTCAAGCATTGTGGAGAAAACTGGAAGAAAATAAAATTGAGGATGCAGATACTTACTTATTAAATATGACAGCAGATTTATTAAACAACGATAATAATTTATCTGCTGGAAGGCTTTTAGATTTTTCAGATAAACTTGAAAAAGTTTCCTCAGAAAAATTTAAACTCATGTTTATTATTAACAGGGCATTATCAATGAAATTTGGAAAATCCGAAAAAATGGCTATTGACCTTATAAATAGTCGCGATTGGTCAGCAGAGGATGATGAATTAAAACTTGCAGTAGCCATTATAAAAGATGATTTAAAAGAGGCAGTTAAAATGATGCTTAAAATTGGTCCAACAAAGGATATGAAAGATGCATACAAAAAAGATTGGCCACTTTTCAAAGAGTTCAGAAAAACAGTTTTATTTAGGAAAACTTATAAAAAAATCTTCAAAGAGTCATTTATAACAATGGATAAAAAGGAAATACCATTTTCATAATATACTTATTTTCTCTATGTTATAATTAATCCGTTAAAGTTTTTGCCAATGTTTGTTAAAAATTTGCATATTTGAGCAAACTCACAATTTTATCTAGTTATGTTATAATTTAAGTACTTATGAAGTCGACACAAACAATTTTTATTGGCAAAAATTTTCTCGGATAAACCATGTCATTTTTAGACATCTTCAAAAACCCCGCAAAGAATTTCCAAGAGTAGCTATCATTTTAAAACTTATATATAATTTATCTATGAACTTTTTTTCAATATTTGGACAGAATGGAAATTCAAGCCGGGCAAGGAAAACAGACTCAAGTCCATTTAAAGAGACTTATATTTTGGCTCTTGTTCATAAACTTCGCACACCGCTTAGCGGGGCAAGATGGGGTTTGGACATGGCTTTGAAAAATAAGGAATGCAAAGATAGAGATGTTTTGAATGAAAGCTATAATAAAATAATTGAAGCACTAAATACTATTGGTGAAATATTGAAAGCCGCTGAAATGGATTCCAATGAGCGTTTTGCTAATTTAAGAAAAGAAAAAATAAATGTTTGCGTCATTATAGAGGGAATCTTGAAAGATTTGGACTATTTGATAAAAGAGAAAAATATAAATCTTCAATATGATAGAGAATGCGACCCAGTTACTATTTTTGGAGATAAAAAACTTTTAGATTTGGCGCTTACAAACATTTTTGATAATGCTTTCAGATATTCTCCAAACGGCACAGTGACTGTCACTCTGTCTGAAGAAGGAAATATGGCTAAGCTGGTTTTGCAGGACAATGGTATCGGAATAGAAAGAGACGACTTGAAACATATGTTTGAGCAATTTTATAGAGGCAAAAATGCAAAGGAGCTAGACCAGACACAAAACGGACTTGGCTTATTTGCTACAAGAAAAATCATTGAAATGCACAAGGGAAGCATAAAAATAGAATCTGAATTGAATAAAGGAACTATGGTGGAGGTGAAATTGCCTGTGGACTAATAGGCAGGATTTGGTATTATTATAGGCAGTTAAAAATAAATCAAAAACAATGGCAAACTTTGCAGGTAAAAAAATATTGCTCGTGGAAGATGATAATTTCCTAAGCGAACTCTTGTCCAAAAAACTCATGGAAAGCAATGCCACGATGATGCGCGCTGCTGATGGAGAGGAAGCAATAAAAATGGTAAAAGCAAATCCAAAGTTTGATTTGATACTTCTTGATCTTATGTTGCCGAAAGTTGGTGGTTTTGAAGTCATGGAAGCTATAAATGCCGATCCAAAAATAGCAGGAACTCCGATAATAATTCTTTCAAACCTCGGCCAGAAAAATGATGTTGAAAAAGGCGTTTCACTCGGAGCAAAAAAATTCTTGGTAAAAGCAATTCTTTCGCTTGATGAAATCGTTGATGCTGTTGCTGAAATAATAAAATAATTTCTTTATAAAAATATCAAGTAAAGATCACCGTTTAAAGCGGTGATTTTTACTTGACAAGATTTGTTTTATACTATATAATAGCTTTCGAACGAACAAAAAAAAGGAGGTTTTTATGCCTGAGAAAAAAAGGAAGAAAAAACCTGAGATTGAAAAAACTCCTGCTTATCGCGAATGGCGCGAGCTATTCAGGATAAGCGGGAAAAAACAAAGGAGGGAAATGATAGTCGTGGCAAGAGCTTTACTTGCCGCGAGAAAAAAGAAATCATAAAAGAAATACAACCGCAAAGTCATTAGTGACTGGCGGTTTTTTTATTATTTGTAAAAATATAAAATTTGGAGTATAGTTTTTTTTGGATTAAATTTGAGAAGAGGAGGTGAAAAAAATGGCGAGCAAACGGAGAATTCGCCGGAGAAGCTGTGAAGGAAAGATACGGCATAAAAGCAAGGAAGCAGCTTTTCTTCATGTCCGGGGTTTGAGATTAAACGGAAAAGACCAGAACAAGCAATGTCATTTTTATCCGTGCAAGTTTTGCGGAGGATGGCATGTTGGAAGAAGAAGATTATAAATTATATAAGCTCGCAAAAAAATTAATTTTTTGCGAGCTTATTTTTTTAGCTGGATTTTTATATGATTTTTCTCTTTAAATGTGGTAAAAATTTGCCAAAACAAATAACTAAGAGTAGAATGCTCCGTGTTAACCCCTATGGACAAACCAGGGGGCAATTTAAGTTTTACCCGTTAAAGTTTTGGCTGATGTAAAATCAAAGATTTTACGGGCATTAAGCATTTAGCTTAATGCGTCAGCCAAAATTTTTTCGGGTATATAAATATGGATAAGGAATCAAACCCCGTAAAGAATTTTTAAAGAATAACCTTATTTTTAGCCTTATATAAATAATAAAAATCAATATCATGAATAAATCAAAACAAAGTGAAAATTCACACGGGGCAGGCAAAACAATTTTTGACGAAAAAGCCGGCAAAATCATAGTAAAAGGAGCTAGAACTCACAACTTGAAAAATATAAATGTTGAGATGCCCAGAAATAAAATGATTGCCATCACGGGAATTTCCGGATCCGGAAAGTCGTCTTTTGCTTTTGATACGATTTTTGCCGAAGGTCAGAGAAGATATGTGGAATCGCTTTCTTCATATGCAAGACAATTTTTTCACCAAATGCAGAAGCCGGATGTGGATGAGATTGTCGGACTTTCTCCAGCTATCGCGATTGACCAAAAATCCCGTTCAAACAATCCGCGTTCAACCGTGGCGACCATCACGGAAATTTATGATTATTTGAGAATTCTTTATGCAAGAATTGGCAAACCGCATTGTCTTGTCTGCGGAAGAGAAATCAAAAAACTTTCAAAAGAAGAAATTTTGGAAACGATTATTCATACTGTCACGCATTTGAAACCGGCGAAAAATCCGAAAGAAATTCTGGGCGTGGAAGTGAATGCGGACAAGATAAAAATATTTTCTCCGGTTGTTGTCGGAAGAAAAGGAGAATATTATCAGCTTCTTTATGATTTACTTGAAAAAGGATATGAGGAGGTGAAAGTCGACGGAGAGCTGAAAAAACTCAGGAACCAAATAATTCTCTCAAAAAATAAAAAGCATGATATTGATGTGCTTGTCGATGAATTTTATATAAGCGAATTCAAAAGACGAAAGAGTCGTCCACCGAAGCACCGGATAAAAGAACCTGGATTGCGTCTGCACGGGAATGACAAGCAAAGGAATGATAAACACGAAAGCTATATAGTGTACGTTCACTTTCTGATGCGGTTGAAAAAGCCATTGAGGAATCAAAAGGACTTTTGAAAGTTGAAACTCCGGAGGAAACAAAAATGATTTCCGTGAAATTCATGTGCCCTTACGACGGATATTCTTATCCTGAAATCGAGCCGCGGCTTTTTTCTTTCAATTCGCCTTACGGAGCTTGCGAGCTTGCCATGGACTCGGAACGAAAGATTTTTTGACGGATGAACCATGCGAAACCTGCCACGGCGCAAGACTCGCGACGAAGCGCTTCATGTGCTTATCGGAGGAATAAATATTGTTGAATATACCGCAAAATCTATCACCGATTCCAAAAAATTTTTTGAAGAAATGAAATTTACTGAAAGCGAACAGGAAATTTCAAGAGTAATTTTGAAAGAAATTGATTCCCGGCTTGCAATTCATGACAAATGTCGGTATCGAATATCTTTCGCTTGATAGAAGAGCAAATACTCTTTCTGGCGGAGAAGCGCAAAGAATTCGTCTGGCTTCACAGCTCGGATCTGGACTTGTCGGCGCACTTTATGTGCTTGATGAGCCGACAATTGGTCTGCATCAAAGAGACAATGACAAGCTCATAAAAACACTTTATGAATCTGCGAGATTTGGGAAATACTATTCTTGTTGTTGAACACGATGAAGATACGATGTTCGCTTCGGACTATATTGTAGATATCGGTCCGGGCGCCGGAGTTCATGGAGGAAATGTTGTTGTCTCAGGATATCTGGACGAGCTTTTGACTGCAAAGAAAAATGAATCCGGTTCTCTGACTCTGGATTATTTGCGCGGAGACAAGAAAATTGATTTGCCGAAAAAGAGACGAGATCAAGATAAAGGAAAACTGAAAATACGAGGCGGAAAAATTTTCAATATTAAAAATATGAATGTGGAAGTTCCGCTTGGCAAATTTGTGACGATCACCGGAGTTTCCGGTTCCGGAAAATCTTCTTTTGTTTATGAAATTTTGTATAAAAATCTGCAGGCAAGACTTGAAAGAAAATTCCGCCGAATGCAAACACTATAATTGCGAAAGTTTTTCCGGTTCGGAATATGTTGGCGAGGACAATCATGATTGACCAGTCGCCGATAGGAAGAACTCCGCGCTCAAATCCGGCGACTTATACCGGAGCTTGGACATTCATACGCGATATGTTTTCAATGACGACGATGGCAAAAGAAAGAGGCTGGGGAGCAAACAGATTTTCTTTCAATGTAAAAGGCGGAAGATGCGAAAACTGCGAAGGAAACGGAACGATTGAAGTGCGAGATGCATTTCTTGCCGACTGTTTATGTGCCTTGCGATGTCTGCCACGGAAAAAGATTTACGAAAGAAACTTTGGAAGTGAAATATAAAGGAAAAAATATTCATGAAATACTGGATATGACAGTCGAGGAAGCTATGAATTTCTTTGTGGATTTGCCGGCAGTTTACGACAGGATAAAATGTCTTAACGAAGTCGGACTTGATTATCTGAAGCTTGGGCAATCTGCAACAACACTTTCTGGCGGAGAAGCTCAAAGAGTAAAAATCGCTTCGGAACTTTACAGGCCAGGACTTCACAAAACAATTTATTTCTTGGATGAGCCGACAATCGGACTTCACTATGAAGATGTGAAAAAACTTATAGAAATTTTGCAGAAGCTTGTTGATGCAGGAAATACTGTCGTTGTCATTGAGCATAATATGGATTTGATAAAAAGTTCAGATTATATTATCGATATCGGTCCTGAAGGCGGAGACAAAGGCGGGGAAATAATTGCAAAAGGAACTCCGGAAGATGTCGCGATGAATGAAAAAAGTTACACTGGAAAATATTTGAAGAGGGTTTTGAAAAAGAGCAAATAAAAACCCGAGTATGGCTCGGGTTTTTGAAATTATTAATACATAATCCATTTTTTATTTTTTGGATCATATGTATACGTTTTTTTGCATTTATTGCATCTGTAAATGTTTCTTGTAGAATATGACCATATCATTTTCCTTCTTTTTATTTTTCCCTGACACTTTTTATTCGGGCATATCCATGATCTACTCATAGAAAACATCTCCTTGATTTAGTTTGTAAAAAATCTAGATTATTCTCTTGTAATAAGGAAATAATCCAAGAAATTTTTTAACTGAAACGACAAGAATATTATTACCGCACGGATTTGTTTTGTCCACGCAGCCTATTGAAAATAAATATGCTTTTACATGGTCCTTAAAGACCGGATCATTTATAATAATCGGTCTTCCATCATCCCAGTGCAATTTGCCACACTTTGCACACTCATAAGCTTCTTTGCGTTTTGAGAATGTTTCTGCATCGTTAAAAATTTGTCCCGAAAAGGATACTTCTTTGTTTATTTCTCCGCCACATTTACATTTATTCATTTTTAACACCTCCTTATTATTTTTTTTATTTGAGTTCGTCCGTTTGTCATGGTATAACACTGAATATGGATAGTCAACAACTCAAAAAAAATAATCTTCCAACCGAACCTGGCGTTTACTTATTTAAAAAAAATAAGGATATTTTATATATCGGAAAAGCGACTTCGCTCAAAGATAGAGTCAGAAGTTATTTTTCAAATGATTTAATTGCGACTCGCGGTCCGCTTATTGTTGATATGGTTTTTCAGGCAGACAATATTGATTTTATAAAAACAGATTCAGTTCTTGAGGCTTTGATACTTGAATCAAATTTGATTAAAAAACATCAGCCTAAATATAATACGAAAGAAAAAGATGATAGAAGCTACAACTATGTGATTATTACGAAAGAAGATTTTCCAAAAGTTTTGATAGAACGTGGAAGAGTTCTTGATCAAATTGGCAAAGAAAAATATTCAATCAAAGAAAAATTTGGACCTTTTACAAATGGAAGTCAGCTTAAAGAAGCTTTGAAAATCGTTCGCAAGATTTTTCCATTTCTAGATAATTATTCAAATGAAAAAACTGGCTATAAATTTTACAAAGAAATCGGCTTGGCGCCGGAAACTACGGGTGTTGAAGCAAAAAAAGATTATGCAAAAGTAATCAGAAATATAATATTATTTTTTGAAGGCAAAAAAACTGATTTGATGGAAAAACTCGAGAAAGAAATGGAAACGTACGCTGATTATCAAGAATTTGAAAAGGCAGACAAAATAAAGAAAACTATTTTTGCTTTAAATCATATTCAAGATGTCGCACTTATTAAAGAAGAAAATATCGAGGAAAAAACCGGAAAGGCTTTCAGGATTGAAGCTTATGATGTTGCACATATTAGCGGAACAAACACTGTCGGCGTAATGACTGTTGTTGAAAATGGAATGGTGAACAAAGCTGAATACAGAAAATTTAAAATAAATGAAAGCGTGCAAAATGACGTTGCTGGACTCGGCGAAATGCTCCGAAGAAGATTGAATCATGAAGAATGGAAATTTCCTGACATAATAGTAGTAGACGGTTCGACTGCTCAAAAAAATATAGCTGAAAAAACACTTAAACAATACGGCGTTCCAGATATTATTGTTGTAGCTGTTACAAAAGACGAAAGACACAGGCCAAAAATGATTACTGGCAGAGAAGATTTGATTCATAAATATGAAAGCGAAATCTTGTTGGCGAATAGCGAAGCTCACAGGTTTGCTATCAAGTATCACAGAGAAAGAAGAAACAAAAATTTTGTTTTGTAATTTCTATTGAAGTGATATAATTCTCCTTAGTATGCAAAGAATAAAAGTTGCAGTCTTAAGAGGCGGTCCTGGAGCGGAAAGCGAAGTCTCCATGAAGTCGGGAAAAAATGTCTTGGAAAATCTGCCGGAAAAATATATTCCGCTTGATGTTTTTGTGGACAAAAACAAATCTTGGTTTTTGGATGGCGTCAAAATATCTCCTGAAAAATTATTCAAAAATATTGATGTCGTTTTTAATGCAATGCACGGCGAGTATGGCGAAGACGGAAAAGTGCAACAGCTTATGGATCAATTCGGCGTGAAATATACCGGATCAAAAGCTTTGGCGTCGGCGCTCGGCATGAATAAAGTCATGGCAAAAAATATTTTTGCAAAAGATGACTTGAAAACTCCGGTTTATAAAGTTATTAAAAAAGGAGAAAATCTCAAAGATATCGATAAAACTATTTTCAAAACATTTCCGATGCCTGCAATCGTAAAGCCAGGAGGAAGCGGTTCATCCATCGGCGTTTCTTTGGTTAAAAATCTGAAAGATATAATGCCAGCGATTGAAAAAGCCCTGAAATATTCTGATGTGATAATCGTGGAAGAATTCATAAAAGGGAAAGAAGCGACTTGCGGAGTTGTTGAAAATTTCAGAGGTCAAATGATTTACCCTCTTTTTCCAGTTGAAATAATCAAGCCGAAAGATTTCGAATTTTTCGGTTATGATGCAAAATATTCTGGCAAGTCGAGCGAAGTATGTCCAGGCAATTTTTCCGAAAAAGAAAAAAAGACAATTCAAGATATGGCAGTCGAGGTGCACAGAATTCTCGGTCTTCGTCATTATTCAAGATCGGATTTTATTGTCAGTCCGAAAAGGGGAGTTTATATTCTTGAAGTCAATACTTTGCCGGGGCTTACGAAAGAATCACTGCTTCCAAAATCTTTAGAAGCAGCCGGATGTTCTCTGTCAAACTTTTTAGATCACGTGATCACTCTTGCCTTGGAGCAATAAAAATGTGGATGTATCATTGTGTGGACCTGAGCGGACTCGAACCGCTTACCCCCTCATTGCAAATGAGGTGCTCTACCAGATGAGCTACAGGCCCAGTGGATAAAAGATTAGCATAAAGAATATATTTTTCCAAGCCTTTTTAATGCCCATATTTGAATCACTGGACTTTTTATATTTTTGTGGGCGATACAAGAATCGGTCACAAATAATTTTCTCGCCGTCTACCACAAGAGTACTCCCATTTTCTAATCGCTTCGCTCAAGAAAATTAGGTTGCTCGAAATTTTTCGCGACCACGACTCAGTAATTTTTTCTGCTGAAAAAATTACTTCCGATCTTTCGATTCTTGTATCACCCAGCCAAAAACAGCTGAATATTGCAAGTATTCATATTCATCTTGTTTTTTGTCTGTGGGCGATACAAGAATCGAACTTGTGACCTTACGAACTTGCCCGTTAAAGTTTTTGGACGATGATGTGTGGACATTACAGGATTCGAACCTGTGACCTTGCGAATGTGAATCGCATGCTCTAACCAACTGAGCTAAATGTCCAAAAATTTTCTCGGGTGAATGAATCGTATGCTCTAACCAACTGAGCTAATCGCCCGTGCACGATTACTTTATAACATAATTTTTTTTATTATTCTATTTTTGATTTTTATGATTTTTTATAATATACTCACTTGGCGCAAAGGGCCGCTAGCTCATTTGGTAGAGCGTTTCCATGGCATGGAAGAGGCGACCGGTTCGATCCCGGTGTGGTCCACATAGTAGATAAAATCTGCACTACTGCAGATTTTATCTACTATGTGGAAGACGGAGCGATGTTTTTGTTTGAGCAAAGCGAAAGGCAAAAACCGCAAGTCATGGTCAAGAAAAATTTCCGTCAGGAAATTTATTCGGGACCACAATAAAATTGGGCCTATAGTACAGTGGTAGAACGCGTCATTCGCATTGACGAGACGGCAGTCCGATTCTGCCTAGGTCCACAAGATCATAAAATCTAAACTGCTTTAGATTTTATGATCTTGTGGAAGGCGCAGCCATATTTTTGTTTAGCGAAGCAAAGGCAAAAATGGTGAGCCGAGGTCGCGAAAAAATTACGTCAGTAATTTTATTTGTGACCACAAGAAAAATATCGGAGCGTAGTGTAACGGTAACATGCATGATTCGGGTTCATGTGACTCCGGGTTCAAATCCCGGCGCTCCGACAAAATTACGAAGTAATTTTGTTGTGAGTGTTTGAAGCAATGGGATTGCTTCAAAAGGGATTTGAAGCCTGATTGAGCCGAGCTTGGAGTGTAATCACGAACAAGCGAGCCAATCAGGGTACTGAAACTGTAAGTTTCAAATCCCGGCGCTCCGACAAGTTAAATTATCATTTTAAAATAATTAAAGTCTGATATAATATCTGTCAGTTATGAAAAATATATTTTCCAAGTTGAAAAATTTTGTCCAGAAACATAAAATCTGGTCTATATTAATAGCTATTGTTATTATAATAGTTTTGTTTGTTATTCTTGGCAGAAAGCAAAACTCTCCGACCGATTTTGTCACGGTTCAAAAACACGACATTGTAGAAGAAGTCAGTGAGACGGGAAATGTTGTGCCCCTTTCAAACTTAGATCTTTCTTTTGAATCGAGCGGAGAAGTCGCTCATGTTTACGTTGCAGTTGGAGACAAAGTATCGGCAGGCGAGGAATTGTCATCGCTTTCAAATGCGGATTTGTCAGCTGCAGTTGAGCAGGCAAAAGCAGGTCTTCAAATAGCCGAGGCCAATTTATCATCTCTTCAAAATGGATCAACTCCGCAACAAATCGCTGTAAATCAATCACAAGTGGAAAAAGCGGAAAGCGATATTTCTGATGCTGAGAATAGTTTGGTAAATTCAATACAGGATTCCTATAATAAATCCGATGATGCAGTCAGGAATTATACAGATGTTATGTTTACAAATCCAAGAACTCAAAATCCTACTTTGCAGTTTCAAGCCGATCCCCAATTAAACAATGACATTGTCGCGGAAAGAACCGATATTGAAACTATGCTTAATTCCTGGAGCACTTCTTCCGAAAGTTTAACTACTGATTCCGATCTTAATTCTGCCGTTGAAACAGCAAATGATAATTTGACTTACATTCAAACTTTTTTGAAGAATCTTGCATTGGCGATAAATAATTTAACACCAGTGACAATAAGTCAGAGCACATTGACGATTTGGAAAACTGCTGTTTCGACGGCCAGAGCTGAAGTTGATCTTGCAATTAGCAATCTTTCCGCGGCATCTAGTCAATATCAATCAGCAATTTCTTCACTTGATGTTGCAAATAGTCAACTTACTCTCATAAAAACTGGAGCGACATCGGATCAACTTCAAGCTTCACAAGCAGCGGTTGCACAAGCACAGGCAAATGTTGACGCAGCACAGGCGAATTTTGATAAATCAATAATTATTTCTCCAATAAGCGGAGTTATTACTAATGTAAATGCAAAGGTTGGCGAAACGATGCAATCTGGTATTCCGGCTATATCAGTTATTTCTTACGGACAATATGATGTCGAGTCTTATGTGCCAGAAGCCGACATCTCAAAAGTTAAAATCGGCGATGTTGCAACAACGACATTGGACGCATATGGTTCGGATACTTTTTTCCCAACTTCTGTTGTGAAGATTGATCCAGGAGAAACAATTATAGAAGATGTGCCGACGTATAAAGTTACTTTAAATTTTGCCTCTTCATCTGACAACAGAATAAAATCCGGCATGACTGCAAACTTGGATATTCTTACCGGTCAGGCGAACGGTGTTTTGGCGGTGCCTTCGAGATCAGTTTATTCAATAGATATAAATAAATATGTAAAATTGATAGATCCAAGCAACCCGCTAAAAAGCACTCAAACGCAAGTTGAAACAGGAATGCGCGGAATAGATGGCTATATTCAAATAATCTCCGGATTAAAAGAGGGCGATCAAATAGTTGCTTCACCAAATATTTAAAAACGTGAATCTCGATAGAAACAAAAAATCTTTGGAAAGTTTATGAAAATGAAGGAACAAAAACTGAAGCATTACGCGGCGTATCTCTTGAAATAAAAAAAGGCGAATTTTTGGCAATCATGGGTCCTTCCGGTTCTGGAAAATCAACTTTACTCCAAATTCTTGGACTTCTGGATAATCACACAGAAGGAACTTATTATTTTTTGGGAAAAGATATTGGTTCTTTTAATCCTATCGAAATTGCAAAACTGCGAAATGAAAAAATTGGTTTTATTTTTCAATCATTCAATCTTTTGCCACACGAAACGGTTCTTGAAAATGTAAAACTTCCGCTTATTTATTCAAGCGTTCCAGAATCCGAATGGAATAAAAAAGCAGAGGATGCGGTTGTTTCCGTCGGGCTTGCCAGTCGCATGCATCATCAGGCGGTTCAGCTTTCCGGAGGAGAAAAGCAAAGAGTCGCCATTGCGCGAGCTCTTGTAAATGATCCTGAAGTTATTTTTGCGGATGAGCCGACAGGAAATCTTGATTCAAAATCTGGACAAGCGGTTATCGAAATAATTCAAAAACTAAATACTGAAATGGGACATACAATTATTCTTGTAACTCATGAGACATATACCGCCGAATATGCCCAAAGAATAATTAGGTTGCTTGATGGACAAATAGAAAGTGATGAGAAAGTTAAGGAAAGAAAAACTAGTGCTGATAAATTTGTAAAATAAAACTTGTCTCGTGTGAAATTCAGCGTAGTCTAAAATTTAAAGTAATAAATATAGAATCAATTAATCAAAATAGTCGAAATTATTAAAACATTAAAATTTCTTTACAGGATGAAATTAAAATACAGCATACAAACAGCAGTGACTGGACTTATGACGCACAAATCACGTTCGGCTTTGACTATCATTGGAATTGTTATTGGAATAACTTCTATTATATTAGTCATGTCGCTTGGACAAGGCGCACAAAATCTAATTTTGAGTCAAGTTAATGGACTTGGTGCTACCACCATAACCGTTATCCCAGGAAAAATTTCATTCAGTCCTTCTGCAGCAGCACAGACATTAAATGATTCTCTAAAAGAAAAAGATTTGACTGCTCTAGAATTGAAGGCAAATGTACCAGACGCAAAATATATTATGCCGATGGTAATTGGCGCGGGTGCAGCTGTTAATGGAAATTTAGTTTACCAAGTTGCAGTTTTCGGTTCCGGTGAACAGATTCCTGAAATTTTTGATATAAATCCAAATCAAGGCTATTTTTTTACCAATGATGATGTGATAAGCCAGTCTTTAGTTGTTGTTATCGGATATAATGTGCAGAAGAATCTTATTTGATGGAAATAATGCTATTGGTCAAAAAATAAGAATTAAAAATAATACATTTAAAGTAATTGGAGTTTTGCCGGAAAAAGGTTCTTCTTCTGAGTTTGATGATGCTGTATTTATGCCGTACACAACAGCACAGCAATATATTACAGGGACAAAATATTTCAATAGAATTGTTGTTGAAGCGGATTCACAGGCAAATCTCGCATCAACTGTTGATGACATAAAAATTACACTGAGAAATTCTCATAATATTACTGATCCGGCAAATGACGATTTTTCAGTTGAGACTACTGCTGATGTTGCTGCAACTCTAGGTACAATAACAACTGCGCTTACAGCTTTTCTTGCGGCAGTTGCAGCGATTTCACTTATTGTCGGTGGAATCGGAATTATGAATATTATGCTTGTTTCTGTTACGGAGAGAACAAAGGAAATCGGTTTGAGAAAAGCTATCGGGGCGACCAATCATGATATTTTGGTTCAGTTTTTACTTGAAGCTGTAATGCTTACGGGAACCGGGGGAATCATCGGAGTTATTTTAGGAGGATCTCTCTCTTATCTTATTTCAATTATTCTGACAAAAGTCCTCGCTTTGAATTGGCAATTTGTTTTTCCATACGAAGCGGCACTACTCGGTATTTTGGTTGCAAGCCTTGTTGGTTTGGTTTTTGGTATTTATCCTGCAAATCAAGCTGCAAAGAAAAGTCCGATGGAAGCACTTAGGTATGAATAAAATTATCAGTGAATTTCAAAAAATTCAACTCTGTGATATAAATATAAAGTTATTAAAATAATAAAATAAACAAATGGGATTAAAAAGTTTTTTGATGAAGCAGGCGATAAAATCGCAAATGAAGAATGTTCCAAAAGAACAGCAGGAAATGATGATGCGTGCGGTGGAAAAGGATCCGCAATTTTTTGAAAATATAGCGAAAGAAATCGAACAGAAAGTTAAGGAAGGGAAGAGCAAGACAGCGGCTTCGATGGAAGTGATGAGAAAACATCAAGGAGAATTGCAGAAATTGATGAAGTAAAATTGAACAATAAAAAATGGCCGCATGCTATGCATGTGGCCATTTTGTTTTTATTTCAATTGCAGGTTGGCGTTCCTGTAATTGAAATTGTATGTGGTATATCGATGACAGTAAATGTTACTGACGATATTATTGCCTCGTCAGCTACATCGGGTGGTAACATCTCGTTGTATAACGTTTTTGCAGAAGCAGAAATTGTGCTCGAAAATAAGATAAAAATTAAAACAAAGAACAAAATAAATTTTTTCATACTTACCTCCCGTGAAGTGGTATTAATTTCTTGCTTATAATTAAACCATATTTTAGATATAAGTCAAGCAAGAGAAAAGGCCGGACACTTTTTTAAGTGTGCTGGCCTTTTTATTACATCGGATGGTTTTTATATTCTCCATCCGATCCCGAACGAAACAGTTGCGTTGCTCTCGGTTGAGCCGGAAACACCACCTGGAATATCGGTGGTAATTTTTGAAGGGTAGTATGACCCTTCAATTTTTCCGTAGAGCTCATCATCTAAGATGGGAAGCTCTGCCCCGACCGTTATTCCAGGAGCTATACCGGAAAAATTATCTTCCAGTACGACTCCTCCGGCTGATAGTGGATTGGTTATGCTAACCCATTCCACTCCGATGCCGACGAACGGTTGCCAGTTAAGTTCAGGCATCGGATAGAACAAGAACTCCAACTTCGGAGTTCTTTGAACATGTTCTGTTCCGAAAGATGAACCCATGTAAGACGCCGTTCTTGTTTTGTCACCGAGATTCTCGGTGATTCTTACACCGCAGTATTCATTGATATTTCCCTGCAGTGAAACTTCCGCCCAGTCACCCTCGGAGTTCTCTGAAATATTGAATCCATTTCCTGTCGCAAGCACTTCTGTAGAACTTACTAATCCTGCACATATTTGGATTAGTTTTTTTCTTGCAGAATTTACCGACGTTTCAGTTTCAACAACCTGTGTTGATGTTGTCGAAACTGTTGGTGCAGATGGAGCCGGAGTCGCGTCATCATTTGGTATGGTGACGTTTATTATTGGCGCCGGCACCTCGATTTTGTAAAACTTCGTCTGGGGCAAGTTCAATTCGATCTTGCCGACCATTGAACCGTCGTCGCCGACGATCGACCCGTTCACTTTTTTGTGAGTGTCGATCTTCACAACATCAGCTGATGTTGTGACCGCAATGGGAGCAGTCGGTGCTGTGTTTACGGCATAAACGATTGCCGCAAAAAAAACAACCGTTAAAAGCATTACAAACAACTTCAAAAAATTTTTCATGTTTCCTCCTTCCACTCACGTGGATTTAATTTTTAGTTTCTTTTTTCTTTCTTTTTAAAATAAAACAAAATCTCTTTATATTGTTGCATTCTTCTTTTTAAGAAGAAATTATTTTCAATAATTGTTTTATCTTTCTTTAGGAAGAAATAGTTTTCAAAAAAATAATCCCTCGTTGGAAGGGGATTAAACTCTGCGGAAATTGTAGCATAAAGGAATGGATTGTCAAGCTGTTTAAACGTTACAATTCAATGTTTAATATTTTTCATCGGATACCGCTATAAGCAGGGCTTTTTGTAAAGGACATTGATTTTGTAAAGGACAAAATCAATAATGTCCTTTATAATCAAGCTGATTATAAAAAATCGTTTTTATACATAATGAAAAAATCTTGCATTTGACTATTGACAATAAATGTTGTGTGTGATAAGCTCTCGTTTGTAAACAGTTCTTTTTTGCGGAATACCCGCGAAAAATATAAACGCTCTTTTGTTAAAAATTCAGTTAGTTTTGTGTGAAAATCTCTTTGTGCGACAGTTCTAAATGTGCGATAAGTTTGTGCGAAAAATTATTCGGTTTTTGTGAAATAGTTTGATTGAAAATCAAAGATAAATACAGGTTAGTTTTTCAGTTTATGACAAGTGTCCGTTATCATCACGGCTAAGTCATTTAAAATCTTAAATTTTGTTTAGTTTAATTCAATTATTAATCGGTTTTAGTTTGCTTATAAAAAGTTTTTAATTTAAATCTTAATTATTATGAAAAATATTACTAGAACAATAAGCGCCCTCATCGTCGTCTTCCTTGGCGTTCTGTCTTTCGGATCAGTTGCGTTTGCTGATTATTCAGCTACGACAACTCTTTTGAAAAGCGGAAATTTTACCGTACCAGCTGGTGTAACTAGCGTTACGGTAGAAACAATCGGTGCCGGAGGAGGCGGAGCGGGCGGAGCCTACACATACGGTGGTGGCGGAGGAGGAGCAGGAGCTGTTAAGATAGCAACTATTCCTGTTACTCCAGGACAAATAATTCCTTACACAATTGGAACAGCAGGTACTGCAGGTACAGCTGGATCTTTAACTGTTGCAGCAGGAAACGGAGGAAACGGAGGATCAACATCTTTCGGATCTTCTGTTGTTGCTAACGGAGGATTCGGCGGACAAGGTGCAACAGCTGGCATTGGAAACGGTGTCGGTGGTTTTGCCGGTGGTATCGGTGGAACAAACGGAACCAATGGTGCAAGCAATCTCGGATCAAGAACCTACGGAGGAAATGGTGGAACAACTGCCATTGGAATCTCAGGTCAGGGAAGCACAGGAAGTGCTACTTCGTACACAGCTCCAACAGCTGGAGTAAGAGGTGCCGGTGGTGGAGCAGGAAGCGGATGGTTGAACTCAAATGGAAATTTGGGTGATGCCGGAGCAATCGGAGGAAATGGTATTATAATTGTTTCTTTCGGAGCAGATCTTACAGCCCCAGTCATTACAATTCTTCCATATGCAACTTCATCAACAAATCAAAATGTTACAGTTACAGCAGTTACAAATGAAGGAACAATAATTGCATCTTCATCATCAGCTAGCATAGTAACTTCAGGAGCAACATCATCAGCTACATTTTCAGATAATGGCACAGTCACATTTACAGCTACAGATGCAGCAGGAAATGTTTCTTCAAAAACAATTACAATTTCAAATATTGATAAAGTTGCGCCAATAATTACAGTACTTCCATATGCAACTTCATCAACAAATCAAGATGTCATAGTTACTGCAACTACAAATGAAGGAAATATTGTAGGTGTTTCTACTATTGCTTCAATTGCAAACAATGGTGCAACATCAACAGCTGATTTCTCAAACAACGGAACAGTTACGTTCACAGCTACAGATGCAGCAGGAAACTTCTCATCAAGGACAATTACAATTTCAAACATTGATAAAGTCGCACCAATAATTACAGTGCTTCCATATGCAACTTCATCAACAAATCAAGATGTCATAGTTACTGCAACTACAAATGAAGGAAATATTGTAGGAACTTCTACAATAGCTTCAATAATAAATTCAGGTGCAACATCAACAGCTGATTTCTCAAACAACGGAACAGTTACGTTCACAGCAACGGATGTAGCAGGAAACTTCTCATCAAGGACAATTACAATTTCAAATATTGATAAGATTGCTCCAGTTATAACAATACTTGGATCAAATCCCGCCAATGTTCAAATAAATACGCTTTATACAGATGCAGGTGTCAGTGTTACTGATAATTCAGGAGTTCCACTTACATTTACAGCATCAAGTTCAGTAAATACTTCAGTTTTGGGAACATATGCAGTAGATTATACTTCAGTAGATCTAGCAGGAAATGTTGCAACAGCTACAAGAATAGTAAATGTTGTAGATACAATAGCTCCTGTCATTTCAGTTCCAGCTACTCAAGTATTTGAAGCAACAGGAACAACAACAACGCCAGTATTAGTACAGGCTACAGCAACAGATAACTCAAGTACAAGCCCAATTATTACCTATAATCCAGCAGGATTCGGACTTGGAACTTCAACAGTTATTTGGACAGCAACAGATCTTTCAGGAAATGTTGCAACCGCTACGTCTCTGGTTGTTATAAAGGACACAACAGGACCAGCAATGTCCTTGATAGGACCAGCTGTCCTTGATCTATCCGTAGGAAATACATATGTAGAACAGGGAGCTTCTTCAACCGACTTGGTTGACGGAGTAAGACCAGTTACCATATTTGGAACTGTTAATACCAATAATGTCGGTATATATACGGTAAATTACATTTCTTCAGATTTATCCGGAAATGTTTCTACAATTTCAAGAGAAGTTGTAGTCAGCGCTGTTCCAGCAGTACTTACATCAATGAGTATTTCACCGCTAAATCCATCAGTTACAGTTGGAGAACAAATAACTTTTGTCTCAACAACTTTGGATCAATTTGGTCAGCCATTTGCAACGACCACAACTTGGTCAAACACAAATAATGCTGTCGGAACAATTGATGCGAACGGAATATTTACAGCAAGTTCAATTGGAACAACTGAGATAACTGCATCAGCAGGTTCACTCATGCCGATTACAACTCTTGTAACAGTATCTGCTGCAACTTCAACTCCAACATTGCAATCAATTGCAATCACGACTCCAGCAAACAAAACAGTTTACACAGTCGGCGACGCACTTGATATCACTGGACTTGTTGTCACAGGAACATATTCTGACGGTTCAACTTCAACAGAACCAATAAATGTTTCAAACATTTCAGGATTCAATTCTTTAGTTGCAAACCCAAATGAAGTTTTGACAATCACAGTTGGAACATCAACTGCAACTTATACGATAAGTGTAAACAATGCAGTTATTCCACCAGCACTTGCTTCAATCAGCATTGCACCATTAAATCCAAATATATTAGTTGGAGCAACAACAACATTTACTTCAACAACAAAAGATCAATTTGGAAATCCATTCCCAGCTACAACAACTTGGATTAGTTCAAACTCATCTGTCGGTATGATAGATGCAAGCGGATTGTTCATCGGACTTTCTGCCGGAACAACTACAATAACTGGAACAGCTGGAGCATTTTCAGCTTCAACAACTGTTACAGTTTCAAATGTAATTATTCCTGATACGATTGCGCCAGTAATAACAATTCTTGGAGCAAATCCAACTAATATATTTGTCGGTGATTTTTACATTGATGCAGGCGCAACAGCGTTCGATGCATACGATGGAACATCGACAGCAGTTACAGCAACTGGAACAGTTAATGTAAATACTATCGGTTCATATACAATTACTTACACTTCAAGCGATGCAGCAGGAAATGTTGCAACAGCGACAAGAACAGTTATTGTTTCAAATGTAGTAATTCCTGATACGACCGCACCAACAACACCTGTCATTACAAATGCAAGTGCAACAGGTACGATAATCGCTTCAGCAAATATTTCATGGACGAATTCAATAGATTCAGAATCTGGATTGGCCGGATATGAATACCTTTGGGATAATTCAAACGCAACTCAAATAGTTACAGGAACAGTTGGAGTTTCAACAACAACTGCCACAACAACTACTGATTCTGGTTTTGGCACCCTTTGGTTCCATGTTGCAGCAATAGATAATGCTGGAAATATTTCAACAACTACAAGTTATGGACCATTCATAGTTTCTGATTCACAAGTTATGATAACGAATTCAACTATGGGAGGAATCTTCTACAGCTTGTATTCACCATCACTTGCAGAATCTTTGCTTGCTCCAATTGCAACAACAACAGGAACAACAACAATCACAAACTCAACACTTTCAACATTCTGGAATGTAAATAATTCAACAGTTACAAACACAACCGTTGATGATACAAACCTTGATCAAGTTGTTTCTACAAACTCAACTTTATCAAATGATGACATTGCAAGATGTACTATATTAAATTCTGATGTAGAAAATTATTTTGCAACAGATTGTTATATTGCATATTCAACAATTGATCCATTAACTTTGTATAAGTTTATTCATTCAACAAGTACAAACTCACAAATTTATGCATCAAATATTTACTACACAACAGTTTCAAATCATTCTTATGTTGCGACTTCAACTGTCTCTGGTTCAACGATAGATGCTTCAACAATAACATTGAGCACTATCGCAACTTCAACTATTAGCAATGGTTCAAATGTTGCATCAAGTTCTGTAACTCTCTCAACACTTGATAATTCACAACTTACAAATTCAACTTCAACAAACAGTGATCTTGTAAATTCAGTATTAAATAATGTTGTCATATCAGATTCAACTTCAACGAATTCAAATCTTACGGGCTCAACAGTTGCAAGTTCAACACTTACAAACGTAGTTGATTCAGGTTCAACAATTACAGGAACAGTTCTTGTAAATGCAACAACAACTAATGCAGTAATTTTGAACGGCATGATTGATAGCGGTACTATTACAATAAATGGAACAACTACAACGATTACAGTTCCAACAGAAATAAGTTCAATTGGAACTCCAGCTTCATTTACACTTACTTACACAACTGATGGTAACGGTTCTATAACAGGATCTTCAACTCAAGTTGTTGCCTCTGGTGCAAATGGAACATCAGTAACAGCATTTCCAAATTTTGGATTCCAATTCTCAAATTGGAGCGACGGAGTTCTTACAGCAACAAGAACTGATCTAGCAGTAGCCGGAGATATTACAGTCACTGCAAATTTTGCAGCCATTCCTCCAGCACCAACATTGCAATCAATCGCAATCACCTCACCAGCAACAAAAACAGTTTACACAGTTGGTGATTCACTTGATATAACAGGATTGGTAGTTACAGGAACATATTCAGATAATTCAACTTCAACAATTAATGATATCAGTGATTCAAACATTTCAGGATTTGATTCTTCGGCTGCAACTTCAAGCGAAACTCTTACAATTAATGTTAGTGGAAAAACAGCAACCTACACGATTTCTGTAAGTTCAGGTTCAATTCCAGCTCCAACATTAAAATCAATCGCAATCACAACTCTGCCAACCAAAACAGTTTACACAGTTGGTGATTCAGCGGTTGATATCACAGGAATGATAGTTACAGGAACATATTCAGATAATTCAACTTCAACAATTAATGATATCAGTGATTCAAACATTTCTGGATTTAATTCTTCAGTTGCAAACCCAAATGAAGTTTTGACAATTACAGTCAGCGGAAAAACAGCAACTTATACGGTTGTGATTAATGGAAGTGTTCCAACTCCAGTCGTATCATCAATTAGTATTTCAGCTTCACCATTAACATTGTCAGTCGGTTCAACAACACAATTCACAGCAATAACTTTGGATCAAAATAATAATCCAATTTCTGCAGCAGTAACTTGGTCTAGTTCAGATACTTCAGTTGGTAATATAGATTCAACTGGTTTGTTTACAGCTTCTGCAACAGGAACAACTGTTATTACAGGAACAGCTGGATCAACAACAATATCAGCTACAGTAACGGTTACAGTTTCAGATTTTTCAGATCCAACTCCAGTCGTATCATCAATTACTATTTCAGCTTCACCATTAACATTGTCAGTTGGTTCAACTACACAATTCACAGCTTCAACTTCTGATCAATTTGGTAATCCAATAAATGCTTCAGTAACTTGGTCTAGCTCAGATACTTCAGTTGGTAATATAGATGCAAGCGGTTTGTTTACAGCTTCTGCAACAGGAACAACTGTTATTACAGGAACAGCTGGATCAACAACAATATCAGCTACAGTAACAGTTACAGTTAATTCAAACCCAATTCCAGCTCCAACACTATCAAGCATCGCAATCACAACTCTGCCAACCAAAACAGTTTACACAGTTGGTGATTCAGCGGTTGATATCACAGGAATGATAGTTACAGGAACATATTCAGATAATTCAACTTCAACAATTAATGATATCAGTGATTCAAACATTTCAGGATTTGATTCTTCGGCTGCAACTTCAAGCGAAACTCTTACAATTAATGTTAGTGGAAAAACAGCAACCTACACGATTTCTGTAAGTTCAGGTTCAATTCCAGCTCCAACATTAAAATCAATCGCAATCACAACTCTGCCAACCAAAACAGTTTACACAGTTGGTGATTCAGCGGTTGATATCACAGGAATGATAGTTACAGGAACATATTCAGATAATTCAACTTCAACAATTAATGATATCAGTGATTCAAACATTTCAGGATTTGATTCTTCAGTTGCAAATCCAAATGAAGTTTTGACGGTAACAGTTGGATCATTCACAGCAAATTATGCAGTTACAGTAAATAATGTTGTTACAGAAGATACAGTTCCACCGGTAATCACGATTCTTGGTTCAAACCCAGTAAATGTTACAGTTGGAAATCTATACACAGATGCAGGCGCAACAGCTTATGATGCGTTTGATGCAACCTCAACAACAGTAACAACTTCAGGAACGGTTGATACAACCGTAGTTGCTACGTATACAATAACTTACACTTCAAGCGATGCAGCAGAAAATGTTGCAACAGCTATAAGAACAGTAAATGTTGTCGCAGCACCAGTAGTTAATCCCGTCAACGGAGGTTCAACAGCATCAGGAGTTATTCCAACACCTACATTTACAAATACAACACCATCTTCAGAAGATATTGTTGCGCCAGTTATTACAATTCTCGGAGCAAATCCAGCGAATATAAATGTCGGCGATTCATATGTAGATGCGGGAGCGACAGCAAATGATAATGTTGATGGAAATATTACATCTAATATAAATGCTGTAAGTTCAATCAATATGAATGTTCCAGGAACATATTCAGTAGTTTACTCAGTATCTGATAAAGCCGGAAACACTTCATCTGCGACAAGAACAGTTATCGTAAATGCAGTTACTCCGATAGTTTCAACAGCACCAGTTGCATCAACCACAACTATTGCAAATACAACAGGAACATCTGAAGCAATTTCCGGAACTCCAGACACAGGAATAACGATTCCAGCAGGAGTAGGAGAATTCAATTCTTCTGCTACAACAAGCAACAATGAACAAGTTTCATTGGCGACATCGACAAATTCTACATCATCAGTTGCAACTTCAACTAATAATGCAGGATTGTTCGCAGCCGTTGCAGAAGGTTTCTCAAATATTCCAAACAAGCCGATGGTAGCTTTGATAGTAATTGTCTTAATAGCTATGATAGGTTTGATATTCTTCTACAGAAAAAATAATAAGACTCCAAATATTCCAAAAGCGCCGATGAGTGGTCCGAAAACGCCAAGCGCTCCGACAAATCTTCCAACAGGAAATATGTCAAAATAATTTTGAGAGTTTAAAGTTTCTTAAGCAGGGAAATGCAAAAAGGCGGGCCGTTTACGGCCCGCCTTTTTGTTGTATTACTAATTGAAAATCCAGTTATTATATTAGTAAAAAATTAAAGATTAATTGTTTAAATCAATTATTTATTTTATTCGATTTTTGTTGTATACTTCTAAAATTGTGAAAAATAAAGTTGCAAATAATGATGTATCAGTTGGCCAGATATTGGCACAATTTTGGAAGGGAGTCGGGCCGATGAAAGGTCAGTTTCTCTCTTCCTTCTTTTTGTTTTTTCTTTCTCAAATAATCAGCGTCATAGTTCCGCTGTTTTACAAGAATTTTTTTGATATACTCGGAAAGCCTATAAGTCCTAATACCGCAGCTCCTATGTTGGTCAGCATAATTGTTTATATTCTTCTCCTGCATTTTCTAAACCAGATATTATGGCAATCCGCCACGTATATGTATAATATAATGCAAGCGACTGTGATGGCTTGGCTAAAACAGAGTTCTTTTGATTATGTAATCAAAAATTCGCATTCTTTTTTTGCGAATAATTTCAGCGGAAGTCTTGTACAGAAAATCGGACGCTTTAGCCGTGCTTTTGAAGTTTTGACCGACAGTGTAATTTACAACATGATGCCTTTACTTGTTGCTGTCATAGGTTCAATATGGGTTACATGGTTCATTGTTCCGTCATTTTCAATAATTATCGCTGTTTGGGTTGCTGTATTTACAATATTCAGCATTATTTTTTCCACCTGGAAATTAAAATATGATAAAGCCGCATCGGCAGCAGATTCAATAACAACAGGTTATTTATCCGATTCAATAACGAATAACAACGCTATATCTTTTTTCACCGGACATGAATTTGAATCGAAAGGTTTTAAAAATGTTTCCAATGAGCAAGCAAAGAAAACTTTATTTTCTTGGCGTCTGGGAAATATCATCGACATAATACAAATGTTTTTGATATCTCTTGTAGAATTTTTTGTATTTTATTTTGCAATCAAATATTGGAAAGTCGGTGCTATAAGCATCGGAACTTTTGTTTTATGTCAGGTTTATGTTGTCGGTTTAGCTCAACAACTTTGGGGCTTGAATAGGATTATCAGGAATTTTTATCAAAGTCTTGCCGACTCGAAAGAAATGGTTGAAATACTTTTGACAAAACATGAAGTTGAAGATATTTCGAACGCAAAAAATCTTGTCGTTACAAAAGGAGAAATAGTTTTTAAAAATGTTTCTTTCGGTTTCAATAATAACAAAGTGCTGGACAATCTGAATCTCACAATCAAGCCGGGAGAAAAAGTCGCTGTGGTTGGACATTCTGGAGCTGGAAAAACTACTTTGGTCCGATTGATAATGAGACTTTATAATTTAGCTGGCGGTTCCATAAGTATTGATGGCCAGGATATAAGCACTGTGAATCAAGATAGTTTGCGTGAAAATATAAGTTTTGTTCCGCAAGATCCGGTTCTTTTTCATCGAACTTTGATGGAAAATATTCGCTATGGTTGTCGTGATGTTACAGATGAAGAAGTAAAAGAGGCTGCACATTTGGCACACTGTGATGAGTTTATAGAAAATCTACCTTTGAAATATGAGACTTTTGTCGGCGAAAGGGGAATCAAACTTTCCGGCGGAGAACGACAGCGAGTTGCGATAGCCAGAGCAATATTAAAAAAAGCTCCAATACTTATTTTTGATGAAGCGACTTCAAGTTTGGATTCATATTCAGAATCTTTGATCCAGGATGCGTTGGAAAATCTCATGAAAAATTGCACCACTATTGTTATCGCTCACAGACTTTCAACTGTTAGAAAAATGGATCGCATAATCTCCATGGAAGGCGGAAAAATTGTCGAAGACGGAACTCATGATGAACTTTCCAACAAAGACAGCGGACTTTATAAAAATTTGTGGAATCTCCAGGTCAGCGGATTCATGTAATTTTTTAAAAGCTTTATCTTTAAGATATTTTCTGCTAAAGTTCACTCATGAGTTTATCAATCGGAATTGTCGGATTGCCGAACGTAGGCAAATCAACCTTATTCAATGCACTCACGAGAAAAAGTGTTCTCGTGGCTAATTATCCTTTCGCGACGATTGATCCTTCTGTCGGCGTTGTTGCTGTTCCTGATGAAAGAATTTTCAAGCTCGCAGAATTTTCAAAGTCTGCGAAAACGATTCCAGCGGCAGTTGAGTTTGTAGATATTGCCGGGCTTGTAAAAGGTGCGTCTACAGGCGAAGGTTTGGGAAATAAATTTCTTACGAATATCAGAGAAACAGATGCGATTGCCGAAGTCGTAAGAATTTTTGATGATGAAAATATAATTCACGTTTCAAATAAAGTTGAACCGCTTTCAGATATTGAAACAATAAATCTTGAATTGATTCTTGCTGATCTTCAGACTGTCACAAAAAGATTATCAAGTTTGGGAAGTGAAATTAAAAAGGGAACCAAGACTGCAATAATAGAAAATGCTGCTGCAGAAAAAATAAAAGTTGCTCTCGAAGCCGGACAGCTTTCAAGCACAGTTTCGCTTGATGAAAAAGAAATCGTTGAAATAAACAAGCTTTGTCTGATCACGATGAAGCCTATTCTTTATATTTTAAATAAAAAAGCCGGCGGAAAAAATCTCGATGAACTCAAAGATGCTAGATGGGAAAAGTTAATGAACTTTTTCAAAGAATCAAAATCGCAATACGTTGTTGTTGATGCCGGTATTGAACAAGAACTTAAAGATTTTGAAGGTAAAGAAAAAGATGAGATGAGACAAGCACTTGTCGGAGAAGATTTACTTAGAGGCCTTGCCTCTCAAAACTTAGAGGCAAGGCCTCTAAGTGAGGATGGAATAAACGACTTGATAAAAGCTGGATACAATTTACTCGGACTCATTACATATTTTACAACCGGAGAAGATGAAACTCGGGCATGGACAATTAAAAAAGGTTGGACCGCACCAAAAGCAGGAACCGCAATTCACGGTGACTTCGAAGCCAAATTTGTTCGTGCAGAAGTGATTGAATGGGACAAGCTTTTAGCTTCAGGCTCTTATGGCTCAGCTCGCGAAAAAGGTTTGGTCCGAACAGAAGGAAAGGAATACGTTGTTAAAGATGGAGATGTAATCGAGTTTAAAATCTAGTTATTGACATGTTATTTATAGTAATATTATTCCAACAACAAAATGAAAATAATAGATGAAGCACTGAAGGAAGATATCGGAAAAGGGGACATAACGACTAATTCTATTGTTTCTAAAAATGAGAAATTGAAAGCTGTTTTGCTTGTCAAAGAAGACGGAGTGATCGCCGGACTCGATATTGCGAAAGAAGTTTTAGAAAATCTAGATAAGAATATTAATTTTATTAAAGAAGTTTCTGACGGAGATTTTGTGAAGAAAGGTAAAATTATTGCAAAGATAGATGGTAATGCGAGAGCTATTATGACAGGAGAACGTGTAGCTCTTAATTTTTTACAAAGACTTAGTGGAATCGCGACTCTCACGAGAAAATTTGTAAATCTTTCTGGAAAAACAAAAATTAAAGACACAAGAAAAACAACTCCGGGTTTGAGAGTGCTTGAAAAATATGCGGTAAAAATTGGTGGTGGTACAAATCACAGAATGAGGCTTGATGATGGTATTTTAATAAAAGATAATCATATTGCTTTTGCCGGCAGTGTTGCTGAAGCTGTAAAGCGAACAAAAAAACTTAACAAAGAAGTTGAAGTTGAAGTAGAAAATCTGAAAGAATTGAAAGAAGCTTTGGAAGCGGGTGCTGATTCAATTTTACTTGATAATATGAATGTTAAAGAAATAAAAAAAGCTGTTACAATCGCAAAAGGAATTGAAACAGAAATTTCCGGCGGAGTAAATTTGAAAAATATAAAAAAGTTTGCAAAAGCTGGTGCGACTTATATTTCTGTCGGCGCACTGACGCATTCTCCAAAAAGTCTTGATATAAGTCTTGAAGCAGTAAAATAATTATTGACAGACTCAGGCTAATCTGCCATTCTTAATACGGATTGAAAATTACAAAGGAGGTTTAAAATGGAAGAAAAACTGGAAACAAAGGTTTTGGAAAAGATGGCTATCAAATTTTTTGTGAAAGCTATGGGGGAAAAAGGACGTGGATTGAAAGATTTGGCACCAGAAAAATAATTTCCAACTGTTTCAAAGTTTGTAATGTCTTTCGGCTTTTCAAAAATAAATGCCGAAAAATTTTCCATAATGCGTATGAGGCGGCTTTATGGAGATGTAGTCGTCGATCGCCTACAAGAAAAACTTTTCGGTAAAAAAATAAAAAGAAAATAATTTTTTTTATTAAATCCTCGGATGCGGAGTCCGGGGATTTTTTTATTGTTGTTTTAACGAATTTTGTGTGATAATTTATGGAAATGATTACTATACAAAAACCGACAAAAGAAGATGTTCAAGGACTCCAGGAAGTTTTTTACAAAACATGGTTTGCAACATATCCGAATAAGGAAGCTGGTATAACAATAGAAGATATCGAGGATCGCTACAAAGACAGAAATTCTGAAGAGAATATGAAAAAGAGAGCTGAAAGGTATGCAAATATTCCAGAGAATGAATTATATTTAATTGCAAAAGATGGTGATTTAGTTATTGGAATGATTAGATTTATAAAAAAAGAAAAATTTAATCAGCTTCAAGCCATATACATATTGCCGGAATATCAAGGAAAAGGCATCGGCACAATGTTTTGGAGTAGAGCAAAAGTTTTTTTGGATAAAAATAAAGATACAATAGTTCAGCTTGCAACATATAATAAACAAGCTGAAAATTTTTACAAAAAATTAGGTTTTGTTGATACTGGAAAAAGATTTAGTGATGAATCAACGAGGATGCCAATAAGTGGTGCAATTATTCCTGAAATGGAAATGGTTTTGAAACATGATAAAGAAAATAAATAAAAACCATGCAAAGAATTTTTACAGAATTGATATTGTATTTTAATGTGAATATGTCTAATAAAAATCAAAGCTTATGTTAAATTTAAAACCAAGTGAAAATTCACGCAGGACAAGAGCATATGTCGGAATGTCTGGCGGAGTTGATAGCTCTGTTTCTGCTGCGTTGCTTAAAGAACAAGGTTATGATGTCACTGGAGTTTTTATAAAAGTATGGCAACCGGAATTCTTTGAGTGCACTTGGCGAGCCGACAGACTTGATGCGATGCGAGTTTGCGCAAAATTAAATATTCCTTTCATAACTTTAAACCTTGAAGCTGAATATAAAAAAGAAGTCGTGGATTATATGATTGAAGAATATAAAAAAGGCAAGACGCCGAATCCAGACGTTATGTGCAATAAATATGTAAAGTTTGGAGGATTTTTTGATTGGGCGATGAAACAAGGAGCTGACTTTGTTGCGACGGGACATTATGCTCGTAACTTAGAGGCAAGGCCTCTAAGTAAGTATAAATTGCTTGCCGGTGAAGACAAAAATAAAGATCAAACATATTTTCTCTGGACACTAACGCAGAAACAGCTTTCAAAAATTCTTTTTCCGATTGGAGAAATTGAAAAGCCGGAAGTCAGAAAGCTTGGCAAAAAAATATGGTTTGAGCACGGCTGTAAAAAAAGACAGCCAAGGACTTTGCTTCATCGGGAAAATAGATATTAAAGATTTCCTCAAAAATTATATTGAAGAAAAAAAAGGAAATGTTTTGAATGAAAAAGGCGAAATAATCGGCGAACACGACGGAGCTTTTTATTTGACCGTCGGGCAAAGGCATGGTTTTAAAATCACGGAAAAAACACCGAACGATTCGCCATATTATATAATCGGAAAAAATATAAAAGAAAATACGATTACAGTTTCGCAGAATTTTTCTAAAGTACCTGAAAGCGAATCAAAAATCGCAAAGCTGGAAAAAGTGAATTGGACTTTGGGAGAAATGCCGGATTTATCGAAAAAATATGTCGCAAGAATCAGATATCGCCAGCCGCTTGAAGAATGCATATTAGTCAAAAGTCAAAAGTCCATAAAGTCAAAAGAAAATACGGAATTTGAACTCTATTTTACAAAACCGCAAAAGGCAATTGCTTCCGGACAATCCGCTGTCATATATGACGGGGAAATTTGCCTCGGCGGAGGAATAATCTGCTAGCAGACGGCAGCAATCTTTGTTATTATTAGTCCGTTAAAGTTTTTGTTGACGTGTTGAAAATGATTAACTGATAGAGGAACCATTTTTAAAAGATAAATCTGCATAAAAGTATAAGTCATATAACATCAACACATTTTCATCAACAAAAATTTTCTCGGATAAATCTCATGAATGAATTTTACGTTATAAAAAATAATGGAGAAAAAGAGCTTTTTGATTACAAAAAGCTTGAAATGTCTCTAAAGAAAGCCGGTGCGACGGATGATCTTATTTCTCGCGTCGTATCTGAAATAAGTTTGGAAGCAAAAACAAAACTGGTTGTTTCAACTCAAGATATTTACAGGCAGGCTTTTTCAATTTTGAAAAAAAACCAGAGGCCTATCGCCGTCAGATATTCTTTAAAAAAAGCCATAGCCCAGCTTGGTCCGACAGGTTTTCCTTTTGAAAAATTTGTTGCAGAGATTTTTAAAGCTGAAGGCTATGAAACTTTGACGGATCAGATAGTCCAGGGAAAATGCGTTCCGCATGAAGTTGACATAGTTGCTTGGAAACCGGGCGAGCTTATAATGGTTGAAGCGAAATTCCACACAGATTTCAATCTGAAATCGGATTTGAAAATTGTTCTTTATGTCAAAGCCAGATACGACGATATCTTTGGACAGGAATATTTCTATGGCGGAGAAAAAAGAAAATTGACCGAAGGCTGGGTGATTACAAATACAAAATTCAGTGCGACAGCTATTCAGTATGGCCAATGCCAGCCTGCCTTAAAATTTGTCGGATGGAATTATCCTTATGACAATAATCTTCATGACATGATAGAAAAATACGAGCTTATTCCTCTGACAGCTCTGACGACGCTGACAACATCTGATAAGAATCTGTTTCTTTCAAAAGGAATAATATTGTCCAAAAATCTTTTGAATACCGAATTATTGAAGAGCGTCAACTTTGATGACAGAAAAATAAAATCTATCCAGGATGAAGTGAACGGACTTTGCGAGCATTGCAGGGAAAAATTCGGAAAGAAATAATTATTTGCCAAAATGACGAAAACCGACGAACTAAGAAAAATAAAAGATGAGGTTTTAAATTTGAAAGAATCTCCGCTATATTCTTATCGAATCGAGAACAAATATTTTCCTGTTATCGGAGAGGGAAGTCATGATGCAAAAATTATGTTTGTCGGCGAAGCTCCTGGAAGAAATGAAGCGAAGACCGGCGGGCCTTTTTGCGGAACCGCAGGAAAAATTTTGGATGAATTGCTCGCTCATGCCGGAATAAAACGCGAGGATGTTTATATCACGAATATTGTTAAAGACAGGCCTCAGCAAAATCGCGATCCGCTTCCCGAAGAAATTAAAATTTACGGACCATTTTTAGACAGACAGATAGAAATACTCAAACCAAAAGTGATTTGCGCGCTCGGTAGATATTCGATGGGATACATAATGCAGAAGTTCGGACTTAGTGATAAAATTGAGCCGATAAGCAAAATGCACGGAAAGTCATTTGATGCACAAGCTTCATATGGTCCGATAAAAATAGTTTGTTTGTATCATCCATGTGTTGCAGTTTATAATCCGAATCAAAAAGATTTATTGAAAAAAGATTTTGAGATTTTGAAAAAAGTTTAGTTGCGTTTTGTATTGTCATTCCCGCGGAGGTGGGAATCCAGCATTGATTAATTTTTAAGAATAGATTCCCACCTCCGCGGGAATGACACAAAAATATGTACTTACAAAAAGATTTTAATAGTTTGCTTGGAATAAAAGGTTTGAGCGATACAATGCTTTCAAATCATTTTACGCTTTATGCTGGTTACGTTACCAATTTCAATAAGTTAAATGATATTTTAGTTGCTATGGAAAAAGACGACAAATTTGGCACGCCAGAATATGCGGAATTAAATCGCCGACTTGGCTGGGAATGGAACGGCATGAGATTGCATGAACTTTATTTTGGAAACATGACGGAAAATTTTGTTCCGATGGAAAAAGATTCCGAATTGTCCAAAAGTATTATAAAAGAATTTGGCTCGATTGAATTTTGGGAAAAAGATTTCAGATCAATGGCAGCGATGCGAGGAATCGGCTGGGTAGTTTTGTATCATGATGCCGAAACCGGAAGATTGTTCAATGTCTGGATCAACGAGCACGACGTCGGTCATTTTGCAGGAGCTGTGCCGCTCCTTGTGATGGATGTTTTTGAACATGCTTACATGACGGACTATGGAATTAAAAGAGCTGCCTATATAAATGTATTTGTGGAAAATATAAATTGGAAGGAAGTGGAAAAAAGATTTGAAAAATAAATTAAAAAGGCGGGTTTCGCTTCGCGAAACCCGCCTTTTTTAATGTAAAAAATTGTGTTATATTTTTCTTATGTTATCAAACGAAATCCGCCAAAGGTATTTAAAATTTTTCGAGAAAAGAGGACACACAATAATTCCTTCTGCTCCGCTTGTTCCAGAAAATGATCCATCGTCTCTTTTTATAACTGCCGGAATGCAGCCACTCGTTCCTTATCTTTTGGGACAAAAGCATCCAGCCGGAATGCGCCTCGTTGATGTCCAGAAATGCGTCAGAACTGGCGATATTGAAGATGTTGGTGACAATCGCCACCTTACTTTCTTTGAAATGATGGGCAATTGGTCGCTCGGAGATTATTTTAAAAAAGCTGCAATCGCCTGGAGCTTGGAATTTTTGACAAGCAAAGAAGAAGGTCTCGGACTTGATCCAAAAAGGCTTTATGTCACGGTATTCCGCGGCGAAGATGGAATACCTCGCGACGAAGAATCAATCGCTGTTTGGAAAGAAAATTTTTCAAAATTCGGAATCAGTGCCGATGTCGCCGAAGCTGATGAAAAAATAAAAGATGATGTCAGAATTATTCCTCTTGGAAAAGCGGATAATTTTTGGATTGCAGGACAAACTGGCCCATGCGGAGGAGACACTGAAATGTTTTATGATGTCGTCGGAAAAGGAAAAGTTGAAGGAAATTTTCAAGAGCTTGTAAAGTCCGGAAGAATTATTGAAATCTGGAACAATGTTTTCATGGAGTTCAATAAAACCGCCGATGGAAAATATGAAAAACTCGCAAAGCAGAATGTCGATACCGGAATGGGTCTTGAAAGAACTTCCGTAGTCATGCAAGGAAAAGATAATGTTTTTGAAACTGATATTTTTGAACCCGTAATCGCCGAAATTAAAAAACTCGCAAAAAATTATAATGAAAAATCTGCAAGAATAATTGCCGACCATGTCCGCGCAGCAACTTTTATAATTTCCGATGGCGTCACTCCTTCAAATACCGAGCAAGGTTATGTCTTGCGAAGACTTTTGAGGAGAGCAGTCAGATGTGTGGACCAAATCGGCTTGGTTCAAGAAAACAAAACCGATCAAAGCGATCTTGTTTATATTTCTCAAATGTTTGTCGAACAAAATATGTCGGCATATCCGAATCTCGCAACTCAGTCGGAAAATATTTTCAAAGAAATCGAGATGGAGGAAGAAAAATTCAGAAAAACTTTGACGAACGGTTTGAAGGAGTTTGAAAAATTTATCATTGGTCCAACTAGTGGAATATATGATGCGGAAATTTCTAATGAAGAAATAAACCAACAATTAGGTAAACAACTTGAAAATATGCCTAAAAAAATTCCTGGAGTAATAGCTTTTAGATTATTTACAACTTTTGGTTTTCCTATTGAATTAACGATAGAAATTGCTAAGGAAAAAGGAATGATTGTCGACATAGATGGTTTTGATAGAGAATTTAAAAAGCACCAAGAAATTTCTAAAGCAGGTTCTGAACAAAAATTCAAAGGCGGACTTGCAAGCACTGGCGAACAGGAAACAAAATACCACACGGCAACGCACTTGCTTCTCGGCGCTTTGAGAAAAGTTTTGAATGCAGAAATTGTGCAAAAGGGAAGCAATATTACGGCGGAAAGAATGCGTTTTGATTTTAATTGGCCGGAAAAACTTACGCCTGAACAACTTAAAAAAGTTGAAGATTTGGTCAATGAAAAAATTGCCGAGAAAATTCCGGTTGAAATGTTTGAACTTCCAAAAGAAGAAGCAAAGAAAATCTGTACCGTTCTTTCATTTGATCTGTCAAAATATGGCGATATTGTAAAAGTCTACAAAGTGGGGAATTTTGATGTGGAATTTTGCGGAGGTCCTCATGTGAAAAATACAAGCGAGCTTGGACATTTTAAAATTGTGAAGGAAGAAGCCTCAAGCGCTGGTGTTAGAAGAATAAAAGCGATTTTGGAATAATTAATTTTTGATAAAGAGCAGATTTTTTTCGAAGCAAAAAATCCGCTCTTTATCATTGCACTTACAGGCGCTACATATTATAATACTGCTCATATGAGTTTTTTCTTCAAAAATAAACCCTTCTTGTCATTCGTATTTGATATAAGGGATTCTTCTATATCAGTTTCAGCGGTAAAATTTGAAAATGATAAAAAGCCTGAAATTATATTATGCCAGAATTTTGAAATCCAATATCAGGATTCTCAAGATTACAGCAAATATTCTTCATTGATGATCAAAACTTTGGACGATTCTGTTTCTTCTCTGAAAAAAAGCCTGATAAAAATCGGAAATAAGGAAAAAATAAAAGATTATCGTTTTTTCATCGGTTCGCCTTGGACTGTTTCTCAAAGCAAAACCATAAAAATTATCAAAGACAGGCCGTTTGAAATAAACAATGCTTTGCTCAGCAAAATAATCGTCGGCGAAGAATTTTCAGTGGAAAAAAGTCTCCAAGAAGAAACGGACCAGCCGGATTGGAAAGTTTTGGAAGAAAAGATTATTCAATCAAAAATAAATGGTTACAAAGTAAGTAATATTTTTGGCAAAAAAACCATGGATTTGGCCATTGAACTTTTTATCTCCTTTATACCTTATGAAATTAAATCTAAGTTATCGTCATATGTGGATGAAAAAATCGGCAGACATATAAAAATGCAGAATAATTCTTGCATATTGTCATCATATAATTTTTTCAGGGATTTATATTCGGACAAGAATAATTTTATTTATGTCGATATAGGAAAATTTATCACAGACATTTATGTTGTGCGTGACGATATTATATTTGGTGTAGCTTCGTTTCCGTTTGGCGAGGGAAATATTATACGAACTTCTTTGTCAAAAACAAATCTTTCAAAAGATATTTTTATGTCTCATCTGAGTATTGGCAATGACAAAAATTTCGATCTGACATCACATAACAATGGCGAAGACATGTTAAAATTCGGCTTTGAAGCTTGGATGAACAAGTTTAAAGACGTGTTGCCAAAAATCTGCACTGAAATGAATATTCCAAATAATTTATTTATCGTTCCGAACAGTGTCGTATCAGAAATACTTGTAAAAGTTTTGTCGAATAAAGAAGATGGAAAGCAATTTGAGCTGCTTGAATCAAAAATAGAAATAACGTCGATTGTTGAAGGAGTATTCGACAGCTTAATTTTAAATGGCAAAGTTTTTCCGAACGAACCGCATATAAAGATGGATGTTATATTTTTAGATAAAATGTTAAAATTATAAGCAGTCAATAAAATAATCTAATTCATTCAAAAAAACATGCCTCCGAAAAAAATGATCCAAGACATATATGTAGTCAAAAAAAGCATCAGGATGGTCAAGAGAAGCGACGTCAGAGATGGTTTTTATGCTGAAAATAAAAAACCTGTAGATAAAATAAAAAAAACGGATGATACGATAAATATAAATAAGGTCGCACCAAAAAATATTGAAGAAAATTATGACAATGGTTTGGAATATCTTGAAGAAAAAAAGCATGTCACGAAGGATTCTCTGATTCTGCTCTGGATAATATGCATAGCTGCCATCGCAACTCTTCTTTTTTTCCTGTCATCTGCGTTTGCCACAGCGACACTTGACGTCACTCCAAAAAATCAGACGATTTCTTTGAACGATTCATACAATATTTCTCCGGACAAAACTGTGAGCGGACTGCATTATGAAGTAGCGAGCACTACTCAGGATTTATCAAAAAGCCTTGATACGAACGGACAGCAATATTCTGCGGAAAAAGCCACTGGAAAAGCCATAATATACAATTCATACAGTTCTGCTGTTCAAAGGCTCATTATAAATACAAGATTAGAAACGAAAAGCGGTTTGATTTACAGGATAAGAAATTCAGTCGATGTTCCAGGTGATACGACCGTCAATGGAGTAAAAACTCCGGGATCAATCGAAGTTGACATAATCGCGGACCAGGCAGGAGATACTTATAATACGAAACTTTCTGACGCAAGCGGGACTTTGACAATTCCAGGATTTTCCGGAAGCGATAAATATGTAGCATTTTATGCGAAGTTCAGTTCCGACATCGAAGGCGGTTTGACCGGAAATGTCAAAACAGTTGCAAGTGATGTTTTGCAATCCGGAAGAACAGATTTGCAGAATACTTTGAAGGATGAACTCGTGAAGGAAGCGTATGCGACTCAGACCGATGAATATATATTATTCAAAGACGATTATTATACGGAGTGCAGCGATTTGCCGGATGATATTTCTGCAAGTGATTATAAAATTACCGAAGAATGTTCCATATATGCAATCATGTTCGATAAAAATGAATTGTCAGAATTCATAGCTCAAAATAAAATAACGGGTTTCGACAATTCAAAAGTTGATGTGCTATGGGACGACAGCGATATCGTAACAATATCAGGTTCTACCGCCGAGCCTTGGACAGAAAATTCTCTCAGCGCCAAGTTTTTCGGTCCTGCTGAAGTCGTTTGGCAATTTGATCCGAGCTCAATATTGAATGCAATAGTCGGCCAGGACAAATCCGTGATTGATTCAGTCATGGAAAATAGCACGAGCACTTTGTCTCAGATACAGGCGACGATAAGGCCCATGTGGAGAAGCACTTTTCCTGATGACGCAAACAAAATAAAAATTATCGATACTATCAGAGGTAATGCAAATTAGCTTTTGTCCAGCTGAATAACTATAAAATTACCGGACATCCTTGACTATTATGGATTTTTTGATACCATATCAAACATTGTATATTTAAAAATGCAAACACCACAGAAAATTAAGCAAACGGCTACGGGAATAGTGTTAGAAGCTTTTCCAAATACGCTATTCAAGGTTCAACTTGACGGCGAAAAAGGAGAACTCCTATGTTATTTGGCCGGAAAAATGAGACTCCACAGAATAAAAATTCTGATAGGAGATAAAGTGGAAGTCTTGCTGGATGAATATGGTGGAAAAGGAAGAATAATAAGAAGAATATAAATAATATGAAAGTAAAAGCTTCAGTCAAAAAAATTTGTGCAAAATGCAGAACCGTCAGAAGAAAGGGTCGAGTTTATGTTACATGTACATCAAACCCTAGGCACAAGCAAAGACAAGGTTAAAAACAGTTGATTTTTAATGATAGAAATGCTAATCTAGTATTTCTTATAATAATTTTATGCGTATAGCAGGTATTACAATTCCAGACAATAAAAGATTGAAAGTCGGACTCACAGTGCTTTACGGCGTTGGACGTTCTTTGGCTAGAAAAATTCTTTTGGAAGCAAAAGTTGATGAAAACAAAAAGCCGACGGATATAACTCCGGAAGAAGAATCAAAAGTCAGACAAATTGTCGAAAGCAGAAAAATCGAAGGAGATTTAAAAAGAGAAGTCGGCGCAAATATAAAAAGATTGAAAGATATAAAAAGTTACAGAGGAAACAGGCACGCGAGAAAACTTCCGTCAAGAGGCCAGAGAACAAAAACCAACTCCAGAACTTTGAGAGGAAATACCAGGAAGACGATGGGAACCGGAAGAAAAGCTCCTGACAAAAAATAATTTAATACAATAATATACATAACGAACAATGGGTAAGAAACGAATAGCAACAACAGAAAATAAAAAAGCCGAGGGTGCTAAATCCGGAAGCTGAAGTAAAAGTCAGCTCAAAGAAAAGAGTTGATTCTGGCATTTTGTATGTCCAATCAACATACAATAATACGATGGTGCTTTTGACCGATAAAAAAGGAAATGCACTCATGGCATCTTCTGCAGGCGCGCTTGGATTCAAAGGTGCAAAAAAAGGAACGCCGTTTGCAGCGGCAAAAGTTGGAGAAACACTCGGTGAAAAAGCGGCAAACCTCGGAGTAAAAGAAATCGATGTTGTCGTAAAAGGAGTCGGATCTGGAAGAGAATCGGCAATCAGAGGTTTTATTTCAAAAGGAATAAATATTACGAATATAAAAGATGAAACGCCCGTGCCTCACAACGGACCTAAGCCTAAGAAACCAAGAAGAGTATAAAATAAAATTTAAATAAATTATGATAACAGGACCAAGATACAAAATAGCAAGAAGATTGGGAACAAGCGTTTATGATAAAACGCAATCTCAAAAATATGCCATGAGAGCAGGCTCAAAGGATGTAAAAAGGACAAAAAGAGCCGGATCAGATTTTGGCTTGCAGCTTATTGAAAAACAAAGAGCCAGATTCACTTACGGTCATTGGAGAAAGACAATTTAAAAATTTAGTTGAAAAAGTTTTGGCAAAAAAAGGTGCAGATATAAATATAAATGAAGCTTTGGTTCAAGCGCTTGAAATAAGATTGGACAATGCGATTTACAGATTGGGTTTTGCACCAACCAGACAAGCTGCAAGACAAATGGTAAATCACGGACATATAAATGTGAACGGAAAGAGAAATACCATTCCATCATATTCTTTGAAAGTCGGAGATATCATTACAATAAGAGAGAACAGCAAAAAGAAAGCTTTGTTTGCAAATGTTGAATGAAAAATTGAAAGAACAAAAAATCCCTTCATGGCTCGCTTTAAATGCCGAAAAGAAAGAAGCTAAAGTGCAAGGGCTTCCGAAAATTCCAGAAAATGAATTGTCGTTTGATGTTTCCCAGATATTTCAATATTACAGCAGATAATCAATTTTAAAATTATTAAATAAATTATTAATTTAATCGGCCTACTGAGATTCTAAAAATCAAAGAGGCACAAAAAATATGTCTGAACAATATAAAATATTATTGCCGGGAAAACCAAGAATGGTTTCAGAAGATGGAAATTCCGGAGTTTATGAAATAGACGGACTCTATCCGGGCTATGGGCATACACTTGGGTAATTCTTTAAGAAGGATTATTCTTTCTTCTATTCCTGGAGTTGCAATAACGACTGTAAAAATAGACGGAGTTGATCATGAATTTTCAACTATGAAAGGCGTGAAGGAAGATATCATAAATATAATTTTGAATTTGAAAAAAATCAGATTTAAGGTTGTAAACGATGAAGAACAGACAGTTACTTTGAATGTAAAAGGAATAAAAGATGTTACCGCTGCAGATATAACAGTTCCAGGACAGGTTGAGGTTTTGAATCCGGATCAGCATATCGCATCAATCACGGACAAGGCGACAGAACTTTCCATAGAAATGAAAATACAGAGAGGTTTAGGTTTTGTTCCAAAAGAAGAAATACAAAAAGATAAAGTTGAAATAGGAATCATAGCTACCGATGCAATTTTCACTCCAGTAAGAAGAGTAAACTATGAAGTTGAAAATATGAGAGTCGGAGACAGAACAGATTTCAACAAACTCACTTTCACGATTGCAACCGACGGTTCGATTGCACCGAAAGAAACTCTTGAAAAATCAATTTTCATAATGCTTGAACAACTTAAAGCTATTGTAGGTTTTGAAGAACCGGTTGAAATAAAAGAAGTCAAAAAAGCTGAAAAAGGCGAAGATGAAGAAAAAGAGGACGATTCAGAATTTTTGAAAACAAGAATTGAAACTTTGGATTTGTCTGTTAGAACGGCGAATGCGCTTTCAAATGCAAATATCAGAACAGTCGGCGGTCTTGCAAAAAAGAAAGAAAAAGATTTGACGGACATAGAAGGTTTGGGCTCAAAAGGAATTCAGGAAATCAAAAAAGCCCTTTCAAATTACGGAATAACTTTAAAATAATTTCATTGCGAGCGAAAGCGAAGCAAACCAGATTAAAAATTTCAAAATAAAAACAATGTTACACGGAAATAAGAAAAAACAATTAAGCAGAGGAATGAATCAAAGAAATGCATTGATCAAGACTCTTGCCGTATCTTTAATAAGATATGAGAAAATTACTACGACAGAAATCAAAGCTAAAGTTTTGAAACCTTTTGTTGAAAAATTAATTACGAAAGGAAAAGATGGAAGTTTAAATTCTCTGAGAGTTATCGCTGGAAAGATCGGAAGCACTTCAGCCGTAAAAATAATTAAAGTACTCGCACCAAAATATAAAACAAGAGCAGGTGGATATTTAAGAATTACCAAGATTCAGACAAGATTATCAGACTCGGCAAAAATGGCTCAGATAGAATTTGTATAATATAAATAACACGTGTCCCGTTGTAAATTCAGCGAAAACATGTAGTATAGAAAACGCAAAAATATAATCAGCAAACAATTTATTTACAAACATTATAAACATTAAAATTTTACAACTGGATGGAAAAGAAAATTTACACAATAAATGCAGACGGTAAAAAACTTGGAAGAATAGCCACGGAAGCTACAGCTTTGCTTATCGGAAAAAATCGCGTTGATTATGCGAGAAATGTTGTTTTTAATGTAGAGGTTAAAATTGAAAATGCCGGCAAAGCTCGATATTTTCGAAGGAAAATTAAAAACAGTTTACAAAAAGTATTCCGGTTTTCCAGGAGGACTTTATGAAAAAAGCATGGAGCAGATGATAGACAAAAAAGGAAAAGCTGGCTTATTGAAACTTGCTATTTCAGGAATGATTCCAAGAAATAAATTGAAATCAAGAATTATCAGAAATTTAATTATTAAGGAATAATAAAATGCCGGAAACAATAAAACACAAATACATAGAAGCTGTCGGAAGAAGAAAAACTTCAATCGCCAGAGTCAGAGCTACAGCAGCCGCTAAAAATTCTTTTTCAATAAATGACGGAAAAAGCATTGATGATTATTTCAAGACTGAAGCTCAGAGAATAATTGTCGGAGAATCTTTGGCTACGGCAAAACTTCCAGGGCATTTAGCTATCACAGTTATGGTTTCTGGCGGAGGAATCAATTCTCAGGCTGAAGCTATCAGACACGGAATCGCAAGAATTTTGATCGAAATGAATCCTGAACTCAGAAAAGATTTGAAGAAAGAAGGATTCCTGAAGAGAGATCCAAGAGCAAAAGAAAGAAGAAAATTCGGTTTGAAAAAAGCAAGAAAAGCTCCACAGTGGTCAAAACGTTAAAAAACTCCCGAAAGGGAGTTTTTCGTTTTGACGGCCGCAAGTATATTGTGAGTAGCAACGAGCAATACTGAGGCAGGGTCGCGACTGAACTTGAGTGGCGACGAAAGTTCAAGTTGTGACGTAAGAGATAGAAAATATAAAATTAAATAAACCGCTTTTCGGCGGTTTTTTTTGTTTTAAAATTTTTGCAAAAAAATAACCCCAGGTTTTTACGCCTGGGGGTGAGTTTGGATTATCGGATTGATCTCTCACAAGTCAATCCTCATCTCTGTTCAAGTGATTCTAAGACCGTAGACGTCTTAGGCACCTTAGTATTCAATCAGTTTGTTTGAGCCAAACTGTAAGCAGTATAACTAAGTTCAACTGCTTGTAATGAGTATTTTTTGGATTGGTCTCAAATACCATCCTATCCCTGTCATGTTGAAAGCCGGGAAACGCTACGAAAGTATCATAACATATTAATTTATTTCGTCAAGCACCAAATTTGATTATTATAAAAAATATGATAAAATACCTATAAATACTTGTCCTGTTAGAAATTCACAGGGTAGAAAGACACAAGGAAAAGTTGATTTTTATTGAAAATAGGACAGATTTTAATATAAGTATAGTTGTTATAATTTCTAAATAGGATGAATAAAAACGATATTAATGACGATATAATATACGAAGAAGAAGGCCACGAAAAGTCTGATGACCTCGTGGCAAGCAAAAAGACCTCTAAAAAGCAGGTTGATGATGTTGTCGTGGACGAAGAAAATGAAGCTCCAGAAGCGCTTGTTAAAAAGCTGAAAGAAAAGATAAAAATTCTTGAAAAAGAAAAACAGGAAAATCTTGATGGCTGGCAAAGAGAAAGAGCCGATTTCATTAATTACAAAAAGAGAATTGAAAATGAAAAAGTTGAAGTTATAAAATATGCAAATGAAAGTTTGCTTGAAGAAATCACGCAGGTTCTCGACAGTTTTGAAATGGCTTTTTCAAACAAGGAAGCTTGGGAAAAAGTAGATAAGAATTGGAGAATAGGTGTGGAATATATTCACACTCAGCTTTTGAAGATTCTCGATGAGAATAATTTCAAAGTAATGAATCCAATCGGAGAAAAATTTGATCCGAAATTCCATGTTGCAGTCGAGCATGTTGCAACAGAAGATGAAAAAAAAGACGGAATAATAACGGAAGTAAAAAAGAAAGGTTATATTTTAAATGACAGAGTAATGAAAGCTGCTCAGGTGGTTGTGGCAGAGTTTAAGAAATAGGTCATTGCGAGCGAAGCGAAGCAAACTAGGTTCTGGATTGCTTCGCTTCGCTCGCAAAGACAAGAAATAAAATATATTAATAATTTGATATAATAAACATATGGAAAACTTCGGCGAACAATTTTTACACAAGAGAGACCCAAAACTTCACACAAGTGAAGCTGTTGAACATGAAAAAGAAAGACTCGAAGCCCGTGATGAAGAAACCTCACAAAAACCAGCAGAAAAGATATCTGACTGGCTTGAAGTCATAAAACAAACTCACACAGGACACAGAGATGATCCTCGTGTATTAGAAAGAATCAAAGAATATTATCATAAAGAATATGTCATTGACCCAAATGAAATCCCAGAAGGTTATTATGAAAACCAAAAGCGATTAGCTCGTGAACAAGGTCACGGCGACATTGATATTACAGAAGAAATGCGAAAGCAACTCAGTGAAGTTGTTGTAAAAGACCAAGAAACCACCTTAGACAACTGGACTAATTATTTCACTTCTCCAGACGCAGACGCATACCCTATGTGGGCAAAGTATTGGGCATTCACAAGCATGCTCAAGCTTTCTACGTTTGATAAAGAAAAACACACTTTTGCAAAAAGAGACAAAGGCACAGTTGCACCATTTCCTGATATAAACAGAGAAGCTTTAGCGTACGTTGTAGATGCAATTATCAAAAAAGCAAATAATGAAAAGATAGAAGCCACAGATAATAATCCAGAATTAAAACAACTTCTAGATGGTGCGAGCTTCGGTAAACTTTACGCTTATGCCATAGAAAAAGTAACTCCAACAGAAAAGAACGAACTTGAAACAACAGAAGGTGAATGGATTAAATACGACCAAAACTCAGATCACATGCCACTTGTAAATTCACTTCAAGGTTACGGAACTGGTTGGTGTACAGCAGGAGAATCAACAGCAGAAGCTCAGCTAAAAGGCGGAGACTTCTATGTATATTATTCAAATGATAAAGAAGGAAAGCCAACTATTCCTAGAGTTGCTATTCGTATGCAAGGAGATAATATTGGAGAAGTAAGAGGTATAGCTCATGACCAAAACATGGACCCATATATTGGTGATGTTGTAAAAGAAAAACTTGCCAAATTCCCCGATGGAAAACAATATGAAAAAAAAGAAGCAGACATGAAGCTTCTCACAAAAATAGAAAATAAAACTAAAAAAGGTGAACAACTAAACAAAGATGAGCTTATATTTATTTATGAAATTAATAATAAAATAGAAGGCTTTGGTTATCAAAGAGACCCGAGAATTGAAGAAATCATATCAGAAAGGAATCCGCAAGAAGATGCGCCTATTGTTCTAGACTGTAAACCAGAGCAAATCGCTCATAGTGAAAAAGAAATATCAAAAGATACCAAAGCTTATATCGGCCCACTCTTTAAAGATATTTTTAAAACAGATATAGAAAATATTTACACGTCATTTCCTGAAAGTTCCATAAAGAAAATGGAAGCTGAAATAGGTGGAAAAAATAAAAAAGAATTAATCAAGGAAATGGAAGAAAATAAAGTTTGGATTTCTGATTATGCCAAATCAATGATGGATAATCGTGATTTTACTACTTCAAAAAAACAAGAGCATCTCAATCTAGTTAGAATCTCAGTAAAAGATTTAGGTTTTCCAAATGGAGCCACGACAGATGAAATATATGAAAAAGCAAAAAAGCTCGGCTTAGAATTATGTCCAGCAGAAGTCGGACCTCAACTTCGTTTACAATATCTCGACCAACCAAATGGAGATTATTTTAGAGTAGGCATGAAACAAATTTCCGGCTCCGGTGGCTACCCGGGCGTGTTCGATGTGTACCGCAACGACGATGGCAAGCTGGGGCTGGACAGCTTCTACGCTAAGCCTGACGATAGGTGGGTTGACAACTACGAGTTTGTGTTCCGTGTGCCTCGCAAGTCTTAGCACTTATCTCTTTTGTAACTTAGATCTAGTACTTAGATACTTAGAACTTTGTTCTTAAAATTTTTTTTGATATACTAATTTTGGTAGTAGGTGAATATGTGAGCGACCAAAATTTCTTACGAGCAAAGCGAAGCAAACTAGGTTCTGGATTGCTTCGCTTCGCTCGCAAAGATAAATAATATTGTTATAATAAATATATGTTAGCTTTACAAAAACAATCTAAATTCATAAAGAAAACCATAACATTGCCAAATGGTTCTTTGGCTTTGGTTGTTTTTGAATTGACTGAAATAAATGGAAAAATAACTGCCAAAGCAGTTTGTGGAAAACTTATTGAAGAAAATGTCATAACTCAAGAAGAAGTTCTCGCACTGCCAGTTTATTTTGAAACGGAAACTTTTAAGCCGATTGTCAGTCCGTTTTTTGCAGATATATTAAGTTTGGTAAAAGATTTATCATTTGTTGTCGCACAACCAACAAGAGCTCCTAATTTATAATTTTTTGTATTGTCATTGCGAGCGAAGCGTGGCAACCCAGGTTGACTTAGCGAAGTCACGTCGCACAACCGTCCTATAAGTGCGACGCTACTAATTCTGGATTGCTTCGTCACTATACTCCTCGCAAAGACATACAATTTAACCTGGATTCCCGCATCCGCGGGAATGACAAAGTGATTTTTTATAAAATATAAAATTAATTAAAATAAAATTATGTCAAAAATATTAGGAATAGACTTAGGAACGACATTCTCAGCGATGGCTGTGATGGAAGGAAATGCTCCGAAGATAATTGAAAATGCGGAAGGTGCAAGAACGACTCCGTCAATTGTCGCTACGACAAAGACAGGCGAAAAACTTGTCGGACTTTTGGCAAGACGCCAAGCTGTCACGAATCCAAAGAATACAGTTTTTCAGGTAAAAAGATTCATGGGACATCAATACGATGATCCAGGAGTTCAGAAAGACAAGACTTCAGTCTCATTTGATATTTCAAAAGCTGCAAATGGCGGAGTTGAAATAACAATGGCTGATAAAAAATACAGACCGGAAGAAATTTCCGCGATGATTTTGGGAAAATTAAAAGCTGATGCGGAAGCAAGACTCGGAGAAAAAATAACTGACGCTGTTATCACAGTGCCGGCTTATTTCAATGACTCGCAAAGACAAGCGACAAAAGATGCTGGACAGATTGCCGGATTAAATGTTTTGAGAATTATAAACGAGCCAACGGCCGCAGCTCTCGCTTACGGACTCAACAAAAAAACAAATGAAAAAATCGCAGTTTACGATTTCGGCGGAGGAACTTTCGATATTTCAATTCTTGAAATCGGAGATTCTGTAATTGAAGTTCGCTCAACTGACGGAGACTCGCACTTGGGAGGCCGTGACATCGACAGAAAAATCGTAGACTTTATGGCTGATCAATTCATGAAAGAAAATGGAATCGATTTGAGAAAAGATCCGCTTTCACTTCAAAGACTTGATGAAGCTGCTGAAAAAGCAAAGATTGAACTTTCAACGGCACTTGAAACAGAAATAAATATTCCATTTGTCACATCAGACGCTTCAGGTCCAAAACATTTGCTGATAAAACTTTCAAGAGCGACTTTAGAAAATCTAACGAAAGAATTCATCGACAGATCAATCATGATTGCAAAAAGAGCGATTGACGCTTCGCCTTTTAAAATTGCAGATTTGAACGAAGTAATAATGGTTGGAGGTCAGACAAGAATGCCGGCTATCGTCGCTGCTGTAAAAGAATTATTCGGAAGAGAGCCAAACCTTTCAGTAAATCCTGATGAAGTTGTCGCGCTTGGCGCCGCGGTTCAAGGAGGAATTTTGAGAGGTGATGTAAAAGATGTTCTTTTGCTTGATGTTATTCCGCTTGCGCTTGGAATTGAAACCATGGGCGGAGTTGCAACGCACCTTGTAGAAAAAAATACAACAATTCCAACTTCAAGAAGCCAAGTATTTTCAACCGCTGCAGATAATCAAACTTCTGTAGAAATTCACATCGTTCAAGGAGAAAGACCAATGGCGTCTGATAACAAGAGCCTTGGTAAATTTATTCTTGATGGAATACCACCAGCACCTAGAGGAATGCCACAAGTTGAAGTTACTTTTGACATTGATGCAAACGGAATCTTGAATGTTAAAGCAAAAGATAAAACTTCTGGAAAAGAACAATCAATCAGAATTGAAGCAAGCTCCGGTTTGAAAAAAGAAGATATTGAAAGAATGAAAAAAGAAGCTGAAATGAATGCGGCGGAAGATGCAAAGAAAAAAGAATCTGTTGAAGCAAAAAATATTGCCGAACAGATGATTTACACTGCAGAAAAAGCTATCAAAGATAATGGCGGAAAAATTCCAGCCGATGTTGTAAAAGGAGTCGAAGATAAAATTTCCGATTTGAAAGCTGTAAAAGATGGCACAGATGCTAGCGCAATTAAAACAAAAACAGAAGCGCTTTCAACAGAGATGCAAAAAATCGGTGAAGCAATGGCAAAAGCTCAGAAAGAAGCTCCTGGACAAACAGCGGGAACTGAAGAAAAGGCAGGGGATAAATCTGGAGACAATATCAAAGACGCAGAATACAAAGAGAAAGGAGAGGAAGGTCAGAAGTAAGTCATTGCGAGCGAAAGCGAAGCAAACCAGGCTTGTCATCACGAGCGAAGCGTGGTGATCCAGGGAAAATAGAAAAATTATGAAAGACAAAATTCCATGTATCTATATAATGGCAAGTCAAAGAAATGGAACATTATATACAGGAGTAACCTCTGATTTAAAGAGAAGAGTAAAAGAGCATAAAGAAAATAAAAACGATGGTTTTACAAAAAAATATAACATTCATACATTAGTATATTACGAAGCATGCGAGATAATGTTAGGTGCGATAGAAAGAGAAAAACAAATAAAAGCGGGTTCAAGAAGAAAAAAGCTAGATTTAATTGAAAAAAATAATCCTGAATGGAATGATTTAACTGATCAAATCTAGATTGCTTCGCTACGCTCGCAAAGACATACAAAAAACATCATGGCCAACAAAGATTATTACAAAACACTCGGTATTGATAAAAGTGCAAGTAAGGAAGATGTTAAAAAAGCTTTCAGAAAACTTGCAATGGAACATCATCCGGACAAAGGCGGAAATGCCGAAAAATTTAAAGAAGTAAGTGAAGCTTACAGTGTGCTTTCTGATGACAACAAAAGGGCACAATATGATTCATACGGAAGTGCTGGACCTGGTGCTGGCGGATTTGGAGGACAGCAATACCAAGGTGGTAATGGTTTTGAAGGATTTGATTTTTCCGGTTTCCAAGGCGGACAAAATGTAGATTTTGATCTCGGCGATATTTTTGGAGATTTTTTTGGCGGAGGTTCGTCGCAAAGAAGCAGGCCGAAAAAAGGAAGAGATATTCATGTTGACTTGGAGCTCACTTTTTCTGAATCTGTTTTTGGAGTTGAAAAAACAATTCGCCTGACTAAAAATTCAAAATGCAAAGTCTGCAACGGAACCGGTGCAAAAAGCGGAACGCAGATGCAGATGTGCCATGAATGCGGAGGACAAGGAAGAGTCCGCGAAACAAAAAGATCTTTTCTCGGTCCGATAGTGACGGAAAGAGTTTGCGAAGTTTGCGAAGGAACTGGAAAAATTCCAAAAGAAAAATGTTCGAACTGTTCTGGATCGGGAATTGAAAAAAAAGAAGAATCATTTTCCGTGAAAATTCCAGCAGATATAAATGACGGAGAAACTGTTAGACTTTCTGGCGCGGGAGAATCTTTGAAAGGCGGAAGCTCTGGAGATTTGTACATAAAAATTCATGTCAGAAAAGATTCGCTGTTTAAAAAAGAAGGGAAAAATCTTGTGACGGAATTGAACATCAAACTTACCGATGCTATTTTGGGGGCCAAATATAGCCTTAAAACGCTCGACGGAGAGATAGAACTCAAGGTTCCTGAAGGGGCTGAATTCGGGCAAATATTGCGTATTAGAGGCAAAGGAGTGCCTACGTCGGCTGATAAAAGAGGGGATTTGCTAGTCAAATTGAATATCAAAATTCCAAGCCGACTTTCTGGAAAAGCGAAAAAAGATTTTGAAAAATTAAAAGAAGAGGGAATATAATAAAAATAGGCGGCACGCGAAGCGTGCCGCCTATTTTTATTTATTTAATTATTTTTTAGTTATGTTGTCTGAAACTTTTTTAAGTAAGAAGCCAAGTCCAAGGAAAATTATTATATATAAAGTTGTTGCAAGCCATGCCGGAACAAATTTATAAATAAAATCATAGTGATACATAATTGGCCAGTGAAGCAAATATATTTCATAAGAATATAATCCGAGAATATAAAATATTTTGATATCAAATTTTTTGATAATAAAGAAAATTATGATGGAAAGCATTGCGATTATGCTTATAGAGTCTTTTACAAATACTCCTTGCCCAGAACCGGAGAAATATGCTAGCAAAGAAAAAACAGACATTGATATTAGTAAAGTTAGAAAATAAAAAAGCCAGTTCATTTTTGAAATTATATTTTTTATATTTCCAGTGATTTTTTCATTTGATAATATTGAGGCAATTATTATTCCAAGCGGAAAAGCGACAATATGTGCACAGTATAATTCGTTTACTCCGTTTATTAAATTGAACTTGGTTAGTATGAAAGTAATAAGAAAAATTATTGTCGCAGAAATCCAAGGTTTCTTTTTTGAAAAAAGTAGCGGAAATAATAAATAATAAAAAACTATAAGAGTGAAAAACCAGAGCGGGGAATTGAGGTCTTTAAAAATATCGGCTGTAGTAAAAATTCCGGCAAATGATTTTATTATGTATGAAAAAGAATAACCGATGTGTGCAATGAAAAAACTCATTAAAAATAAAATAATCAAAGTAATCCAAAATGGAACATAAAGTTTTGGTAGATTTTTTTTATAGAATTTTGGTATAGATATATCTTTCTTAAGCGCACTCATTGTCAAGCCAAAGCCGGATAAAAATAAAAAAAGATCAACACTTATTCCGGATATAATAGACAACGGAAATAAAAAATTATGATTTGTAGATAGGAAATAGCCAATGTGGCAAAAAATGACGCCTAAAATGGCCAACCCTTTTAATTCTTGGGTTACCGAGATTGAAAGCATGTCAAAATTATCCTTCTTTTTAATAGAAAGTAATATCGCGATTGCAAGAATCGACATGATAATCAGATTTGAAAGAAAAACATTATTTATGGTTATGTTCATAGTTTTGACTATAATATCATTTAAACCATTGATTTATAACATTTTATTTCTTTTAAATATATGCTTTTTCTGATATATTATTCTTATGTCAAAAGAATCAAAAAAAATACTTTTATCTGGAGTCAAACCAACAGGAAGAGTTCATATAGGAAACTATTTTGGAGCGATGAAACAATTTGTTGATTTACAAGATGAATTTGATTGTTATATTTTTATTGCTGACTATCATGCAATGACTACAGTTCAAAATAAAGAAGAACTTTCAAAAGGGATTATTGATGTAGCCTTAGATTATTTGGCTGTTGGTCTTGATCCAAAAAAAGTTATTTTATTTAAACAATCCGATGTTCAAGAAGTAGCAGAGCTTACCTGGATATTTAATTGTCTTACAACCGTTCCTTATTTAGAAAGAGCACATGCTTATAAAGATGCACAAGTAAAAGGTAAAGATGTGAACGTTGGACTTTTTGATTATCCAATTCTTATGGCTTCTGATATTTTGATACAAGATGCAGATATCGTTCCCGTAGGTCAGGATCAAAAACAACACATAGAATACGCACGTGATATAGCACAGAAGTTTAACAATGCTTATGGCGAGACTTTTAAACTTCCCAAACCACTTATTCTCACACACGTTGAAACGGTTCCTGGAATAGACGGCAGAAAAATGAGTAAGAGTTATGACAATGTAATTCCGCTTTTTGCTACTGACGAAGAAATAAAAAAAGCTGTTATGAAAATTCCAACAGATTCAAAAGGTATAGATGAATCGAAAAATCCAGATGAATCGATTTTGTTTGCAATCCATAAATTATTTTTGAGCGCAGAGAATACAAAACCGTTAAAAGAAAGATACGAGAAAGGCGGAATGGGTTACAAGGAGGCAAAAGAATTACTCATTAAAGATTTGATTTCTTTCATAAAGCCTATGAGAGAAAAAAGGGAAATGCTCGCCAAAGATATGGATTCAGTCCTCGATATTCTGAAAGAGGGCGGAAAAAGAGCTTCAATGAACGCTGAAAAGAAAATGAAAGAAATCCGCGAAAAAGTCGGTGTGGAAATTTATTAATTTACTAATTTATAAAGTGTGCTTTAATACTGTCCTGAGCTGAAGAAGCTTTTTTATTTATGCTTGAAGAAGAAAAAATTGAAAAAAAGAATATAAAAGTGCTGAGCCATTGGAAAGATTTTTTTAAAGATATTGCTTGGCTGTTCAAAATAGTATGGAAAAAACACTATGTGATTTTGACGTCATTGTTTTTTGTTTCGACTTGCATTGCGCTAGCTTCGCTATTTCAGGCATATGCAAATGGAGTTCTGGTGAATACCATTGTCAATTCTATAGGTCACACTGTAAATAAAAAAGCTGTTATATTTTCTCTGTCTCTTCTCGGCGCTTCGCTTATTATTCCGGCATTCTTATATATTTTTCAGAACTTTTTCACGAAAGTCGTCTATTTTTTCCTGTCAAAGCATTTCGACCTTTTGATGGCGCAAAAAAGAATAGAAGTGTATGTACAACAGTATGAAAATACCGAATTCAATAATTTTGTAAACAGAATTAATCAGAAAGGAACTCATGTAATAAGCAATATATTGACTAATATTTTTTACGATTATCAGAGCGTTATTACTGTGATTTTTGCATCGGTAATCATAGCAAAACAATCTCTGTTAATATTTGTTTTGATTTTTTTGGCCTCAATACCTCAATTGATTATAAGCACAAATTATGGAAAACGCGGATGGTATATTTGGGGAGACGATATTGATAATGACGAGAGAGAAAAATTTTGGTCTGTGAAAAATTTTATACAATCATTGTCATCATTGACGGAAATAAAATTATTTGGTCTTGGCAAAAAATTTGTCGGCAAAATAAATGATTTTATCACTGGCGTGGAAAATAAGCAGTTGAAAAATGAAAATAAATATCTGCTTGAACAGATGTTTGCAACAATTCTAAGCCAAGGAATGCTTTTGTTCTCAATAATTTATTTTACGAAAATGGCGCTTGTGGGAAGTATGCAGGCAGGTACGGTTATATTTATTTTTGGAGGCATGGTCGGTTTTCAGAATTCCATCAATGCACTGTTTTCTAGTATTGGCAGTCAGCAGGAAGACAGACTTTATATTCATGATCTCTCGACTTTTCTGAAGATAAAAGACAAGATAATTGACGGCAACGATAAATTGGAAGATACCGGCAAAGCTCCGGAAATTGTTTTTGAAGGAGTTTCTTTTTCTTATCCCGGAGGCAAGAAAAATGTTTACGAAAATTTATCTTTGAAAATTCCTCCAGGCGAAAAGCTTGCAATCGTGGGATTGAACGGCGCTGGAAAAACAACTCTTGTAAAATTGATTTGCCGTTTTTACGATCCGGATAAAGGGAAAATTTTAGTTGATGGAAAAAATATAAAAACTTTAAAAAGAGATTTATGGTACGAAAATATTGGCATTCTTTTCCAGGATTTTGCAAAATTTGATTTTACAAAAGTTAGCGAGCTCATAAGTTTCGGCGATGTCAAAAAACCTTATGATGAAAATAAAATGATTTCTTCCGCAAGAAGCGCCGATGCAGTTTTCATAGAAAAATGGGATCATAAATATGACCAACAGCTCGGGAAAATTTTCAAAGATGGAGTTGAGCCTTCCGGAGGACAATGGCAGAAATTGGGAATTGCCAGATTGTTTTATCGTGACCCGAAGATTTGGATTCTCGACGAGCCGACTTCTTCTATTGATGCTGATGCGGAGTCAAAAATATTTGAATCTCTTGCAAAACTTCCAAAAGAAAAAACGGTCATATTAATTTCGCACAGATTTTCTACCGTTAGAACTGCGGACAGGATTATTGTGATAGATGAAGGCAGAGTTCGTGAAGACGGCACCCACGAAGAACTTATGAAATTGAATGGCGAATATGCAAGATTATTTAATTTGCAGGCTGAGGGTTATAAATAAAGATTCTTCAAAAAATAAACAAGAGGTAAAATCCCTTGTTTATTTCAACATAAGTTGTAATATATAGACATAAACGTTGAAGCCGAAAACACGGCGGAGTTTGGAGAAGAAAGCCTTCGGGTGAGTAGAACTCCTAATGAGAAACCCGTTAAAATTTTATTAAAAATTTTCTTCGGGCGAGAAGTGAGGTGGCACCGCGAACTCGTTCGCCCTCGCAAAAATCGAAATAATATTTCGGTTCTTGCGAGGGCGATTTATTTTGGTTATTAATTTATTATAAAAAAATGCAAAGAACATACATTGGAGAATTAAATAAAAAAGTTGGAGAAGAAGTAAAAATCTGCGGATGGGTGGATGTTAGACGCGACCACGGAAAACTTATTTTCATAGATCTTCGTGATATGTCCGGAAAAGTTCAGATGGTAGCTTTGCCAAATCATGCAGAAGCACACACAGCAGCAAACACTGTCAGACCAGAATGGGTTGTTGAAGTAACTGGAAAAGTAAATGCTCGCCCTGAAAAAATGGTGAACAAAGATGAAGCAAATGGTGCAGTTGAAATAGAAATGCTTTCACTTGCTGTTTTGAATGAAGCAATTACTCCAGCTATAGATGTCAGAAGTGACGGAATGGAAATTGGAGAAGAATCTCGTTTGAAAAATAGATATTTGGATCTTAGAAGACCAAGACTACAAAAAAATATTCGCAACAGAAGCAAAGTCATGACACTTGTAAGAACTCTTCTTGAAAAAGAAGGTTTTTGTGAAATTGAAACTCCAATTCTTACAAATGCTACGGCAGAAGGTTCAAGGGATTTTATAGTGCCTTCAAGAATTGAAACTGGAAGTTTTTACGCTCTTCCACAATCTCCACAGCAATACAAACAGCTTCTGATGGCTTCCGGATTTGAAAAATATTTCCAATTTGCTAGATGTTTCCGCGATGAAGATACAAGAGGAGATAGACAGCCGGAGTTCACTCAGATGGACTTAGAAATGAGCTTCCCGACGGAGGAAGATGTAATGGGTGTAAATGAAAGAGTTATTATTGAAGTTATTCAAAAACTTTATCCCCAAAAGAAAATTCAGCAAATTCCTTTTCCAAAGATTACTTATAAAGAATCTATGGAAAAATATGGAACAGATAAGCCAGATTTGAGAAAAGACAAGGAAGATAAAGATTTATTAGCTTTTGCTTGGGTTGTAGATTTTCCAATGTTTGAAAAAGATGATAAAGGAAAATGGACTTTTACTCACAATCCTTTTTCAACAACAAAACCAGAATCAATGAAAGATTTGATGGCGAAAACAAACATTGAAAATATTATGGCTGCACAGTATGATCTTGCTTTAAACGGAAATGAAGCTGGTGGAGGAAGTATTAGAAATCATAGACCTGAAGCTTTGAGAAAAGTTCTTGAAATAATGGACTTCAGCGATGAGAAAATTGAAAGAGAATATGGTCATATGCTTAGAGCGTTTGAGACAGGAGTTCCACCACATGGAGGAATCGCTTGGGGGCTTGATAGACTTATTATGATCCTTGAAAATGAACCAAATATTCGCGAAGTTATTGCTTTTGCAAAAAATGGTGAAGGAAAAGATTTAATGATAAATGCTCCAGGACCTGTATCTGCAGAACAACTAAGAGATTTGAGAATTGAGATTAAGCAGAAAAAAAGTGAAAAATAAAGAAATTACATTAAAAGGAAAAGGATTTATTTTAAGACCCTATAAGAAAGAGGATTTTATTTCTTTGGTAAAAAATGCTGGCAATAAAACTATTTTTAGAAATTTCATAACAAATTCTATAAGTTTAAATATTATGAAAGAATCTAAAAATTTTATTAATGCATCAATTGTAGAAAAAGCAAATAAACACAGCCAAAATGATTTTGTAATTGATGTTGGTGGACTTGCTGTCGGGGTTATCGGGGGATATTTCAAGAAAAATAATGAGCCTCTTATATTTACATTTGGTTATTGGCTCGGGGAAAAATACTGGAATAAAGGAATAATATCTGAATCTATAAAAATTTATAAGAATTATCTTTTTAAGACAATTAAGGGTTTACAAAGGGTAGAAGCAGTAGTTTTTACTTGGAATGACGCTTCTAAAAAAGTTTTATTAAAAAATGGTTTTAAACTGGAGGGAATTTTGAGAAAAAATCGTAAATATCGTGGTAAACTAATAGATGAATATATGTTTAGCAAATTAAGAAATGAAAAATAAAGAAATTATATTAAAAGGAAAAGGATTTATTTTAAGACCTTACAGAAAGGGAGATGAATTTTCATTATCAGAAATTATAAATAATAAGAATGTTCAAAATCTTTTGCGCTCAAAATATAAAAAATTTACACCAAAAGAGATGAAAAAAAATATAAAAAGTAGCTGTGATAATCTTTTTATAATTGATATTAATGGTTTAGCTTCTGGAATGATAAATATTGGTGCAGATAAAGATCACTCATTTAAGGCCGATTTTGGTTACTGGCTTTCAAAAGAAAATTGGGGAAAGGGTATTATGACTGAAGTAATAAAATTAGCAACAAATTATTATTTTAAAAAATTAAAATTAAGAAGAATTTATGCTTACACATACCCACAAAATAAAGCTTCGTCAAGAGTTTTAATTAAGAATGGTTTTAAACTTGAGGGAATACTTAGAAATAATGTTTTAAAAAATCGTAAGATGATTGATGAAAATCTGTTTTCAAAAATAAAATAATGTCAGAAGAATCATTCAAAATCAAAACAGAAGTTTTTGAGGGGCCGACTGGACCTTCTGCTTTCTCTTATTGAAAAAAGGAAGCTTATGATAAATGAGGTTTCGCTTTCAAAAGTTACGGATGATTTTATTTCGTATTTGCAAAATAGGGAAATTTATTCCATCAAGGATACTTCTGAATTTCTTGGTGATCGCTTCCACACTTCTTGCTCATTAAATCAAAATCACTATCTGCCGATATCTTGATCTTTCCGAAGAAGAAAAAACCGATATTCATGATTTGGAATTGAAACTCAAAATTTACAAGAAAATCAAAGAATTGAGCGCTCATATAAAAAATACTTTCGGCAAACATATTATTATTCTTTCCGAATGACAAGAAAATTGAGCCAGTTTTTTCTCCTGACACAGAAATGACAAAAGAAAATATTGCCAAAGCGATATTTGAAGTCATAAAAAATCTGCCGAAATTTGAAGTGAAACCGAAATTCAAAGTGACAAAAGTCATCAGTCTTGAAGAAATGATTACAAATCTTACGGAGAGAGTTCAATCATCGCTTGAAAATGAGTTTTAAAGATTTTTCTGGAATAGGAAAAGCGGATAAAATTAATGTTATTGTCAGTTTTTTGGCTATGCTTGAGCTCGTAAAACAAGGTATAATAGAAGTAAATCAGCGAGAAAAGTTTGATGATATTCAGATGGAAACAAAATCATCGGAGTACCGATGTATTAGTTAAAAGTCCGTAAAGTCCGTAAAGTCAAAAGTAAATTAAAAAATATAATACAATGCAAGAAAATAATTTAGAATTAGAAAAAAAAATAGAAGCATTCTTTTTTGGAAAGGCGAGCCTGTTTCGATAAAAAAACTTTCACAAATTTTTGGAAAATCAGAAGAAGAAATTTCTACTGCTCTGAAAAATCTTGAAACAAGCTTGGCGGTAGAGGAATAGTTTTGATTTTCAAGGAAGATGAAGTTGCTCTCGGCACATCAAAAGATGTATCTCTACTTATAGAAAAACTTACAAAAGAAGAACTTGTCCGAGATCTTGGAAAAGCCGGACTTGAAACCCTTTCGATAATTATTTATCAGGGTCCGCTTTCTCGCGCAGAAATAGATTATATTCGCGGAGTTCAATCAAACTTTATTGTGAGAAATCTAATGATAAGAGGCTTGATGGAAAAAGTCCCAAATCCAAAAGATCAGAGAAGCTTTTTGTACAAGCCGACTTTTGAAATGCTTTCATTTATGGGTCTTACAAAAATAGAAGACATGCCGAGCTATTCAGAAGCTAAAGCTGAAATAGAAAATTATAAAAATAGCCAGCATAAAGATGAGGAAGAAAAGCCTGAAGAAGCTGAAGCAGTGAAAGATTTGGAGGCTGAAATGGAAACATCAGAGGAAACTATTCCTGATCAGGAATAATAAGGACAAGTAAAATGCATTTTAAAAAATTTTTTAAAAAAAATAGATTTTTGATAATTGTGTCAGGATTGGTTGTGATTTTTTTGTGCATATTTTTAATATTAAAAATTCAAAAGGCGGACACTCCTGCCGGTGGCTCGACGATTGAAAAATCGGGTTTTGATTATCAATCTGTATTGAATACGATTCAAGCAAAATCTTATTATGTTTATGATATTACGGAAAATAAGGCGATTTTTTCAAAAGATGAACACGAAAAATTGCCTTTGGCTTCAATAACTAAGCTGATGTCCGGATTAGTTTTTATGGATGTACTGCCGTCCGATACTACAGTCACGATAAATGAAAGCGATATTGCGCTTGATGCCGATAACGGATTGTCGGACAGTTTTTTACCTGGGGAAAAATGGAATCTCAAAGATCTTTTAGATTTCAGCTTGATAATGTCTTCAAATGGCGGAATACATGCGATTGCTTCGGTGTTCAATAATTATGAAGCGCCGAATAATACAGACATTATAGAGATGATGAATAATAAAGCCGTCTCACTTGGTTTGAAGGACACATTTTTTATAAATGAAACTGGCTTGGATGTTGATAAGGACATGAGTGGAGCATACAGTTCGGCATATGATGTGTCCATGCTTTTGAAAAATATTATAAAAAATAATCCGTCTTTGATTGAAAGCACGAGTGAAAATACTGAGGATTTTGTTTCTGAAAGCAATATAAAACATGTGGCTTCAAATACGGATGCCGTTATGAATGAAATTCCAGGATTGATAGCTTCAAAAACAGGATATACGGATTTGGCTGGAGGAAATCTGGCTGTAGTTTTTGATGCTGGAATCATGCATCCGGTTGCTGTTGTTGTTTTGGGTTCGACTGTCGATGGAAGATTTAGCGATGTTGTGAAGCTGACACAATTAGCTCTACAAAAAATTTCGGAATAGTTTTCCTGGTTTTTTTTAACAAAAAATTTTATAATACAATTATATGCAAATCGATTTAGTAAAAGTAATCCTGCCATCAATAATAGCTTTCATTATCGGAATGTTTTCCGCTCCTTTGCTTACAGAATTTTTATACAGGAATAAAATGTGGAAGAAGAAAGTCAAAAGCGTTTCAATAGATGGTGGAGGCACGCCGATTTTCAGCAGTTTGCACGCAGAAAGGGAAGTAAGCACACCGAGAATGGGTGGAATATTGATTTGGATGTCGGCAATTGTTACAACTTTAGTTTTCTGGCTGTTCAGCCATTTATTTCCAGGAAGTATTTTTTCCAAACTGGATTTTTTAAGCAGAGATCAAACATGGATTCCTCTTTCTGTACTTTTTCTCGGAGCTATTGTAGGTCTTGTAGATGATGTTTTGGAAATAAAAGGCGGTGGCGGAAATTATGCCGGCGGACTTTCTTTAAAAAAGAGATTGTTTTTTGTCGGAATAATTTCATTTTTAATTTCTCTTTGGTTTTATTTTAAATTGGATGTAAATAGCATAAGCATTCCTTTTATGGGCAAAACAATCTTGGGCCTATGGTTTATTCCTGTTTTCGTTCTCATAACTTTATTTATTTATTCAGGCGGAGTTATTGATGGAATAGACGGGCTTGCCGGAGGAGTTTTTGCTTCTATCTTTGCCGCATACGCCGGTATTGCATTTTTTCAAAATCAGATAAATCTTGCAGCTTTCTGCGCAGTTCTCGTCGGTGCAATTCTGGCATTTCTCTGGTTTAATATTCCGCCGGCAAGATTTTATATGTCAGAGACGGGAAGCATGGCGCTTACAATCACTTTAGCGATAGTCGCTTTCATGACGGACTCAATGGGCGATGGAAGAGGAATCGCAGTTTTGCCGATTATAGCATTTCCTTTAGTTGTAACTTCTCTATCGGTGATAATACAAGTCTGTTCAAAAAAATTCAGGCATGGTAAAAAGGTTTTTCTGGTTGCTCCGGTCCATCACCATTTTGAAGCGAAAGGCTGGCCAGCGTCCAAAGTCACAATGAGATATTGGGTCGTTGGAATCGTCTGTGCGATATTCGGCGTAATTTTGGCTTTGATAAAAATATAAACCCGCTAAAGTTTTTGTCGACGTTTCTAAAAATTATTATTTAAAAATCCGCAATGATGACAAAATTAATCAAAAAGAATAACGTATATTGCTGTTTTGCCGAAACAGTAATTTTTATCGGCAAAAATTTTCTCGGGTAAATGTCATCAAACAGCAAAGGAATCGATAAAGTTTTTCTTGGAATAGTAATCATTCTCATGGTTATCGGCTTTACTATTTTTGTTTCGGCTTCCATGGGAATACTTGCAAAAAACAGCACTCAATTTGCATCCGTGGTTTTCAAGCAGATATTTTTCGGGATAATCCTCGGCGGACTGGCATGTTTTATTTTTATAAAAATAGATTATAAAATTCTTAAAAAATATTCTTTTCCTATCTTAATAGGTTCATTGATTTTTACTGCTTTGGTTTTTGTTCCTCATATCGGGACAAATCTCAATACTTTCGCAAAAAGATGGATTTCCATCTTCGGTTTTTCTTTCCAACCTGTTGAAATATTGAATATAGGCGTAATTGTCTATTGGGCTGCATGGCTTTCATCGATAAAAGAAAAAGTTTCAACTTTCAAATTCGGTTTTGTGCCTCTGCTTGTCATCATGGGTATTGTCGGTGCTCTTCTTTTGGCTCAGCCTGATACGGATTCCTTTGTAATTATTTGTATTGCACTAATCTCAATGTTCATAATTGCCGGTGGAAAAATCAAATATGTTTTTATTTTGGGCGCACTTGGAATAATCTGCATAGCGATTTTGGCTTTTACCAGACCGTATGTCATGTCGAGAATACAAACTTTTATACATCCGTCAGCCGATTCTCAAAATGCCGGATATCAAGTTCAGCAATCCTTGATCGCCGTCGGTTCCGGAGAGATTTTTGGAAAAGGTTTGGGACAGAGCATTCAAAAATATCAATTTCTTCCGGAGTCGATAAGCGACACGATTTTTGCCGTGCTTGGCGAGGAGCTGGGCTTTGTCGGATGTGTTTCTATAATAATCTTATTTTTATTTTTCGTATTTTTCGGTTTTAGAATAGCTATAAAATCTGTTGATCCTTTCGGTGGACTTTTGGTGTTCGGAATTGTTATACTTACGATACTGCAGTCTTTTATAAATATAGCTTCAGTATTGGGCATCGTTCCTTTTTCAGGATTGCCTTTGGCTTTTTTCAGCCAAGGAGGAACCGCAATGTTCATACTTTTGGTTCAAATAGGAATAATTTTAAGCGTGTCCAGATTTAATAAAAAAGCTTGATTTAAAAAATAATTCACCTGTTAAAGTTTTTGTCGACGTTTCTAAAAATTATTATTTACAACCCGCAATGATGACAAAATTAATCAAAAAGAATAACATATATCGCTGTTTTGTCGAAACAGTGATTTTTATCGGCAAAAATTTTCTCGGGTAAATGAAAATTCTTTTAACAGGAGGAGGCACAGGCGGACATTTTTATCCTCTCATAGCGGTTGCCGAATCGATAAATAAAATCGTAAAGGATGAAAAACTTCTTCCGATACAGCTTTTTTATATGTCGGATTCTCCGCATGATGCCGATATGCTTTTAGAAAATAATATCGAATATATAAAAATTTCTGCTGGCAAATCCAGAAGATATTTTTCCATACTTAATTTTTTTGATTTTTTCAAAACATTTTTCGGAGTGATAGACGCGACAATAAAAGTTTTCAATCTTTATCCCGACGTTATTTTTAGCAAAGGAGCTTATTCAAGTTTTCCTGTTCTGTTTGCCGCAAAAATATTGAGGATACCTGTGGTAGTACATGAATCAGACAGCGCGCCAGGAAGGACAAATGCCTGGGCGGCAAAATTTGCACAAAGGGTTGCCGTTTCTTATCCCGAAGCCGCAAAATATTTTGATTCCAAAAAAGTTGCGGTTACCGGAAATCCTGTAAGAAAAAGCATCCAAATGCTTCCTGCTAGAGATGATGCAAGAAAATTTTTAAATTTGATGGAAGATATTCCAACGATACTTATTTTGGGCGGATCGCTTGGCGCAAAAATTATAAATGATCAGATTATGAGTATATTACCGGCTCTTGTCGAAAAATATTATGTTATTCATCAAGTTGGAAAGGCAAATATTGAAGAAGTTTTGGGAACTTCCGGCGTAGTTTTGACAGATAATAAACTGAAAAACAGATACAGACCGTTTGATTATCTTGACGATTTGAATATGAGTATGTCTGCAGGCGCTTCAAGCTTGATTGTTTCAAGAGCCGGTTCGGCAATTTTTGAAATTGCATACTGGGGAATTCCTAGCATAATTATTCCGATTGCAGATACGAATGGAGATCATCAAAGGCAGAATGCTTACAACTATGCGAGATCAGGCGGAGCAATCGTCATAGAAGAAATTAACCTTTCGCCGAATATATTGCTTTCTGAAATTACTAGAATTATGGATGATAACAATCTGCAGAAAAAAATGAGCGAAGGTGCAAAGAGTTTTATAAAAGGCGATGCAGCTGATCTGATAGCTCATGAAATAATAAAAATCGGCCTGCAGCATGAAAATTAATTATGTCAAAAATGAAAAATAATAATAAAATAATTACAAGATTTGCGCCGAGCCCGACGGGATTTATGCATGTTGGAGGTGTCAGAACAGCTTTATTTTCTTGGCTTTTTGCTAAAAAAAATAAAGGCATTTTTATATTAAGAATTGAGGATACCGATAAAAAAAGAGAAGTTGAGGGATCTATTGAACATATAATTAAATCTTTAAAATGGCTTGGTTTGAATTGGGATGAGGGCCCAGATATCGGTGGACCAAATGGACCATATATTCAATCTCAAAGATTGGAAACCTATAAAAAATATGCACAAGAATTATATGAAAAGGGATTAGCTTATGCAGATCCATACACAGAAGAAGAACTTGAAACATTTAGAAAAAAATCCGATGAAGACAAAAAGGCCTTTCTTTACAGGGATCATAGACCTGAAAATCCGCCAAAATGGGATGGAACTAAACCTCTCAGACTAAAAATAATAGATATTAAAAGATATGTATGGAACGATTTAGTTCGAGGCGAACTTTCTGCTGGACCGGAAGCTCTTGATGATTTTATTTTAATGAAAAGCGATGGATATCCGACTTACAATTTTGCGCATATTATTGATGATTTATATATGGGAGTAACTCATATATTTCGTGCCGATGAATTTATATCATCAACTCCAAAATTTTTAGCATTATATGAAGCGCTTGGTATAACAAGACCGGAATTTGCCACGCTACCTCCAATTATGGGGCCAGATGGCAAAAAAAAGCTTGGAAAGAGAGATGGAGCAAAAGATATTCTAGATTATAAAAGCGAAGGTTATCTTCCGGAAGCTATAATAAATTTTTTAGCTTTTATAGGATGGAATCCGGGAGATGAAAGAGAAATTATGAGCATTAAAGAAATTATAGAAGCTTTTGATATAAATAAAATCCAGTCTGCTGGCGGTAAATTTAATGAGGAAAAATTATTGTGGTTTAATAAAGAATACATCAAAAAATTACCTAAAGAAAAAATTGTCGAAGAAATAAAGAAAAGATTTCCGGAAAATTGCCAAGATGAAAAAATAATTGGAAAAATTTCTGATACAATTGCAGAAAGAATAAATGTTTTTTCAGATATAGACAAGATGGTTCTCGACGGTGATATCCAATATTTTTTTGAAGAGCCAAAATTGTCAAAAGAAATGATTGTTTGGAAAAAAGGCGGAACATTGGAACAAGCCAAGGAAAACCTGTCGCTAGTTACAGATATTTTGAACAAAATTTCAGATAAGGATTTCACTCTGGAAATAATAAAGGAAAATTTGATGAAATTTGCTGAAGAAAAAGGAAAAGGCAATGTTCTTTGGCCACTTCGTGTCGCATTATCCGGAAAAGAAAAATCCCCGGACCCTTTCACATTGCTATTTCTTTTGGGCAAGAATGAATCGATAAAAAGAATCAAAAACGCAATAAATTTCATATAATTTTTTGGTTTGATTTGATTTTAATAAAATGAACCATAAAAATAATACAATTTGCTTTGCCAAAAAATTATTTATTGCGGTTTTTTTAATTTTATTTTTTGTATTTTTAAAATGCGATTTTGTTCATGCTCAAACCACTTCCTTTGCCAGTACGACAGATTCGGTAACAAATCAAATACAGCAGATAACCGATACAAAAACTCAATTGGAAAAACAGATAGCTGCTGATGAAGAACAATTGAAGAATTTAAGCACTCAGTCTTCATCTTTGAGCAATGCGATAAAAACATTGAATGCAAATATAAATAAGAATTCTTTAGATATAAAAGTCACTCAGAATGACATAGATTCTACAGGCCTTCAAATTACTCAGCTGACTAAAGACATTGGCAAAAATATCGATACTATAAATGCGGATACAAAAGTGCTGTCGAATCTTATCAAGGAAGTAAATTATAATGACAGCAATTCTTTGATAGAGAACCTTCTGACATACAATGATTTGTCTGAATTATGGAACGATATGCAGAATACTTATTCAATTCAGAATAATATAAAAGAAAAAGTTTCTGAAACAAAAGATACGACAAATACTTTGCAAAATAATAAAACTCAGGCTGAACAGAAAAAAGAAAGTCTGCTTAAATTAGAATCAAGTCTGACGGATCAAGAACAAGTTCTTGAAATTTCGAAAGATGAAAAAAATACATTATTGTCCACTACCAAAAATTCCGAAACGAATTATGAAAAAATGCTGGCGGACGAAAAAGCTAAAGCCGATGCGTTTGATAAAGAGTTTGCACAATTTCAATCACAACTTAATCTTACTGTTAATACGAACAGCTATCCTTCGCCAAGCCATGGAATTTTAGATTGGCCTTTGAATTCAATAAGAGTTACTCAGCCTTTTGGTATAACCGATTTTTCAAAAACAACTACTGCTTATAATGGCAACGGACACAACGGAGTGGATTTTGCCGCGCCGATCGGGACGCCGGCTTATGCCGCACTTTCCGGAGTAGTTGAAGGAACGGGAGATACGGACACAGTTTGTCCTGGCGCATCTTTTGGAAAATGGGTATTTTTGCAATATCCGAATGGACTTTCAACAATATATGCGCACTTATCCATAATAAAAGTAAAACCCGGCGATCATGTTTCTACTGGCGATATAATAGGATACACAGGTCTTACCGGCTTCACGACCGGACCTCATTTGCATTTTGGCCTGTATGTTACGCAAGGTTCGGAAATAACCAGCTATAAAAGCAAAGTTTGCGATGGAACTTACACCATGCCGGTTGCGGATTTGAGCGCCTATCTTGACCCGATGCTTTACTTGCCATCGCTGGATTGATTTTTATAATTCGGGCAGTTTTTTGCTGGCCAAAAAAGTTCATATCGGAGCTTTTCTGTTATTCTATAAATATGTTAAAATAATGGGGAAGTAATTTAGTTAATTTTAATAAATAATCTTATGTATAAAAAAGGATTGATAGGAACTATCATAGTGATAATAATTGCTCTCATCATTTTGGGTTATTTTGGTTTTAATATAAAAGATATTTTTAACAGCCCGACTGTTCAGGCAAATCTGAATGCTGCTTGGAATTTTTGCGTGATGATATGGAATAATTATCTGTCCGGTCCTGTGACTTATGTCTGGAATATTCTTTGGAATCTTTTTAAAGCCGGCATGAATAGCTTGCATTCGTAATCAAGATGATAAAAAATTCAAAATTGAAAAAAAGTCTTGCCCTGTAGTGAGTTTATCTGAATCTATAAAATAAAAAAACTGTAGTAAATGTATAAAAATTTTAAAAAACTAAATAATAATCTGAGACAAAACTCTACTACAGGGTTCACTCTTATAGAATTGCTTGTCGTTATTTCTATCATCGCTCTGCTTTCAAGCGTAGTTATGGCAGGTTTGAATGGAGCAAGAGATAGTGCAAATATTGCTGCCGGAGAACAATTTGAAGCTACGATACTTCATGATACAGGAGATCAATTAGCCGGGGAATGGTTGATGAATAGTAATCCTGGCAGTTCAGGAATTGCAACTGATACTTCAGGTCATAATATTAATGGAACTATTTCTAATGTCAGTTTTGTTCCAAACGGAGGATATAATGGTAAAGGAGCATATAATTTTATTCTTCCATCAGCTATAATTTATTTGCCATTACCAACATCACCCATGCTGGGCAATACAGATTTTACTATTGGTGCTTGGATAAATTATTCAAATAATGTGCTATTTAATGGAAATATAGAAGAGACAATGTTTTGTGAACGTCAGAACAATAGCGGTGGTCTCAGTGTTTTATTCGGTGTTAATAATAATTTATTATCTTTATATAATTATGGAGCTAGTGTTACAGATGGTAAAAAATTACCACAAGGCAGATGGATGTATGTTGTGGCAACATATTCTCGTTCTACCAATTATGTAAGTCTTTATGTTAATGGTAATTTAGATACTGCACAGACAATTTCTGTACCTTTTAATTTCACTACTTTAGGTTATTCCCAAATTGGAGCCGCTTGTAATACTAGTGGATTTACTATGAATGGAATGATGAATAACTTTAGGATATATACGGAAGCTTTAACTGCTACTGATATTCAAAAAATCTATGCCGAGGAGCTTCCTCAATATAATTTAGCTTTAAATAAATAAAATAAAAAAGATTACTTTCAGTAATCTTTTTTAAAAGTTATCAACAAAATTTTGCGGAAAAAATTTGCAATTAAAAATTTTCGCATGTAAAATGCTTGCAGATGAAAAAATATTTTGCAATTTTTGCCCTGATTTTTTATTTTTTAATTGCAACTCCAAAAACAGAGGCTTCTTATCATTTTGCAAATTTTAAAGGCAAACCGCCAATTCATATTTCTGCAAACTCCTCAAAAATTCCCGCAGGGTCTGACTCCTGACGAGATAAAAGCAATTTATAATCTGCCAAAAACCGGTGGAAACGGAACAGTCGCAGTCATTGATGCTTATGACGATCAATATATCGAAAAAGATTTGGGAACTTTTTCAAAACAATTCAATCTGCCGGATTGCACAGTCAAAAACGGCTGTCTCGAAATTCACAAAATGTCTTCGACGATAAAAACAAACTCTGGCTGGCGCGGAGAAACTTCGCTTGATATCGAATGGATTCATGCGATTGCGCCGAATGCAAAAATTCTTCTCGTCGAAGCTACGACTCCGAGCGGAACAAATTTGATAAATGCCGTTGATTATGCCGCCTGAAGAAAAGATGTTGTTGCAGTTTCGATGAGCTGGGGCGGAGCGGAATTCCCCGAAGAAATTTCAATGGATAATCATTTTGTAAGTAAGTCTGGCGCAATATTTTTTGCATCAAGCGGAGATGATGGCGCGGGAGCATCTTGGCCGGCATCATCGCCGAATGTAATCGGTGTCGGCGGAACAACAGTTGCATTTTCTGCCAGCGGAACTTTTAAAAAAGAAACTGCTTGGAACGGAAGCGGTGGAGGAGTCAGCGCGTATGAAAAATCGCCGAGCTATCAATCCAATTATTCAATTTCAAAATCAAACGGCATGAGAGCAATTCCTGATGTTTCTTATGACGCAGATCCAGCTTCAGGATTTTCTGTTTATTGGTCAAGCTCGGCGACTAAAGGCACTTGGTATGTTGTCGGTGGCACATCCGCTGGAGCTCCGCAATGGGCGGCGATTCAATCTCTCGGGCTTTCAGTTTCAAATACAAAATTATATTCAGATAAAGAACAGACAAATTATGCTGACTATTTCCGCGATATTACTTCCGGCACAAATGGCTCATGCACATTTTTCTGCACAGCCAGAAAACATTATGATTATATAACTGGGCTTGGAAGTCCGCTGACAGTTAAATTCTAATTTTTTTTGTTTAATACTTAGTGGTATTTTATGTTAAAATACTTATATGAGTTTTACCGAACGCTACAAAGAACTAAACAAACAACAAAAGAAAGCTGTAGACACAATAGACGGTCCGCTTCTTGTTATTGCTGGTCCTGGTTCCGGAAAAACGGAAATCTTGAGTTTGAGAGTTGGAAAGATTTTGCAAGAATCGCAGATTCTTGCTTCAAATATTCTTTGCCTGACTTTCACGGAAGCTGCTTCAGCAAACATGAGAAATCGCCTGACTAAGCTTATCGGCCAAGAAGGTTATCGCGTAGCAATTCACACTTTCCATAATTTTTGCGTGGAAATAATCCAGAAATATCCGGAATATTTTTATAGCGGAGCATATTTTTCTCCAGCTGACGAATTGACTCAGGTGCAGATGCTTGAAGAAATTTTTGAAAAGCTTCCGCATAAAAATCCGCTCAGTGCAGTTCATCCAGAGCAGGGTTTCGTTTATCTGAAAGATTCTTTATATCTTATCGGCAATCTGAAAAAAGCTGGCATTCTTCCTGATGATTTTATAAAAATATTGAATCATAATAAAAAATTCATTTCCGAAATAAATGAAATTATCCAAAGTATTTTTTCCGACAGACTCAGCAAAGAATCGATATCAAAATCCTACGCTGGATTGGAAAAGCTGAAAAAAATCGCCGAGAAATCTGCAAAAGATTTTCCGAATATTTTTTTCAAGGATCTGGCTTCATCCATATATGAAACATTAAAAAAATCTACAGAAGAAGCCGATGAACTCGGCAAGACAATTCCGCTTTCCGCTTGGAAAGAAAATAAATTGAAAAAAGATGACGAAAATAATTCTGTTTTGAAAGATACGCTTTATGTGGAAAAACTTTTAGCTTTTGCCGACATTTATGCCGATTATAGAAAAACGATGTTTGAAAAAGGATATTATGATTTTGACGATATGATTCTCGATTGCAAAGTGGCTTTGAAACAGAATCCATCGCTCAGATATGAGATTCAAGAACAATATCAATATATTCTCGTGGATGAATTTCAGGATACGAATGGCGCGCAAATGGAACTGTTACAGCTTATCACCGATGCTCCGGTGAACGAAGGCAAGCCGAATATCATGGTCGTTGGAGACGATGATCAAGCTGTTTATAAATTTCAAGGAGCTGAGCTTTCAAATATTTTGAATTTTCAAAAAGATGTTCAAAGATGTGGAGCAAGTGACGATGACGCAAAATTATCGTTCGACGCAAGATATTTTGGACATTGCGAGAGAAATGATAATTAAAGGCGAAGAAAGACTTGAAAATCTTTATCCTGAAATTGAAAAAACTCTCACTTCATCGAATCCGAATATAAAAAAGGGCGGAATAAAGCACAAAGAATTTATCACAAGCGCGCATGAATATCATTTCATCGCAAAAGAAATCAGAAAAAAAATCGACGCCGGAGAAAACCCGGAAGAAATCGCTGTCATTGGAAGAAAACATTATCAGCTGGAAGAAATCGTTCCTTATCTTAAAGAAGTAGAAGTTGATATTCGATATGAGAGGGAACAAAATGTTTTCAAAGAGCCACACATAGCCCAGCTTATTACGATTTCAAAATTTCTCACGTCAATCTCAAATAAATATAAAGACGAAGCGGATGAATTTCTTCCGGAAATTTTGAGTTTTCCATTTTGGGAAATAAATCGCGAAGATGTTTGGAATATTTCTTTGTCGGCGCGAAGAAGCGAGCCGGAAAAAAATTGGCTTGAAACCATGCTTCTATCTGATAATAGCGACATCAAAGAAATCGCAGTTTTTTTGATGGATTTGGGAATAAGATCAAAAAGCGAACCTTTGGAAAAAATATTGGACGAAATAATCGGCACTCATGTTTCTTATTCTGCTGAAAATGAAGATGATGACTTGATTGAAGATATCGAAAAAGAATCTGGATTTTTTGTCAGTCCTTTCAAAGAATTTTATTTCAGCAAAGAAAAATTTGAACATGCAAAAGCTGAGTATCTTTCTTTTCTTTCATCGCTTCGAGTTTTCGTAAATGCACTTCGCGAATATAAAAGCGGAGAAATTTTGTCGATAAAAGATTTAGTGGAATTTGTTGAACTTCACGAAAAAAATGAAATACCTTTGAATGATCAGAGTCCCTTCTCAAGACTCAAAGGCGCGGTAAATCTGATGACAGCTCACGGCGCAAAAGGTTTGGAATTTGAAACGGTTTTTGTGCTTTCTTGCCAGGATGACATTTGGGCCGGAAGAGGAATAAGTTCAAAACTTGTATCTCCGACAAATCTCCCAATCGGGCCAGCAAGCGACAACGAAGACGACAAATTGCGCCTTTTCTACGTGGCTATAACGCGCGCCAAGCGATATTTATATCTGACTTCATATCAAACGAAAGAAAACGGAAAAGAGGCCAAAAAACTGCGTTTTCTCGTGTCTGAGCTCGATAAAGAAAGCTTGGATAAGGAAGTTTTGAAAACTTTATATTTGCCTGAACAAGCTGATAAAGACGAAGATGCGCCTGAACCGCACGAAGTTCTCACGGCCTCGTGGCTGGATTATAGAACCACGCCATTTATCGGCTCTGAAAAGAAAATTCTTGAAACTTTGGTTGAAGAATATAAAATGCCGGTCACGCATTTGAATAATTTTTTGAACATCGAACGTGGCGGACCGCAATATTTCTTGGAACAAAATTTGCTGAGATTTCCGCAATCAAAAACCGTTTCCGGCTCGTATGGAACGGCGATACACAGGACTTTAGAAAAATTTATTTTAACTTTCAAAAAGGATGGAAAACTTGCCGATAAAAAAGAAGCTTTGGAATGGTTTGAATATTTTTTGAAGAAAGAAAGAATGGCACCGCTCGACTACAAAAAATATTCAGAAAGAGGAAATGAAGCACTGGGAAAATTCTTGGATAAAAAAGCAAATACATTCGGACAAAAAGATATCGTTGAGTTTAATTTCAAAGATCAAGGCGTAAATGTTGACGGAGCGGAATTAAACGGAAAGATCGATAGAATAGTTGATGTTGGAAACAATGATCTTGAAGTCCACGATTATAAAACCGGCAGTCCGCTTTCCGATTGGGAAAATACCGATCCATATAAAAAAATAAAAGCTTATGAATATGAAAGACAACTTATCTTTTATAAAATACTTGTAGAAAATTCCCGCGAATTCGGTGGAAAGAAAAAAGTTTCCAAAGGTGTTTTGGATTTTGTAGAACCAAAAAGGGAAAATGGACAAATAATAACTTTAGATATGCTCATTCCTGCTGAAAAAACCGAAAAATTGAAAAAACTCATAAATATTGTTTATAAAAAAATTGTTAATTTAGATTTTCCGGATATAAGCAAATATTCTAAAGACTTGAAGGGAATTAAAGAGTTTGAGGAAAATTTATTGGAAAGATAAGATATGAAAAAACGCGCAAACCGTTAATAACGGTTTGCGCGCTTAGTTTCTTTGGGCAATCTTTTGCAAAAGTCTACGACTCTTGCAAAAAATATTTTCTGGTGGCGATAGGGAGTTTTATAAAAATGCTTTTCGCCTGAAGCTTTCACCATCAATCTTAAATGTCCAAAACGAAGTTCTTCATTTTCGGTTTTTTTCCAGATTTCTTTCAAAAAATCCGATAAGTTTTTCATTAAAACCCTCCTGATTTGAATTTTTATCCGAATAAATTTTATCACGTAAAATGCTATTTGTCCATGTCAATTAAAAAACAGGAGTGGCCTGAAGTCGCTCCTGTTTTTTAATTTTAATTTATTTCAAAATAGCATCCAAGATAGTTTCTACCATATTTGCTGGCAAAGCGCCGTTCATTACGATTTGTTTTTTGCTTCCGGAAATTGTTACATTCTGGCTCAGTCCATTTTGTGCAACATAGGTATCGATGGTATTTTCTGCGTCGCTCGACAATGGAGTTTTCAAGATAAGAACGCTGTATGGTGTTCCTTGAGCTCCGGCGTTAATTCCATCTTGTTCATCAGCTTGTATGAGATCAGCATATTTATTGCTGGCTAAACAAGTATTGAAATCTGAAACATTAAGTCCGATATCTTTTGCAATGACAGGAAGTGCTGATGAATCAAGCGTGTTGTTTGATGTTGTCGTTGCATATATTTCTTCTTCATATTTCCAGAAGGCTGTGCTGCCTCCAAGCGTATTTGAACATTCGACAGCTTCGGCTTCATTTCTTGATTTTGAGTGGAGCTGATCTAGAGGGAAATATCTGTAGACCCATGCGACTTGTCCATTTTTCCCGTATGTATCCATTATTGTCTGCATAGTCGTCTGAAACATTTTGCAATATGGGCATTCTGTGTCGGAGAATTCGACGATCACGATAGGCGCATTTGGATCTCCTAAAATATGATCTGAACTTGAAACTGGATTTATATTGATGTCTTCGGAAGTAGTGCTTGCAGTCGGATTGTTTTGGACCGGAGGATTATTTCCTTTATCGGCAAAATAAATCCCGGCGGCAATTAGGAATCCAGCCAAAAGTATCGAAGCTGGAATTATTAAATTATTTTTTTGTGCTTGCATTTTTTTAAAAGATTTTGTTTTTAATTATTAAATGTGCAATAATTGTAACATATTAATTTTAATTATTAAATATAACAAACATGAGCATTTTTGATTCAATAATTTTGGGAGTCGTTCAGGGCGTGTCGGAGTTTTTGCCGATTTCTTCTTCAGGGCATCTTATCATTGCGCGACAATTATTCAACTGGCATACCACAACGGATTTGGCTTTCGATGCTGTTTTGCAATTGGCGACAATTTTAGCTTTGATTGTTTATTTTTGGAAAGATATCTGGCGCCTTCTTACGGCATTTTTTCAGATGATAAGAGGAATAGCCATAGACAAAAAGGATAAGGTGATGATCTGGGCAATAATAATCGGAACGATCCCAGCAGTCATTGCCGGATTGCTTTTGGAAAAATATATGGAGACGACTTTCCGAAGCGCAGTCCTTGTCTGCATAGTATTGATAATCGGAAGTGGAGTGATGTTCGCCGCGGAAAAATTTTCCAAGAAAAACAAGGAGCTCACGATAATAGACGGACTTTGGGTCGGACTTTTCCAATGTCTCGCCCTCGTTCCAGGATTTTCGCGTTCCGGTGCGACAATTTCCGGCGGACTTTTTATGGGACTTACTCGAGAAGATGCGACAAGATTTAGTTTCTTGATGTCCATTCCGATAATTTTTGGTTCTGGAATGAAAGCAATTTTTAAGTCTTGCAATGCACTGGAATATTTAGCACACGAATAATCTGAATTTATTTTTCGGCTCATCTCACCGCATTTGTGATAGGCATATTTGCCATCGATTTCCTTCTGAAATTCCTAAAAAATCACACTTTGAATGTTTTTATATATTATAGGTTGATTGTCGCAGTCGGCGTATTAGTCTTTCAATTTTATTCAAGATAAGCTTTGAAAATAAACGGGTTGCAAAAATTTCAATTTTCGTGTAGTATATTGACCTATGGAATTTGCAGTAATAAAAACAGGCGGAAAGCAATATAAAGTTTCGAAAGGTGATTCTATAAAGATAGAAAGACTTTCAACTGGCGCAAAAGAAGGCGATAAAGTCGCTTTTGAAGAAGTCTTGCTTGTTGATAATGGCAAAGATACAACCATCGGAACACCTTTTATTAAAGGTGCCAAAGTTGAAGCTACAATTGAAGAAATAGGAAAGCTGCCTACCGTCACAGTCATTCATTACAAGCAAAAGAGCAGATACTTCAAGAAAAACGGACACAGACAGCAATATTTTAAAGTTAAGATTGATTCAATAAAATAAGAACACAAAAAATCACGCTTGTAAGCGTGATTTTTTATTTCCTTTTTTATTTTAATTTGTTAAAATTAGACTCATGGAAAACCCCGTAAATAATTTTGGCAGAATTACCTTTATCTTTTAACATTAATATATCTAATATACACCAAATCTTATGTCAAACTTAAAACCAAGTGAAAATTCACACGGGGCAGGGAAGACTAAAAAGTCTCATAAATATATTTTCGTTATCGGAGGCGTGATGTCCGGAGTCGGAAAGGGAATTACAACTTCTTCTATTGGTGCGATACTTCAATCAAAAGGTTTTGCAGTAAATCTCATGAAAGTAGATCCATATTTAAATGTGGATGCAGGGACAATGAATCCGGTTGAACACGGTGAAGTTTTTGTGCTTGACTGCGGACTTGAAACAGATCAAGATCTAGGAAATTATGAAAGATTTTTAAATCGAAGTTTGACTGGCGACGATTATATTACTTCAGGAATGGTTTACAAACATGTTATTGAAGCTGAACGTGCTCTCAAATACGGAGGAAAATGTGTCGAAGCCATTCCACAAATCAGAGATGAAATAATTCGCCGTTTTGAAAAATCTGCAAAAGTAAATAAGTCCGATATCACTGTGGTTGAAATTGGCGGAACGGTTGGAGATTATCAAAATGTAATGTTTATTGAAGCAGCTCGCGTTATGAAAGTTATGCATCCAAATGATGTCGCTTTTGTCATGGTAAGCTATATGCCAGTTCCTCCAATGCTTGGAGAAATGAAATCAAAACCAACTCAAAATGCAATCCGCCAGCTTTTTTCATATGGAGTAAATACAGATATTATTATTGCAAGAAGCGAGGTTCCAATGGACGAAAAAAGAAGAGAAAAAATTGCCATCTCATGCAGTTTGCCAACCGAACAAGTTATCTCTGCGCCGGACATTGAAAGTGTTTTCGATGTTCCATTAAATTTTGAAAAAGGTGACATTAGTCATATTCTTTTAAAACTTCTTCATTTAAGAAAAAAACAAAATGAGACAGGTATGAAGGAATGGGAAAAATTTGCGAATGTCGTTAAAAATACTAAAGATACTGTAGACATTGCTATTGTCGGAAAATATTTTAATACCGGAGATTTTGTTCTTACCGACGCTTATGTTTCCGTGCTTGAAGCAATTAAATATTCTTCTTACAAACTCGGCAAAAAAGCTAAAATTCACACTGTAAATGCCAGAGATTATGAAGGTGAAAAAGCAAAAAATGCTGATTTTAAAGCATTGGAAAAATATGACGGAATAATTGTTCCCGGGGGTTTCGGAGAATCTGGAATTGAAGGAAAGCTTGCTGTCATCCAATATGCACGTGAACACAAGATTCCTTATTTTGGACTTTGCTACGGAATGCAGCTTATGGTTATCGAATATGCGAGAAATGTTTTAGGTCTGGAAGATGCAAATACAACTGAAATAAATCCTAAGACAAAAAATCCAATTATAGATATTATGCCAGATCAGAAAAAGCTTCTTGAAGAATGTAATTATGGCGGAAGTATGCGTCTCGGAGCTTATGATGCAAATCTAGAAAAGGGAACTATCGCTCATGAAGCTTATGGAAAAGATGTCATACAAGAAAGACATAGGCATCGATATGAAGTGAACCCTGAATATGTTGAACGAATTACCGACGCAGGATTAATTTTCTCTGGCAAATCTCCCAGCGGAATTTTAATGGAAATCGCTGAGCTTCCGAGAAAAGCTCATCCATTTCTTTCTTGGGTACGCAATTCCACCCAGAATTTTTAGCAAGACCACTTGCTCCGCATCCGCTTTTTACGGAGTTTATAAAAGCAGCAATTAAGAGAAAGGAACAAATAGTCTGATGGAGAACAGAATTAGAAATTCTAAAAAAATTCTTATTATCGGTGATCTGGGCCGTGGCAAAACTACACTTGCCAAAAATATTTCTAAGAAATTAAACATCCCTTTCTTTTCAACCGATGACTTTCTTTATGAGAAAAAATTTTCTGCATATAAAGAAAAATCAAAATCGATTTCAGAAATTTCTGAAATATACAAAAAAGATAAATGGATTGTCGAGGGCACAACGCATTTTTTATTAAAAAACGGTCTTGAACCAGCTGACATAATTATTTATCTAAAGCATGATAATATTTTTTCACAATGGCACAGCATAATTAAACGATATATTAAAAGGGAAGATAAAGATTTGTTGCGAACATTATGGCTTTTGTGGCATGTTTTCTATAAGAAATTTCAAACGAAAAACAGCCGTATCAAAAATGGACAGATGACGACATATGAACGCATCGAATCGTACAAGAATAAAGTTATTACACTGAATACTTTTAAAGATATTGATGAGCTAATTAAATCTGTAAAGAATATTTAGCTTCTATTTTTCAGCGCATTTTTAATTGTTTCTGGATCAGAATATTCAAGCTCGGTTCCTGTTGAAAGTCCTCGACCAAGTTCAGATATTTTTATAGAGTATTTTGTTGTGATTGGAGATAGAGAAGATTTTAAAATATTTCCAGTGTATTCAGCCTCAGAATTCGCATCAAGTCCAAGAATAATTTCTTTCAAGCCTTTATCTGACATCCTACTGACAAGTGCCAAAAGTTCTTTCAAACGAATTCTTTGTTCAGGATTCTTATCAAGAATTGGAACAAGCCCGCCAAGTACAAAATATTTTCCATTGTAAGAATGTCCCTTTTCAATATTTTCTAAATCGATGTCTCTGCTGGCAATCATAAGAATGCTATTATCGCGATTTTTGTCAGAACAAATTGAACAAAGAACTTGGTCGTCGCGTTTTGCCAAAAAAAATCTTTTGCAATCTGCGCAAGAAACGACATTTTTTCTTAGTTCTGTAATCTCTTTTTTTAATTCATCGATATAATTTTCGTTTCGATTTATTAAAAAATAAACAAACCTTCTGGCTTGCTTCGGTCCGATGCCTGGAAATTCAGAAAATATTTTTATAAGTTTATCTATGCTGTTCATCTTTTTGTATTGTCATCCCTATGTTAATTCTTTTAATTTCTGGATCCCCGCATTCGCGAGGATGACACAGCGGTGGTATTGTCATTCCCGCGGAGGCGGGAATCCATTCTTATAATTCTAAACTCAAATCGTTCCACTCTGGATTCACACTTTGTATCAGACTTATCTTCCAACTTCTATTCCATTTTTTCAAAGCTTTTTCTCTCGCTATCGCACTTGCTATATCTTCGGTTGATTCAAAATATACCAACATCTTAACATTATACTTTTTTGTAAAACCGTCAATCAAACCATTCTTATGTTCATATATTCTCCGTAATAAATTATTTGTAACTCCTATATATAATGTTCCGTTCCTTCCGCTTGCTAAAATATAAACGTAATAATTTTTACTCATAAATTAATTCAGAAGAATGGATTCCCGCCTCCGCGGGAATGACAATGCAATTCGTATATTTGTTAAAGCTAAAATGTTCCTGTCTGGTTAAAATCGCCGAATTGAGCCGAGTTGTCTACGGAAAGGAAAGATGATTTGTCGGCATCAAAGAATAATTCGACTTTGCCCGTCGGACCGTTTCTGTGCTTTTCAATCATTATTTCTGCCGTTTGTTTTTTACCACCGCCTTCGTCGTTTGCATCTCTGTGTATAAAAATCACTACATCTGCATCCTGTTCGATGGAACCTGAATCTCTCAAATCGGAAAGTCTTGGCTTGCCGCCTCGCTGTTCAACAGCTCTTGAAAGTTGTGAAAGCGCGAGGACTGGAATGTCGAATTCTTTTGCAAGCTGTTTTAAAGAGTGGGAAATTTCCGTAATTTGCTGGACGACATTGTCTCCACCTTTTGTATTGACTGGTGTCATAAGCTGCAAATAATCGATGATTACCAATCCGAGATTTTTTTCGTGTTTCAATCTTCGGACGACTGAACGGATTTTTAAAATATTATTTGCAGCCTGATCGTCGATATAAAGAGGCGCTTTTGAAAGTGGATCAAGCGATGCTCTGATCTGTTCGAATTCTGATTCCAAAGAAAGTTTTCCTGTTCTCAATCTCCATGCATCAACTTTTGATTCGGCAGAAAGCATTCTGTCGACGAGCTGTTGAGTGCTCATTTCAAGAGAAAAAATTGCAGTCGGAATATTGTGGCGGATTGAAGCATTTCTCGCGATATCCAAAGCTAGAGAAGTTTTTCCCATGGAAGGTCGAGCGGCCAAAATAATTAAATCTGAATTTTGGAAACCGGAAAGCTTGTTGTCCAAATCTTTGAAACCCGTCGGCACTCCGCGAAGTTCGCCTTTAGTTTTGTGAAGTCTGTCGAGTCTTTCCATTGCCTCGCCCAAAACATCTTTCATTTCTACATATTTTCCAGAAAGATTTTTGCTTGTCACCTCATAAAGTTTTTTCTCAGCTTTATCTAAAAGTTCTTCAATTTGACTTTCTTCATCATAACCTATTTTTACAATACCTTCAGCAGCTTCTATAAGTCTGCGCATGGTATATTTTTTGGAAATTATTTCGGCATAATGTTCTGCATTTGAGGAAGAGGGAACCGAGTTTACCATTTCAGTGAGATAACTCATTCCGCCGATTCTATCCAGATCGACGGATTCTTTCAGTTTGGAAGAAAGAGTCAGCAAGTCTATTGGCTCTCTTCTTTCATACAAATGAGTCATCGCCTCAAAAATAGTTTTATGCTTGTCGGCATAAAAAGCTTCAGGGCGAAGTATGTCCATGATTTCAGCTAGAGTTTCTGGACGGAGCATTATGGAACCCAAAAGTGCTCTTTCCGATTCAATATTTTGCGGAGGAATTCTTATATTTATTTTTCTGATTTCTGTTGCCATCCCGTAAAGAAATTTTAATGTTTTGATAAACTCGACTGTTTTGATTAATTGATTCTATATTTATTACTCTAAATTTTGTACAGTGTTGAATTTCACACGGGACAAGTTAACAAAGACAATTTTATCACGGCATTTTGAATATCCGCAATCTAGGAAGATAGAACAATCTGTGTTTAAGTTGTGGATGATTTTTGCCACTACAAAAATCGATACTTTTATATAAAAGTGCAGAAAAAGTGGGGTTTTTCCTTACAAAATTGGCTAGTTTTATTGTTTTCTTCTTATTTCTGGGCCATTTTGTGTATCCTTTATTTCATAGCCCAAATTATTAATTTTATTTCTTAGTTCATCGGATTTTTCCCAATCTTTATTTTTACGCGCTTCTTCTCTTTCATCTCTAAGTTTGATTACTTCACTGTCCATTTTCATATTGTTCAAAACAAGTTCTAGTTTTTTCCACTCTTCTTGAAATTTTAATCCCAAAACTTTATCAAAATCAAATGCGGTTGCGAGTTTATTTTCATTTGTCAGATCAGCTTTCAACATTTCAAACAAAATGGCAAGAGCTTGTGGGGAATTGAAATCTTCCGCAATTTTTTCAGAAAATTGTTTTTTAAAATCTTCATCAACAGTTCCAATTTTATTTCCGAGTTCTGAAATTTTATGAATTAAATTCACATATCCAATCTGTGCAGCTTCAAGCGCTTCCCAAGTAAAATTTTGTTTTGAACGATAGTGCGCTTGCATGAAAAAAAATCTTAAAGCTAGCGGATTGTATCCTTTTTTTACAACATCATCCAAAGTCAAACTTATTCCTTCCGACTTTGACATTTTTTCATTGTTGAAAACTAGCCACTCATTGTGCACCCAATAATCTGCGAGCGGAACGCCGTTTACAGCTTCGCTTTGCGCAATTTCATTTGTGTGGTGAACAGGAATGTGCTCGATTCCTCCCATATGAATATCAATCGTTTTGCCGAGAATTTTCCTTATCATCGCGGAACATTCAATATGCCAGCCGGGAAAACCTTCGCCATCTTTTACGAGAGGCGATGTGAACGGCGATGGCCAATATTGCAGAGCATCTTTATGCTTGCCCGCTTTGAAAAACCAAACGGAAAAATCTGCCGGATGTTTTTTTTGCGGATCTTCAACATCGCCACTGCCTGCGCCAGAAATATTTTCCTCAAGATTTTGTCCAGAAAGTTTCGTATAATCTTTTGCTTTTGAAACATCGAAATAAATCGCAAGGTCGGTCGAGTAGGCGAAACCTTTATCAAGCAGAATCTGAACCATTGAAATTATTTCATTTATATATTCGGTTGCTCTTGGCGTCTCGCTCGGCGGAAGTGTATTCAATTCTTTCAAATCATTTTCAAATATTTTTATGTATTTATCGGAAATTTCTTTTGGCGAAGAATGTTCGCGTGCGGAAGCTTTTTCCATTTTATCTTCGCCGGAATCGCGGTCCGAAGTAAGATGCCCGACGTCGGTGTAATTTCTGACAAAATCAACATCGTAGCCGAAATATTTGAAAGTTCTGTCTATCAAATCAGCCATAACCATAGCTCTCATATTTCCTAAATGTTGAGTCCAGTAAACTGTCGGACCGCATTGATAGAAAGAAATTTTCCCCTGCTTTATAGGCTTGAATAATTCTTTTTTTCTTCCTAAAGTATTGTAAAGATGAATAGGAATATCAGTCTCCTTGTTTTTTGTTTTGAAAAGATTAAACATTTTTTCTTTCAGATTTTTATATCCACTTTTTTATCTTGGCAAAAATGAAAAGGGAAAGCGCCACAACAACCTCAACACCTATGATGAAAAACCATGTGTGTGGCAAATTTGAAAATGGGATATAACTTAAACTCATTTGAAAAAAACCAGTGATTATGGAAAATGGAATTGCGACGAAAGCGAAAACGGTAAGTACTTTCATTGTCTCATTTTGTTTTGATGAAAGAAGGGAATCGTTCGTGCTTCGAAGTTCTCTAAGAAAATCAATGTTGTTTATCAAAACTTTTTCTATTCTGTGATACTCGTTTATTATGTCAGAGAAATTTTCATCAAAATTTTTATCGAATAATTTTTTCCCAGAATCTTTCAAGGATTCAAGAACTTCTCTGTGTGTAAGTATTGTATGATTAAAACTTATCAAATCTCTGTTTGCTCTAGAAATTTCTACAACCATTTCTTTTTCTTTGCCTTTAAAAATATTTTTTTCTATTTGATTTAATGTATCATTTATACTGTCTATTTCATCAGACATAGCTCTGTAAAGCTCTTTAACCATGTAATATAAAACATAGCCAGCATTGCCATCCATAAGACCTCTTTGTAAAATATTATTTAATTCAAAGGTTTTTGAAAATCTCTCAAGTGCATCGATAGTTTCATATCTTGTTGTAATAATAAAATCTTTTCCAACAACAAAGTCGATTTCCTGATCAGTCGCATTGTCTTTGTGAGTGTGTCTAAGTGCTGGAAAATGTAAAACAAGATAAAGATAATCTTTATACATAACAATTTTTTCTTTATAAGTAGGAAGCTGAAGTTCGCGGGCTACGTCCGGGTTAATATCATATTCATCCATTAATTTGCGCATTTCTTCCGTTGTTGGATCTTCAACATCAACCCAAGTTATTGAACCGTTTTTATATTTTTTAATCATAATAATTTAATTTATTAATCTTATGCCAATATTATATAGTTTATTTTTAACTATAACAATAGGCGGAAGGCTCGACATAACCAATGATTTTTGAGATAATAGCATGCAATGAATATCGATTTAAAAAGATATAAAGTTGTCCTTATCACATTTGTTCTTGTCGCCGTATCTTTTGGTGCGGGCATTTATTTTGGTAAAAACAATCAGAATTTAAGCTACAAGGAACCAGCAATAGAAAATTCTTCTTTGGCATCTTCAACTATAGACATGACTCCTTTTTGGACAGTTTGGAATCTTTTAGATCAGAAATTTGTTTATACGCAAAAGGGTGCGAAACCTATTACAGAACAGGATAAAATGTGGGGCGCAATACAAGGAATGGCAGCGGCATATGGAGATCCATACACAGTCTTTTTCCCTCCGGAAGAAAATTCATCTTTCCAAACAGACATCAGCGGAGATTTTGAAGGAGTCGGAATGGAACTTGATATAAAAGATAATAACATTGTTGTGGTTGCACCAATCAAAGGTACGCCTGCTTACATTGCCGGAGTAGAAAAGGGCGATACAATTATTTCAATAAATGGCACATCGACTGTAGGAATGTCTATTGATGATGCGGTAGATTACATAAGAGGAAAAGCCGGTACAGAAGTTACAATTCAAGTTGCGAGAGCTGGTGTAACCAAACCGATTGAAATAAAAATGGTAAGGCAAGTCATAAATATTCCAACGATAGACACTTCGACAAAAGGCGATGTATTTATCATAAGTTTGTACAGCTTCAATGCTTTGTCGGCGGATGAATTCAGACAAGCTCTTCGAGATTTTGTTTCGTCCGGTAAAACTAAATTAGTTTTTGATCTCAGAGGAAATCCTGGAGGATATCTGGATTCAGCTGTAGATATGGCAAGCTGGTTTTTGCCGATCGGAGATGTAGTTGTCAGAGAAAATTTCGGATCAAGCACACCTGAACAAGTTTATAGAAGCAAAGGATACAACATTTTTACTGACCAATTAAAAATGATTATCTTGGTAGATAGCGGAACAGCTTCTGCATCGGAAATATTATCTGGAGCGCTTCAAGAACACGGCGTTGCAAAATTAGTCGGAACAAACACTTTTGGAAAAGGATGCGTTCAAGAGCTTGTGCAAATCACTCCTGATACTTCGCTTAAAGTTACCGTGGCTAAATGGCTGACTCCAAATGGGATTTCAATATCTGATGGCGGACTTACTCCGGATTATCAGGTTAAAATCACGGACGCAGACGTAGCAGCGGGTAAAGATCCTCAGATGGATAAAGCGATAGAATTATTAGATAATAATTAATAAGAATAGCGTCGCGCGAGAATGGCAACCGCGGAGACGTGATTTCGAAAAAACAATGAAAATAATACTTTTGAAAGATGTAAAAAAAATAGGCAGAAAATATGATATCAAAGAAGTTGCCGATGGATACGCTTTGAACTCTTTGATTCCTGCGGAAGTCGCCGTGCCGGCTACTAGCAGCTATATAAAATTTGTTGAAGCCAAGAAAAAACATGACATACTTTTGAAAGAAGATTTCAAAAAAGAGTTTGAATATGCAGTCAGCAAACTTCCTGAAGGCAAGCTTATTATGACAGGTAAAGTCAACGACAAAGGCCATTTATTCGCAGGAATACATGAGGATCAGATAATTGAAGATTTCAAAAAGGAAACTGGAATCATACTTTCGCCGGAGCATTTCAATTTGGAAAAACCTCTAAAAGAAATAGGGGAGCATGTAGTTTTGTTGAAAGTCGAAGGACAAGAATATAAATTGAATATACAGATAAATCCTATAAAATAATATAAATTAAAAAAGCCGCTTAAGTGCGGCTTTTTTAATTTATATTATGTTTACAATATTTCTTCTTGTAATTGTAGAATCGAAGTTTGTTTTTCTTTTTGTTTTGAATTCTACTGTTCCATCAGCTAGAGCAAAAAGTGTATGATCCTTGCCGACGCCGACATTTTTGCCAGCCAAAGTATCTCTTCCTTTTTGTCTCAAGATTATTTGACCGATTTTGGCTCCTTCTCCATTGTTAATTTTTATTCCAAGATATCTTGGATTTGAGTCTCTTCCATTTTTGGATGAACCTGCCGCCTTTTTATGTGCCATTTGATTATTTTAATTGATTAAGTATCCCTTTTCGTAGGGATTTCTGATACAATAACGTGACTATGAGTATAAAAGATTTCTTCCAAAAAATCAAGTCTTTCTTTCGTATTTTAAAAGATAAAATATGGAGCCAAGAAAAGGGTTTAAAAATCAAAGATGATTTATATATAGTTTTGATTTTAATCCTTGTTGGCACGTCTTCGTATGGTTTGGGCAAAATTTCATCCTATGAAAAAAATAAAACGCCTATTTCTGTTATAAAAACAGAAAATGTTATGTACGCTTCAGTTTCTCAGTCTGGCTCCGTCAGCACAAGTTCTAAAGGATTGCTTGTAGCATCAAAATCTGGGACGAAATATTATTATCCGTGGTGTTCTGGAGTTTCAAGAATAACTGAAGCAAATAAAGTTTGGTTCAATAGTATTGAAGAGGCAAAAGCCGCAGGATTGACTCCAGCATCAAATTGCACGGGACTGAATTGATTTATTAACTTTTATGATAATATATAGACTATGATTGTTGTAGATGTCGAAGCAAGCGGAGTTGATATGAATAAAGATTCGATGCTTTCAATCGGAGCTTTTGATTTCGATAATCCCAAAAATCAATTTTACGGAGAATGTAAAATTTGGGACGGAGCTCATATAAATGACGATGCTCTCGCCGTAAACGGTTTTACAAAAGATCAGTGTATTGACCAAGCTAAGCAAACTGACATAGAACTCGCCAAGAAATTCATCGAATGGGCTAAGACTTGCAAGGAACATACTTTTGCCGGGCAGAATCCTTCTTTTGATCGTGACTTCATTCACAGCTCAGCTCTTCGCGGACATTTGGACTGGCCATTCGCTTTTAGAACCATCGACCAGCATTCTCTTTGCTTTATGCATATGATAAAAAGGGGAGTGACTCCCCCGATTTCTAACGATAGGACCGACTTGAACTCGGACAAGATTATGGAATACGTTGGGATACCGGTTGAGCCTCATCCTCATAATGCTCTCAATGGGGCAAAAGTAGCCGGAGAAGCTATCTCTCGACTGCTTTATGATAGGAAACTTCTGCCGGAGTTTGATAAATATCCGATTCCTTGGCTAAAATAGTAATATAAGAACACGTGTACGTGGAAGTCAGCCCAGCTTCGCTGGATACAGGAAAATATAGTCGTTAAACTCCTTATTTTCCAATAAAAACTAGACCACAAAATAAGGTCAAAATCAAGTAAAAAATGGCTTAATAGAGCCATTTTTTATCGTTTGACGAAGGTGATAAATAGTGTTAAAACCATTGACTTTTGTTCTTTCACGTGATAGTATATAGCTGAATTGGAGAAATCCGATTCAGTGGTCTGTTAAAGATTATAAGTTTATTACAGATAACAGATCACATGGAATTATCAATTACATTTAGTTATCCGTTAGAAAATAATGGAAAAACTATAATTTACTAATAAAATAAGTCGTTTTGATAATAATTTAAATCGGGAATAGGTAATTACTGTTTTTTTTAGATAAGTAATTCTTATCCCTTGTATAATGATAGAATTAATAACAGCTTCAGTTTTTGTTTTTTCATCGCTTTACGGAATGCCTACGTCAACAATGACGGCGCCAGTGCCTGTAGTATCAACTACTACAGCCTCTGGAGTTTCAGTTAAAGCTGATGAACAAGCTACAACGACCATAATAGCGGGAGTATTATCAGCAAGTCAAAAAGAACTAGAAAATAAAGCAGAAACTTATTTTAAGGATGAACCAATATTGGTTGCCATTGCCGGATGCGAATCTAGCTTCAGACAATATGATGCCGATGGAAATCTTTTGAGAGGTTTGGTCAATAAAGGTGACATTGGAATCATGCAGATAAATGAATACTATCATGCAGATAAGGCCAAGACACTTGGATTTGATCTTACGACTATTGATGGCAATATGGCATATGCAAAGTATCTCTACGAACAAGAAGGAACCAAACCATGGATTTCATCATCTAAATGCTGGAGTCAGGGTGGCAATAATGAGGAAGGCCAAGCGGTTGCTATGAAATAAATAGACGATTTATAATAAAAAAACTTCAAGATTAAATCTTGAAGTTTTTTTATGCTAGCTTTTTGAAAAGGAAATAATAATCTTTGATTTTAGGATTAGCGATTAATCCTTATGAAGGGAATGGTGGATTACTTAATTGTTGTAGTGTCGCACAATATATCTTTTGCGACACTGTATATGAGAGAAGCCCTACCCCTATTAAATTTAAAATAAAATGAACTAATAGCTTTGGAGTCTATTTATTTTTTCATGCTGTCTTATTTTTTCATGAGCTTTTGCTTCAATCTGTCTGATTCTTTCTCTTGTAACGCCGAATTCAAGTCCGACTTCTTCAAGTGTATGAGTTATGCCATCATTCAATCCATGTCTCATTTCAAGAATTTTTCTTTCTTTGAGTGAAAGGTCGTTCAAAATTTCTTTGACTTGATCCGAAAGAATTCTTCTTGAAGATTCCTGATCCGGAGAAAGTATTTTATCGTCTGCAACGAAATCTCCAAGAGTTGATTTTCCGTCATCATCATCTCCGACTGGAGCTTCAAGAGAAATTGTGTCTTGGTCGATTTTTTCAATCATATAAACTTTATCTACATCAAGTCCCATTTCAGTTGCGATTTCTTCGGACAAAGGTTCTCTGCCCAAATCTTGGGAAAGTCTTCTGTAAACCTGTTTGTATTTTGCAATTGTTTCAACCATGTGAACAGGAACGCGAATTGTTCTTGATTGGTCTGCAAGTGCTCTTGTGATAGCTTGGCGAATCCACCAAGTTGCGTAAGTTGAAAATTTAAAACCTTTTGTCCAATCAAATTTATCTACAGCTTTGAAAAGACCAAGTTTCCTTCTTGAATCAAATCCAAAAGTGTAAGGTCGGCGCTTCTCCCGACATATTTTTTTGCGATAGAAACCACGAGTCGAAAGTTTGCTTTTGCCAGAAGACCTTTTGCTTCTATGATCTCCTGCTGAATTTTTCTTGCAAGATCTTTTTCCATTGAAGCACTGATAAGCGGATATTGTCCGATTTCTTTCAAATAAATCTGGATAGAATCATAACCGGCATCTGGTGAGCGACTTCCATAAGTGAATATTTTTTAAGCTGTTCATCGTCAACTTCAAGCATTCCGCCTCCTTCAAGTACGTCGATTCCTGCGACAACAAGCTTATTATAAAGGTCATCAAGAAAAATAACATCATCCTCAACTTTTGGAAATTCTTTCAAAATTTCATCATAAGTGATAAATCCTCTCTCTTTTCCCTTCGCTATGAGTCTATTGGCTTTTGTATCAAGTTCCTTCTGTTTTAAAGTTACTTTTACCGGCTTTGATTTGACAGTTTTTATTTTTTTGACAGTTTCCTTTGATTTTTTTACCGGCTTTGCTTTGCTTTTAGAAACTTTTTTGATTTTTTTCTTTGTTATTTTTGGCATTTTATTTTATTTTAAATTATTTCTTATAAAAATTATTTTTTTCAGCTCTTATCTCACTTAGCTTTTCCATTATTTCTTTCAACCTTATTGATATTGAACTTATCATTTCAGCCGTTTTTTCTTTCTCGGCTTTCTTTCAGATCTGTTAAAAGTTTTTCCAATTCTTTTTTAAAATCTTCTTCGCGAAGATTTAGCAGGAGATATTCGGTTTCTTCCCGCAATCTCTTTTCATCCGCCGGTCCGTAGTATCCTTCGGCCTCGAATGCCAGCTCATTTGCCTTATTTTTGTATTCTTTTTCAAATTCCTTGAATTTTTCCGTGCCTATTATATTTTTAATTTTGTCTTTCAGATATTCAATATCATTTTTTTCACTTTCTTCTTTTGCCATGATGCTTGCCAGACTTCTTTCCACGGAACCTTTTTTCAAAATATCCGAGCTTATTTCTTTTTCTATTGTTTTGTTTTCTTCCTGACCGCTTTTGATTTGGAATTCTTCATCAAGTTTTACTTTTTTCAAATCATCCCATATGAAATCTTCTTTGATTCCGATTGTTTCAGATATTTTTTTAACATATCTGCTTCTTTCCGTATTTCCATCAAGCAGATAAACATAAGGCAGGACCTTTGTTTTTATCGCTTCCCATAATTTCTTTTTATCCGTAATTTCAGATTCCACTCTGTTTAGCAAAAAATCGATTAGAAAAATTGAATTTTTCAAAACTTCTTTAAATTTTTCCTTATCTTTCAATATTAAATCTGCCGGATCATATCCTTTTGGAATTTCGGCGATTTTTACATCCATACCGTTTGAAAGCGCGATTGCCCAGCCTCTTTCGGCAGCTTTTGCGCCTGCATTGTCGGAGTCAAATGACATTATTATTTTGTTTGAAATTCTTTTTAATAATGCCAAATGCTGTTCGGTAAGCGCTGTTCCTGTTGATGCGACAGTATTTGTAAATCCTGCTTGATGCGCACATCAGCAAATCCATCTGACCTTCTACAAGAATAGAAAAATCAAATTTTCTAATTGATTGTTTTGCACGATCATATCCATAGAGAACTTTTGACTTATCAAAAATTTCCGTTTGCGGAGAATTCAGATATTTTGCGGATTTTCCGTCATCATGAAGTATTCTTCCGGAAAATGCGATGACTCTTCCTGCTCTGTCAAAAATCGGAAACATAATTCTGTCCGCGGAATCTGTCGTAAGTGCTTTTGCCTTCTGTCTTTGTAATTCCGGCGCGCTCCATTTCGCTTTCAGTAAAACCTTTTGATTTCAAATAATCTGAAATTGATCGCCATTCATCGCGCACATATCCGATTCGCCAATCTTTAATTGTTTTTTCAGTGAAGCCCTCTTTTTTTCAAATATTCAAGAGGAATTTCTTCCGCACTCAAGATTTCTTTTCAAGAAAAAACGTTGTTGCTTCGAGAAGCTGATACAATCTTTCTTTTTTATCGGTTGTTTTCGACTGAATTTTTCAAATTGAACTCCAGCTTTGTCAGCAAGAATTTTTAATGCTCCGAGAAAATCAATTCCTTCAAACTCCTCCACAAAAGTGAATATATCCCCTTTTGCTCCGCATCCGAAACAATAATAACTTCCTCTCTCCGGAGACACGAAGAAAGACGGCGTCTTTTCGTTGTGAAAAGGACACTTTGCTTTGAGACTGTTGCCAGCTCTTTCAAGCTTGATATAAGAGCCGACAACTTCCTCGATATTCAATCTTTCTTTTATTTGTTCTACGGAAGATGACATTAATTTAGCGAAATTACGTGCGCAACCGTCCTATAAGCGCGATGATGTTTGCGAAATCATATTGCAACAATTATAACTTATTGCACAATGTGATTTAATTATTAATCACTCCCAAAATGCGCGGATTATTAAAAATCTGCATTCTCGCCTTCGAACTGCTTTTGTACATCGGCAATCATTTTTTATTTTCTGCTTCCTTCAAATCCTGTACCGGCTGGAATTATTCTTCCTATGATGACATTTTCCTTCAATCCTTTGAGTTCATCTCTCGTTCCTTTTATTGCTGCATTTATGAGAATTCTGACTGTGTGCTGGAATGATGCGGCTGAAAGGAAGCTTCTTCTTGAAAGTGATGATTCGGTTATTCCCATAACCATCAACTCTGCATCCAAAAGTTCTCCTTTATTTTCTTTTATTTCTTTATTTTCCAATTTCAAATCGAGCTCGTCGATGATATCTCCTACGCAATAATTTGAAGATCCTGGATTTTTAACGACTTTCTTTGAGAACATCTGCTTGACGATAATTTCAATATGCTTTCTGTGCAACTGCTGCTCCTTGAAGTTCGTATGGCTTGCTGACTTCAGTGATGATGTATTCCATCGCTTTTTCTTTTCCGGCGTATTCGAATATTTCATCGATATCGGCTGAACCGTCTGTAAGAAGTCTGCCTTTGTGACTTTGTCTCCCGATTTTTACATAAGAGATTCTTTTTGGATTGAAAACATATTCAACTTCTCCAGATTTCTTCGATTTTCCTTTATCTTCCATTTCCGGAATTATAGTGATTATTTTTTCTTTTCCGAAATCTTTTACTGATGTGACCATTCCGCTGACGGTGGCTATAACTGCAGGATTTTTTGGTCTTCTCTTTTCAAAAATTTCTTCAACTCTCGGCAAACCTTGTGTAATATCTCCACCGGCAGAAGCTGTACCTCCGGCATGGAATGTTCTCATAGTAAGCTGGGTTCCCGGTTCACCGATAGCTTGTGCAGCAATGGTTCCGACTGCTTCTCCAAGATCGATAAGAGTTCCTTTTCCAAGATCCATTCCGTAACATTTTGAACAGATTCCATGGAGTGTTTTACATGAAAGCGGAGATCTGACATAAACTTTTCTATTTCTGCCTGATCGATTTTCTGAGCATCATTCTTTTGTAAGAAGCTGCGCCTTTTTTAAACATTATTTTTCCGTCTTTGCCGATAATATCTTCAGCCAAAACTCTTCCTCTGATTTTTTTTGCAATTGATGAACCTGTTTCCTTTCCTGAATTTCTGTTTATCGTATATTCCTTCTTTTGTTCCGCAATCTTCTTCTGTGATTATTATATCTTGAGCGACATCAAACAAGTCTTCTTGTAAGATATCCGGCTTTTGCGGTATTGAGTGCGGTATCTGTCAAACCTTTTCTTGAACCGTGAGTCGTGATGAAATATTCAATCGGAGTAAGTCCTTCTTTTGCGGAGCTTGATGACTGGAAATTCGATGGTTTCACCTATGGATGTTTGTAATCATACCTTTCATACCGGCCATCTGGACAAGATGAGCCTGTAGAACCTCTTGCTCCTGATTTCACATATCGTAAACGGAACCGTTATGATCCAAAGCATTTGGAATGAGTTTTTCCAACTCATTTTTTGCTTCTTGCCAAATTTCAACATTTTTTCTTATTCTTTCTTCCTCGGTTATGAGACCTTCATTGAATTGCTCGGATATTTCAAAGGCATTTGTTTTAGCCTTTTTGATAATTTCTTCTTTTTCTTTTGGAACTTGGACATCATCGATTCCCCAAGTCGTTCCTGAATAAGTTGCATATTTGAATCCGAAGTTTTTTATCTTATCCATTATTGGAGCGATTTTGTCTGGGCCGTGTTGAATTATAAGATCATCAATTATTTTTTTAATTTATTTATTATCTATTTCTTTGTTTACAAATGGATAGTCTTCTGGAAGAACCGCTGTTGAAGAGCAATCTTCCGACAGTTGTTTCAAAAAGTTTTCCTTCAAATTGTGAATATTTTGCTTTTGTTGAAGGCAAAACATGTATTTTTGTTCTGAAGCCGACAACCCCGAAGTCATGTGCAGTTATAGCTGAATTAGTTGATGAAAAATATTTTCCTTCCCCTTTTTCTCCATCAACTGTTTTTGTCATCCAATAACATCCGAGCACGATATCCAAAAGTTTTGAAGAAATTGTTGGATCTCCATCTCCTGGTTTCAATATATTTTTATCTGAAGCCATGATTTCTTTTGCTTCTTTTTGAGCTTCTTCGCCAAGCGGTACGTGAACTGCCATCTGGTCTCCATCGAAGTCCGCATTGAAAGCGGAACAAACAAGTGGATGCACTTGAATAGCGTTTCCTTCTATAAGTATCGGTTTGAAAGCTTGAATACCAAGTCTGTGAAGAGTTGGAGCTCGGTTCAAGAGAACATATTTATCCTTTAATTACTTCTTCAAGAATTGCCCAAACTTCAGGAACGCCGTCTTCAATAAGTCTTCCGGCTCCGCGGATATTGTAAGCAAGTTCTTTTTTCAAAAGCTTTGAAATTACGAATGGTCTGAAAAGTTCAAGAGCCATATGTTTTGGCAAGTCCGCATTGATCAAGTTTGAATTCTGGACCGACAACGATAACTGATCTTCCGGAATAGTCCACGCGCTTTCCCAAAAGGTTTTGTCTGAAAAGTCCTCTCTTTCCTTTCAAATTGTCAGCAAGAGATTTCAAAGGTCTCTTTTGGCCGCAGCTCCCATTGCTGAGAACAATGCATTTCCATGTCTGATTGAATTATCAATAAGTGCATCCACTGCTTCCTGAAAATTCTTTTTTCATTTCTCAAAATGACATCTGGAGCATGATTTCTTTTAATTTCAAAAGTCGGTTATTTCTGTTGATGACTCTTCGGTAAAGATCGTTTACATCTGAAGTTGCAAATCTTCCGCCATCAAGCGGAACCATAGGGCGAAGCGCTGGCGGAATAACTGGAATTTTTGTGAAGAACATCCATTCAGGTCTTGTATTCTGACGCAAATCATTGATCTTATCAAGCTCAATCTCTTGTTTAATTTTTCTCTATCGGCCGCATTTGCTTTTTCAAGATCGTGCCGATGAGTTTTTTCTCAAATCATTCAGATTCATCTTTTTCAAGATTTCATAAATTACTTCTCCTCCGATTCCAGCTTCAAAAGCAGCTCCATATTTTATGGAGATATTTATGATACTAACTTCATCGAGAACTTTTCCTTCATCAATTCTCTCGACTTCTTTTTTGGCATTTGTTGCCATTTCTTTCAAAGCTTCTTTTGTTTTTTCGTCTGTGACGGTTTTTACTTTGTTTTTGAATTCATTCTCGATTTCTTTCAAAATTCTTTCTTTTTCCTCTTTGTGAAATTTTTGTAATTATATATCCAGCAAAATAAATTACTTTTTCCAGATCTGATACTGGCATACCAATAATGGCGCCAAGTCTTGAAGGCAGTCCTCTCAAGAACCAAATATGCGAAACGGGAGTAGCAAGCTCGATATGTCCCATTCTCTCTCTTCTAACTATTGATCTTGTGATTTCAACTCCGCATTTTTCACAGACGATTCCTTTATATCTTATGCCTCTGTATTTTCCGCAATAACATTCATAATCTTTGTCCGGACCGAATATTTTTTCGTCAAAAAGACCTCCTCGTTCGGATCTCTGAGTTCTGTAGTTTATGGTTTCCGGCTTTGTGACTTCGCCGAAAGACCATTTTGCTATAACTTCTGGAGAAGCGATCTGAATGGAGACGATGTTGAAGTTTTGATCTGAAGATTTGTTTTATTTTTGTCATATGTCATATTTGTTGAAATTATATTTTTGACTTTCAATATTTGTATTTCATCTTATTTTTCATCATCTAATTTTTCATTCTTGAGTTCGACATCAAGTCCAAGACCTCTCAAGCTGTTCAGCAACACATTGAATGAAGCGGGCAGATTCGGCTGTTTGATTGCTTTCTCCTTTGACTATTGAATCGAAAGCCGCTGATCTTCCGACGATATCGTCTGATTTGATTGTAAGCATTTCGCGGAGTGTGTAAGCGGCGCCGTAACCCAGAAGTGCCCAGACTTCCATTTCTCCGAATCTCTGTCCTCCTCCTTGCGCTCTTCCGCCGAGTGGCTGCTGGGTGATCATGCGAGTAAGGTCCGATTGATCTCATGTGAATCTTGTCTTCAACTTCATGGTGAAGTTTCAAGATATACATATAACCGACTGAAATTTCCTGTTCAAATGCTTCGCCTGTTCTTCCGTCAAAAAGTTTCATTTTTCCATTTTCCTTGTAATCCGGCTTTTTTCAATTCTTCTTTTATTTCTTCATCGGTTGCTCCCATAAATGGAGGAACGATGGCCTGATAGTCCAAGTGTATTGGCAGCAAGTCCCAAGATGAATTTCAAGAATCTGTCCGAAGTTCATACGGGAAGGAACTCCAAGCGGTGTAAGAATGATATCCACAGGCGTGCCGTCTGCCATATAAGGCATATCTTCGACAGGCAAAATTCTTGAGATGACACCTTTGTTTCCGTGTCTTCCGGCGAGCTTGTCTCCGACAGAAATATTTCTGAGTTGCGCGACTTCAATATGAATTCTTTTTATGATTCCCGCTTCAAGCTTGTCTCCGTTTTCTCTGTGAGAAAACTTTTACGGAAATTACTCTTCCTCTCTTTCCGCGTTTCAAGTCTCTTTGAAGTATCTTTTACATCGCGGGCTTTTTCGCCGAAGATTGAACTCAAAAGTCTTTCTTCCGGAGTAAGCTGAGTTTCTCCTTTTGGCGTAATTTTACCCACAAGAATATCTCCAGGCATGACTTCTGCTCCGATTCTGACGATTCCATCTTCATCCAAGATCTTTTAATTTTGCTTCTCCGACATTTGGAATATCGTGAGTTGTGATTTCCGGTCCGAGTTTTGTGTCGCGGACATTTACGACAAATTCCTCAATGTGAACTAGATGAAAACTTGCTATCTTTTACCAATCTTTCGGAAAGAATGATTGCGTCTTCAAAGTTTGATCCGCTCCATGTCATGAATGCAACGAGAGCATTCTGTCCGATTGCCATTTCTCCGCCTACCGAAGAAGAAGTATCGGCAAGCAATTCACCTTTTTTTACTTTTTGTCCAAGATTTACCGACGGTCTCTGGTGGAAAGGAGTAAAACCGTTTGTTCTTGAAAAATTAACAAGCTTATATTCTTTTTCTTTTCCGTTTTTGCACATTTGACTGCAATTCTTGAAGCATCAACCGCAGAAACCGTTCCTTCTTCTTCGGCATAAATAACTCTTCCTGTATATCTTGCAGCCATCCTCTTCAATGCCTGTTGCGACAAGCGGTGCTTCTGGAATAATACAAGGAACAGCCTGCTTCTGCATGTTCGTTCCCATGAGAGCTCTGTTTGCATCATCGTGATTCAAGAAAGGAATCATGGAAGTGGCGATAGAAAATGCCTGGTTTGCGCGACACGTCGATGAGTTCAACTTCATCTCTTTTTACAAGTTGCCGGTTCGCCGTTCATACGAACCTCAACTTCTTCTTCAATAATTTTTCCATTTTCATCATAATTCGTTGCACCGATGGGCGATTTTGAAATTTTCTTCCTCAAGTGCATTGAAATATTTTACTTCTCCGGTGATTACGCCATTTTTTACTTTTGCATAAGGAGTTTCAATCATTCCAAAATCATTTATTCTTGCATAAGTTGCAAGTTGCAAGATAAGACCGATGTTCTGACCTTCCGGAGTGTGAATAGGACAAACTCTTCCGTAGTGAGAAGGATGGACGTCACGGACTTCAAATCCGGCTCGTTCTCTCGTAAGACCTCCCGGACCAAGCGCTGAAAGCGTTCTCAAATGTTCAATTTCTTCAAGAATATTTGTCTGTCCCATGAATTGCGAAAGTTGGTTTGTCGTGAAAAATTCTTTTATTCTTGCTTGCAGCGGTCTCGCAGAAATGAATTGCACCGGCATTTTGATATCCGGATCAACGGTAGACATTCTGTCCTGAATATTTCTTTTCATCTGAGCCATGCCGACTCTGATTTTTGCTTGCAATAAGTTCTCCGACAAATCGGACTCTTCTTGAACCTAAGTGGTCGATATCGTCTTCTACTGCTTCCGGATCATTGTTGAGCTCAACGATTTTTTTGATAATGGTCACAAGATCTTCAATGGCGATGATGGCTTTTTGTTCCAAGGATTTTTCATCCATCGGCTTCTTAAATCTCTTGTTGAATTTGAATCTTCCGACTTTTGAAATGTCGTATCTTTCGGCGGTGAAAATTGATTTTACATATTCTCTGGCATTTTCAACCGCAGCAAGATCTCCGTCTCTAAGCCTTTTGTATATTTCAACGTAAGAATCATCCTGAGTTTTTGCATGGTCTTTTAAAATTGTTGTTTCTATGACTTTTGAGCGCCGCTTCATCACCCTTGAAAAGATCAATAATTTCCTTATCTGTTTTTGCACCGAATACGCGAAAAAGAGAAGAAATGGCGAATTTTCTCTTTTTGTCTATTTTTACATATATTGCGCCGTCTGATTCGGATTCTATTTCAAGCCATGCTCCTCGGGCCGGAATGATTTTTGCTCCGAAAAAATTTTTTCCTTTTGCATCGTTTAAAGTGAAGAAAATTCCGTATGATCTTGCAAGCTGAGGAACGATGACTCTTTCAATACCGTTTATGATGAAAGTGCCGTGATCTGTCATCATAGGAATATCCGACAAGAAAAATTTCCTGTTCTATTTCTGAACCGAGTGTTCTATTCTTCAGTTTTACTTTTGCCTTGAGCTTGTCCTTCGTAGGAAATTTTTTTTTCTTTTGCTTGGAACTCATCGTATTTTGGATCGCCGACTTCAAATCCTGTGAAAGACAATTCGAATTTTTTGTCGGCGTAATCTTTGATCGGAGAAAATTCTTTGAAGACTTCTGCAATGCCTTCTTTCAGAAGCCACTTGTATGATTTCATCTGATGATCGACAAGATTCGGAGATATCAATAAGAGGTTTTTTGAATTTGGTGAAATATTTCTTTTTCGAGCTCTCCTCCGATGACGCCGTCCGTCAAAATATTTGCGGGTTTTTTCATTCTGTTGATTTTTCGGAATCACGTCGCACAATCGTTTTTTTAGCGCGACGCTATCGATTAATAAATTAATAAAATTTGTCAGATATAAATTCAAACTTCCCGCACAAAAAAATAAATACGATTTTTAAAAATTAAGCCAAAGAATTTTAAAATACTTCATATTTAAAAATTCTTTCATCATGATTTTCCTTTGTAGGAAAAATCAAAAACAAAAAAGACACACCTTTCACCTAAGGTTTATCTTTTCCTCTTTAATTTTTAACTTATTTTTCTAAGCAAGACGTTTAGCAACTTAATCCAGCCTGATATATTTGGCACTTTCGCCCGCAACACATTCGTTTTAAAGTTACTAAGAGTGTAAACTAAATCATTTTAAATGTCAATGTATTTTATATGCAAAATTGCCCATTTTTGAAGATTATGACACTTTTACCGTTTTTTAAGTATGCGGTAATTGTCCTATCCGCAGTAGTAATGATATCTGAATGTATTATTGAGTCGTTAAAACCTAGCTTTTTCAGCTTTTCCCTTGAAAAACCGGATGAGTCTCCCTTATATGCATAGTAAAATGAACTGCCTATCGCAATATGGGAATTTCCATACTTTCCGCCAACATTTTCATCATAAAGAGTTTCTGCCATGAATTTGGTTATTTTTGAAAATCTTTTGTCTGTCATTGAAAATTCTCCCAGCATATTTGCTCCAGGCGCTGATATCATTTCTTTTAAAAGTTTTTCATTCTTTTTTGCGCTACTTTTAATTATTTTTCCATCTTTGAATTCTAGCTCAATTCCTTCAATAAGATTTCCATTTGTATAAAGTGGCTGGTTGAATTTTATATGGCCGTTTACATCTTTGCAGTTTGGAGAAGTAAAAATTTCGAAACTCGGAATATTTGCGCCACCTCCGCTCAGCCACTTGCGATTTGCTCCGATTCCTATGAATAGATCAGCATCAACACCTTTGATATGAACTTTTTCAATTTCCATTTTGTTTAATTTGTCCACATAGCTTTTCATGCTTTTTGAAACTTTTTTCCACTTTGCAATCGGATTTTTTTCGTTCAGAAAGCAAGCTTTGATAATCTGATTCCAATATTCTTTCAGTGTCATGCCTGATTCTTTTGCCAAAGCTTCAGTGCCATATAAAGCAAGCGTCCAGGAAAAATTTCCTTTATTTTCTTTTTCTTGTTTCCAGTCTTTATAAGGTTTGAATATTTTGCTTCTCGTTATAATTTTTTTAGGATCGACATTTTGTAATGATTTCAAATCGGTACAGCTGAGTATGTTTATTGAATGATCTATTTGATCTATAATGCCTTTAAAATAATATGCTGGGAAAAATTCTAACTGGTGTCCTTCTGTGTGAAAATAAAAATCTTGATCAATATTATATTCCTCATCGTTTGACGGCCTGTAGTCTGAAATAACATGTCCACCAGCTTTCCATATTGCTTTTCTGATTTCAATATAAAGAGGTTTTGCTACTTCTTCCGCAACCAGCTGGACAACGTCTCCTTTTTTAATTCCCTTTCCTTCTCCCAACGCAAAATTTACCAATATATCCGCATAATTTTCTAAAAATTTTTTTGATGGCTTGTATTCTGTCTTTTTCATGTTTTTATTTAAAAGTACACGTCTGAACGCATTGCAAAGTACAAATTTGAGCTGTTGGATCATGTCTGCAAGCTGAAGCACATTCATTGAATATTCCGCCTTTAACCTTACATTGGCTTTCAGTCAACTGATTTGCCTCGCAAATATTTTCTGCGGGATACCAGATGCCATTTTTTTGTGCGCATGATTCGATGCTTTTTGCTGTCGATGTGCTGCTGGTTGATGTTGCATAATTTGCAGTGCTCGTACTTGTGACAGTTGGAGTGCTCGTTGCAATTTCACATTTTTCTTCCCAGACTCTCAAACATTTATTTTTATTGGCACACCAAGAATATCCCGCACTTCCAACACATCCATGGATATCTCTGTCACCGCCCAAGAGCGGAGCAGGATGCATTTTGCTGTTTATAAAATTAGTCAAAAATAATATTCCTGACAAAATTAAAATTATTGTTATAATAATAAAAAATATTTTTTTGTTCATTCATCTCATTGTATCAATAAATATGCAAATTAGAAACTTGTATTTTTATAAAACAAAAAGACCCGCAGTAAGCGGGTCTTTTTAAAGCTATTTTTGAGATTAGTATCTTGCTGGTCTTTCCTCTCTTGGTCTTGCTTCGTTGACGGTCAATTTTCTTCCATCAAGTTCTTTACCATTCCACATTTCTATAGCAGCTTTTGCGCCTTCGTCTGTTGTCATTTCGACAAATCCGAATCCTTTTGATCTTCCAGTCATCTTATCTGTTATGATAGCGACTGATGCGACCTCTCCTGCTTTTGAAAAAGCGTCTGATAATGCTTGCTCTGTAGTGCTATAAGAAACACCACCTACATATAATTTCTTCATTCTTTATATATTTACTCACACTTAATAAATCTTAAGACCTCACTTGAAACGAAAGACGACTAATCCTCAAAAAACAAATTACTTCTTAATTGCTCTAATTGTATGTTATATGGCTAATATTGTCAATAGACGAAAAAAACGCTAAAAAACCGTTATTTATCAAGCTCAGAAAGCCTTTTACTAAGTTCAGCCAATTCTTCTTTAAGTTTTCTATTCTCAATTTCTAGCAATGCTGTTTCCATATTTCTTTTCAATACGGCAGATAGGAATTTTTTATTTTTATCATTACTTTCATCAAGACCTTGTTTAAAAGCATCTTTATTTTCTTTTCCGCGTTTATCGCTTTTTTCAAAAAGACCACTTATTATTTTGCCCAATTTATCAGAATAATCCAAATCCTCGCTTTCTATTTCAGGCAATATCTTGTCGTCGATAAGAATCTCTCCAAGCAACGCTGTTCCTCCGGAAACACTGGCTGTGAATTTAAAATCTTTTGGTATTTCTATACCATCGAATTTTTTAATAATTTCAGAATCAGAAAAGTTAATGCTATCGCTCATGTCTATGGAACTGATTTCTTCCTGATAATATTTCAAGACTTGATCTATAAAATTTTTACCGTCTTTTATTTCGGAAAGATTTACGTCGTCAGAAAGTATTATTGCGAATTCGTCTCCGCCATTTGAGGAAATAAAAACTTTTATTCCTCCATCTTCCAAGTCTTTCGTCGTATGACCATTTTTTAATGTTTCAACGATCCTTTTCAAATAATCAGTTCCCTTTTCATGTCCAGCGAGGTCATTGACGGACTTGAGGCCGTTTACATCAAAATTTATAATTCCTAGACCTCTTATTTTTGTAAGATTTAACTTTTCACCGACAAGAGTGTCTACAAGATGCAGCATCTCATATCGCAAGTAACTTCCATTTGGTATTTCAAATCTCTTATCTTCATAAGCTTCTTTTATATTATCAACTTCATTCTTAATTTCAGATTTCAGCTGTTTTTCAGAAAGTCCGTATGATTTCAATCTTTCATATTTTCCTTGGACATTATCTCGTAAATCTTTTGGAAGTTGTTCTATTATTTTTGGAAAATTTTGTTCGCCATCATTTTCTTCCTTGTCTTTTGCTTCTTTTAAAGAAAGAAAACGAGCTTCAATGATTGATTCGTTTATTTCTTCATTATTATTTCCTATATTTTTTGATTCTGATTCAGACATAAAATTATTTTAAATGGTTATTTTAGATAAACTTCATACTCAAAAGTCTCTGGATTCGGCTTACTCATGACGTTCAATTCCGTGAAAACGATTTTTATAGGAGTACCGGATGTCAAACCCAAAGCTGTAGCATTAAGATTAAATTCAGATGAAAAATCCAAAGTTGTTGTAGAATTTCCGGCACTTGTAATTATTGGAACGGATGTTCCGGCAGGCATCCATCCTGTTCCATTTTTGTCATAGAAAATCTGGGCATCTCCAGCGCGCGATAGATTTTGGCTCCACATACAACCTTTACTTGTATCTGACAAATTTAAGATTCCACTTACAGTAAATGGTACGCTGACAGCCGAATAAATGGTCGGATATGTAACTTTGAAATTGCATTTAGATGTGGTATTTACGGTTCCTGCGCCGGATGTATTTGTAATGGAAGTTTTTGCCGTTACAGTATTTGATTTTGAAGGTGAAGTTGAAACGGTGCTGGTTGAAATTTTCGTTTCGGAATTTTTTGTAGTATTTGTTGAATTATTTTTTATAATATAAAATGCGGCAAAAATTACGACTACTGCTACTAAAATAATTTTAATCCAGTCAATTGTATTTAATTTTTTCATAGCGATATTATACAACTTTTATATGATGCAAGCCAGGCTGATTATTTAATTTGTCGACATTAAAAAACGCCCTTTCGGGCGATTTTATTTATATTATTCATATCTTAACGCTTCAATAGGATTCAAATCTGAAGCTCTTGCTGCCGGATAATATCCGAATATGACTCCGATAATGCGTCGAGACTCCGAATGCTAATATTACAGACATAAAAGAAACATCGGCCTCGAGCATACCAGTAAGCGTCAATATCCACGATATTGCCATGCCTATTATAATTCCAATTATTCCGCCGATGATTGTAAGCATCATTGATTCAATTAAAAATTGCAGACGAATATCTCCTTTTTTTGCACCGATAGCTTTTCTCAAACCGATTTCTCTTGTTCTTTCTGTGACGGTTGTGAGCATCATGTTCATAATTCCAATTCCTCCGACGAGCAAAGATATTCCAGCAATTGCCGCAAGCAAAGCTGTCATTGTTCCTGTGATTGAAGAAGCTGTAGACAAAATATCAGATTGATTTAAAGTGCTGAAGTCTGCTTTTGTCGGATCGGAAATATTATGTCTCTGCAATAATAATGCCGTAACCTCATTTTGAACATTTGTGACAAGTTCCGAAGTTTTTGCTTCTATGCTTATATTTGAAACATATTGATTTCCGATAAAATATTGCTGAGCAACTGTAAGCGGAATATATATTTCATCGTCAGTTGTATTTCCCGCAGATCCACCTTTTGATGTGGTAATACCTATAACTGTAAATACATTTCCGTTTATTCTTATCGTTTGTCCGATTGGATCAACATCTGCAGCAAAAAGATCAGCTTCTGTTGTCGGACCGAGAACTGCAACTTTTGCCAAACTTGTAACTTGATCATCTGTAAAAAAAGTTCCTGTATCAACGCTGACATCTCTTACTGTCCATATATGCCGGAGTTACGTCCTATAATGGATGTGTTTGTATTCGTTCCTGGCGCAACAACTTGTTCTCTGATACGTTACAGACAGCAGCAACTGCTTCTGCATCTGGAATTTGACTGGATATAGCAGTAACATCTCCATAGTTAAAGTATTTGCCGAACCACTACTTGCTCTGACTTGAGTTCCGACAGATCTCGGAGCTCCGGGTAGTGACTTCGACAAGATTTGAACCGATAGATTCAATTTTTGATTGAATGGAATTTGATGAGCCGTTTCCTATTGCAAGCATAGCGATAACGGAAGATACACCGATAACAATACCGAGCATAGTAAGGCCCGTGCGCACTTTATTGCTCAATAATCCTGTTGATGTTTGATCTAGTAAGTCTCGTATTGTCATTTTAATTTTTTTGTTTAACTATTTCGCTGCATTCAGCTGTAATTTTTTCTTCATTTTCATTTTCACACAACGATATGTTACTAATTCTTTTATTTTTATTTTTTTCATCGCTGACAATTATTCCATCTCTGATGTGAATAATCCTGTCAGCATGTTCTGCAATATCAAGCTCGTGTGTAATGAGAATAATTGTGTGACCTTCTTTTTTATTTAAATCTTGAAAAGTTTTTAAAACAATTTCACCTGTTTTTGTGTCCAAGTTTCCAGTCGGTTCGTCTGCCATTATGAGCGACGGTTCGTTTACAAGAGCTCTTGCAATCGCTACACGCTGTATCTGTCCTCCGGAAAGCTGGTTTGAAAGATGATGCCATCTAGTTTGTTCAAGTCCAGCTGATAACAGCGCTTGTTCCGCTCTTTTTATTCTTTCATCCGGATCAACTTTCAAATAAATTAAAGGGAGAATAACATTTTTAATAACTTCTGTTCTTGGCAGAAGATTGAAGGATTGAAATACGAATCCGATTTGATTTGCTCGGATATCTGAAAGTTCATCATCTGTAAGTTTGGAAACATCTTTTCCATCCAAAAAATATTGGCCAGAAGTTGGAGTATCAAGTGCTCCAAGAATGTGCATTAGTGTGGACTTTCCCGAACCCGATGGTCCCATGATTGCGACGAATTCCCCATCTTGGATCGTAAATGAAACGCCTTTAACGGCCTTAGTCACTTCATCACCATTTACGTAATCTTTTTTAATATTTTTGCATTCAATCATTATAAGATGGAAAATTATAGACCTCTTGCTCCGCCACCATATCCGCCAGTTCCGCCACTTATCATTGCAGCTCCGCCACCGAATCCGCCTCCTCCGGTAAATCCGCCAGCTCCTCCACCGACGCTTGTAGTTGCGGATGTTGCTGCACTTTTTGTCGCGGTTGTAGATGATTTTACTGTTGTTGTTTTTGTAACAACGAGCTGACCTGCAGTAATTCCTGTCAAGACTTCTGTTGTCGTGTCATTTGAAATTCCGGTTGTAATTTGAACTTTTACAACTGGATACTGCGTTGTTATTGATGCAGAGGACACTGTTCTATTTGTTGATGAGCTTCCAAACTGCCTTGAGGATGACGCTCTTGTCGTTGAGGCAAAATTATAAGATGATGTTGCAAAACTTCTCGAAGTTGATGAAGCTGATGACGTGCTGTTGGTCATTGGTATATTTGCAATCAATACATATTTTTTTCCTCCAGATGTTTGAATTGCTGAAGTCGGAATAACAAGCGTGTTGTCATGTTCTGTTGTCGTGATTGTGACTTCTGCTGTCATTCCGGTTTCAACTTGGGTATCTTGTGTATCCATAGATATTTGAACGGCGTAACTCACAACACCTTGGCTTACTGTTCCGAGTGGATCTATGTAAGTGACTTTTCCTGTATCTGCAACACCAGGCAGTGCATCGAAAGTAATTGCAACGGCATCTCCGGCAGAAACTTTTGCGGCGTCTATTTCATTTAATGTAACATTTATAACTTTATCTGAAGTTATGAGTGTTCCCAAAGAATCTGAAGATGATACAACTTGTCCGACTTCTGCATTCAATCCTCCTATCTGTCCATCAAATGGAGCAGTGATAATTCTGCTTTGATATGTTTGTTGAGCAGTTGCAAGATTTGACTCTGCATTTTCCAAATTTGCTTTTGAAACAGCAACATCATCAGCTGATGCTGGTTCTTGCTGAATTGAATAGTTTTGTTCTGCTTGCTGTAGCTGTGTTATATCATTGTTATATGATTGCAAAGTTGATGTAAGACTGCTTATAAGTGAATCTATATTTCCTCTGGCACTTGATGCTGTTCCTCTGTCTGAATCAATTGAAGATTGTCCGCTTGAATTTGAGGAAACACTGTAAAGTGAAAATAGTGTTGTCATATCGTCAAAATAATTTCTCACTGTATTTAGGTCGGATATAGTTTGATTTATCGATCCTACTATATAGTCGTCGGTGGTTGATGATGCGTCCATACTCTCTTGTTCAGTTATTGTATTATTCCAATTGTTCAAAATTGATTGAATATTATATCTACCCTGATTCACATCATTTTGATATTGTTGGCTAGTAAAATTTACACCAGCAAGTGTGATGACAGGATTTGCTGTTGTCGGATTTGTAAAAAAGGAATCGGTATTAAGATAAACATCGCCTGAAACCGTTTCATAGGCGCTCCTCAATTGAAGTAAAATATTTTGTTTTGCATTAGTCAAAGAAGTTTGTGCTGAAGTTAAACTGTTGTTCAAAGAAAACTGCTGGGCATCGGTAAGTCCTCCAGTCAATTTGTCATAGCTTGCTTGTGCGCTCGTGACGCTTGATTCTGCCTGATTAAGCGATTGCAGTGCATTTTTTCCATCAAGAACAGCAACAACTTGACCAGCTTTTACATAGTCCCCGTTTTTAACATTCACAGAGATAATTTGTCCAAGTGTTTGTGATTGCCCTGTCGTATTTGGTTTTATATCGATTTGACTTAAAGTTGAAACTTGTCCGGATCCAGCGACGCTTACGACAAGATTTCCTCTTGTAACTCTTTGAAATGTGTATTGAATGGTTGAGCCGCTTGATGAAATTTTTGAAACTGTAAAATATCCAGCCGCGATTATTACGACGGCTATTATTATGGACCAGATTTTATGAACTTTTATAAAAGATTTTGTATTTTGAAAAAGCTTGCTTGATGTCATCTTTGCAAAAAATTCTGATATTTTATTTTTTATATTTTTATTTGGTTCCATGTTTTTTATTTTAATTTTGTAAATCTGTTCCGGTAGCAAACGGTATGCTTCCAGGATCAGGCATTATTCTTATAAGTTTCGCATCGACTTCCGCATTGTTTGTTGGATCGCCTATCACTGTTACGAACTCATTAACTTTCAAATCTTCTGGTTTTATAGAATTTTTGAACTGGACGATAGTTGTGCTTGCATCGGTCACTATTGTTTTTTCCGTGCCATCTTTGTCAGCAACAATGAACGTTGGTAGTTTTATGCTTATTATTTTTCCTGCCGCTCCGTGTGAATCTAATAAATCGCGATTCATTTCCATAAAATCATCATTCGGCATGCCGTTCATCTGACGGAAATATTGTTCGCCTGTTTGAAAAGAAAAGCTAGCTTTATTGAATCCGAAATACATTCCAGCCTGAAATATCAAAAGCGCAACTACGATTGCGCCGAGAGTGCATATGATCCATTTCATTTTAGATTTTTTCAAAATTTCTTTTACTTGTTCCATTTGATTATTAAAAATTAATTTACCTTATAAAAAATTGCTCTCGTATTTTTAAATATTGTCATCGCTTTATTTAGAGACCATGCAAAAACCCAGATTGAAGCGAAAAAAATCGTAATTTGAAGTATTGGCAGCGATTCTATGATAGACATGATATATGATTGCCAATAAGATATCAACGATGCGCCATCTGAGAATATAAGAGAAAGATATTCAGAAAGCCCGGATTGATATGCATCTCTGACTATGCTGATTACAAAAAAAATTGCGGCCGATATGGAAACCAAAGATGCAGCAGAACTGAGAACCACTTCATATGTGGCTTTTTTTATTTCCTCTTTTCTGATTTTCTCCATAATAGAACTTTTTAGATTTCCACTAGGTTCTATCATGCTGAATAATTGATTTTCGTTTTTCATCCCGTAAAGAAATTTTAATGTTTTGATAATGTCGATTAATTTTTATTAATTGATTTTATGCTTATTTTTCTGAATTTTATACTGCGCTGAATTTCACACGGGACAAGTACAATGGTCTATACGTTTATTTTGATAATTTGGGTGCATTTATTATTGATTTTCTCAATTTTTGCAAAGCTCTTCCATGATGGCTTTTTGCGGTGTCTATCGGTATTTTCATGACTTCAGCAACTTCTGATAATGACATTTCATTCATATATTTAAGGACAATTACTTCTTTTTGCACAATCGTTAATGCTTCCATAATTTTTTCTACATTCAGTTTGTTTTGACTGATGGCGAATATTTCGTCCGGCTTCAATTCCTCGTCGACTAATGTATCTTCGATGACATTTCCCCCGTCGTCATTGTCAAACGCTGACATCGGCACATCTTTCCTTTTTCGAAGATGATCTATGCAAGTATTTTTTGCAATGGAAAAAATCCAAGTCCTGAAACTTTTTTTTGCATTGAATCTTTTTAAATTTTTCCAGACTTTTAAGAAAATTTCCTGCGAGATATCTTCGGCTTCTTTCTGATTTCCTACTAGCCTGTATGCAAAATTGTAAATAGGTTTTAAATATCGATTTACAATTTCATTGAATGAATTTTCATCTCCTTCCAGATAATTTTCTACCAGCTGTTCATCCGTTTTTTCCATTTTTTATTAAACCAAAAATAAAATTATTTGTTCAAAGCTGCTCTCGTTCCAAGACCGACTGAGCCAAGTTGTTCAAGATTGTTTTCCTTTTGAAACAATTTTACTGCTGCAGTTGTTAGCGAGCCATAATATCCTGTTATTGGTCCGGTGTAAACTCCCTTTGCAGTCAATCTTTTTTGCAATTCTGTCACGACTTTGCTTGTCATTCCGTATTCCAAGTGCACTGAAAAGACATATCCATCGCCAACTGTTGATGTTGTTGCGGAAGAAGTTGTTTGTGCAACTTGATTTACAACTACCGAAATGGAAGCACAAACATTTGATGACGAACAGACTGATAAAGTTCCAGAACCTGCAGCTTTTCCTGTAATAATCAATTCACCTCCGTTTACATAAACTCCGATTGCATTTGAATTTGAATTGTACGAAATATAATATCCAACTCCAGACCCTCCTGTTACATTTATATCAGTCGTGTCTCCGACATTCATATTTACAGATGATTTGTCAAAAGTTAAAGGAGCAGAACTGACTGTCGCTGTTGTCGAGTTGCTGACGGTGAGATAAATAGTATTGCATTGTCCTCCCGTTTGACAAACTGTGACATTTGCCGAGCCGACATTTATTCCGAATATGACGACGCTGTTTGCACTGACGGCTGCCGAGATAATATTTGGATTTGAATTATTTGAAACATAATATCCGCCATTACCTGACAAATAAACTGCGACAGTCTGATTTGTGTTCATTGAAAAATTATTCTGGCTGAATGCCGGCTGAACTCCTGAAGCGGTTGAACTTGTTACATTTCCTGTTACGGTTACTGCGAGTGTTATGCATGCTCCGCCGGCAGAACAGATTGTCGCGGAAGAATTTCCCGCAGAAACTCCTGTGACGGTGACAATACTTCCGCTTAAGCTGTATTGAGCCTTGCCATCATTACTTTGAATTATTGAATATGGAGCTGTGCCTCCAGAAATTGTGACACTTATTATTTGTCCGGTCATCAAACTCAAACTTGTCTGACTGAGTGAAAGTGCTCCACCTGATGCGCTTGCAACCATTGCATTTATCGTTCCGCATTCTCCCGATGGTGCGCAGACTATAATTGTAGAATTTCCTGGAGCTCCGCCGTAAATTGAAATTGTATTGCCGGAAATATATGTTTGCACAATATTCGTATTTGAGTTTGATGAAATATAATAATTTCCGGAACCTCCGCTTATTGTTATTGATTGAGTTTGTCCCATTATGACAGTCGGATAATTTTGGCTCAAAGAAAGTCCGCTTCCTGTTGTCGTATATGTTCCGACTGAGGCGACGACATTTCCGCAAGAGTTCATATCTGTGGAGCAGACTGTTATTGTGCTTGAACCTGTCGCTCCAATTGCATAAAGAGTGAGTGTCGGGCCAGTTAAGCTCGTACTTATTACAGTTGAACTTGAATTATTTTCAATTTGGTAAAATCCATTTCCTCCAGTTATACTTATTGAAACATTCTGTCCGTTGATTATTGAAGTATTATTTTGACTGAAAGAAAGTAATGCAGTTCCGGAATTTTGCACAATAACATAAACGCTTGCGCAGTTTGTAGTGGAAGTGTTCGTGGTTATATAACAAAAATTTGCAGTTGTTTGTCCTGCTGACAAACCTGTTATTGATATTTGATTTCCGCTGATTGAAAAATTTGCGACTTGAGGATTTGTATTGCTGGACAAATAAAGTGATGCTGTTCCATTATTCGATGCAGTAATTGTTGTAGATTGTCCGACCATCGTTGCGATGCTTGTTTGGCTGAAAGTCAGATTATTTGAAGATGTGACTGTTGAAGAGTAAGGCCACGCGATTGAATTTGATTGTACTCCGTCAACCAAAACATAAATGTTACTATTTTGCGTGATATTGTAATCATTTAAAGATATGCCGGAAGAATATGTACCAGATGAATTTGTGTTTCCGATATATTTTAGCTGTGGACCGGAGACATTTGCAGAATAATAGTACAGAACTATGCTTGAGTTTGCATCTCCTGTGATATTCAAATTAGCAATAGTATTGACGTTTGGATCGGATGACACTGAAAATGACGGAGTCATCGCGAAAACATTGCTTGCGAATAAAAATATTGCTAAGGAGATGATTGCAATGGAGATTTTTTTAATGTTTTTCATTTGAAAATTAAATTAATCTAATAAAAATTAAAGATGCTCGTCAAATTATATCACAATCATTCAGCTTTTACACAAAAGCGCATTTTGGCCAGTATACGCAATTTAATACGGATGAAAAGGCTTTTTGTGCGCTGTTACAAATCAAAACGAAACAAAAGTGCCGCGGACTACCGCAGCACCCATAAAAAAATTTTAGCGTTTTTTAAATCTGTATTTTTGTAAAGAAATAACTTCCAAGCGACAGGAAAAATAGAGTTGTTATTGATAAAACTATTACATCAACATGCAAACTGAATGTTGTTGTATTTATAAGCACGGCTCTGAAAGAGTCGATTCCGTATGCGAGCGGATCAAAAGCTGCGATTGAACTCAATACTTTTGACACACCGGTTAGAGGGAAAATTGCACCAGATAGGAAAAATAATGGCATGACCATGAAGTTCACGATGAGCTGGAAGCCTTGCATATCATCGAGAAGCGAAGCAATCATTGTTCCGACTGCGGTGAAAAGCAAAGCAACGAGAAGCATAAGCAAAATAAATATAGGAATGAGATACCAGTTTGTTGGGCGAAAACCGATAAAAAGTGAAATGACAAAAACAATAGAACCTTGCATGACGGACTGTGTTGCTCCGCCGAGTGTCCTTCCGAGCATTATATTGAAACGAGAAACCGGCGCGACAAGAGTTTCTTTCAAAAAGCCGAACTGTTTGTCCCAGATAATTTCTATTCCGGAAAATACTGCGGAAAAAATTATGCTCATGCCGATGATTCCGGGAACTAAAAAATTAATGTAATTTCCTTCACCTGCTTTTGCAAAAACCGGTCCGAGTCCGAAACCCAAAGCAACCATGAATAGCAAGGGTTGGGCAAGAGATCCAATCATTCTTGATTTTGATCTGAAGTATCTTTTCATTTGTCTAAGCCAAAGTATGTAAATTGTTGTCATCCTGTAAAGAAATTTTAATGTTTTGATAATTTCGACTAATTTTTATTAATTGATTCTATGTTTATTACTCTAAATTTTGTGTTATGGTGAATTTCACACGGAACAAGTTTTATTTTTTGAAAATTATCTTCTTGTTCTTGCCATATGCCTCATTCTCATTCCATCGCTTGCGTCTGCATCTTCGTGGCGGATATCTCTTCCGGTGAAATTCAAAAATGCCTCTTCAAGCGAGCTGGCATTGTTTGCCTGTGTTCTTAACTCTTCTGCTGTTCCTGAAGCGATTATTTTTCCGTGATCCATGATTGAAATCTTCTGTGCGACTTTCTCAGCTTCTTCCATATAATGTGTTGTGAAGAAAATTGTCGTGCCTTCTTTTTTGTTCAATTCAATCAAATAATTCCACATGCTGTTTCTTGTCTGCGGATCAAGACCTGTCGTCGGTTCATCAAGGAAAATTATTTTTGGATGATGCAAAAGTCCGCGGGCGATTTCCAATCTCCTTTTCATTCCACCGGAAAATTCTTTCACCAAGCTGTCTTTTCTGTCCCAAACTTCGACAAATTTCATAAGGTATTCTATTCTTTCTCGTCTTATTTTTTTAGGAACTTTATAAAGCACTCCGTGGAATTCCATATTTTCCCAAGCGGTAAGCTCATCGTCCAAACTTGGATCTTGAAATACGATTCCGAATGATCGTCTTGCTTCAGTCGGTTCGGTAACAGGATCGTGTCCGTCGAGAGTGATGCTTCCTGAAGTCGGATTAAGTAGAGTCGTCAATATTTTTATTGTCGTAGTTTTTCCTGCGCCGTTTGGACCTAGAAAAGCGAAAATTTCTCCTTTTCCGACATTGAAAGAAATATCATCAACAGCTGTGATGCCGTCAAATTTCTTCACAAGATTTTTTACTTCGATTATATTCATGTTTTTATATTATATAAAATAATAATTGATTAGGCAATCTAAATAAATAATACTTTTTATTCCACCAACACTTTTACATCCGTTCTTTCATTTTTCAATTTTAAAAAGAGAATCGTAAATGCACCGAGGAACACGATGATTGCAGAAACAAGAAAAACGTAAACATATCCGTCCACCTGTGCTTTCAATTCTATGAGTGCGATATATTTTTGGAAATCAAGCGGATTTATGCTGTGGATGAAACTGAAACTATTTATTTTCAGCACATTGCTGTTTATATTATTGCTCAGCAAAGTTCCAAATATCGCGATACCGAATGCTCCGGCGATGTTTCTCACGAGCGCAAGTATGGATGATGCCACGCCGATTTCATGAGGATTGACGATTGAAGCAACAATATTTGTTCTCTGTGCCATTCCAAATCCAAGTCCGAACGCCATGATGCATAGCGGTATTATGATATCCATTGCGCTAGATTTTGGATCAAGATAAACAGAAAACAGAAATATTCCGAGTGCTGCGACAACTGTGCTGGCAAAAATAACATATTTTGCTTTTACTTTTCCTATGAGTGCGCCACCAATCGGCGAAGCGAGAAGCATTGCTGCCGCCATCGGCATAAAAAGATATCCCGATTGCGTTGCAGTGTATCCCATAAATGTTTGGGCAAAAACGGGAATCAAAAACATTGATCCCATCATTCCCATAAAAACAATAAAATTATTTGCCAGCACGTTTACAAAAGTCGGCATTTTGAAAAAATTCAGATCGACAATCGGTTCTTTCACTCTTTTTTCAATCATCACAAATATTTTGAATAGTGCGATGCATAGTGCATAGCAGATTATACTTCCGACAGAAAGCCATCCCCAATCCGATCCTCTGTCGAGTACGAGAACAAGTGCTGAAAGTGCGCCGCCCAAGCTCAAAGCTCCCCACCAATCGAAGTAAACCATTTTTTGCATTGCACGTGATTCGTGGACAAATTTTATCGCCATGAAAAGTCCGAGAAGTCCGACGGGAAGATTTACAAGGAAAATTGATCTCCATCCAAAATTATCAATGAGAGGTCCGCCGATAAGCGGTCCGAAAACTGCCGCTGCTGCAAATGATGAAGACCAGATTCCGAGAGCTTGCGCGCGTTCTTTTCCTTCTTTGAAAGTTACCGCAATGATTGACATTGCTGTCGGATAATCAGCCGAGCCTGCAATTGCCTGGATGACTCTGAAAACAATCAATGAAGGAAAATTCCACGAAAGTCCGGCAAGTACCGAACCTATGATGAACATTGCAAATCCGATTATATAAACTTTTTTCCTTCCGATAGTATCTCCAAGTTTTCCCCAGATCGGAACGAATATTGCGTTTGCCAGAATATATGCGGTGGCAATCCATCCTGCATTGCTGACTGTGATGCTGAAGTCGCTGATTATTTTCGGCAATGCAAGATTTACAATCGTCTGATCAAGACGACCGAGAAATGTTCCGATTATAACGGTGATGAGAACCCACCATCTCAGATTGGATCCTTTTTCTTTCATGCTAATTATTTGTGTAGACAGTTATTTTTGCAGACATTCCGCTTTTCAATTCCGGATATTTGCTGTCGTCAAAACTGACTTTTATATCGAATTTTTTGACTGGGCGATTATCGGAAATTGAAAATACTACACCGGTATCTTCAGAAACCGGACTGACTTCTTCAACAATTCCTTCATAAGTTTTTCCAGGAAATGCATCGACTGTAAAAGTTGCGCGCTCGCCTGCGACAATATCTTTCAAACCTTTAGTCTCATCGACAGAACCGATGACTTTCATCTGGCTGTCATCAACTATTGATATGACTGTTTGTCCGGGAGAATAATATGATCCGGTGACTTCAGGCGCGCTTGAAACTATTCCGCCATTTTTTGAATATAATATTTCAGAACCAACGACTGCAATCTGGCTGTTTGGAGCGACAATATCGCCTTCTTTTACATAAATCTCGTTTAACATTCCTGGTGTTGTCGGCGAAATATTTGCAACCGGAGCATCAAGATATGAATTTTCAACTGAAATAGTATTTTTGACCGAGAGCCAAATTAAAAATACTGCAAGAACTCCAAAAATAATTACGATTGAAATGACACTCTGAACCCAAGGCGTTTTTAAATGATTTTTCTTTTCAATATGTGTTGTTGTGTTTTCCATGATTTTAATTTTAATGAGTTGCTACTTCGTCGCCTGCTGATATTCCCGAAAGAACTTCGGTGTTCGTTGCATCGCTTGAACCGATTGTAATTTCTTTTTCTGCTGTGCCATTGCCGGATTTTACCAAAACAAAAAATTTTCCAGCCCTGTCGATGATTGAATTGTTCGGTATCATAAGCGATACATTTTTAGAAATTGTTTCTCCAGACAAGTCGATGGCCGGAACATTCGGCGAAGCAATTTGTCCTGCAGAAATATAAACTGCCGTTACTATTCCATTGCCTGGAGATGTGATAATTCTATTTTGATATGCCGATTGCGCTATTTGCACTGCTCCAGATGCGTTTGAAACTTGCGCTTCCGCTGAAGCGATATCTTCTGGTCGGGCGGAAGAAGTTTTCAAAGCCAAGCTAGCTTGATTTTGATTTACACCAGCCTCCGCTGAAGAAACCGCTTGTGTCGCATTCGTCAATGAAGCTATCTGCGCCGTAATCGAAGCACGCGTGCCGACAATGTTACTTATATCTGCATTCAGCATCGTTTGAGAGTTTTGATTCACGAAAGAATATTTCGTAAAGAGAGAATTTAAATCATCAAGATAATTTGCAACTGAAAGCAGATCGGATTCTGTATCATTTGATAATGTGGACAAATCGCTTTCTGAATTTAATCCGACAAGTTCTTGCTTCAAAGACGAAATCGTATCATTTAATGGTTTTCTCTCGCTTTCAATCTGATTTTGCAAATTCTGATTTGTAAAGCTTAAATTATTTTCAATGAGTTGTGGAGTGATTGAATATGGATTATTGAAAAAAATATCAGTATTGCTCACGGCATTATTTGCAGAAACAAAAGAATCATTGAGCGTCTGAACCAATATTTCTTTGCTGTGTTCAAGAGATGTTTGCGCAGACTGAAGTGAAGAACTGCTTACTGCAACGTCCGCTGAAGTGGCGCCATTTACCAATTTATTATAGTTTGCGACTGCCGATGCATACGCGGCTTTTGCCTGCGTCAATGCTCCAAGAGTATTTTCAGGATCTAGAGTCGCCAGCACTTCTCCGCTTTTTACTGAATCGCCAACTTTGACTGACACGCTTTCAATTTCTCCGGAAGTCAAGAAACTCAAAGTTAGATTTTGTCCCAATGCGCTTGTGCTCGTGCTGAGACTCCAGATATCTTGAATTGTTCCCGATTGTGCTTTTACAAATTGATATTCAGGCGCACGATTTATAAAAATAAAGCCGAAAGTTCCGATGATGATTGCAATCGTAATAGATATTGCGATTATATGTTTTGGCTTGTGTATGATTTTTAAAATATTTTTCATATTATTTTTTGATTATAATTTTGATTATTCGCTCCAAATGATTCTTGTCCGTCTGTGATAATTTATCAATAATTTTTTTAAGTAATTTTTCTTTATTTTTTCTCAGAGCTTTCAGATGTTTTTTTGTTTTAGCTGTCAGACTTATATAAACTATTCTCTTGTCTTTAATATCGCGCTTTCGGCTTAGTAACCCTCTTTTTTCCATTTTATGAACCATTGATGTTGCTGATGGCGGAGTTATTTTTAAGTAGTCAGCGATTGATTCCATGCTTCTTTTCCCATTGAAGCCAATAAACCATAATGTTTCGAACTGAGTAAACGTCAGCTCATTTTTCAATGAATTTTCCTTTGTGCTTTCTTTTATTTTCCTGCTGAATCCGAGCATGAGCTCGAATATATTGTCTTTATTTGTCAACATAATATTATTAATAATAGTTAGATTGTGAAAGTATATTGAAATAATTGAAAAAGTCAAATCAATTTTTTGATCTTTATTTCAATTCATATGCGACATAGAGCCGCGGATTACCGCGGCTCCCTCACTTCGCACTCGCTATAAATAGTGCGTTCAGATATTTATTTTTTACGATTGTGATTTTCATATTCTGAATATAGCAAATTTAATGCATTTGAAAAGCGCCGCGGTAGTCCGCGGCGCCATTTCACTTGCCTCCTTTATGCTTGAAATATTCAACTTGTTGCAATCTTTTCACGGCTTCACCGTGCAATTTGTACGGCCCGCCTAGATTTTTCCGAGTTTTCTCGGAGAGAACATGATATCCATCTTTACGTTTTACAATCATAGGTTTATTTTATCACAATTTTAAATTAAACACAGCACCACAGGCTATCAAGCACCTTTTATATTTTAATTGTTTATTTTATCAATAATATTTTGAGTATTATTGCAATGGTGAATGCTATAAATTTGGTATTAAAATTACTTACAACAATAAAATTCCAGAGACTTTTATTATTTTCATTATCTGCATTCTCGTGCGTATATTTTTTTATAACTGATAAAAGTTTTTCTAAATCTTCTACTTTTTTAATTTCCCCATTTTTTGCTATAGAGATTTCCCCTCTTTCTTCTGAAACAATGATGGCAAGAGCATCAGTTTGTTCTGTAATACCTATGCCAGCGCGATGTCTTGTTCCCATACGAGAAAAATTCTTGAAATTTTCGGCAAGCGGTAAATGTAATCCAAATTTATTTATGCGGAAATTTTCTATAAGCATTGCACCATCGTGACCTGGTGTATTTGTATCAAAAATACTCAAAATAACTTGAGTAGAAATTTTTCCGTCAAGCAAAAATCCACCTTGCACGATATCATCAATCGGACTTTTTCCAGGAAAAACAATCAGGGCTCCAACTTTATTCTTTGCCATTTCCGATACGGCACTGACAATTTGTTCAGAAATTTTCTCATTATTATCATTTGTTTTAATTAAATTTTTGGGAGAGGATATCCAGTGGAAGAATCGTCTGATGTCATTTTGAAAGACAATAACAAAAATCACAGCAAGAAGTGTTATGAGTGGCTGGAGAATATCTTGAGAAAGTTCTAAATTAAAAAATTTTGATATAAAATATGAAAAAATAACGACTATGAAAGTTCCAATTATAAATCGGGATTTTGTTTGCTGTAAGAAAAGTATAACTACATAAATAAAAAATGTAGCCAAGAGCACATCTATAATATCTTTAAAATGTAGCACTAAAAAACTCAACATATTTTTGTTTTATAACTTATATTTACTACGTAGATTATATCAATAAAGGCGCACTATTAATAATAATTAATGTGATAGCAGGTGCGCCGCCTGTGTCGCACTTATAGGACGGTCGTGCGACTTTGTTTACTTATGAGCTGTACTCAGCGATTTAGTAAACAAGAAGTACTCCTGTGGTACGACGTGACTTCGCTAAGTCAACCGCGGCGCCATCTTTACTTTTTCTTACTAATTAATTTTTCTTTTTGAATTTTCGTCAATGCTTTCACCCTCGCCTCTTCCGAGGACGCACAACTTCTATTCTTAAACTTTTTTGAATACACGAGCTTCACCGGTCGTCTCGCCGACGTATATTTCGCCCCAAGTTTTGATTCATTATGCTCTTTGAGACGTCGCTTCAAATCGGTTGTTATGCCGGTGTATAAGCTTTTGTCAGAACAACGAAGGATGTATAGGTGGTACATACAACCTATTGAGGATTATCCAAAAGTCTTATCAATAAACTGGCAAGGAATAAATATTCCAAGGTCTTTAATGAATCATTCTGTATAAAATTTAAATGTGCTTTTTTGTCTCGAATACCTACTATGCCCTTGTATAAGTAATATATACCTCTTTGTTCAGCTTTATCTAAACTATTTTTCAAATCATTAAATTTGATTACTGGAAATTGTTTTCCATCAATAGCAAAAACCTGATTCATAAGATCATCGCCATCCAAATCATGACCATTTTTATCTTTAGGATAATTAGTTTTTATTTTAACTTGATCGATTACTTCGACCAATGCATTTTGAACTGCTTCCTTGAAATGACCATTTTTAAACTGTTTAAAAGAAACTTCATTAATGCGAGGATGTATAGAATACCCATCAAATATGTTGCTATTTGTTTCTAAATAAATTGGTGCATTTCTTTGAATAAATAATCGTTCATCCTTTTCTTTTTTGGAAACTAAAAAACCACCGGACATGGAGCATCGAATTAAGGCAACAGACAAACTATTAGTTGGAGGATGACAACCTTTGTTTCCCAAGGCCTTTTCTATTTGGGAAAAATTTTTTGCTTCGGAAAAGAAATTTTCTTCCCATAGATTTTTTATAATTTTAGGCAATGAAGATTGATTTTTCATTATTTACTAATATTTTATCTACAGATGATACTTATATGCATCATCTTCTTTTGTCCTCTGTATTTTCTCTCTTCTTAATAGATATAGTAAATTAACTCGGATATCTTGAGATTTAATACTAAATCCATACTTATCTTTAAGCTCCTTTTGTATTTCCTCTGCAGTTTTATTCTTTTCGTTAACTACTTTAAGAATTTTTTCTGCTACACTTGATTTTTGTTTTTTGACTTTCATAAATTTTATATTTATTTACCATATACCCACTTACCCTCTATCTTTTTTCTTGCAAAAATCCTCTCTTGTACGAGTTTAATCATTATTCCTGATAAAGAAGTAACTGGTGTCATTCTTCCTTTTTCTTCTAGTGCTTGAGATATTTCTAATAATGATTTTGGTCTATCAAAAAAACCATCATCTTTTAGCTCAATAATTAAATCAGATGCAGCGAGACGTTTTTTATCTTGTCGTTTTTTGATTTCATTTTTTGAGGCTTCAGTTTTTGACTGAGTTACGGAAGCAATCTTTTCAAAACTCGATATTATCTGAGAAATTTCTTCAGGGGTTCCTTCTATATTAATTATTGCTCCTGTATTTGATTTAATTGTTGCTTTTGGCATATTATTTTATCATTATTATTAACACTACTATTATATATTATTATAATTAAAAAATCAACCCATTATCGGATAGATAACTTAACGACTTGAATTTATTGAATTTTTCTAGTATCCTTGCAATTGTTAAATACATTGGGGGATCGTCTAATGGTAGGACGCGTGCCTTTGGCGCATGCAATCGGGGTTCGAGTCCCTGTCCCCCAGCCAACAAGAGCTAAGTTCTGGCGCACGAGTTGCGTTAATGAAATAGTTTTGCTATTTTGCATAGCTACGAAATTTATAAAAAAGTTATATAATTAAAATATATGGAAAAAACAATAAGAGAAGAAAGTGGAATAGGTTGGGGTTTTAAAAGTGGACAATTGATTTTAACTGATAAAAATCTGTATTTTATTAGCAAGGGAGAAAAAATTGTATCAATTTCTTTAGGCAGTATTACAAGCATTAAATGTGATAGGTGGGATAATGCTAGTTATTTAAGTGTTTATTATTTAATTAATGGCAAAGAAGAAAAGGTAAAATTTAACCATAATAAGCTTATAGACTATCTAGTTTTAGGTAAATTAGGAAAATTAGCACAATTGAAGGATTCATATTTTATTGATTGGATGAAATCAATTAATGACGCGAGATTCAATAAAGATGATAGACGAACCGATCATTACAGTGTTGCTGACGAACTAAAAAAATTAAATGAACTATTAAAAGAAGGTATTATTTCCCAATCTGATTTCGACTCTCAAAAAGAGAAGTTGCTAAATATGTAGTATAAAATATAAAATAATGTCGACATCCAATGTACTAAATATAATTGGTCTAGCTTTAAATACTATAGCAGCTATAATATTGATTATTCCAAATCTTAATACTACTAAAAAATTGGAAGATGATTTGATAGTTTCAGGAGACCAAAAAACTGGTGAGTATACTCAAATAAAACATTTAAAGGAAAGTTGTATAAATAAAATAGGTTTGATTTTACTTGCCTTGGGATTTATATTTCAATTAATTGCAGCTTTTCTATAAAAATATATTAGCTCTTGTTGCGTCGTTTTGTTATACTAAATTTGTTAAATTAAACGTTATAGGGCTTGGCTGATAAAGGTTCTAGCTCGAGACGCTCAGCAAAATCGTGCAAAATTGTCTTATTCTAAATCTATATCATGATTAGTGTAGAAGATTTAAAAAAAATATTTCCTAAAGTTGACGATGAAAAATTTGTTAGTGCTATTTCGAAAGGTGTTTTAAAACTATCTGATACTCAAATTAAAACAATTACCTTTGTTTATTTTATGTGCTATTGGGTTGAGAGCGACTTAAATGCAGTTATTACTGATCCGTGGAAAGAAATTTATAAAACAGAATCAACAGAGGAAGTAATAAAGGCAAAAAAATCAATTGAGAGATATTGTTTTGGTGAAAAAAAATCTGATTTGAAATTAATGGAAATCTTAAAAAAACTCCCTGGACCGATTGCTAAAGATATTCTTGACACTATTAGTGATAATTATTCTTTAAAAAGGAATTTTAGTATTGATAATCTTGAATCTTTAACTGATAAAATTTTCTTTTATCAAAATCTTTTTGGTAAAAATAATGTTTCAAAAATTCTTTGGGAATTTAAAGAAATTAGAAATAATATCAGTCATGGAAGAATAGATGCTTTGAAATATGAAGGTAATGAAATTTCACTTCGATCTACAAAAGAAAAAATGTTAATTGACTATTTAGAGGCATATTTAAATCCCGATCATTCAAGAATGGAAGAAACACTAAGAAAAATAAAATTACTGTAAATACCAAGTGAACCCAAAAAAATGAAAAAAATTCTCTACGCCGACATAGGACCAAATGGAACCCAATACAAAAAAGGTGAATGGGAACAATTTGCTATTCATAATGATAAAGAAGTAAAAGGATTTTTTGGTCCGTATCGTTTCCTTAGCAATTTTTGGCCAGCAAAAGTCTTTTTGGACGATGTAGAATACAAAAGTGTTGAACTCGCCTATCAAGCTGCAAAATGGAAACCTGAACACCGAGAATACTTCCAAACTTGTTCCGAACTTGAATCCATTAAATATAATGAGGAAAATAAACCTCACGACGCATGCACAAAAGAAGAATGGACTAAAAGAAAACTTGAAATTATGACGGATTTGATAACGCAAAAATTTGACCCGAAACTAAATCCTGAAAATACTAAATTGCTTCTCGACACTGACGAGAAGCTGCTAGAAGAAATGAACTGGTGGAATGATTTATTTTGGGGAACGGACAAGACCGGCAAAGGCCGAAATATGCTCGGTAAAACATTGATGAATATTCGTGAGAAGCTGAGATCTTGATTCTCTATCGCCCATTACACAAAAATCTGTTTTCTGCTATACTATACACATCTTATTAATTTAATAATTTTAAGCCGAAGCGTTTCAAGCGAAATGCCAGGCAAAACAAAAACATGGCAGAGAAAAAAGGTTCAGCATTTATGAAGCCGCTTAATGTAAGCGCAGATTTAGCAAAAGTAGTCGGTGCAGGTCCAATGCCAAGATCTGAAGTTGTAAAGAAACTTTGGGTTTACATCAAAGGAAAGAATCTTCAGGATCCTAAGAAAAAGAGAAATATAATAGCTGATGAAAATTTGAAAAAAGTTTTTGGAGGCAAAGCAGTCGTAGATATGTTTGAAATGACAAAGCTCGTTTCAAAACACTTATCATAACAATTGCAGTAAGACATTAAAATTAAAAGGCGGGTTCGTTTCGCGAACCCGCCTTTTAATTTATCAATTAGTTAGTATAATATTCTTATGACAATCGACTGGAAAAATAAAAAATATAATTCAAGCCCGTTCATTCAATTCATAAGGATTTTTCTTTTGATTCTAATTATCATCGGAATAATCCTTTTGTGCACGCAAAATCTCTGGGTGCCGAAGCTCGTGAATTATATTTTAAAAATAAATTAATTTTTGGATTCCGTTTTTTTCATCCTATGTTTTAATTTATTAAAATATATTCTGCTCAAAGCAAATATGACTATTATGATTGCTATTATTATGCCTGCTGCGGAGAAAATTGAAGTTACATTTTGCCAAGCATTTCCTAAAAATAATCCGACAAGCGCGACTCCGACAGTGTAAATGACATTTCCGGCCACGACATAAGCTATGAATTTTTTGAATGACATTTTTGACAAGCCGGACAAAATATCGACTATTGTTCCAAGCGGTATGATTCTAGAAATAAAAACGGTTGGGCCGGCAGTGGCATTTATGAATGTTTCCATTTCTGCGAATTTTTTCGACAATATCATTTTTTTCAATCCAATTTTCATCAGAAGTTCCTTTCCATATTTTCGAGCAAGAAAAAAACAAGTTAAGTCGCCCAAAATATTTCCAAGAGAACTGAAAAAAATCAGGGAAAATATATTGAGATATCCTTGTCCGGCAAAAGCTCCTCCAGCCAAAAGAACCACTGTTTGAGGCAGCGGCAAGAATACGGCTAAATAAGATATTGAAAAAATTGCAGTATATCCATAAAGCAAAACAAATGAAAGTATGGAAGGTAAAATAGTATGCATAAAATTTATTGTCCGTTTGTCGAGGACGAAAAATAAATTACAATATCGTTCTGAATATTTTTAATAAGTATTGTGCTGCTTGCTTTTGTTTCTTTTGAAAGCTGTTCTATTGTTATTCTCGGATATTTTTGGTCACTAATTTTGAATACATCTTTCAAATATGACGGTGGCAAATGGAATACTTTGTTTATGTAATCGAAAGTCATCCACGATGAAATATCTTTGACCACGATTGGCTGACGGTAATAGTTATGCAAATAAAAAGTGCGCGGTCTTAGTGATGACATATTTAAAGCCACATATAGCCATGAAAAAATGCCGGCAACCAGCACTGCTGCAATCAATATTTTTCTGGATCTGTAACTGATGAATTTATTTTTATTTTCCATCTTGAGTCAATTTTATCAAAACAAGCTCGAGCGGAAGCTCAGGAATATAAGCTTTTGAAACCATATCATAATAAGATAAAAGTGTAAGCAAAGTGTCGGAATTTATTTTTGAAGGTTTTTTTTCGGCGAGATTTTTGATAAATTTAAAATCTGTGTCAGTCATTTCATCGGCAAGTTTCCCTTCCGAACTTTTCAGATTTCTCAAAAGCAAAATCGAACGCATTTTGTGAAGCACGAGCTTGAAGTATAAAAGAATATCTATATTTGCCTCCGTAGCTTTTGAAATTGCTCCGAGACCAAGCTCTAAGTTGTTTTCATCTATCGCTCTGATAAAATCATTCACAACTTCGGATTTTGGCGCACCTGTGACAAGCTCGACTTCTTCCGGACTGATTTTCTTATCCTTTGAAGCACTCATGACTTTTTGCAAAATACTTTGCGCATCGCGGAAAGATCCGTCGCCGAGCAAAGCTATGAGATCTGCCGATGAAGCTTCCAGCGAAAATCCTTCTTTTTTTGCAATCGCGACAACGACATCTTTCAAAACTTTCTGCGTCGGCTTTTTAAAGGAAAATGTCTGGCATCTTGAAATGATAGTTTCTGGGATTTTGTTCGCTTCGGTCGTTGCAAAAATAAAAATCACATGTTTTGGCGGCTCTTCGATAGTTTTCAAAAGCGCATTCCAAGCTGACTTTGAAAGCATGTGAGCTTCATCGAGAATATAAACTTTATATTTTGATTCAAAAGGCAAAGTGTTTACCGACTCGTTCAAATCGCGGATATTTTCCACGCCGGTATTTGAAGCAGCATCGATTTCTGAAATATCATTCGATGTTGTGCCGATTTCTTTTGCAAAAATTCTTGCAACAGATGTTTTTCCTGTTCCGCGAGAACCGGCAAAAATATATGCGTGGGAAATATTTCCATTTTCGATTGATGACTCCAAAACTTTTACAATATGATCCTGTCCAAGAACTTCCTTGAATTTTTGCGGGCGATATTTTCTGTATAAAGCGGTTTCTGCCATTTACCCGAGAAAATTTTTACTAATAAAAAAGTTATACGCGACTATTTTCATATAAAGCCTATTATACTGTATTTTTATATAATTTTCTATAGAGATAATTTACAAAATAACTTTTTCAGTATTATGCAGTATTTACTGCATAATACGTTAGTAAAAACTTTAACGGGTGAAAGATTATATTATAATTTTTTGTCAAATATAAAAAATGATATCAAATTTTAGGCAAAAAAAAGCCAGTTATTTAGCCCTAACCCATTCGTCACGATGTTTGTCGACGATTTGTGGGGATCAGAATCTAGGGTGTAAATAACCGGCAGACATCTTTTATAGCATAACTAAATTTTTTGTCAAAAAAAAACCGGCGCACCTTCCATAAAAGGAATGCATGCGCCGGCTTGTAAGGTGAGAAACCAATTCTCATAAGGAGATTATGAGAATTGTAGAATCTATATTTTTGATTTCAATTTCCCTTGGAACTTCGTTATTACCCCGTTTACTTGAAATTCCGTTTGGGTTGGATATAACCAATTACCTCCTTTGAAAATTTATTTTTCTCTCTAAATTTGCGTTCTGTTTAATCACCACCTTTGTAAAGATAGATTTTAAAGCAAAATATTAAACAAAAAAGTGAGCTATATAATTATAAAGAACATTATTTTCTGCGACCGCCCACTTTTTATGGCAGGCGGCCGCTCTAACGGGAGTACAGAAATGGGGTTTCTGTATTCAGATAACAGATATTAACATAAAAAAATAATTTATCAAATAGATTTTAATAAATATTTATTTTAAATCTTAGCTATTCCCCCAATGCTCTGTATCGGACCATATCCTGTATTGTCTTTGCGAACGAAGTGAAGCAATCCAGAATTACATACAATACAAACCTGGATTGCCACGCTACGCTCGCAAAGACATACGAAATAACAAATACCTCGTGTGCTCTGCACCGAGGTAGTTTATTTCAAATAAGATTTGATTATCGTCTCCGCTCCTTTCAAACTTTCCACACCCATAAGCTTTACTCTGAGTTCTTTTGCACCTTCAAAACCATTCACGTAAGCTTTAAAATGCTTTTTCATATTTGCTTCGTTTCTATGACTCATTAATTTTTCAAAAAGTTTTATGTGTTCAATAAGTGCTTTAAGTTTTTCTTCAGTTGAAATATTTTCATACTTAATTTTAGAATCAAAAAACCAAGGATTTCCAAAAATTCCTCTGCCGATCATTATCCCATCAAAGCCGGCGTCTTTTGCGAGCTTTCTTCCCTGTTCCAGATTTTCAATATCGCCGTTTGCAATGAGCACAACTTTTTTATCATATTTACGGACAATTTTTACAATATCTTTTGCAAGTTCGAAGTGAGCTGGAACGTTCGACATTTCTTTTCTTGTGCGAAGATGAACTGTAAGCGCAGAAATATTTTCTGCGAGAATTTTCGGTAGCCATTTTTTATATTCAATTACATTAAAGCCGATTCTTGTTTTAACGGAAATCGGAAGTTTTGGCGCTCCAGCTTTTGCTGCGCGAATTATTTCTTGAGCCAAAGCCGGCGTTCTTATGAGAGCTGATCCAGCACATTGCTTCACGACAGATTTATCAGGACATCCCATATTGATATCAATTCCATCAAAACCCATTTTGGAAATTATTTGGCAGGCGATTTTTATATTTTCCGGTTTGGCACCGAATATCTGCGCGATTATTGGTTTTTCGTTTTTGGAAAATTTCAAAATCGGCAAGAGTTTTGGTCTGCCTTCTTTTGATGCAAGACCGTCTGCAGAAACAAACTCGGTAAAAAAAACGCCAGGACCTCCGCCAAGTTTTCCATGTCTGCTGTATTTTGCGATTATCTGCCTGAAAGCGATGTCAGTAACATCAGACATCGGTGCCAAACAGAAGAAAACGCCTTTCTTCGAAATTTTCTGCCAAAAATTATTCATGTGTTTTTGATACTAGCATTATTTGTATTTTTTGACCAATTTATATAATAATGTTATTATATGTCCAATGACTCCGAAAAAATCCGTAAAAATCAATATTCTGCAAAAAAACAACCCTATTCTGAGGGAAATTTCTTCTGTTGTCTCCGAAGACAAAATAAATAGCATTGGAATAAAAAAAATAATTTCAAATCTCAAAGGAGCTATAGATTCTCAAAAAGATGCTGCGGCAATTTCTGCGGTTCAGATCGGAAAGCCGATAAGACTTTTTGTTATTTCAAAAAAAGTATTTAGCGACGACAGAAATGAAAATACCAAAATAAAAGATCTGGTCTGCATAAATCCTAAAATTTTAAAATCTTCAAAAGCCAGGCAATTGCTCGAAGAAGGATGTCTTTCCGTCAGATATGTTTATGGAAAAGTTTCCAGACCCGAAAAAGTCACGATGGAAGCAACAGATGAAAATGGAAAGAAATTTTCAAGAGGTTTTTCCGGAATATTGGCGCAAGTAGTCCAGCATGAAATCGACCATTTGAATGGAATACTTTTTATCGATAAAGCTGTTAATATCCAAGAAATTACTCCTGAAGAATATGCAGAATTGCTGGAAAATCTGTAGTTGCTATTTAATCGATTAGTTTTATAATTATCGCAGACGTACGTTTTCAAAAATTATAGGGAGGAGGTCTCTAAAAATGAAAATACCAACATTTTCTCTTTCTGGAGCAAATCTCAGATCTGAGATTTGGGAAGAAGCATTGTGGAAAAACGTTGATCTCTTTTCAGAAAATCCCAACCCTATATTAATAGTTGAGGAAACGATTTTAATTTTTACGGAAATAACCAAAAAACAATTAAAATCGTTTGGCGGAAAGTTTTACTGGATTGCTAACAAAAAGTTGAGCTTCAAAAACGTAGGCGATTTGGAGAGTTTTAGTAAAAAAGCAGGTGCAAATATTTCTGAATCCATGAGAAATATGGCTCCTGATACGAACAAATTCGTTTCCGATAAAGATGTTATGCTTCATGGAACAATCTGTGATTTTTTCTACAGGTCAAGGAACTAGATAAAAAAATAAGAAGGAGAAATTGATAATGTATAGAATTTTATAGGACGCCCTGCATTTGTTGCAGGGCGTTTTTTATTTATAAAAATTTAATTTTTATATGTATTGACAAGTTTAATTTTATGTCCTAGTATATAAATGGAAGATAAAAAATCTATATAAACAAGGAGGATGCTTATGAGCATAGTCAATGATGAGTTCGGCAAAGCAGAATTAAAATATCATTTGAAAATGTTCATAAGAATTCTTTATGATTCGCGGACAGATTTAAATGATATTGAAAAATGGTATCGTTTTGAAATAATTACTGATCCCGAACATAAGAAAAATTACGTAGATTTAATCAACAAAGGCTATAAAGTAATAAGGGTCCAATTTGAAGAAATTGGTAAAACTGAAGATCTGGCTGAAGTTTATTATGTAGCCAAAATGAAGAAAAAATAAAAACGCCTTGCTGTATGCTGGGCGTTTTTTTATTTTAAAATAAGAAGTGATACCGACTATATTTTCCTGTATCCCCTTGTGGGAATTTTTAAAAAATAATATATACTAACAATATGTTCAATAAAGATATAAAAATTGCTTTTTTCGGAACGTCAGAATTTTCACTGATCGTTTTAAAAGAGCTCAAGAAAAATGGAATTGTTCCTGAGCTTATTGTTACTACTCCAGACAAACCGCAAGGAAGAAAAATGGTTCTGACACCAACACCAACAAAAATTTGGGCTGAAGAAAATGGAATTGGATGCGTGGAACCTGAAAAACTCAAAGATGAAACCTTTTTGAATAAAATTAAAGACTACAATCTTTTTATCGTCGCATCTTATGGAAAAATAATTCCAAAAATTGTGATTGATATTCCAAAATACAACGTTTTGAATATTCATCCTTCGCTCCTGCCAAAATATCGAGGACCTTCCCCACTTCAAGAACAAATATTAAATAATGAAAAAGAAATTGGAGTTTCAATCATGCTTGTAGACGAGCAAGTCGATCATGGCGCAATTGTCGCACAGAAGAAACTTGAAAACTCAGCTTGGCCAGTTGGTTTTTTAAATCTTCAAGAAATTTTGGCTAAAGAAGGTGCAGATCTTTTGGCGGAAATATTGCCGGATTGGATTAAGGGCAAAATAAAAGTAAAAGTACAAGATGACAGCGAAGCGACATTTACGAAAAAAACTGAAAAAACAGATGGATTTCTTGATTTATCAAAAGATGCCTTTAAAAATTATTTAAAAATTTTGGCTTTTGAAGAATGGCCAAAAACTTATTTTGAGGTTAATAAAAATGGACAAAAAATGAGAGTAATTATCAAAAAAGCGGTTTGGAAAGACAATATGCTAGAAATTCAAAATGTAATTCCTGAAGGCAAAAAAGAAATGAGCTATGCGGATTTTTTGAGAGGATTAAAATAATAAAATTAATGGGCGGCCACTTCGTGGCCGCCCATTAATTTTATTATTTTATAATTCTTTTATTATGGACTTTACTTTTGCTCCTTCTTTTTTATTTACGCTGGTCTTTTTATCTTTGAAAGATCTTAATTCTTCAGACATTTCATCAGTTACTAAATCGAGAGCTGCATATAAATCTTCTTGTTCGGATTCGGCTCTCATAGATTTGTCACCTATAAAAACTGTAAACTCTGCTCTAAATAATTCCCCATTTTTATGATGGTTGGTAGTTTTACCTATTTCAACATAACAAATCGGAAGATCTTTGTGTTCCGGGCTGACAAATTTATCCAGATGAGCAATTCTTTTTTCAACATAATCGCTGATTGCCGGAGTCATTGAGAAATCCGTGGTTTTGACATTGTGACGCATTTTTTTATCTATTTATCTAAGCTTATAATTTTACTTGGTGAATGATGTCCACTCACTATTCTGACCTTCCCATTATACACTTTAAAATAAGTTCGCACTAGCTCCAAAACTTTTTTATTTGCCAAATTTCTTTCTGCCGGCTCTTTTACAGAGATATCAAAATGATCCTCAGATTTTTTAACAATCTTTTCTTTTTTTGCATTTGTTTTGACTTTGACCTTTATATACACGCAATGATTATAGCAATATTTTAAAAAAGCTTCACTTTTCAATTTTTATTTGCTATTATGCCATGTATTCCGGAGTAGTTGAAATGCGAATACGTGCAGCATTTCAAAGACGGAGCGCGACGGCGCGAATCGGGGTCGCGAGATTTTTCAGCAGAAAAATACTCGTGACCAGCGGTTCCGCTGAGCCAACACTCCGGAATTTGTTTCAAATATTCCGGAGTAGCTCAGCGGTAGAGCAATCGCCTGTTAAGCGATTGGTCACAGGTTCGATCCCTGTCTCCGGAGCCAAGTCGTGCCGAGCACGAGACGCGTATAAATAAGGTTTTTTCTGGGACGAAAATTTGATGGCACCTGGAATAAGAACCGCGACGGTATTTGAGAGCCTCTCAGGCGCCGTTCGATTTTTGTCTCTATTAAGAAACTAAATAAAATATGAATATTCCTAAAACAAAAAAAGAAGATATCGTAGATGAAATACAAGGGATAAAAATATCTGATCCATATCGCTGGTTAGAAAATGCAGACGATCCTGAAGTTAAGAACTGGATAAAAAATCAAAATGAATATACTGACTCTGTTTTGAAAAATGATATCTTTAAAACATTTTCAGCTGAACTTATTAAAAATTTTAAAGCGGTCGTTTTCTCAAACCCAGTTCCAGTACATGGTCGCTATTTTTATACTGAAAGACAACCGAATCAAGATCAAGCCGTTCTATATATGAAAAAAGGATTAAACGGAGTCCCAGTTGAATTGGTGAATCCAAACGGTTTAAAAGAAAACAATACTATTACTTTAGATTATTGGAATAATTCTCATTCGGGCAAGTATATTGCATATGGTCTTTCAGAAGGCGGTAATGAAATGGCAACTTTATATGTAATAGATACTGACACAAATAAGAATTTGGATGACAAAATAATTCATTGCAGATATGCATCTATTCGCTGGCTACCAAACGATACAGGTTTTTTCTATACGAGGAATCCTCGACCAGGAACGGTTCCAAAAAACGAGGAACATTTGCATTCGAAAGTATATTTCCATAAACTTGGAGATAATTCAGATAATGATGAACTTATTTTTGGTAAAGGAAGACCAAAAGATGACATGTTCGGCCTTGTCTCTTCCATTGATGGCAGATATCTGGCAATCAGCGTAAGACAAACATGGACTGAAAACAATATATACATGTATAACACAACAACAAAAGAAACAAAGCCTTTTATTGTTGGTATGAAGGCAGAATTTTCACCTATGTTTATTAGCGATAAAGTTATTATTAATACGAATTACAAAGCAAATAATGGAAGGTTTCTCTATACAACATTTGATGACCTGTACAAACCGATTGATGAATGGGAAGAACTTATTCCGGAAAGAAATTCAGCAATTCAATCAACTCACCTGACAAAAGATAAAATTATTGTTGAATATTTAACAAATGCCTGTTCCGAAGTTATTATCTTTGATTGCTTTGGCAAAGAAATTGGAACAATACCTCTTCCAAAATATTCAAGCCTTGCCGGTTTAAGTTCACGAAGAGAAGAAGACGAATTTTTTTATGGAGTTACTTCTTTTACTTTTCCAAAAGTTCTTTATCACTTTGATCCAAACACAAAAGAATATTCACTATACAGAAAAACTGATAATCCTATAAACCCGGATGATTATATTGTAAAGCAGGAATGGTGCATATCAAAAGATGGAACAAAAGTACCGATGTTTATCTATCATAAGAAAGATGTGCAACTAAACGGAAATAATCCAACTATCCTATATGGGTATGGGGGTTTCGGAAATAATGAAATCCCCTCTTTTTCAAGAGGTTGGATACCTTGGATGGAAAGAAACTGTATTTTTGCAATAGCAAATATTCGCGGAGGTGGTGAATTTGGGGACAAATGGCATAAGGATGGAATTATGGAACATAAACAAAACTGTTTTGATGATTTTATCGCAGCAGCAGAATATTTAATTTCTAAAAAATATACAAATAAAAATCATTTAGGTATATTAGGAGGAAGTAACGGAGGACTTCTTGTTTCTGCAGTCGCTGTACAACGTCCAGATTTATTTAAAGCTGTTTGTTCCCGCGTTCCCCTTACTGATATGGTGAGATTTCCAAAATTCGGCATGGCTATTCGTTGGGTTCATGAATACGGAAATCCAGAAGTAAAAAAAGATTTAGAAAATATTTTAAAGTGGAGCCCGTATCATAATGTTGTGCAAGGAATTGAATATCCGAATTTTCTTTTTACAACAGCTGAAAAAGATACTAGAGTTAATCCACTTCATTCCAGGAAAATGACAGCACTGCTGCAATCTGTAAATAAAGAAAATAAAGTACTTATCTTTACTGAAATGGATGCCGGACACGGTGCTGGAAAGCCTATTGCAAAAATAGTTGAAGGACAAGCGCTTATGTTGTCATTTTTTGCTAATGAATTGGGTTTAAGGATTTAATTTATCCTCTGCTTTTTTAAAATAATTTAACCAGAAACAAATACTTATAACTGGAATCGAACCTAACGGTATTTGAGAGCCTCTCAGGTGCCGTTCGGTTCCTAGAGACGGAGCAAGATAGGATTAGAGAGCATGAAAGTGCTCTCTTATTCTTTAATAGAGCCGTACTTTAGTGGTTCGAAAGTGCTATTTAGTATAGGTACCCATTTAGTAAGAAATCGAAAGTGTAATCATGAGTTTATATTAATTATATTTGGCTCAATTTATAGTAGTATTTAAAATATGACAAGGATGATTTTATTTCGTGGAGAAAAGGCCTAACATATTAGATTAAATGGCGGTCGACCCTGATACTCCCAGTTTTTGAATTATTAACCTTATGTTAGGATAAAACTCATTAAAAATTGATTCTGATTTTTCAGAAAGGCTTTTGGTATATAGCCATTTTTGCAAAAAAACTTCTTGTGGAAAATCATCAGCAAAAGATTTCTTCATTATCATATCCACGATTTTTTCTTTTTGTCCATGAGAGATTTGATTCTGTTCTATATAACTTGAAATATTAATATGTACAATTTCATGTAAAAGCGCCGCGATTAATGAACGATTTGTATTGCGTTCATAATAAGAAACATTCAAAATTACACTATTACTTTGTGAGTCATAACTGCCACCGACGCCATATCTAGTCAAAAAAACAATGTATTCTTTGGCCGGTTTTAAGCCGGCAGTATTTAAATCTTTTTCTAATCTCTTTGAGTATTTCTTCCATTCTTCAAGAATTAGAATTTCATGTTTTTTATACTCTTCATCGCTCCATTTATTTTTTAATATAAATGACACGTCCTGCTCGGAATATTCCTTTATTTTAGCCATGTCTATCTCCGGTGGAAATTCTACTCTATAACCTTTTTCTTTAAACCAATCAATCTCTCTAATTGTATCGAGAATTCTTTTCAAATCATTTTCAAAAGAATAAATAATTTTTAATTGCATCGTTTTTAAAATAAATATTAATAAAAAGTGCTACTGTATACTAGGTATACAGTAGCACTTTTAGTACGATTAGCTACCGCTAATAACCCCAGCTGCAGCCGTCTACCGGACCACCGCAATCTGCTGTACAATTGTCAGCACAATTATCGCAGATTTGATCAGGCAATTCACGTGACGGAATTCCGCTTAGCTGGAACTGCTCTATGAACTTATCCATGGCACACCTCCTTTGTGGTTTTACCAACCACGAATTATTTCTGTCGGTTTATAGACCGTCCACATAATTGGACAGCAACCACGGCAGAAATTCCACATTGTACAATCAATACATTTCTCAGACGGATATTGGTTGATTTTTTGATAGATGTAATTCACTTTTTCGGAATTTAATAGTTTTGTTAGACCTTCAGTATCGGAAAAGTCTTTTTCAAACTTTCCGACTGAACAATCAAACATTGAATTACATAGAATCACTGTCCCATCAACATCAAATACCACACCCGCCCGTCCCTGAAATTGACAACCACCAACACCAATTTGCTTTTTGCTCAACAACATTTTAACAAAATCTCTCGGCCAGACGCAGAATGGAATATTCGTAATAAAACGGATTTTTCCATTTGTTATCCTGTCGAGTTCAGCATGCTGTTTTAGTACTTCGTCGATCACTGAGACATGATCAATACAGTGTGTCGAAACAAATTTTCCGTTAACGGAAATGGGTTTACAAGTTCCGATACGCGTAAATGATGACCCTAGATCAACAGCAACTTTAACCATATCGGTTAATTGGCCTTTAATCGAAGAATTGTAAACCAAACTAATTTGAGTTTTTTGGTAACTACAGATTCTTCGAACGCCGAGTTTAACACTCTCAAAATCCCTGAAATCACTGACCAAAATACTGCTATTTTGATCAAAAGCTTTCAATGAAGCCGAAATGTAGTCACTCGGATGTTGTTGGTACTCCTCGAAGAATTTTAACGAAGAAAATCTTTGACAATTTGAAACTAATCCAGTCTTGATTTTCAATTTGCGACAAAAATCGTTAAATTCAAAAAGGTGTTTCCAAAGTGTTGGTTCACCTCCAATAATTACGATAGTTTTAACGCCAGCGTTTTTAACGAGAGTGGCCAGCTTTTTTGCCAATTCCAAGCTCATGTCGCAGTCGGTTTTGTAACCGGTTGAGCCGGCATAACACCAACCGCAACGCATTTGACATGCGCGATTAACAGTAAGCCATGCTATTTTGGGAATACTCATATTACACCTCCGTTTTTAATGGTTTTCTCCATAATTTTGAACGAACTTTTTTAAAAGAATTTTTTACTAATCTTTTATCTAGTGTGTATTGTATACACACATACATATTCACACAATATTGCTTACTGTGGATAACTACTATGGTATGCTGCAAACATTATGAAAGTCCATTTTGCCTGCTCGACATCTGAGTTAGAAAAAATATATTATCTTAAATATGAGCATCCTTGGGTTTTACACAGAAAAGATAAGAAGAACGTCAAATTATAGTCATTCTGTGTCCAAGTTTGTCCAACTTCTAAGCTCTCAGGTTGCGTCGATATAAGACCATAAAATAGTCAAAAATCACCTTGCGGGGTATGGCAGACTTTGGTTCCGTCTCGACTGCGGGAGCCAAGTCGTGCCGAGCACGAGACGCGTATAAATAAGGTTTTTTCTGGGACGAAAATTTGATGGCACCTGGAATAAGAACCGCGATGGTAATTGAGAGCATCTCAGGTGCCGTTACGGAGACGAGGTGGAAGTAAATAAAAAAGACAGTGTCCTTATGGATACTGTCTTTTTTAAATAAAGCAAGTATATTTATTATAATTTGAATGAATTAACATTAAGATCAAAGACTTGTTTTAATTTCAATTTTTCCACAAAATATCTATCATGACTGACCACGATAAGCGTTCCATTATAATCTTTTAGCCCATTTTCCAATTCCTCAATAACTTCCAAATCAAGATGATTCGTCGGCTCATCAAGAATAATGCAATTCGACTTTATTGCAGCAAGCTCGGCAATTACAAATCTAGAATATTCCCCAGGACTAATTAATGAAAGATGCTTTTTGACATCTTCAGTTGTAATTCTAAATCTATTTAATAATCTTCTCGCGTTCGATTCAGATATCTTTGTTGTTTTTCAAAAATTCATCAATTACTTTTTTATTCGGCCTATTAAACCATCTTTCCTGAGAAATATATCCGATTTTTATATTTTCTCCACTTTCAATAACTCCGGAATCGTTTTTCAATTCACCAATTAACATTTTCAACAAAGTTGTCTTCCCTGTTCCATTTTTGCCGATAATATGAAATCTGTCTCCATATTGTATGTGTAAATTAATCGGACCAATTTTCCTCCTGCCTATTTTCTTTTGGTGGGGTTTTTTTTATTTCAAACAAATTCTAACTTCCTCTAGCCAGGAAACGACATCATTCTTAGTGCAAAAGGTTGAAAATAAGTTTCAATATCACTTTTTCGTATTGAGACAAGCGGTTCATTATTTTGGAAATTAGAGAGTATTTCTTTCAATATCTTAATCTCTTTTTCTTCAGCATCTGACTTCTTGTTTTTGAGTAGTGTCTCAGTAATTGCAAGTGCACGTACGGATGCAGTGTGAACTGCTGTCATATCTTTTTTTTCATATGCAGAAAACACACGCATAAATTCACTTCCAAGATTTGCCATATAAAAAAGATTGGTTCGTTCGGTCATTTGATTTTTTTGGTAATAATATGTCTTACTTTGCGTTTGATATTTTCGTCTTGAATTTCCATTGATCTATTATTCTGTAATGGTCTGATATTGATAAGTGAGATATATTCAATCCATTGATCAGAATCACTAGGTTCATTAAGATTAATATTGAAACCCCAGACATCTTTTTGCTTTGAGCCTTTTTCAAGCAAAACAACATTTGCGTCCATATGATACTCTCCGCCCAGGACAATAATTTCTCGTTCAATATCAACAACTCCTTTTATCATTGTTGTATAAAATTCCTTTGCAATCTTTCTTACTTCATCTGTAGAAATTTCATCAGTAATGACTTGTATATTCATAACTGTGTAAGTTTATCATAAATAATTAATAATATAAAACACTAAATTATGACTAATCTACTACTAACCAAGTTCTAACTTCCTCTAGTAATTGGAGCCGAAACGAGATAGCTCAGTTGTCAATGCAACCGAGAGCGTCTCAATCGTCGTACGGTATTAGAGACCGTCTCAAGCGCCGTTCGATTCGTAGAGACGGATCTAAAAATTTTATTTTTTGGATCGTGCTTTATATTCCAAATAAAAAGTGAGAGTTCAACTATTACCAAAAATAAAAATGTGTATATTTTTATCACTGAACTTACATCAAAAAATAAATAAAATGTGATCGCAAAAGCGATGATACCAATAAGTATATCCGAAATACTATTTATGCGAGATTCACCTTTCTTTTCCAAAAACTCATAAATTTCCCAAAAAAGCATAATAAGTAATGACAAAATAAGTGCATTGATAAATTTAAATTTCAAAAATAAGAAAAGAAAACCAAAAAGTGTTCCGGTTAAAAAATGAACAATAGACCACATATCCAAAATACCTGTTTTGTATCCAAATAACTTTATTTTCATGATTAATTTAGTATACACTAAATTAACGAAAATTTTAAAAAACCAAGTCCTAACTTCTTCCCGCAATTTGAAACAAATAAATTTAGTGAAAGCGACCTGTAAAGCTATAAGCTTGCATTATAATATAAAAAAGGCATTTCTATGTTAGACTAACACCATTATGAAACTACACGACAAAAGATTATTTAGTTTATTACTGCTTTCTGTTTTTTTTACGGGAAGTATCGCGTATGGGCAAAACACTTCATCTACCCTACTCGCAAAAAAATTTACATTCACCAGAAACCTTACTCTCGGAACTCAAGGATCTGATGTAGCTGCACTGCAACAATTTTTAATTACCGCTGGTTTCCTAAAAGTTTCTACTTCCACAAATTATTTTGGATCACTCACAAAAACAGCGCTTAGTGCATGGCAAGCATCAGTCGGTATTTCTCCTTCATCTGGCTTTTTTGGACCTATTTCAATAAAAAAAATAAATGAAAATGCGACAACAACAATAATTACAACAACTGCAGATGTTATAAATAAATCCCCAGCACATCTCATAATTCCAAAACTTGGCATCAATGCAAATTTTCAAAATGAAGGTATAGCACCCGATGGAACAATGGAAGTGCCAAATAATATTTATGATGTTGGCTGGTTTACCGGAAGTGTCCAACCAGGAAAAAAGGGTGTTTCTATTATTATCGGACATGTTGCCCAGATACGCGGAGGGGTCGTGACAAAACCAGGTGTATTTAGTAATTTGAATACACTAATTATCGGAGATACATTATCTGTAATAGACAGCGCGGGAGCAACGACCACTTTTGTAGTTCGCGCAATTCGAAGCTATGATCCAAACGCAGATGCGAGCGATGTCTTTACATCCACTGATAACAACGCTCATCTGAATCTGATAACTTGCGAAGGTACTTGGAATGCGGTTCAATCAAGTTACAGTCAGAGATTAGTAGTATTTACTGATGCGATGCAATAAATAAATTATTCTATTTCTACCAAATTAATGGAAAAAAAATCCTAACTTTTTCTAACAATCGGAGCAAGTGTATATAATTTTTTTGTGTTATACTTAATGCGTTGGTTTATTAGCTTTAATTAATTAAAAAAATGAAAAATTCACCTTTAATGGTTGGTATCATTCTATTGGTAGTTGGTTTGATTGGTATTGTGTTCAAACAGTTTTCAGTGTTTTGGATGTGGGCCATTATAATTGTGGGCATTGTTGTAATAATCTGGACAGGAATGTCTAAGAAAGATAAAGATACTATAATAAAGAAATAATAGTTATGAAGAACAAAAAAACAAATAAAAAAATAAAATTAACTACTAAGAGCGTAGTAAAAGGAACAAAATCTTTTGTAAAGAAAGCAAGTAATAAAGCTGCCGAGATGAAGAACACAATTCAGAAACAGTGGAAAAAAGAACAGCCACAGCGTGAAGAATTAATAACCAACGCTAATAAGGTGCTTGAACAAGGTATTAAAATAGGTGGAGATATTTTTGAGACTATAAAAAAAGATATGAAAGAAATCAATACTCCAAGTAATAAAAGTAAGAGCAAGTAATTTATTATTTGTTACCTGGTTTTTATCTTATAATCAGAGCAAATAAGGTTTTAAAAAATATGGCGGTGCGTATTTAAGTACGCACCGCCATATTTTTTGTGTATTGTAACTAGATGTAAAATTAAAAACAGATTCTAACTTCCTCTAAAAAATTATCTGTAAAAAATTAAAACTAATCCTAAAATAAAAACAATTATTCCAACGATAACAAAGAGACTGCTTTTATTGGCTTTTCCGTAAAAAGAAGCTGCAGTTTTTGGAAAAAGCATGAGGAAAATTCCTTTAATCAACGCCAACCAGCCTAAAAAAGTAATGATAAGAGGCAAACCAGAGCTCCAAATATTATTCAGGACAATAATTATTGCACCCATCGACAACGCCAAAAACCCACCCATCCACATAAAACCTTTATTTTGAATTAATTCCCCCATGACAGAAACGATATTGTTTTTTTGAAAAATCAATGATAATCCCAGAACAACAAAAATGATTCCGAGTATTTGAGCTAAAATAATTGTGACATCCATATTTTTATATAAATTATATTAATAAAAAAAACAACTGGATTAATTATAACCCCGTTTTAATCAAATAGATATCTATAAATAAACGAAGTAACGAGCTCGTTATTTTTTATAACTTTTCTTATAAACTTTTTGCTTCCCTTCAATTTTTGCCAGCTTATTTGATTTTTCAATCTTTGGCCTAGCTTCACTCATTTTCTCTATCATCTTTATTTTTTTGAACATGTCTTCGTTTTTCATATGTTGTAAAGTATATCTTTAATTATGATTTTTTGCACGTAGTAATAAACCATGACAGTCTTGGTTTGACATATGTATTGCACGGCTGTAGCATATACATAGAAAAAATTAAGCGAGGAGAATAAAATGTCGAATATAATTCTTGCATCAGTTTCAATTGGACTGATTATTGCGGGTATCATGTCTCTAGCTCCAAAATATGACGATATGAATCGTTATATGAAAGTAATTTCAGTTGTGCTAATTTTTATCGGAGCCATAATATTTTTTATTTGGTTAAAGTATTAATCGGCTCAACACAGACCTACAAATAGTTGTGGGTCTTTTTTATTATTTTAAAAAACAACTCAGTTTTTATTTATTTTTATAGCGGCACTGCTTGGCCTTTTGGAACACAAACTTTATTTACCGGCTGATTGGCAATCAATGGACCTTTTGTCATACACGAATATCCATCTTGGCAGTCGCTGTCTGTTTTACACCCGATTTCACCAGCATATGAATCAGATTCAGATTGCAAAGCCGATTCCTGTTCTGAAAAATCAATCGACGAACCAATCTTCGAGATTGTCTGTGCTAGCTGATAAGTGAAGGAACTTCCGCCGCCATCACTGATAACAAGAAATCGAGTTGTACTCAAAGGAATAATAGTTGTATCAAAACGTTTTCCGCTCGGCAACATGATTAAACCCGACATCGTAGTTTTTGAAATATCTGCCGTTGTTGTCGAATCCGGACTTCCATTATTTGTTCCTTGCGGAAAAGTAATCATCCATTTTCCGGAATCTTTATCGTAAAAATATTCAGTTTGAGCAATTGGACTTGCATGATTTGCCGGCTCATCTGTTATGTTTTCTGCCGGAGAATTTACCACATAAATTTCTGTGCCTCCCATTGAACCGACCTGTAAATTTTCTACCTCAATGCCTCCGGGAAATTCGGTTGAATCATTGGTGGTTGTTGCCATCACTGATAATTCCGCAGGATACCAAAAAGAAAAACCATAAATCGAATCTGTATATTCGCTCATTCCATATGTTTCTATCTGTTCAGTGCTTGTTGCAACTGCTGACTTTTGCGAATTTATTTTTGATGGAGCTCTGACTATAACAAAAAAATAAATAACCGCGACAATTATAAAAAGACATATTGATATGATTAAAATCCTTGTTTGAACTAAACCTTGCTTTCTTTTCATATACTAATTGTACCACTATTAAATAGTTTTATCTTATGATTTTTATCAATTTGACGATATTTTACCATCTGTTATTATATTATATATGATAACAATAAATAATAGCGACATTATGAGAGATGGAAATAAAATCGGCTGGATGATCGGAGATTATTTTTTTGACCACACAGGCAAAAAAATCGGTTTCGCAACTTCAGACAATTTTGTTTATGATGAAGCCAGCGGAAGAAAACTCGCGCATATTGATGGCGACTTTGTTTACGATCCGAACACCGGAGCAAGAAGCAGACTTGAAGACAGTGTTTCTGGAATTGAATCTTCTTCCCTTTCTGACATCAAGCGAGTTGCTATAAAAATTTTCTTTGGAAATTAATCTACGATAATAGTGCCTGTCATAGTTTGATATAAATCTGAATGATATCCGTAAATTCCTTTTACGCTGTATTTATAACTATAACTTTGTCCTTTCAAAAGATTAGGACTTGCTGGTCCACCATTATCGGCAGTTACGGTATAAATAATATTATCCTCATTTGTCCAAGTCACAATCGTTCCAGCTTTGATTGTCAAAACTTTCGGACTAAAAGAATAATTTGACATAATTATATATACATGTCCGCTAGAAGTTTTAGAAGCTGTCGTAGTTGTTTTCAGCTTCACACTTGTACTTGCTGTGGAAGTTGAATTATTTGTGCTCGTACTTTCAGAACTGGAATTTAAACTTGTCGAACTACTATTCACGGAATTATTTGCAGGAACTTTTATAAATAAAAGAACAATAACGCAAATTAATAAAATGCCGCTCACAACTAATAAAATAGGAACATATTTTTCTTTTGTCATATGCATATATGATATAACAGCATGAGAAATATGCAAATTACAAAAAATAGTTAATAACAATAGATGACTTGCTTAAAATACGACTTAAATTATAATTAATCGTGAAAAGTGAAGTGCTCATAAAAACATTTTTCAAAATTTTATCAATTTAAAAAAATAAATATGGCAAAAACATTTTGGACAATAGTTTTTATACTCGTTTTAGTTGGTATTGGCTGGTTTTATTTCAGCAAAAATAATAACTCCTCTATTCCTGGACAATCTTCATCTTCAACATCAGTTTCAAATACTCAACCGGACATAGCAAGCACGACAGATACGTCCGATACTTCACTAAATCAGGATTTGCAAAATGTAAATTCAGAATTGAACGGTCTTGCAACCGATACATCAAATATAGACCAGAGTTTGCAGCAGTAAATTATCAAAATAAATAATCAAAAATAAAATATTATGAAAACAAAAATAAAATATTTCATTCCTGTAGTTTGTTTACTTGGTCTTATGTCCGCGACTTCAGTGTTCGCTCAGACAACTGCTATTTCCACAACCACTCGCATAAATGCATTGCGCGCAAAAGTAGCTTCGACTACAAACACTCAAGCGATCAGCAAGCTTATTGCGCAATCAGACAAAGAAATTACACAAAGAATCGATTCATTAAATGCGCTCATTACACGTGTTCAACAGATGAAAAAAGTTGTCGGCACTGAACAAACGAACATAGTTTCTCAAATCCAATCTGTGATAACAAGTCTCAATACTCTTAAAACAAAAATCGATGCAGACACTGATACTGCAACTCTCAGGACAGACTTGCAGACGATTACGAAAGATTACAGAGTCTATATGCTTATATTGCCACAAACACAAATTATCGCCGCTTCAGACAGGATTGATACGATAGATTCTGATTTTTACGCAATAGTTTCAAAACTTCAAACACGTATAACAGAAGCTCAGACTGCGGGAAAAGATGTTTCAAGCTTGCAAACTATAATAACTGATGTTCAAAATAAAATATCAGATGCTCAAACTCAAGCTCAAAATGCTGTAAGCACTGTTGTCTCACTTACACCAGATCAAGGAGTCCAAACGACAGCACAAGCAAATACTTCTGCTTTAAAACAAGCTCGTGCAGATATAAAAACAGCAACGACAGATTTACAAGCGGCAAAAAATGACGCTGAAAATATTCTTAAAGGCATTCAGGCATTTCATCTCAGCAATACTGTAGTTTCAACATCAACTGCAACTTCAACACAATAAAATTGCAGATTTTAAAAAACAGGGTTTTAAAAACTCTGTTTTTTAATTGCCTTTTTTGCCATCTTTTCTTTTTAATGCTAAAAATTTCATCATAAAATGTGACAATTATAAAACATTGCATTTTACGGAACTAAGGACTAATATAATAAGTATGAATAATCTAGGAAATAATATAGAAAATAATAAGCCGGAATGGAAAGTAGTAAGCAAAAATCTTGATAAAATATCGCCTAAGATATCAGAAGTTTCAAATTTTGAAGAGCTATATTCGACTATAGATGGTATAGGAACCATAGAGACTTCGAATGAACATATCTATACGCCAGAGATGTTAAAAAATCTTATCGAAAGCATCAGAAATGGTGAAAAACCTTTGAAAGATCTGACAAGAAACGCCGGACTTAGAGAAAAAGTTGAAGAACTTTTGAAAAAGAATTAAACTGAAATTTAACGTTTCTCTTTTATTTTTTATTCCAAATCAATCAGAGCTTGGACATTTTTTAATTTTCAAAAATCTAATTCTAATTTAATAAAAAATATGAAGAATAAAATTATTTTAATCGCGACTGTTTTTATTCTAATAGCTCTTGTTTTTTATATCTCATATAGTCAAAATATATTTAAAAATCATCTTGCTCAGAGTAATATTACAAATCAAACAATATTTGATGGAAAAAATTCAACTTTTACAGTCGATGACTTACCTGTTACGCTTGTAAATGGAATTTCTGAAGTTTCAGCTGCACCTGGTTCTGCTTCAAAAATCACAACAAAATATTTTGGAAATGAAGCAATCGGAGATTTGAACGGCGACGGTTTGCCAGATACTGCATTTTTAATCACACAAGACAGCGGTGGCAGCGGAACTTTCTTTTATGTTGTCGTTGCATTAAAAACTTCAACTGGATACAAAACAACAAACGCTTTTTTAATCGGAGACAGAATTGCTCCGCAAACAACTGAGATCAATTCCAATTCAAAAGAACTTTATGTAAATTATGCTGACAGAAAACCTGGTGAACCAATGACAGCCGAACCTTCCGTTGGAACAACTTTGTATTTAAAAGTGACTCCAGATGGAATTCTTGAAAAAGTTACAAAATAAGCTTTATTTTGTTGACTTCTTATAAAAAGTTTGATATAAATAAGTCTACACAAATGCGCTTCGGCGCCTTTTAATTTTAAAACAAATGGAAATCAGAAATATCGCAATAATCGCCCACGTTGACCACGGAAAGACAACTCTCACAGATGCAATCTTGAGACAGACAGGAATGGTTGAAGAAGGTGTAAGTATGGACAGCAATAAACTCGAGCAAGAGCGCGGTATTACTATTTATGCAAAAAATACTTCAATTTTCTATAAAGATACTAAAATAAATATTGTCGATACTCCCGGGCACGCTGACTTCGGTTCTGAAGTTGAACGTGTTCTTCGTTCTATCGATACAGTTCTTCTTGTTGTTGATGCTCAAGAAGGTCCAATGCCACAGACAAGATTCGTTTTGAAAAAATCTCTTGAACTCGGGTTGAAACCAATTGTTGTTATAAATAAAATAGATAAAGCTGCAGCAAGACCTGAAGAAGTTCATGAGGAAGTTTTGGAACTTTTCATGGAGCTCGGTGCAAATGACGAGCAATTAGACTTCCCTGTTATTTATGCAGTTGGAAGAAAAGGAGTTGCAATGATAAACTTAGCAGATGAACAAAAAGATTTGACTCCTCTTCTTGATTTGATAATTGAAAAAGTTCCGCCCGCAAAAAATGATATTACAAAACCTCTTGAAGCTCAGGTTTTTAATCTTGCTTATGATAATTTTCTAGGAAGGCTCGGCGTTGTAAGAATCTATAACGGTAAAGTCAAAGACGGCCAAACAATTTTTGTAAAAATGGCAGATGGAGAAACAAGAAATGCCAGAATAACAAAACTTTATACTTTTAAAGGAATTCAAAAAGATCCCGTCGAAGAAGCAATCGCCGGAGATATCGCCATGATTGCGGGAATTTCAGACGCATACATAGGAGAAACAATCTGCGAAAATGCGGAACAAAAACCTCTTACAGCTATCAATATCGATGAACCTACAATTTCCATGCACTTTTTGGTCAACGATTCTCCTTTTGCCGGACGCGAAGGAAAATTCGTCACCGGAAGACAGATAAGAGAAAGACTTGAAAAAGAACTCGAAGTAAATGTCGGACTTAAAATTGATTTTTCAAGCGACCCAATTACAGTTTACGGCAGAGGCGAGCTTCACATCGCAATTCTTATTGAAAATATGAGAAGAGAAGGTTTTGAACTTCAAGTTTCCCAGCCGCACGCAATTCAAAAAGAAATTAATGGTGAACGTTGCGAACCTTATGAAGAAGTTATTGTCGAAGTTCCTCAAGAATTCCAAGGAACAGTTATCGAAAAGCTCGGAAAGAGAAAAGGAATAATGAAAGATATGAAAATCAAAGAAAACCAAGTCCGTATGCTTTTCGAAATTCCAACAAGAGGCTTGCTCGGATATCGAGGCTCATTTGTCGTTGATACAAAAGGTTTGGGAATTCTTTATTCTAGATTTTTGGATTTCAGACCTTATGCCGGAGAAATTCAGAAACAAGAATTCGGCTCAATGACTTCCATGGTCACTGGAAAAACTATGGCATTCTCGCTTTGGAATTTACAAGAAAGAGGCGTGCTTTATATTGATCCAGCCGTAGAAATTTATGAAGGAATGGTCATCGGTCATGTTTCAAGCGGAGAAGATTTGGAAGTGAATCCAACAAAAAACAAAGCTCTTACAAACATGAGAACTTCTGGAAACGATGAGGCTTTGTATCTTGTTCCGCCACAAAGAATGGATATTGAAAGAGGTTTGGAAATCATTCAAGACGATGAATATCTAGAAATCACTCCAATCAATGTTAGATTAAGAAAAAGATTGCTGACAAACAACGATAGGCAGAAAGCTAAGAGAAAATAGGAATTAGGTATTAGGTTTTAGCTGGTAGGTTTTAGAAAATTCAATACAAAAGAGCGGCGCCTACGGCGCCGTTCTTTTGTTTATAAAGACTCTATATAAGCTTTCAGGTTATTATACTCTAGACTACTTCCCTGAAGCATTATTTCATCGTTATTATATTTAAATGTAACTACACCTCCTAGAATAGCCCCAAAAAGAACGCTAATTTTAAAATTTTCTTTTGGAATTTTTAATATGGTCATTTTTTCATATTCATTTGATATGAGCCTTTTATTTGAATCTAAATAAGGAGCTCGGACTTTATCATTAGTTTTTTCAAATGAAGATAGAAGAAATCTTAAACTCCCCATTGGCACCAATACATAATAAAAAATCTTACGAAACAAACTTGACGGTAATTTAATTAAATAGAGAAATTGCTCTGTAATTAGTATATCGCAATGAGTATAGGGGGCAAAAAAAGAAAAACTTTTCATATTCATGTTTAATTTCATCCAATCTTTGCTATAAAAAAGTAATGTTTCTATTTTTTCAGTTACTGAAGTTCCAGTATTCTGTTGTGTCTGCTCAGGATTCATATGAAGTAATTATATATATATATATATATATATATATATTAGTCAATATGCAATAGACTAAATTCATCAACTTTTGTTCTCTTAATATTCAAAGCCAAAGTTGGAATACCAACTTTTTCACCAATAGAATTAGCCAAACTTCTCATATAAGTTCCGCTTGTGCAATCAACTCTTAAAGAAACAATCATAAAATGACAAGTACTCTTGTCATACCCGCGAAGGCGGGGATCCAGGTTCTGGATTCCCGTCTGCACGGGAATGACACCACTTAATACTTTTTTCCAAATTTCTAATATTTCTTTTTGTCTGAAATCTCCTTTCACTAGATTAACTGATTCAATTATATATTTTTCTAAATCAACTTTAGATATCGTCCTCCCACCTATTATTTTAATATCTTTTATTTCAACTTCTTTTTCCGGTAACTCGCCACGAGATGGTACTCCATTTTTCGTGGTTTCTTCATCATTCCTTTCTGCAAGGATGTTCTTAATATTTACTGAAGAAAATGCCGGATATTTTTGTTTAAACTTTCCTACAAATGACTGAATAACGTTCGCGAAGGTTTCACCTTCGCATATTTGCGAAGGTGAAACCTTCGCGACCTTACCGAGCAAATCATAAGTATCAGTCGAAAATCCAAAAAGCACATCAACTTCATAAGTTTTATCTAAACCAAGATATTTTTCCTTATTTTTACATTCCTCTCCAGCTAAAACCAAAAGCAAACCTTCTGCAAGCGGATCAAGTCTGCCAGCATAAGTCATCTTTTCATTTTTGTATTCAGGATTATCATTTTTAAATCTTTCCAAACATTCAAGCGGAGTTTCTCCTCTGTTTTTATATAGCGTTAATACTTTTTCCCTTGTCCTGCGTGAATTTTCACTTTTTTCAGATTTTTGTGTCATAAATAATAATTTTAATTTGGTGTATAAGTAATTATAAGGAATTCTTTAAAAATTCTTTGCAGGGTTGTTTCGATTTCATAATTTGCTAAAATACTAGCATAGATAATAGTATAAATTAAACTTGTCCTGTGTGAAATTCTACACGGTACAAAATTAAGAGTTGCGAACGTAGAACAAATTAATCAAAAAAGTCGAGTTTATCAAAACATTAAAATTTCTTTACAGGATGAAAAAAGTCGTATTTGATATTGAAACAAGCAATGTTTTCCAGGATGTCGCTTCAAACGATCCAGTCGCTTTGGACATGTCAGTCTGCTGTATTTATGATTATGAAACCGACAAATATTCAAGCTACACAAAGGAAACTTTAAATGAAATGTGGCCGATTTTTGAAAAAGCGGATTTAATCATCGGCTACAACAGCGACCACTTTGATATTCCGATTTTGAATAAATATTTTTCTGGAGATCTGACTAAAATCAAAAGCTTGGATTTATTGAAAGAAATAAAAAATTCCCTTGGCAGAAGAATAAAACTCGACACTGTTGCCGAAGCTACTCTCGGTAGAAATAAAATCGGTCACGGACTTGAAGCTATAGTCTGGTGGAGAAATGGAGAAAAAGATAAAGTCATAAAATATTGCACCGAAGATGTCAGAATCACAAAAGATATTTATGAATATGCATTGAAAAATAAATCTCTTAAATATTTGGATGGAAAAGATATTAAGGAAATAAAACTAGACACTTCAAACTGGGACAAAAAAGATGATTCGGCGATGACATTCACTCTTCCTTTTTAATTATTGCAAATATTTTAGAATATTCGCCTCGTGCTCGGCAAAAGTCGTCGCATAATGCATGTTCCCGTCTTTATCGGTCAAATAGTATAAATAAGACGTTTTAATGGGGTTTATTGCGTCATTTATGGTCTCAAGACCGGGGTTTGATATGGGAGTCGGAGGCAAACCCGTATTCGTATAAGAATTGTAAGGCGAGGCAATTTTCAAATCATCGGATGTAAAAGTGGAAACAGGCTTTCCATCCATTTCATCTATATATTTAAAAGATGCATCGACTTGAAGCGGCATTCCGAGTGCAATTCTTTTCCAAAGTATTCCGGCAATAGTTTCCCTCGTTTTGATAGTTCTACCTTCGCCTTCAAGAATTGAAGCCATTTTAATAACATCAGATTCGGATTTGCCAAACTTTGCAATATCAGCGGTTTCAGTCTGGATTTTTTTATTGAAATTATCATTCATAATTTCAATGATTTGCTCTTCGGTCATATTCGGCATTAAAAAATAAGTGTCAGGAAAAAGATAGCCTTCAAGTTTTTCAGTCTGTACCAAAGTTAAAAAAGTATTTTTGTTAAAAGATGGAAATTTGTTGGATAAAAGATCGGCAATTTGATATGAATTCATTCCTTCAGTCACTATTATCCTTATGGGAAGGATATCAAGCTCTCCGTGCGAAACTCTCCATGCCAGAACAATCACGTTTTCTTTTTTTTGCATGGCATAATCGCCTTCTATCAAAGTTGATTTGCCGAAAGAAAATATATAAACGAAAGATTTGAACCAGAATTCTGATCTTATTACGTTTTGCTGAAAAAAATTATCAGAAACTACGGATAAAGTCTGGCCGGATTTCAAATCGTAAATCGCGCCAGAAGGAAAATTTTTCGGCGCAGACCAAGATAAAAAATAAAAAATAACTGCCAAAAATATGATGGCAATCGAATACAGAATTACTATTTTGAACTTTTTTATAAATTGAATAAATAAAAAAGGATGATGAACTTCTATTTTTTGTTCCTCTGGCGGCATAATATGATAAAAATTTTATATCGGAAGATTTGAAGGAGCTTCCGATTTCTTCGAGCCAACTCTCTGCAATGTCGGAGTTTGAGAAACCATTCCGCTCGGAAAATGGAAAATTGTAGCCAATTCTTCCGTGGTCAAAATGAACGGCTTGCTTTCACTGTAATTTTTATATGGCCACTGGAAAAAAGATCTCAATTTATAAGCATAAAGCAAATCCCTCTTAGTATCTTCAATCTCCTCATCATTTATTTTTTTAAAAAAAGGTATAATTCTCGCCCAATCTTTTCTTGTATCACTAACGTCAGATAAAGTTCCTGGCTTGAAGCCGTTTAAATTACCTGAACCAAACTGTTTTAAACTTCCGATCAAGCCTCCAATATTTCCAGCAAAAAATGAATCTTTTTCCGGTATATAAATGCCTCTTATCATGCAATCATAACGTGTTTTTGTTGCACTTCTTTCAATAGCAGCAATAACTTCTTGCTGACCTTTTGTTGGATTAGGAAATTTAAAAGTTGTTGTTGCATCACCTTCCGGTATTGCTAATTTTTTAATATCATTTATTTCCTTTTTGACTTCTTCATCTATTTTTCTTGCAGCGCCAAAAATAGAAAGTAAAATTTTCTCAAATATATTTGCTTTTTTTACATCTACTTTAGATTTCAAAACACCATGCTCCCAGCTTTCCGCTTCGTGTTTCTGCAAAAGAATTTGTATCCAAGCATTTTCGCCTTTTTTTAAAGAACCCGAGATATTCAATGACGGAAGTTATAGGGTCAATTTTATATTCCTCTTTTTGATCTTTATCCAATCCATAATCTATATATGTCTTTATAGGATATACGTCAGATTTTTTTGTGAATTGATATTGAAGACCGTACATAATATATTTTTCAGGGTCAAAATAAAAATCTTTTGTATAATCATCCGCTTCAACAATTTCCACATTTGGATATTGTGCGTAAAGTTGTGCCTCGACAAGATTTCTAAACTTTACCTGACTACACCAAATATAGAAATGAACATATCCACCAATCGAAGCGAGCTCACAAGAAAACCAAGGTCGTGTTTTTCCATCAATAAATGCTTCGCCAAGGTTTCCGGCTCCACTTTGATTCAAGATGTGAGAAAAATATTTCCATCGCAGCCGGGAGATTTTGTGATTTCTTTTGGCAATTTTATTTCCAGTAAGCAGGGTGTTTGCTCATCAAGAAATTTCATTGTAACCCATCTGAATCGAACAACCCAAAATGCCCATAAAAGAATCAATGGTATAAAAATAGGAAGAAAAATAAGCAAATATTTGCCTGATGTCGATAATAATCCCGCTTTAATGAACTGTAAATATATATTCATCACTATGTTTTATTATGCGGATATTATACCAAAAATTAAGATTAAAAGAAAAGGGCGGCCGCGAAAGCGGCCGCCCTTTTTTGATTCTGCGGAATCACATCGCGTAAGTCATTTAGACGCGATGCAATTAGCGAAGTCATGTCGCACCATGAGAGTACTTCTTGTTTACTAAATCGCTGAGTACAGCTCATAAGTAAACAAAGTCGCACAACCGTCCTAAAAGCGCGACCTGATTAATTTTATTTTTTCACTATATCGTACTTTCCATCTTTATTCTTAGTGAAATATTTTTTATTCTGGAGATTGATTACAATCGTATTTTCCTTTACGTATCTTTCTTTCATAACCTTGTCGACAATTTCTTGTTTTGTCATCGGTCCATTCTTTTCTATAAGTTTTTTAATGACATCTTTTACAACTCCGCTCATATAACCCCATTCTGAAAGTGCATAAAGTCCTCTTCCGACAAGAACAAATCTTGGATCTTTTATAAGTTCGTTATGAGTTGTTGCAACATGTGCTTTTTTATTGAAAACTGTCGTGATTGCTTTTGCAACTTCTCTGAAATGTATTGGCGAACCGTGTTTTCTGATTACCAAATATGCGTAATCTCTCACGCCTTTAGTGCTGATATTCGGAGATGTTGATTTTCCCCATTCTCCAAGAGGATTTTTAGAAATTTTCTTGGACAGATTGAGCCATCTTTTTGCAATTTCTTCGGTTCTGTATTGTTCTGAAACTCCTTCGACATAACTCAAAAAAGTTTTTACCATTTCTTGATCAGTAATGAGTTCATCATCTTTAAGATTTTCATAAAGTTTTTTGAGTGAACCTTGGATTTTGTCCGCCAAATCTTTATCGATAAACCATCTATGCTTGAAATCTTCATCTTCCTTTATTTTATTGAAAGGATGTCCGACAACGAGAATAAAATTGATACAGCTTTGAGTGCCTAAATCTTTTGAAATAGTATCAAGCAAATCTTGTTCAACGACAATTCCGCCGAGGCTTGAAATTATTTTTTCAACTTCATCAAAAGTCGGTTTTTCTTCAGTATAATTTTTTGACTTTCTGATAGCATTTAGAGCGTGATTTTCAATCTGTCTTATTCTTTCTCTCGTGATTCCATAAGATTTTCCAATAGCATCAAGAGTCATTTGATCAGGATTTTTACCCAGTCCGTATCTCTTTATGACTATATCTCTTGACCTCTCAGGCAAAGCAAGAAGAAGTTTTTTTACAGACTGTTTTGGCTTGAAATTCAACGTTATTTTCATGTTTTAATAAATTAAAAAATCGTGCTCTAATATTTGTTCCATGATACTATCATACATCGGCAATTGAGTCAACTGCCCTATTGACTAGCCACCACAAAATTAATTATTCTATTTTTTATAAATATTATCTTATTTATTTTTTGGGCGAGAATCCACTTGACAACTTGCTCATTTTTTAGTGCTTCCTTTTCAACTGCATCTTGTAAAGAGTCGATTGGGACTTCAATCGTCGTTCTGAACTTTCCATTTATTTGCACGACTATTTTTGCTTTTGAAGAATAAAGTTTCGCCGTATCATATTTCGGCCATTTTTCCAAAACAAGCAATTTTCTGTTTTTGAATCTGAACCATATTTCTTCGCAAATATGCGGAGCAAAAGGAGAAAGGATTTTTATGAAATCCAGATAAGTTTTCTTGCTTATTTTTTCCTGCTGTTCCAGCAGATTTGAAAGAATCATCATGGAGGAAATCGCGGTATTCGCACTGAATGATTCAATATCTTCCCCAACTTTTTTAATCGTCTGATTTAACAGCAAAATCACTTCTTCATTGTCTGAATATTTATTTGCAACTTTTTCCTGCAATTTCCATACTCTTTCCAAAAATCTTCTCGAACCAATCATGCTGTCAGTGCTCCAAGCGATTTCCTGATCGAAACGGTCCCATAAAAGATTCATAAATTCTCAAAGTATCGGCGCCAACATTTTTTACAACGTCGTCCGGATTAATAACATTTCCCCATCTCTTGCTCATTTTTCTGCTGTCCGAACCAAGTATCATTCCCAAATTTTTATAAGTCTTGAATGGTTCGTCTTCCACGATTAAACCATAATCAAATAAAAACTTATTCCAAAATCTAGAATATAAAAGATGTCCTGTTGCATGCTCCGCGCCTCCGACATACATATCTACTTGCTTCCAATATTTATCTGCTTTTTCGCCGACAAATTTTGTTTTATTATGCGGATCCATGTAGCGCAAAAAATACCAAGAAGATCCTGCCCAGCCAGGCATTGTATTTGTCTCATAACCTTTTTCCACCCATTCTTTTACGCCGGCAAGCGGTGACTCGCCTGTTCCAATCGGCTCATAAGAAGAAACATTCGGCAATTTAAGTGGCAAATCTTTTTCATTAAGGGGAGTAATCGTACCATTTTTATTATGAATCAATGGAATCGGCTCGCCCCAATATCTCTGGCGGGCAAAAACAGCATCGCGCATTTTGTATCTTGTGACGATTTTTCCAAAAACAAATTCTGTGATTTTTTTTATCGCGTGCAGATTATCCATTCCGTCAAATTTTCCGGAATTAATAAGCTTGCCTTCTCCGGTATATGCATCTTTTGAAATATCACCGCCAGAAATAACTTCTTTTATCGGAATATTATATTTTTTTGCAAAAGCATAATCGCGTTCATCATGAGCCGGCACAGCCATGACCATTCCTGTTCCATAATTTGCCAGAACATAATCGGCGACAAAAACAGGAACTTCTTCAAGATTTGCAGGATTTATAGCTTTAATACCTTCAAGAATTACGCCGGTTTTATCTTTGTTCGCACTCATGCGATCTTCATCAGTTTTTGATTTCACATCAGCGATATATTTTTCAACTTCTTTTCTATTTGAAACTGCAGGTAAAAGTTTTTTGACTAAATCGCATTCAGGAGCGAGCACAACATATGTGACTCCGAAAAGCGTGTCAGCTCTCGTCGTAAATACTTTTATTTTTTCCTGTCTGCCTTTAATTGAAAATTCAATATCTGAACCGATTGATTTTCCAATCCAATTTTTCTGAATTTCTTTTATATGCGGAGACCAAATCAGATCGTCCAAACCTTCGATTAATCTGTCAGCATATGCAGTAATTCTCAAAAACCATTGTCTCAAGGTTTTCTTTTCAACGGGATATCCGCCTCTTTCTGAAACTTGTTTGCCATTTGCATCTGTCGTTATTTCGTCATTAGCCAAAACTGTTCCCATTTGCGGACACCAATTCACTTCTGAAAAACCTTGGTACGCCAAACGATATTGCATTAAAATATTTTGCCTGTCCAAATTGCCGGCGATTTTCCATTCTTCGGCTGTAAATTTTCTGGCATCAGAAGAACAAGCGGCATTGATATTTTCATTACCTTCTTTCTCAAATATTTTTATAAGATTTTCAATCGGCTCAGCTTTTTGTTTTGTTTTGTTATACCAAGACTCATAAAGTTTCAAAAATATCCATTGTGTCCATTTATAATATTCGGGATCAGAAGTATTTACAGAACGTGACCAATCATAAGAAAATCCTATCAAATCTAATTGTTTTCTATAAGTTTTAATATTTTCTTCAACTGCTTTTCTTGGGTGAATTTTATTAGCTATCGCATATTGCTCCGCAGGCAATCCGAAAGCATCGTAGCCCATCGGATGAAGAACATTAAAACCTTTCATTTTTTTCAAACGAGCATAAACATCCGACGCGATATATCCTCTCGGATGTCCGACATGAAGACCTGTTCCCGACGGATAAGGAAACATATCAAGCACGTAGCATTTCGGCTTCTTGCCTTTCTCGGAAGTTTTATAAACTCTCATCAGCTTCCAGATTTTCTGCCATTTTTTCTCAATCTTCTGATGATTGTATTCTGTGCTTTTTGTTTTTGATTTCATAATTTTCTGAAGTAAAAGTTTTTAAAAGTATTTATTGATAATACAATAAATATGTTTGTAAAGAAAGTTTTTCAAGGTTATTGACATTATATAAAAAGTAATATAGAGTTTTTGAGGAAGAATATATTAAAAAAACTTTGGAGGAGGACAAAAAATGGAGATGAATGAAATTGCCACGGAGTTTAAAACTAAAAGGCATTTTGTCATTTCTGAAGAAAGAGAAATGGTGACCGAAGACGAAAGAATAAAAGCCAAGGAATTTCACCATGTTTCATTTTTTGTAATGCCTGTAAGGAAAGGTTTGGAATGCCACATCAAAATCATGGATGTGGGAGAAAAGAAAGAAATACTGGCACTCGCATTAGCAAAGAATGTCATCTACAAACAGATGAATTCCTCCCTGCATCTTATGGAAGCAGCAATAATAAAAGCTGTCCATGAGGAGATAAGTGGGGTTAATGAAAAGAAAGAGACTCCAAAAAACTGCCCGAGGTTAACAGCATCGTTAAGCAAGAACAATTACGGCAGAGGTAATCACCATGCTACCTTGATTTACAAAAAACTGGGAACAATGGAGGAAATTGAGAAAATTGCAGAAATGTGGGGAGTAACATATGTCAAAACAGATTATAAAAAACTGGAGGCATATATTAATTCCGAATTTCTAAAAGGACTCAATACTTATAACTTAGGCCAAAGATGATGTTTTAATTTCAAATATGTTTGTAGGGCGGTTGTAATCAACCGCCCTACTTTTATTTAATGGACAAACATAACCTATTCTGCTAGCCTAATTCTCGGACGTAAATTACCAAAATTTAACTCACAGGAGGGTTACATGACTGAAAAAAATTTTAGAGAAATTAAGGATGGAGAAATTGCTTATGTTTTACTTCCTTTAAGAAGTGTGAAGAAAAACCTAAAAGATTTTGTTTATGTCATAGAAAAATATGAGATAAACAAAGTATCAGAAAAAGATATTAAGGAGGTAACAAAAGGAATAAAAAAAATCCTTAAGAAGAAAAAGAAAAAGTAAAGATGAAATAGAAAAAGGCCGGGACTCATTTGCCCCGGTTTTTTTATGGACAAAAATATCATCCTCTGTTATTCTTATTCATGGAGGAAATAAAATTTCTAATGTACAAAAAGAAAGGTGGTGCCTTATGAGGAAAGGCAAAACTGGATGGTGTATGATATGCGCCTACAGAAAATGCGGCATATCAAAAATCAAACTTGAAGTTAAAGATGGCGAGGACGTGGTATCTATAGCGAGAAAAATTGCCAAGAAAAGAAAAATACTTGCTGTGATATTTTCACACAAGGAAATACCGATATATTTTCTTCCGCCATTTGACACTGAAAAACAAAAGAACCTTCTCATTTGAGAAGGTTCTTTTTTATTTTATTTATTCATCTTCCCTTTCAGGCTTTGCTATTTCCAGAATTTCCAAATCAGAATCAACTCCGGTAATTCTTACGACATCTTTATCTATCTTTTTAAATTCTTTATTTGAATTATTGAAATGGCTTACAGTTGTAGAAAGTGCATTGCCGAGCTTCTCTTGATATTCTTGATAGCTTCTCAAATGCTTCTGCAAGCTTTCAACATTCTTTTTAATATCTTTCGCTGATTCTTCAATCTGCAATGCTTTCAAACCTTGCAAAACAGTTTGCAAATATGCCAAGAAAGATGTCGGCGAAACAATGATGACATGCTTTTCCTTGAACGCATACTCAACCAAATCTCTCGTATTTACTTTTATCGATCCGACTTGTGACACAAGTAAATCATAATAAATCGCTTCGTGCGGAATAAACATAAAAGCAAAATCCATTGTTCCCTCGCCCGGCTTTACATATTTTGCAGTCTCGTCAATCCTTTTTTTCAAATCCTCCTTAAAAAGTTTTTCCAATCTTTCTTTTTCTGCAGGATTTTTTTCTTCAGACAAACGATTATAATTTTCTAAAGAAAACTTTGAATCAATCGGAATTATTTTATCCTTTACAAAAACGACAGCATCAACGATAGTTCCATCAGCAAATGGATATTGCATCTGAAAGCTTCCAGTCGGCAAAACATTTTTTAATAAAGTTTCCAAATAATATTCGCCGAGAATTCCTCTTTGTTTTGGATTTTTTAGAATATCTTGAAGTGATTGGAGTTGATCGGCAAAAGAAACGACTTGCTTGTTCGTCTCATCGAGTCGTGTGAGCTTTTCTGTGATGTCACGAATAATATTGAAAGATTCAGTCGACTGATATTTGAGCGATTCGTGCATTTCCTTTGAACTCTCGCCCATTTTTTTATCAACTGTTCGATTGAGCTCATTTATCTGCTCGAGAATAAGCTTGAGGCCGATATCTTCGGCTTTATTTTCATTAGTATTTTTGCCAGTTTTTTTAATAACTATAGCCAGAAGTACAATAACTATAGCAGTTAAAATTACTATCAAAACTATCAATGTTGTCGCTGTATCCATAAAAATCATTATACCAATAAATTAAAAATATGGTAATATTTAGAAGTTAAACATTATTCATAATTCATTCAAAAAAAAATGTCACTACACAAACAAATCAAAGATGGAATAAAAGAAGCGATGATTAAAAAAGATGCATTTCGCCTTATGGTTCTACGCGGAGTATCTGCAGCTTTTACAAATGAAATAATCGCAAAAAAATTAACAACAGAAGAGCTTTCAGATGAAGATGCAACAACGATAATTAGAAAACTCATAAAGCAAAGAAAAGATTCAATCGATCAGTTCACCAAAGGAAACAGAATGGATTTAGTGAAAGCTGAAGCCGATGAAATGAAAATACTTGAAGCATTATTGCCGCAGCTGATGAGCCGAGATGAAATCGAAAAAATTGTCAGCAAGAAAATCGCCGAAGCCGGCACTGTCGACAAATCTAAAATCGGCCAATTCATGGGCGGAATTATGAAAGAGCTTAAAGGCAAAGCAGACGGAATGATGGTAAAAGAAGTCATTGAAAGCTTGATAAAATAATTTTAAAAACTATGGAAAAGTGGCCTAAGATAACTATTGTACCATCCGAAAAAAAAGTGGAAAAAGAATACACTTTGGATGATGCAGCTCGTATGGCAATGGAAATAAAAAATAATTCTGAATACTCAATGAGAGTTTGCATAGGAAAAGTCTCAGAAGAAACCGGCTGGGACACGAAAAATATTGCAAAAACTTTAGCAGACTGGGGAAAACCGAAATCTGAAATTGAAACAAAAGAAGAAAAGGAGGAAAGAGATATTGATTCCGGACTTGCATGGAAAGATGAAGAAGGGAGAGTCCGATATTATGACGATAGAGAAAGCGAGATTTAAGTCTCGCTTTTTTATTTGACAAAATGTCATATATGAGGTTATAATAATTTGAAGTTAATAGTTCTTTCAACAAAATAAAATATTTTACCGGGAGGTAAAAATGAAAAGTTTAGCTGAGCTCGAAAGACAATTGATGGATCCGGCAATTTACGAAATAGCAATAAAAGAATTTCGCGATTTGCAGGCAGAGTTCCCTTACTATAAAAATCACCATAGTGAGGCGATTATTAAAGGTGCAGATGCCGCTGGAATAAGCTTTGATCTCTTCCAGGCAGAAATGACAAGAAGAAATTCTTTGAAGGCTTTTCACAACAGAGAAGCAAAAAAAGCAATGGCTGAAGCTGAAGCAAGAAGAGCAGCAGCTGAAGCTGAAAAGAAAAAAGCTGAAAAGGAAGCTTTCGAAAAGCAAATAAAGAAAGCAGAATTAGCTTCTCGGCAAATGTTACTATTTGTCGAGCCATTCAGACACATCGACTAAAAGTTTGAGTGCAAAATAAGGGAGGCACATGTTGCTTCCCTTTTTTTATTTTTATTTGACAATATTTTTGATGGTGGTAAAATGTTTTTCCATGTGAGACTCGTCTCACAAAACTATTTTTAGTCTGAGGAGGATTAGAATGACTGAACAGCAGAAGACAGAAAACGTCTCAGAAACAGAAAGTGTAAAAAATGGCCTAGCAATCCTGGCAAAAAAAGGATTGTTAGTACCAACAGTTGAAGACGCCGATACGGAAAAAATAATCCAGGCGAAAAAAAGGGAATTTAACATCGATGCACTTTTTGGGACTTTCGCTAAGTCCTCGTAAAAACTAAAAATTGGGAACTGGAAAAATATTTACTCCAGTTCCTTTTTTTATTTGTTCAAAACATCAAAAACTGTTATATTTGTCCGTGTTAAGTAAATATTTTGGCCTTATCGTCTAACGGTTAGGACACGGCCTTCTCAAGGCTGGAATCGGGGTTCGATTCCCCGTAAGGTCACAAATTTAAAAGAGGTTAAACAAACCTCGTCACAATAAAAATTAAAATCAATCCGGCAATAGTGAGTGCAATTGTTTTGAAAGAGCTATGTTTGCTGTGAGCTTCGGGCAAAATATCGCTCGCTCCGATATAAAGAAGAAAACCTGCAAAAAATCCAAGATACAAAACTAAAAAACTTTCGGGTAATCTGAAAAGCAAAGTTGAAGCTGCGCCAAGAACTGGAGTAAAAGCATCGAGCAATAAAAACCATCTTGTTTTTTCAACTGTATTTTTATTTACAAGCATCAAGCCGACAGTATTCATGCCATCGGTAAAATCATGAGCGATAACAGCGATTGCAATCAAAAGTCCGACTGTTGGATTAACTTGAAAACCTAGACCAATGCCAACACCATCCATGAAGCTGTGCCCCGCTAAAGCTATTGCTGATGCTATTCCAATATGAGGATGTTTGTGATCTGCATATTCTTCTTCATGAGAATGATGTATCAAAATCGATTTCTCAAAAATATGAAAAATTAAAAAACCTAAAATCAGCGCAATCATGACATTCGTAATACTAAAATTGTTCTTATTGATGAGCTCGATTATTTCGGGAAAAATATCAAAAAACACGACGCCCATGAGCACACCAGCGGTAAAGCCGAGAACTCTGTGTAATTTATCTTTATTTTTGATTAAAAAAAACCCGCCCAAGAAAGTGGAGAAAAATGTCCCGATCGATAATAAAATCATTTCCATCCGGCAATAATATAATATTTGAAAAAATAATGCTATCATTCAATTTGTGAAAAAAATTAATAAAATAATTTTCTCCGCGGGAATAATAATTATTTTGGCTATTATTTTTGCCGTCGGAAATAAAACAAATTCCAATTCAAAAAATTCAAATACTCAAACTTTAAAAAGCGAAAATACTGCTTCGACTAGTTTGATTATCGAGCCGGACGACGGCATCACACCGATTATTTCATTGATTAATAATGCAAAAAAATCCATCGATCTTGTAATGTATGAGTTTGAAGACAAGCAGATTGAACAGGCTCTTGCATCAGCTGAAAAGCGAGGAGTTTCCGTCCGTGTTATTTTGAACAAGGGTTATTATGGCGAACAAGAAACCGCGAATGAATCGGCTTATTCATATCTGCAAACAAATAATATTCCTGTCCGATGGTCGCCGTCGTATTTTGCTCTGACTCATCAAAAAACTATTGTCATCGATGGAAATGACGCACTTATTATGACTTTTAATTTCACTCCGCAATATTATGCGAGCGACAGAGATTTTGGAATTAATGATGAAGATCAAAATGATATTTCAGCGATTGAAAAAACTTTTAATGCGGATTGGCAGAATAATAAAATTTCAACTCTTAATGGAGATGATTTAATTTGGAGCCCAAATTCAAAAACTTCCCTTCTGTCGCTTATCAATAACGCAAAATCTTCAGTTGAAATCTACAACGAAGAAATGTCAGACTCCGACGTTATCAGCGCGCTTGAAACGGCTGCAAAGCGCGGAGTGAATGTCGAAGTCGATATGACTTATTCAAGCGACTGGAAAACTGCTTTTCAAAAACTTTCATCAGCTGGAGTTCATGTCAGAACTTTTTCATCCGATGCTTCAATTTATATCCATGCAAAAATAATTCTTGTCGATGATAAGAAAGCATTCGTCGGCTCCGAGAATTTTTCCACAGGCTCAATGGATGATAATCGCGAGCTCGGCATAATAATCGGCAATCAAGAAATAATCGGCCCATTGAGCAAAACTTTCGACTTAGACTGGAAAAACTCGACTCCGTTTATTTGAACTTTAAATACTTGACCTTAGTTGAATTTCATTATAATATCTGATCAGAAAAAAATCTCGAAGGAGGTAAAAAATGGGAGACATCAAATTGATGGGACTTATTTTTGTGTTCGTGGAATATGCAAAAGAAATGTGGAATTTTTTTAAATGGGTTTTTCTGTTCTTAATCATAATTAACATAGCATATGTGTTGATTATGTATTTCAGAAAGAAAAAACCTGTAATCGACGAAAGGAAAAAAAGAAACGAAGAATTCGATTATCGCAGAATAATCGGAAACTCGAGAAAACAAAAAACAAAAGCCGGGAATTAAAACCCGGCTTTTATTTTTAATTGTATATTTCTTTTTTTAGGATTTTATCGACAATTTCCGCAGCTTCTTCATTTTTCCCTTCCATAATCAAAGCTCTTATTTGTTTATTATCTTTCCTGCTAGTATCATCAATAATTCGGTGCATATCTGCGCTAAAATTTGTTGATAACTCCGATTGTAATTCATGATTTCCTCTCTCTGCTCCCATCTTTTTCAAAAGAACATATTGAAATGCATTCCTTTCTTTTGTAGGAATCATATCAAAAAAATCCTTCTGATTCTGTTCTACATTATTACTTTCCTGTTTATTTTCTGGTATTGTCATTTTATTTATTTTTCCAATCTTCTTCTTGTCTTACTAATAAATCTCCGGCCTTTTCGGGTTCAAGCATGACTTCTTCCACAACTTTTTCCATTCTCGTAGTCTGCGAACCCTTCACTAGTATTATATCATTTTCTTTCAATAAATCCTGCAAAAATAAACCTGCTTCGCTAGAAGTTTCAAATTGAAATATCTTTCCTTCATCCATGAGCCCATCCAAAGCTCCTTCAGCCATTTTTCTGGAACGAATACCAACAGTAATCAAAATCTTACAGACTTCAGCCACAAGCTTCCCTGCCTTATAATGTTCATCGACAGAATGTTTTCCGAGTTCCATCATATCACCAAGAACAGCGATTTTTCTGCCTTTATTTTTTGGTTTTATTTCTTTCAAAGTTTGGAGAGCAGAAGAAAGAGCAATCGGAGATGAATTGTAAGTGTCATCGATGATTGTAGTATTTTTTATGCCTTTTATTATTCTCATCCTTCCTTTTGATGCTTCCAGATTCATCAATGCTTCTCCAGATTTGACCAAATTTATTTTTTGAGTCAATCCGACAGCGATGGCAGCCAAGGAAGAATAAATGCTTTTTGCTCCCAATGAATTCTTTATAAAAATTGGAACGATGTTGTCATCATGTTGTGCTTTAAAAGTTGTGCCTTCTATTTCACCTTCATTGTCATAGTAAAATTTGACTTCGCTTGCAATCAAATCGGCAGTTTTATCCGTTCCATAAACAAAAGAAATGTTTTTCGCGCCTTCTTTTATTTTCATAGAATCTTCATCATCGCCATTTACAATAAGTGTTCCGTCGCGTTTCAGTGCATCAACAAGATATTTTTTTTCTCTTATCACAGCTTCCCTGTCTTTGAAAAATTCAATATGAACGGGAACTTTAGCAAAAGCAGTGAGAACCACGATATCAGACTTCAGCCATTTTGAAACTGATTTTATATCTCCCGGCCTGTCTGCTCCAACTTCAAGAATAAGCCATTTCGGATAATTCGAATTGAAAATAATTATTTCCAAACCTCGTAAAATATTTCCAAGCCATTTTATGGGATTGAACCATGCATTCGGACATCCCAAAATAGTCAAAGGAATTCCTATATCGCTGTTGAAGCTCTTCTCGCTTTTTCTGACAGAAAATGTGCTCGACATGACGGCAAAAATCGCATCTTTCGTCGAAGTCTTGCCAACGCTTCCAGTAACAGAAATTATTTTCGGCTTGTATTTTTTGATAATCAAAATTGCTTCAAACCTGATTATTAGCGATACAATTTTTTTGAATGTTGATTTCATCTCAGTACAAAATTTTACTTATTAAACTTTACGACTTTTTTGATTATTATTATTTCTATTGCACGTAATTTTCCTTTGACCTTAACTGAATTTTTAACGGGACAAGTTTTTTTATTCTAGCATATTTTCCTTATAAAAATTGGCAATTTATTTATCTGTCCGGCGGTATCTGATAATAGTTTATAAGGAAATGCGTAATGTCAAAAAATGGATCCGTGAGAGTCTGCGATGCATACTCGTCCGCTTGAGGATTCGTATCGTCTTGCGGCTCATATGTGTAAAGAAAAATAAGGAAGCGTGGATTGTAAGCAGGAAAATATCCAAAAAATGAATGGAGATAAACATTTGTATAATAACCTCCACCTTCATTTGCCGGGCGGGCTATTTGCGCCGTTCCGGTTTTTGCCGCGATGCTGTAATGTGCCATTTTTCTCTGACCGTTTGCAAGAGCTTGATCGACAACATTGATGAGCATCTGCGTAATTTCTTCCGATGTCTGCGGTTTCAAAACTTGCTTCGCTTCATTTGTATAATCAATTATTTGAGGAAGACCGACTTTATAATCTATTTCCTTCACGACATGCGGAATGATAAGTTTTCCGCCATTTGCAAGAACACACAAGGCAGACGCAGTAATAATCGGCGTCATGGAAATTCCTTGTCCAAAAGATGCCGTATCATATTCAACTTGTTTTTTATTATTCAAATTATCCAATAAGTTGCTGATATTTCCTGCGGCCTCGCTAGGCAAATCAATTCCGGTTTCAGAACCGATTCCATACCCTTCAAAATATTTAAGCATTGTTGGCTTGCCCATTTTTGTTGCGATGAACGATGCGCCGACATTCAAAGATTGATTTAAAATCTGTTGCATTGGAATTACTCCGCGTCCACGGTCATCATAATTATGAATTGTGCTTCCATCAACTGTGATTGAAGCCGTATCAGTATAAGTTGTTGATACAGTGATTGCGCCAGAATCAAGACCTGCAGCCATAGTGAGCGGTTTTATAATCGAGCCCATTTCATATGCATTTGAAACCATTGGATTCGCAAACACGCTGACATCTGTAACATCTTTCAAATTGTTCGGATCAAATGTCGGATAAGTTGCCATAGCATATATTTCTCCAGTCATCGGATCTATCACGATTGCTCCTGTAGTTTGCGAATGCCATTTCTGATTTGTTGCGGCAATTTCCTTTTCTACATAATCCTGAACTTCCGGATCAATTGAAGTTACGATGTCAGCTTCCCTATCCGTGGAATCTACAAAACTATTTTTTATATTCGAAAATATTTCGGCAAAAGAATTCAAATACATGTCGCTGTCATTCCTTACCAAATTACTATCATAATATTTTTCAAGTCCATATCTTCCTTCAATAGTCGTTCCGCTATTATCATATCCAACAAAACCGACAACATTTGAAGCCAAACTGTTTCCGGGATAATATCTCCAATTTTCTTGACTGATTATAAGTCCCGGTCAAATTGAGATCATCTATTTTTTTAATGTCGTCTTCAGAAACTTGCTGCGCTATGACTTCATATGATTGATTTACTTTCGAAGCTTTGGAGTAGAAATCACTTTCGTCAATAGTTATGATTGCAGAAATCTTATTGTAATATTCATCAGTATCGGTTGCCATCAATTTCGGATTGATCGCCAAAATATAACCGGTTTTCAAGCCAGCAGCTGTGAGCAGATTTCCATCTTTATCCTGAAAAAATATATTGCCTCTGTCGTAAGTATCTACCGAAATATTCGTGTACTGAGTGTTAGCTTTCTCCGTATAATTTTTTCCATAAACTATCTGCAGAAAATACAACCGAACAACCATGAGAAAAGCAAAGAGAACGATAAAACAAAAAAATATCCTTACTTTATTTTGAAAAGCATTAGTTTTCATTTATAGACAATGATAAGGCTTTCTGAGCAGGTTCAATTGTTGCAAATTTATCCGATGAAATTTGGACAAAACCTCGAGACATAGCCAAATCCATTGATATTCCGTTTTCCATTCCTAAATACTGTGATTCCAAAGAATTGACATCCGAGCCGAGCGACGTCATCTGATCTTCAATATTTTGTTTTGAAACTGCATTCATTATTGCGCCATTCAGCAAAAAACCATATGAAATTATGAAAAATACAAATACAGAGAAGAGAGACCAAAAGATTTTCTTTTCCCTGTATTCGATTTTTTCTATTTGATTTTTTATTATTTGTCTGACCATTTTATTTTTTATTTAATTTTTTCTATCACTCTCAATTTTGCGCTTCTCGACCTCGGATTTTCCCTGACTTCTTCATCTGTTGGAATTATCGGTTTTTTATTTATAAGCTTTCCTTCTTCATTTTTAGATTTATTCTTGAAAAAAAATTTTACTTCCCTGTCTTCAACACTATGAAATGAAATTATTGCCATCCTTCCGCCTATGTTCAGCAATTCCCAGCCTTTTCTCATTCCATCTTTGAGTGCCGTAATTTCATCATTCACCGCGATTCTTAAAGCTTGGAAAGTTTTCGTGGCGAAATGCGTTTTTCCTCTTTGGTAAACTGCCGGCACCGCACTTCTGATAATTTCCACCAAATCGAATGTCGTCATTATGGGTTTGATTTTTCTCGCTGAAACGACAGCTTTTGCAATTCTTCTTGAATATCTTTCATCCGAGTATCCGTATAAAATATCCGCTATCGTTTCTTCGCTCCAATTATTCAATATCACTTGTGCATCGACTTTTTGATTATCTTCGGAAAAAGTCATGAGAAGCGGTTCATTATTTTTAAAACTAAATCCTCTTCCCGAAGCATCAAGCTGATCTGAAGAAAGTCCCAAGTCAAGAAGTATTGCGTCAACTTTTCCGACCCCAAGATTTTTCAAAACCGCATCGATATTTCTGTAATCTGAAAGAATTAAATCTGCCTTGCATCCGAGTTTTGAAAGTTTTTCTTCGGCATTTCTTATTGCAAGATTATCCCTATCGGTAGCGATGATTCTGACTTTATCTCCAAAATCAGAACAGACTTTCGAAGAATGTCCTGCACCTCCCAAAGTCCCGTCAAAGTAGATTGATCCATCTTTGAGATTCAGCTTTTCTATTGATTCATTTAAAAGAACTGTCTTGTGTATCATTTTATTAAAGCGCGCCTGCTTGTCCGAGTTTTTCCGCTAACTGATCGGCCTTCTTTTCAACCACTTCTTTGTATTCCTTCCAAGATGTTTCATTCCAAATTTCTATCCTGTCCTGTACTCCGACGACTGCGACTTTGTTTTTTAGAACTGCTCTTGAAACCAAAAAATCAGGAAGAAGAATCCTGCCGATTGTATCGACTTCAACTTCTGTAGCAGAACCAAACATATATCTGTTGAAGCTTCTGTTATCCGCTTGAAGCATTGAGAAATTTGAAAGTTTTTCAGAGATTTTTTTCCACTGAGCAATCGTAAAAATCCAAAGGCAATTATCAAGTCCGGCAGTAACTATTATTTTTTTGCCGACTTCTTTGCGAAATTTAATAGGAAGAGAAACTCTCTTTTTTTCGTCCAGCGTATGTATATATTCTCCTATTAGCATGTTTTTTAAATAAATTATTTATTTTACGCAAATCTCTATATCTAATGTGCTTTGCCCGAGAAAATTTTAATAAATTTTTACGGGTGAATATTCTCCAATAAGCATAATAGTTTTTTGTTGAGAAAAAGTTTAAATCCCACTTCATCCCACATGTAGTATATTTTATAGCACTTTATCCCACTATGCAACAAAAATACTCACTCTCATCACAGAAAAATACAAAAAAAATTCCTATTTTTACAGCCTAAAATAAGGTTAATTTAAAATTATTTAAAAAGATGAAAATTAAAAATCCAGTTATCAACAGTTCGAGTAATTTTTCAGGAAAAATCGCTCAAAAAAACTAAAAAAAGATTTTCACAATGTGAAAATCTTTTTTTAGTTTTAATATTTTTTATAAAAAATTTAATCTTTCGGCCTCATAAACGGGAAAATCTGACATTCTCTTATCGGCTTGTCGGCAAGAAAACTGAACAATCTTTCAGAAAGTCCGAATCCGCAAGTCGGTGGCATTCCATATTCAAGCGCTTCAACAAAATCTCCGTCCATCATTTGTGCTTCTTCATCTCCGCCTTCCCTGAGCTTTGCCTGTTCTTTGAATCTGTTCATCTGGTCCATCGGATCATTGAGCTCGCTGAAACCTTTGCCATTTTCCGAACCGGCAAGAATAACCTGGAATCTTTCAACGAGATTTTTATTATTTTCCATTCTTTTTGCCAAAGGCTCCATCATAACCGGAACATTAATGAGAAAACCTGGACCGCCAATCTGTCTTCTGCAAAATTTCCACAAAGAATCGATTCCTCTGTTCAGATTAAAACCTTTGCTGTCATATTCCACTTTCAATTCTTTAAGTTTCTTTTCGATATCTTTTACATCCGCTGAAAGAATGTCTATACCTGTTTTTTCTTTTATGATTTTTACATAATCGTATGTTTCCCATTTTCCTCCTAGATTGACATCAAAATCTTTTATTTTAAACTTCAGAGTCCCAAAAGTTTCTTGGGCGATATATTTATACATTTCTTCCACGAGTTTCATGCCATCATGATAATCTGCATACGCCCAATAAAATTCCATCATCGTATAATCCTGCAAATGCTCAGCATCGGCTCCTTCATTCCTGAAAATCCTGCCTATTTCATAAATCTTTGGAAAACCCGCAACCATGAGACGCTTTAGCCAAAGTTCCGGGGATATTCTCAGATAAACATCCGTGTCGTAAGCATTATAATGGGTGACAAAAGGCTTTGCTTCAGCGCCACCTGCGGTATTTTCCAAAACAGGAGTATCAACTTCCATGAATCCTTTTTCTACCAAAAATTTTCTCATCGAGCTGAAAAATTTCGCTCTGTTTTCTATAGTATCTTTTACTTCGGGATTGAATATTATATCTAAATATCTTTTTCTTAATCTTTCTTCTTCATCCTGTATACCATGCCATTTTTCAGGCAATGGTCTCAAGCTCTTTGTAAGAATTTTCCAATTCTCAACTTGAAGAGTTTTTTCTCCTCTTTTTGTGATGAAAAGTTTTCCGTTTATTTCTACAAAATCGCCGATGTCGATCGCATTTTGAAACAAGTCAAAAACTTTTTCGTCCATCTCGTCTTTTTTCAGAAGTCCTTGAAAAGTCGCCGTGCCGTCATTTATATTAAAAAACACAAGACCGCCTTGTCCTCTTATCGCCATGATTCTTCCGGCAAGAATTACCGATTTATTTTTTGATATTTTTTCGAAATCGGAAATAATTTCGGACAAAGGATATTCCCTTTTTGAAACCGACGGATACGGATTCATTCCCGCCTTTTCGAGCAGTTTTAATTTTTCTATTCTTATATTTACCAATTCTTCAAGAGAAGACATTTATTTTATTTATTTGACATCTACAACTTTATATTCCATTTTTCCTGATGGACTCATGAAAGAGAAACTGTCTCCTTTCTTTTTTCCCAAAACAGCTGCGCCGATTGGAGATCTGTTTGAAATTTTACCCAATGAAATATCTGACTCTGTTGAACCGACTATTTTTAGCGTCATCTTTTTTGAACCATCAGGTTTTTCCACGACAACAGTGCTACCTATGACAACATGATCTCCATGCTTATCCTCGACAACAGTTGTATTCGTAAGCACATTTTCAATCTTTATTATTCTTTCTTCAATATCAGCTTGCTGTGATCTCGCTTCATGGTATTCGGCATTTTCTGACAAATCTCCAAGACCTCTCGCATAATCGAGTGCTTCGGCAACTTCTTTTCTTTTGACATTTTTCAATTCTTTAAGTTCAGCTACCAATTCATCGTATTTCTGTTTTGTGAGATATTCTCTTTTTTCTTCCATATTGGTTTTGCGAAATTACGCTACACAGACATCATATTTAGGTGCAACGATATTCGAAATTTAATTAATAAAACTTGCCAGTATTTTAGCAATTTTTTGCTCCAAAGTCAAAATAGGTCTTATTTAATATAACTAATTTTATTGCAGATACTGCGGTTCATTCACATGCATCCAATCCAAAACTTGTCGCATTACATAAACTCCGCCGAGAGTATTGCTTTCTGGTCCTTTCTCCATTATCACAACAAAGGCATACTGGGGATTGTTATATGGGAAAAATCCGGTAACCCAAGAATTGACGAATTTTTTTTGCGTACCAAGCTCGGCAGTTCCTGTTTTTGCAGCGAGTGAAAGATAATTAACATCCAATCCGACTGCGACTCCGCCAGTCTGAGTTCCAAGATGCATTCCATCTCTGACTATCTGGAAATTGGACGGACTTAAATTCAACTGTATAAAATCATTTGGATTTCCTCCCGACAAAATTGAAGGATCCATGAGTTTACCATTATTGGCAATGCTGGCGACAGCTCTTACCATTTGTATCGGCGTGACTTGAAAACCATATTGTCCGATTGAAGTGTGATATGTATCTCCGATGTTCCATGCTTGTCCGTTGAAGTTTACAGCTTTCCACGCTGGATCAGGAACAGTTCCAGTTTCTCCGCTGAAAAATCCGTTCGGCAAATCTTCTCCCAAGCCGAACATATTCATATATTTTTTTATAAGATTTATTCCCAAACCTTTCTGATCCTGATATCCTCCTCCGACTTCATAAAAATAAACATCGGAAGAAACTGCTATCGCTTGCTCCATATCTATCCATCCTTGAGGACGCCAATCATTGAAGACAGATGGAATTGACGGATTATAGGGATTTGGAATTGAAATCGATCCTGTGCTCAATATTTTTTTATTCGGATCGATTATATTTTCAGTCAAAGCTGCCATGGACATATATGGTTTTACAATCGAGCCGGGAGTATAAAGACCATCCGTGATTCTGTTTAAAAATGGATTATTTTTATTCGTCAAATATTGATTTATGGCTGCAGTATCTGTGCCATCAGTCAAAATTTGGGAATTATATTCGGGATAACTTGTCATAGCCAGAACTTCGCCAGTATTTACATTCATGATCACGCCGGCACCTCCTGTAAATCCTACGCTCTGTGCCAAAGATGAAATCGTATTGTACATTTCATTCTGCAATTTAGAATCTATCGACAAGGTCAAATTTTGTCCATCAACCGGAGGTTCTGCAACACTTTCAGATTGCAATTTTCCAGCAGCATCGACTTCGACAATTTTCATTCCATTCGTACCGGAAAGAGTATCGTTATAATATTTTTCAACTCCAGCTTTTCCAGTAAAGTCTTCAGTGTAATAAAATCCTGAGCTATCCTTTGAAGGGTATTTAACATAACCTAGAACATGTGCCAAGCCCGGCAAATCAATATATTTTCTCAATGAAAAAGCTTGATCATCCGTGCTAGAACTTGTAACATTCCATGCGAGCGGAGTTCCATTCCTATCAGAAATAATTCCCCTGTTTGCAAAAAGCACAGTATCATCCAGCATATTATTCTGGCTTCTCTGAAAATAAATTTTTCCATTAACAATTTGCAGATCGAATGAACGAAAAAAGAAAACTATAAAAATCAAAAAACAAGCTATGCCAAATATTGCAAAAGTGCTCTGAGGAATAGGTTTTTCCAGCCTGCCTTCAAACTGATTTACATCAAACTTGGGCAGATTTTGGGAATCAAGAAATATTTCATCAGGATCAATGTCTTTAATCCTCTTTTCATATGGATTGCTTTTAAAAAAGTCTCTGAATTTTCTAGCCATGATAAAATTTCTATCGGAAAGACAATCTTAGCATTTTTTTAAATTTAAAGGAAAACAGATAAAAAATAAAAATTATTGCTGTAAAAAAATATGCAAAATGCAAACCAAAAATTGTTCCGCCTCCGTATAATATGTCTATAAGCGCTCCCCAGGCAATCGCCTCAAAAAAATTATTTATGAAAAATATTGCCAATAAAATTATGAGCGCCGATACATATGGCGGAAAAACAAATACTGAAAGAACAATCAGCAGATTTATTAAAATTCTAGCCATATTATTTTTTATTATCCAAATCAATTTCAACAAATTTTAATTCAGAAATATTAACCGGACTTTTGAACAATATAGTTTCAAATGAATCAGAATCTTTTGATTCTATTTTTTCAACAATGCCAAAAACATTTGTAGAAATAGACGGTATTGTTATCGCATCGCCTTCTTTTATATCGCTTTCTTTCGGTATTTCGACATTAAAATTTCCTCCGCCCAAGCCAGTTGCTTCTTTTTCTATGGAATCGCTGCCGATCAAAACATCGACTTTTTCGCCAGGTGAAGAATACAATGTGACTTTTGAAGTATTCTCATAGACTTGTGAAATATATCCTATAAAAGTGTCGCCATTATACAAAACTTTATCGCCGACAATTACGCCGGTTGATGAACCGACATCTATTAAAAGAGTGTCGTATGGAGACAAAAATGGTTTGACTAAAACGGAAGAAAGCAGAAGATTTTGATTACTGTTTTTTCTATTCAAAATATTTTGCAAATCGCTATTTTCAGCCTGAAGCACGCCGTACAATGCCTGATTTTCTGCATCGGATTTTATCTGCACCTCGAGTGAATCATTTTCCGCAATCAAATTTGATTTTGAATTCAGCAAACTGATATTTTCCTCAAAAAAATATGAAACTTCATTTTTTACAGACCAAAGAGGAGAGCCTACACTGAACAAAATATTTCTTGTCCATGACAAAGAAAAAATAAATACAATTATTGCCAAAAAAATAATCGCTAAGAAAATATTTCTTCCCGTATTTTCCTTGTCTGAAAAATTATTTCTTAGGTGGAAGTTCATCTTCATTTTGAATTAACGATTCGCTGTAAAGCTCCATATTTTCAAGTATGACTCCGGTTCCTCTCGCTACTGCGGTCAATGGATCATCGACAAATTTCACCGGTATCTTTAGATAATCGCTTAAAAGCCTATCAAGACCTTTGATAAGAGCTCCGCCGCCAAAAAGATAAATCCCTCTTTGCATGATGTCTGTAAGAATTTCAGGAGGAGTAGTTTCCAAAACTTCTTTTGTCGCTTCAACCAAGCTTTCAATCGAAGCAGCCATGGCTTCTCTGATGTCCGCATCAGTCAAAATAACTTCTCTTGGCAGACCGGTTATCAAATCCCTTCCTTTTATCGGTGCTTCCAAATGTTCTCCAGGAACAACCGCACCTATAGACATTTTTACGTTTTCTGCAGTCTTTTCACCAATTAAAATCTTGAATTCGCTTCTTATATAGCTGATGATATCGTTATTTAATTTATCGCCGGCGATTCGCAGATTTTTGGATCTGACAATTCCGCCCAAAGATATGATGGCAATATCCGTAGTTCCTCCGCCGATATCTATAACCATGCTTCCGATAGGCTCATTTATAGGAAGTCGGATTCCAATTGCTCCAGCCATCGGCTCCTCTACAATATGAACTTCACGAGCGCCGGCATTTCTCGTAGCGTCGCGAACTGCGCGAATTTCAACATTCGTTACTCCGCTTGGTACTCCTACAACAACTCTCGGACCGAACATTTTTGGAGAAAATTCTTCAGCTTTTTTTATAAGGTATGCAATCATTTCTTCGGTAACTTCAAAATCGGAAATGACTCCGTCAACAAGCGGTCTTACTGCAACAATATGCGGAGGAGTTCTTCCGAGCATTTCTTTTGCTTGCGTTCCGACAGCAACAACTCTTCCTGTTTTTTGATTCATCGCGACAACAGACGGCTCGTTGATAACGATTCCTTTTCCAGAAAGATAAACCAGAGTATTTGCAGTACCTAGGTCTATTCCTATATCGTTATATAAGTATTTATTTAATTTTTTCTTTAAATTATCAAGCATGTTTTAAATTAACGGCAATAATTATTTATATTTTTCAACAAAATTTATAATCTCATTTTCTTTAAGACTCAAAACTTTTCCATCCATTCTCTGTTTGATTTCAAACTCGCCTTTTTCCAAACCTTTTTCGCTGACAACTATTCTTAACGGAATTCCTATTAAATCGGAATCATTGAACTTTTCTCCGGCGCGCGCATTTCTATCATCATATAACACCTCAATTCCGGCTTTTGCAAGCTCATTATAAAGCTTTTCCGCAGTCTCTTTGACTTTGATATTTTCTGAAACCAGCTCGACAAGATGGACTTTGAAAGGTGCAATGGATACAGGCCAAATCATTCCCTTTTCATCAGAAAGAATCTCCACAACAGTTCCCATCAATCTTCCAAGACCAATGCCATAACTTCCCATAACTACAAATTTATCTTCGCTTTTTTCATTCTTATATTTCAAATCAAACGGTTCGGAAAATTTTGTGCCGAGAGAAAATATATTTCCGACTTCGATTGATTTGAGTTCAACCAATTTATTTTTTTCCAAACCGAGACTCTTTAAAACTTCGTCATTATACACTTCTCTGTTTACGGCAATTTTCTTTTTTTCATCAAAATAAATCGTATCTTCGCCAGCTGGAGTTACGGCCTGAAATTCATGAGAAAATTTTGAAAAAGTTCCGCCGGATGCGAAAGTAAGATGAGTCAGATGTCCGATGCCGACTCTGTTAAAAATATTTTTATAAGCAATTTTTGATTTCTCATAAAATTCATCATGCTCATTTTCATCTTTTGAAAAAGAATACATCGCTTTCCAATAAAATTCTCTTCCTCTCAATATTCCGGACTTGCTTCTCGCTTCATTCCTGAAAATACTTTTAAAATCATACGGATAGACCGGCAAATCTTTATATGAGCTGATATATTGCTTTAAAATATTTGCATAAGCTTCTTCATTCGTAAAAGACAAGCCGACTTCAGTGCCATTTTTTAATTTTGTTTTGAACCAATTATCAACCAATTCATCGCTCCACCTGTTTGATTTTTCCCAAACTTCTTTGCTTTGAATGATTGAAGTTTTCATTTCCAAACCGCCGAGCTTGTTCATCTCATCGCGGATTATATTTTCAATTTTTTGCATGACGCGAAGTCCGAGCGGCAAAAAATCATAAACTCCGGCCATTTCTTTATTTATAAATCCTGCGCGAATAAGGAGATTTGCATTTTTTGATACTTCATCTTTAGGACCTTCTTTGCGGGTCTTTGTAAGCAACTTTGATTGTCTCATATGGCCTAAATATTACATTATTTTACGCTAAAACAAAACTCTTGACTAGTTGTAAATTTTCATGCTGATATATTAAAAATCAAAATTAAAATTTAGAGCGAAAAATATTTTATTTAATCAATCTCAAAATATCTTTGTAAGTCACAAAAAGCATCAGTGCAATGAGAAGAACAAAACCGATTGTGTTTGCCCAGTTTGCAATCGCGGGCTTTATTCTTTTTCTGATAACTGTTTCAATCAAAACAAATAAAATTCTTCCACCATCAAGCGCAGGAAAAGGAACAAGATTCAGCATCGCAAGATTTATTGAAATCAGCGCGATAAAACCTAAAAGATATGAAATTCCCATGCTGCTTGCTTGGCCAACCATTCCTTCAATTCCGACAGGACCTGTGATTTGGGAAAGCAAACCACTTTGTCCTTTGAAAGCTCCGACAATGAAACCATAAATTCCTTGAGCAATGCTTGAGACTTCAATTGCAGTAAGTTTTGCACCCTCGACAAAAGATTGGAAGAAACCGAATTTTACAATTCCGACAAGTCCCATGGAAATACCAATAGCTTTTTTGCCGGCGACAATTCCATTTGTAGCAACAATATTTACAGTTCCAGTCGCATTTGCTCTTTGATATTCAATATTTATACTTTGGTTGCTTTCAGAAATAATATTTTGAATATCAGTGGTGCTTGGAGAAACTATTTTTGTTTTTCCAGAATCAATTTCCAAAATAGAATCGCCTTCTTTGAGTCCGGCCAAATCGCTCGGGGAACCTTTTAGCACGGACAAAACCATTACCGAAACATTTTTTGCATTACTTGCATACTGATTTTCGATCGAGGTAAGCATTCCAAAATTAAAAGAAATTGAAATCAAAATCCAGGCAAAAATTATATTCATAAGAATACCGGCCAAAAGAACGACAATTTGTTTCCATTTTGCCGCATTTATAAAACTTCTTTTGCTGTCCGGACCGGAAGTTGTTTCATCGGTGACATCCTCGCCAAAAATTTTTACATATCCACCAAGCGGTATAAGGTTTAAATTGTATTCTGTCTCGCCTTTCTTAAAGCCTATTATTTTGGGCGGAAAACCAAGGGCAAATTCATCCACTCTTATACCAAAAATCTTGGCCATGACAAAATGCCCGAGCTCATGCACAAAAACCAAAGCAGCAAGAATGACGATGAATAATACAACTATCATGACTATTTTTTCTTAAGTAAACTATTAAAATTTTTATAATTCAAATCAAAGCCGTATATTTTTTTGAACAATTTTGCAAAGTCTTTTTTATTTTTTGCTTCTCCAGATTTAGAAATCAATTTTAGCAATTTTTGTTTTCCAAAATTATCTAACAAAAGTTTTATAACCATTCCACTTTCTGCATAAACCCCGGCACCGCCATGCTCATAAAAATCAAGAAAATTTGAAAATTTTTCAACTGGCTTTTTATCTTTTAATTGACCGGACAAATATATTGATACACCTTCAGTGAGCCATTTTGGATTGTAATATTTTTTTGAAACTATACTGAAAAATGAATGGCATAATTCATGCTTAATAAGTTCAGTATATTTTTCATCTGAATGTTTTTTATGGCTGCTTTCACTTTCCATTTTCTTATTATCAAGAATATAAAAAATATTTTCTTTAGAAAAACCAATAATCCAAGCTTCGGTTTTATCATTTCTATATAAAGCATTTATTTGTTTTCTATTTTCCAATACGCAAATATTAGGCGTATTGTGTATCCAATTAATACCAAAAAACTTATTGAATTCTTTCATTCCTTCTTTATAAGCCTTTTCAATAAGCTTATTTTTATATTCTTTGATTTTGTAGATCATTAAGAGTTAATTTCTTTTTCTTTTTTATCAAGCAGACTTTCCATAGCCATATTTCCTTCATCAACAATTTTCTGCATTTCAGCTTTGTTTCTAAACATATCGTCTTCCGGCATTTCGCCATTTTTCTTTTTGTCCTCGATATCTTTCAAAACTTCATCGCGGAAACCTCTGATATTTACTTTTGCATCTTCAAGTTTTGTTTTTGCAGTTTTAATAAGAAGAGTTCTTCTTTCACCTGTTAATTCTGGAAAAAATATTCTGACGCCTTTGTCGTCTATTCCCACGGAAACATTCAGATTTGCGAGTGTTATAGCTTTCTCAATAGCTTTTGATTGAGTTTTGTCCCAAGGAGTAATTCTAATGACTCTCGCATCTTCAATTCCTATATTTGCTAGCTGATTTATCGGCATTCTTGAACCATAAACTTCAACGGCAACTCCATCCAAAATACTTGGACTGGCAACGCCGGTTCGAAGTCCGGAATATTCTTTCTTGAGCCATTCCTCCACACCTTTTATATTTTCTTTTAATTTCTTGAAATCGTAAGCCATGTTGATTTTGCGAAATCACGTCGCGCAACCGTCATCTTAGCGCGACGCAAATTTAATTAATTAATAAATTTTATACTGCTCATTATAACAAATGATGTTTATTTAATACAGCTCTCAAAGTTTGTCATTGCGAGTGCAACGAAGCAATCCAAAAATTAAATCTAGATTGCCACGCTTCGCTCGAAATGACACTTTTACATAACAGGCAAAAGCAATGACATATGCTCCAGAAGCATTTTCAACGATGGCGACTGCTCGCCGGCATATTGTCTTATCTTTTCTATTTCTTCAAATAAATCTAGCTCAGTTTTTTTCGCTTTCAAAAAATCGATGTGTTTTTTCAGTTCAATTTCTAAAGCGTTTATGAATTTTATTATTTCAATCTTGCTTTTTTCTTCATCAGAAATGCTTCCGCAGATTTTTTTGACAGATTCCATCCTGTCGCCATATTGCATTTTCAAAAATTTTTCAGGATTTATGATTGAGCCGGCAGTTTCACTCGCGTCAATGATAAAAAGTCTGGAACGAAAAGTTGGAATAATATTGCTGAGAGACGGCAGGACTAAAAAAAAATGTGTGTCGCCTCTCGGTTCCTCGAAAAGTTTCAGCATCGCATTCTGCGCTTGCTCCGTGATGAAATTTGCGCTGACAACAAAAATTTTCTTGTCTCCGGCAACCGGCTTATTTTGATGCAAAGCCACAATATCATGGCTGTCGTCGATCTTCATCACATCAAATTCTCCGTGCCAAAAATCCGGATTATTTTCAGTTGAAAATTTCAGCTCTTTCAAAAAGAATTTTTCGAGCTCATTTTTTACATCCGCAGAATTGCCCAAAATACAATAGGCATGATGTAAGAGACTGTTTCTTGTCCCGCGCAAATTTTCACTTAATTTATTATTAATCATAAGTATATGTTTATTAATTATATGCAAAATCGTAAAAATGGTTAATTATTTAAAAATTTTTTGCGGGGTTTGTTGATATATTTAAATTCATTTGCAATAACTATAATAACAAAAAACGCCGCAATTAAAAGTTATAAAAAATAACTTTTAATTGCGGCGCTCGCAAACCATTACCCTTTTGGACCTAAATGATTTGCCATGAATTTATCAATGTCTCTTTTTAGATAAATTATGTAACATATCGATAAGAGACAAAGAACAGAAAATATGAACCAGAATATGTTCATATTTTTGAGGAAATACATCACAACGAATGATAGCACGAGCGATAACACGAACGAAACAACGACTAAAACTATTGCTGCGATGGTGTAAAAAAATTTCATTCTTTCACCTCCTTATTCTTTAAATTTTTTATCTCTATAATAATATCACTGATTGAAAAGAACATGCATGTTCCAAAAATATACCAGAAACTGCAGTACGCATCAAACAAACTGCATAGCATTAATGATATAGATAAAGACAAAACAATGAAAAGTATTCCGTAAATGATAATTCTTTTCATATTTATTACCTCCTAGTTTTTTGAAATCTAAATTTAAATTAACATAAAATAACAATTTTGTAAAGAAAATAGGCGGGTTTTAGGCAAAGCCTAAAACCCGCCTATTTTTCCTATTTTTATCTCTTCGCAATTATAGACTTCTTATAAACATCCAAATGTTCAAGTGCGGTTCCCGTTCCTTTTGCAACACAGTAAAGCGGATCTTTTGCTACGACGGCTTTTACTCCAGTTCTTCTGAAAACAAGTTCCGTAAGATTTCTCAACTGTGAAGAACCTCCGGTCATGATTATTCCATTATCAATAATATCTGCGGAAAGTTCCGGCGGAGTATCCTGCAAAACATCCTTGATTGCTTTTATCATATCTTTTAATTCTTTTGAAATTGCTTTTACGATTTCATTTGTTTTTATTTCTGTCGAACGAGGAAGTCCTGTCAGAAAATCTCTTCCTTTTATTATTACAGAAAGCTCTTCTTCCATCGGCACCGCGCTTCCAATCGTAATTTTAATTTGTTCGGCTGTCTTGTCTCCGATTGCAAGATTGAAAGTTTTCTTTATGTAGTCTGCTATTGCAGCATCTATTTTATTTCCAGCGCATTTTACAGAATTTGAAGCGACAATTCCTCCGAGTGAAATTACTGCGACATCTGTCGTTCCTCCGCCGATATCAACAATCATGTGGCCCATCGGCTCGTAAATCGGAATACCTGCGCCGATGGCAGCAAGAATCGGTTCTTTCACCACATAAGCACTCTTTGCTCCAGCTCTTATCGCAGCCTCGACAACAGCTCTTCTTTCTGTAGATGAAATTCCAGCAGGAACAGAAACCATAACTTCCGGTTTGAAAATATTCCATTTGCCCAAAGCTTTATCGATAAAATATCTGAGCATTGCTTCCGTGACGCGATAGTCCGCAATAACTCCGTCTTTCATCGGTCTGTATGCAATGATGCTATCCGGCGTTCTGCCTATCATATTCTTAGCTTCAACTCCGACTGCGAGGATTTTATTATCCTGTTCAGCTATGGCGACGACTGACGGCTCAAAAAGCACCACGCCTTTTCCAGGCACGAATACGAGAGTGTTCGCAGTTCCCAAATCTATTCCCAATTTTCTGACAAAAAATGACATACACATATATTATCTGTTTTTATGGCAAATGCAAATTAAAAATATCAAATTTTCGCTAGTAAATTTTATCGCACATATGCTATAATTTTTCCATGTCACAAAATCCCGTAAAAAATTTTTAAAGAAAAAAATTCTGCGGTTTAATAAAAAAACAATTAATAATTAATATTATGGAAAACTCAAAACAAAGTGAAAATTCACACAGGACAGGTAAACTTTCACAGATAGGAAATTTGATAGTCGAACTCAGAGAAAGAAAAGGAATGACGCAAACCGGCTTTGCGGAAAAGCTCGGCACTACCCAAAGCGTGATAGCCCGCATAGAATCCGGCGACCAGAATCTCACGACGGAAATGATTTCAAAAATCAGCGAAGTTTTAGGAAATGAGATTGTGAGCGTTTCAAGAGGCGCGATCAATTTTGAAATTGAAGGCGGAAACAAGCTCGCGGGAACCGTGGTTACAAAAACCTCAAAAAACGGAGCAATGGGAATTATTCCGGCGTCGCTCATGAACAGAGGAAAAACGATTTTAAAAAATGTTCCAAAGATAGAAGAAGTTTATAGAATGATTGAAGTTCTCGACAGTATCGGCGTTTCCATAAAATGGAATGGAAATGATTTGGAAATCGAAGCAAAAAAAATAAATCTTAAAAATATAAACAAGGAATCCGCGGAAAAAACGAGAAGTATCATAATGCTTATCGGGCCACTGGTCCATTTGTTCAAAAATTTTTCTCTTCCGCATTCCGGCGGCTGCAAGCTGGGAAATCGCACCGTCACTCCACACTTTTTCGCGCTTGAAAACTTCGGCATCGACATAAAAACAAAAGCTAAGAGCTATGAAGTATCGCACGACGGATTAAAGCCGGCAGAATTTGCGCTTTATGAATCCGGAGACACTGTCACAGAAAATGCAATCATGGCTGCCGCGCTTATTCCCGGAAAAACAATTATAAAATTTGCTTCTGCAAACTATCAAGTTCAGGATTTGTGTTTCTTCCTTGAATCGCTTGGAGTAAAAATAGACGGAATCGGAACAACAACAATGACAGTTCACGGAATAAAAGAAATAAATAAAAATATAACTTATTATTTGGCCGAGGATCCAATCGACACAATGTTTTTCATCGCCGCTGCAGCTGTAACAAAATCTGGCATCACGATTGAAAGATGTCCGATTGATTTTCTAGAAATAGAATTGCTCAAACTGAAAAAAATGGGGTTCAAATATAAAATTTTGAAAAATTACAAAGCTTTGAATGGTATGACAAATCTCGCTGACATAAAAACTTTTCCTTCATCGCTCACAGCATTAGAGGACAAAATAGAATCGCGACCTTATCCAGGATTGAATATCGACAATCTTCCCTTTTTTGCCGTCATTGCTACTCAAGCTGAAGGGCAAACATTGATTCACGACTGGGTTTATGAAAACCGCGCGATACATTACAAAGAGCTCGACAAACTCGGGTGCGATACGATACTCGCCGATCCGCATAGATTTTATGTGAACGGAAAAACAAAATTAAAGCCAGCTGAGGTCATCTGTCCGCCTGCTCTTCGTCCTGCAGCGATTATTCTTATCGGAATGCTTGGTGCCGAAGGAAAATCAATCTTGAGAAATGTCTACAGCATCAATCGCGGCTATGAAGATATCGCAAAAAGGCTCAATTCTTTGGGAGCAAAAATCAAAATGCTCAAGGAATAAATAAATTGAAATAAAAGGTATTTTCTGTCATTATTAATCCGTTAAAGTTTTTACCAACGTTGATTCTGCGGAATCATGTCTCGCGACCGTCATATAAGCGCGACGCACCTAAAAATTGCTTATATAAACAAGGCATAATTTTCATACTTAATGTGTTATAATTTTACTAATTATGAAGTCGAAACAAACAATTTTTATTGGCAAAAATTTTCTCGGATAAATGAAAATTCTCGAAGTCATACCTATTTCAAAAGGCATAAATAAAGACACTCTTTCGTATTTCAGCGGAAGCGATATTCCAATCGGCTCAATCATAAAAGTTCCTCTGAGAAAAAGAATAGTGCCAGCTCTTGTCATTGACTCGAAAAATGTTGAGGATTCAAAATCCGAAATCAAAAATTCTTCTTTCGCGCTTAAAAAAATAGAAAAAACAAAATACACAAATCTCCTGACGAAAAATTTTGTCGAATCTGCGCAAGCCACCGCAGATTATTATATCGGCTCGACGGGATCAGTCCTGAATTCTCTCATTCCAAAAATGCTTTTGGAAAATACCGACAAGATAAAACTTTCGGAAAATATGATTCCGGAAAATAAAAAAACAACGAAAGCTGAAAAGTTTGTCATCCAATCGAACGACGATGACAGATATGCGGAATATAAAAGCATAATCAGGGAGGAATTCGCCAAAAATTCTTCAGTTTTTTTCTGCTTGCCGACAATTCAAGATATAAAAAAAGCGAAAGAAGCGCTTCATAAAGGAATCGAATCCTACACATTCGTGCTTCACGGCTCGATGAACAAAAAAGATATCGTGGAAACGATAAATAAAATAATCGCGGAAAAGCATTCAGTTTTAATCATCGCAACTGGCGGATTTTTCACTGTTCCGAAAGATAATATCGGCACGATAATTCTCGACAAAGAAAATTCAAGGACTTACAAAACACAAACGAGGCCTTATATAGACATGAGAAAATTTGCCGAAATATTTTCTGAAAAAATAAATGCAAAAATAATTTTCGGCGACTTACTTTTGAGAACCGACACAATTTGGCGACAAAAAAAAGGCGAACTTGTCGAGCTTGTATCTTTAAAATTCCGCTCACTGACAACTTCCTCGCAGGAAATCATCGACATGAGATCAATCCAGAAAGAAACAAGTGAAACGGAAGCTAGCAAAAAAGTTTTCAGAATTTTGAGTGAAAAACTTGAAAAAGAAATCAAAAACAATATTGAAAATAACGAGCACATGTTTATTTTTACAGGCAGACGCGGACTTTCCCCTTCCACTGTCTGCGCCGACTGCGGAAACATCGTGAAATGCAATTCTTGCGGAGCTCATACTGTGCTTCACACATCTGCCACTGAAAATTTCTTCCTTTGCCATAAATGCGGAGAGCGAAGAAGCGCTCTTGAAAAATGTTTGCTTTGCGGAGGATGGAGACTTACGACTTTAGGAATCGGTTCCGAGCTTGTAGAACAAAAAATTAAAGAACTTTTTCCAAAGGCTGCAATTTTCAGAATCGATGCAGATGCCACGGCAACTCACAACAAAGCACAGACTGTTGCTGATAAATTTTATAACTCTCCGCAGGGAATTTTAATCGGCACAGAAATGGCACTTCTGTATCTGACCGGAAAAATAGAAAATACCGCTGTCGTCTCGATAGATTCTTTTTTTTCAATTCCGGATTTCAGAATAAATGAAAGAATCTTGAACATACTTTTGAAAATCCGCTCGATTACGGACAAAAATTTTATAATTCAGACAAGAGATATTTCTCAGAAAGTTTTTGATTATGCGATAAAGGGCAATCTCGTTGATTTTTACAGAGAAGAGATAAGTGATAGGGAAAAATTTAATTTTCCTCCATTTTCCACGCTGATAAAAATTTCAATTTCAGGAACTAAAGATGAAGTGCTGGAGTCTGTTGAAAATCTTCAGAAATTGATTGCACCGCATACTATAGATATATTCCCCGCTTTCATACCGCAATCAAAAGGAAAATACGGCGTAAATGGAATAATCAAGATTCCGATGGAAAAATGGCCGGAAAAAGATTTGCGCGAGAAATTAAAAATGCTTCCGATGGATATACTTATAAATGTAGATCCGGATTCGCTAATCTAAAATGCAAAAGGGCGGCCGCGAAGCGGCCGCCCTTTTGCATTTTATTTGTTAAGTTCAAAAGCAACTTTGTTTCCAAATCTCAAATCGATATAATTTATTTTTTTAAGCGAAGCAGAATCAGTTTTTATATAGCCGTTACCTACCAATGCTTGAAGGTTTGAAAGCTGGGATTCAAAATCGCTGTTATTATCCATGAGAATTTTTCCTCCGCCAAAAATATAAATTTCATATTCATCACCGGCTAAAGCGTTGAAAAATTGCGGCTGAAAAGACATTTTTCCAAGCGAATAGAATAAATCGGATATTTTTTGAAAATTCCCCTGCGTATAATATTGTCCAATCGGATTTGCATCAGAAATAAGCCCGAAATATTCAGGAAATGCATTTACTGAAAATTTAGGAGATTCTTTGAAAATTAGGCCTGTTGAATCCATTAAATAGCAATCTCCCGGACTTGTCGGATTTCCGACACACCACAAATTGCTCGCTTGCCTTTCCGTGACAGCTATTTCTATTTTATTTATTCCTTCAATATGAATATTGACCGACTTTATCTGATTTATGTTTTTTAATATGTCATTTTCGATTTCCTTCCTTCGTAAAAGAAGAATGTTATCTGCAGGAATTATCAAGAAATAATTTTTATTCAGTTCCGGCTCAACCAGGTTTATTATATCTGCAGATGTCACAGCAGAATTGCCCGAAACAATTATATTGTTTATCTTGACTTCTTTCGTCGTTAATCCGAGAATCGCTAGTGAAATAAAAAATAATATAAAAACAAAATATGCAAAAATCTTTTTCTGAAGGCTTGCTTGCCTTTTCTTATGCAAAGTAGTGCTGATGTTGGATCTTGGCCTCATATTACATTTATTATACTAGATTTTAATTAAATATTAAACAAATGGGCGGCCGCTTCGCGTCCGCCCATTTTAATTTTAAAGATTTTTATTTTTTTCCGATGTATTCCTTCCCTCCCATATATTTTCTTAGTGCCTCTGGAATTTTTATCGTTCCATCTGCTTGCTGATTATTTTCAAGTATCTGAATCAAAATTCTTGGCGTGGCGACTTCAGTATTGTTAAGCGAATGCGCAAACTTCATTTTACCATCAGTATCTTTGTATCTGATATTTAATCTTCTTGTCTGGAAATCGTGAAAATATGAGCAAGAATGTGTCTCGCCATATTTATTTTTTGACGGCATCCAAGTTTCGATATCATATTTTTTCACCTGGCCAAGTCCCAAATCTCCTCCGCAATTTACAACGACATGATATGGAAGTGCGAGCGCTTGCAAAATTTCTTCCGCATTTGCCAAAAGTTCCTCATGAAATTTAACACTTGTCTCGTGCGAAGCTTCGCAAAGTATTACTTGCTCAAATTTAAAAAATTCATGAACTCGATAAAGTCCTTTGACATCTTTTCCGTAACTTCCAGCTTCTCTTCGAAAACATGGCGAGAATGAAAGCATTTTTTTAGGCAAATCTTCTTTCTTCAAAGTTTTGTCAGAATAATAGCTCATCGTTGCGACTTCTGCAGTTCCAGCCAAGTAATCATTGTCTTGCGTTTGATAAATTTCTTCTTCACCTTGTGGCAAATATCCTGTTCCCAAAAGCGTTTCTCTTTTTACGAGAGATGGAACGATCATTATTGAATATTCAGGATGTTTTGTTCTGAACAAATCAGTCGATGAGTTGCCAGATTGCAAATTCAAGTTCAGCTCCTTCATTTTTCAAAAAATATCCGCGGAAACCTGCAACTTTCGTACCGGTTTCAAAATCGGCAAGATCAAGTTTTTCCATAAGTTCAATGTGATCCTTCGGCGCAAAATCAAACTTAGGAATTTCGCCCCAAACTTTTACTTCTTTATTGTCCGCATCAGCTATTTCCATCTGGAACAGAAACATCGGGAATATTTGGAACTTGTAAGCATCAAAGTCTGCCATTCTTTCATCACTTCTTTCAAATATTCTTCTTCCTTCTGCAAATTTTCTTTCAAAATTTTCATTTCTGAAATCAGCTCAGCTTTTTGTCCGGCATCTTTGAGCTGAGGCAGACGATTTGAAACATCATTCTGTTCCGCTCTTTTCGCTTCTATCGCAGTCAAAAGTTCTTTTCTTCTGTCATCAACTTTTATAAGTTCGCTCGGATCAAACTTTATATGTTTTTTCTGTGCGCCGGCTATGATGAGATCTTTATTTTCTCTGATGAATTTTATATCGAGCATAATTAATTGAAAAGTTTTAAAGTTATAAATTTTCGTCTTTGCGAGCGTAGCGAAGCAAACCAGATTCTGGATTGCTTCGCTACGCTCGCAAAGACACAATCCACATTATCATGTTATATTTTGACTTCAATTTATTCTATCAGATGTTACAATAAACTCAAATGTTAAAAGATTTTGAAATTGAAAAACTTTGATGGTGAAGAAATCCCGGAAATGCTCCGAGAAATTCGCCGACCCACCAGAAAAACTTTATATAAAAGGCAAACTTCCATCGCCTGACACAAAAATGCTTTGCGTCGTTGGCTCTCGCAAATATACTCAATATGGCAAAGACGCTTGCGAGAAACTTATCTCTGGTCTTCGCGGATACAATATATGTATCGTTTCCGGCTTGGCTTTAGGAATCGACAGCATTGCACACAAATCTGCCTTAGAAGCCGGCTTAATGACGATTGCGGTTCCTGGCTCAGGCCTTGATGAATCAGTTCTCTACCCAAGCACACACAAACAGCTCGCCGAAAAAATCCTCGAAGCAGGCGGTGCTCTCATCTCAGAATTTGAACCAAAATTTCGCGCAACTCCATACAGCTTTCCACAAAGAAATAGAATCATGGCAGGACTTTCTCATGCTGTGCTTGTGATAGAAGCAGAAATAAAATCCGGCACACTTATCACTTCAAAATTTGCAACAGAATACAATCGCGATGTTCTCACAGTTCCCGGCTCAATCTTTTCAAAAAATTCCGAAGGACCAAATATGCTTATTCGACTTGGAGCAACGCCTGTCCGAAATAGCGAAGATATTCTTGAGGCACTCGGATTCAAAATTAATGATGTGCCTCAAAACCTAGAACTAAAATATTCTGATTGTTCAGAAGAAGAACTTCTTGTAATAAAAATACTTAATGAACCAATGGAAAAAGATGAACTCATCCGAGCACTCAAAATGCCAGTGTCAAATGCTTCAACAATAATTTCAATAATGGAAATTAAAGGATTGATTAAGGAAAGTTTGGGAGAGATTAGATTGATTTAAATTATTTCTCAAGCCATTCTTCCTTTGAAATTCCTGATTGCAAAATAATACCTTTCATCGTTCTCGGTTTCAAAGCTAAATTTCCATGCATCGGTACACAAACCTGTCTCATTATTCCGCCCACATGTCCAACATAAAAATAATGACTGCCAGTCGTATGATTCAAATAAAAATTATTTTCCTTCAGAAAAGTTTCAACATCACGAAAAGCCCAATTTAAAATACCATTAGGCATATTTTATGAGATTCTGGTAACACCAAAATATTTTACTTGATAAGGAGATTTAACAGATTTCTTTGAGTTTAAATTTGCCCACAAATCTTCATACTCTTTATCCGTTTTTTGATTTAAAGGAGCAACGCGTGAACCTTTTATTTTTCTTTGAGATTCAACATACCCCTGCATGGCTGACTGCAAATTATTATAGGCAACAGTTGGGTCATCAGACGATTCAACAATATTAAATTCCAAGCCAACAGCATACCACGTGTCGCCGTCCTTAAAAACTATACATCTGACTGAACCTTTTTGCGGTGTATTCATACGAATGATTATGGATTATTTTGATATAATTTGCAAATGTTAATAATATAATGGAGATTAAAGGTTTGATTAAAGAAAGTTTGGGAGAGATTAGATTAATATAAGCCAATTTTAGTTATCTCGCAGGTGCTTGCATATTATACAACCTGGTATATAATACGTTGGTAACCATGAAAAAGATCCTTATGCAGATCCGTCTGCATCGGGGTCTTTTTCTTTATATATGAGTTGAAAACTTATGATACAAATCATTCAAGAAAACTGTTTCAACTTTTTTATTTCTCAATAAAAAAGAACATTTATTTTTATCTGGAGAAATAATATATTTAATTGCATTATTCTCTTTTAAAAATTCAACTAAACATCCGAAATCACCATCGCCCGTTATCAAAATACAAGAAGTAAAAGATTTTGTGTAAAAATCCGAAACTGTTTTTAATACAAGTTCAGCATCACAATTCCCTTTTATTATTCCGCTAACAGAAATAGTTTGTTTAAAAATCAAAATAAAACCGCATTCTTGTAAATGTTGGTAAAATTTTAATCTGTCTGGAACAAGTCCGATAAACAGATAAATATTTTGTGGGTTATATTTCTGACGAAGCCAGCCTCTAAATTTTTTATAATCAATTTCAAAACCAAGAGCTTTTGCCCCACGATATAAATTATTTCCGTCAATATAGATATTTATCTTTTCCATGTAAACATTCTAACATAAAATATTTTTGAACCAATGGAAAAAGATGAGCTCATCCGCGCACTCAAAATGCCCGTCTCGAAAGCATCCACAATAATTTCAATAATGGAAATTAAAGGATTGATTAAAGAAAGTATGGGAGAAATAAGACTAATTTAATATTGTTGATAACTTTTGCTTTATTGTATAATTGTGATATTATGCACATATGCCTGTGGGCGCAAGCCCCTTTTCGGCTAAGGATTACCTAAGCTGAAGGCAGGCATAACAAAACAACTCTCTATATAGAGGGTTTTTTTGTTGTCTAAAAATCTTCAATACCATCATCGTATAACTTTTGATTATTAAATTTTTTGTGGGGCATTACACTCCAAAAAATAATTTGTCCATCACCTATTTTCTTTATGATAACAACTATTTTTCTAAGATAATCTTTTCCAATAATTGCATGGAAAGCCCAATATTCTACATCTTTTGTTTTGTAAAAACCGTCATTACCTTTTTTCCCAATCTTCTCAATACCTTTTCTATATTCTTGAAGAGTGCCAGCATTTTTAATTACCTGAAGTGCTTTTGGTAATAACGTAAGTTTTAATCTTTGTTCATCTAAATTTCTAGGCATTCTATTACCTTTAAATTGTAGATGATTTAAACCATCAGAGTTTAAATTAACATTTGTCTTAAAGAATGGACAATAAATAGTTTTTTGTTTTTCAAAAATTTCTTTTGCTATTTGTTTTATTTTTTCCAGGTCCATCACGAGATTATAATATTTATATAAACGAAAAGCTAATCAAAAAATTAATAATGGAAATTAAAGGATTGATTAAAGAGAGTATGGGAGAGATTAGATTAATGTAAAATAATTATTTGACTAAACCTTTTATTACTAATTTTTGATTTTGTAAATCAAAAAGTCCATTTGGTAAGTGAGTTACAGTACCTTTTATGCATACTTGTTGATCAAAAAAATTTTTATATTTTATTTCAAAAATACAACCATCTAAGCTCTCATTGATATTTGGAATATCTATTCTTGTATTTGGAGTTAGCAAATCATCAGATTTATAGATGTCAGAAGTTAATTTACCTCTTTTAAAAAGTATTGATAAATCTTTAGCTATTCCAGTTTTGTGATTATTTAAAATTGTTACATTTGTTTTGTCACCACTTTTAACTATAATCGGTACTATTATTGGAGTTTGTGTTAACTGATAACTCCTTTTACTATTATGTAAAGATAGAAATGCAATCATGGCCGATACGATAGAAATTATTGCGGAAGCTATTGAAATATACAAACTATTCATAATTTTAATTTTTATTTAGAAATCTGACCGTCCGTAAGTTCTGATAACCTTGCTTCATATTTTGTATATTCAGTAGGTAAAAAAGCAGGTAAAATATCTTGATTGGTATTCAAATTAACTATCGTGTAAAGAATAACATTATTATTTGAGTCTTTTGCAGTATAACCGCTTATGCATGCATTTAGAGTTGGGCTATAACCAACAATAAAGTCAGTAGACTTATAATTTTCTGTTTTTAATCTATTCTCTAAATCATTTAACAATCTGGAACATGATTGTTGTTTTTCAAATAAATCATTATTCGATACTTGAGTTTGCTGTGTATTTAAGGCTGAAGAAGTCGATGCTACTGATTGTGTTTCAGTTGTAATTGGTTCATTAGGTAATTTTGTATTAAATAATAAATAACCGCCAACAACTATTAAAATTAATAATAAAACTAGAACAACTGGGTTATTAAAATATTCTCCATAAGTTTTGTTTTTCATACATAAAATATATCATAAATTTGCACAAAATAACATTTGTGTGTAATAATGCACTTCAATGAACCGGGTAGTAGAATTTCAAGTCATTGCTTTTTGTTTTTTCTACTCGGTCGTTTAACTGTCGATATCATTATCAAAATAACACGTTGGAGTTTCAATTTGGGCTTATAGCAATATAAAAACAACTTGAAATTTCACTACCCGGTGAAACTTTTAATCGTTGAGTCTCCGTCAAAAGCGAAGACGATAGAAAAATATTTGGAAGGTGCATATACAGTCCGAGCAAGCGTCGGGCATATTCGCGATTTGCCAAAATCAAACAAGGACGCCATTGATATTCCTGGCGGATTTATTCCCCATTACGTTATTTCCCCTGGAAAAGAAAAGGTTGTTGCTGAAATAAAATCCTTAGCTAAAAAAGCTGACGAAGTATTGCTCGCAACCGACCCTGACCGAGAAGGAGAAGCTATTGCATGGCATATCAAAGAAGCCGTCGGACTAAAAAATCCAAAAAGAGTTCGTTTCCATGAAATTACAAAAGACGCAATCAAAGAAGCTATCGCACATCCGACAGAAATTGATGAAAATTTAAGAAAAGCTCAAGAAGCTAGAAGAGTTCTTGATAGACTTGTCGGTTATGATCTTTCTGGACTTATCTGGAAAAAAGTTCGTTATGGACTTTCTGCTGGACGCGTTCAATCCCCTGCACTTCGTATTATTATGGAACGCGAAAGAGAAATCCGCGCATTCAAGCCGGAACAATTCTGGATTATTGAAGCTGATGTAAAAACTGCCGGCGGAATTAAAATACTTTTGGGCTGCGACAAAGAACCTCGAGATATAAAAGAAGTTGAGAAAATACTTGAAGTCGGAAATAAAGAAGACTGGTCCGTAAAATCCGTCACAGAAACAGAAACAAAAAGAAGTCCGAAAGCTCCTTTCACAACTTCAACATTGCAACAGACTGCAAGCACTCGTCTCGGCTTTTCTCCTTCAAGAACCATGGGAATCGCTCAGAAACTTTACGAAGCCGGATACATTACTTACATGAGAACCGACAGCACAAATTTGAGCGAAACAGCTTTGACTCAAATCGCCGGAATGGTTTCCAAAAAATACGGAGCAAATTATTCTTCAAGAAATATTTACAAAACAAAAAGCAAAAACGCGCAGGAAGCTCACGAAGCAATCAGACCAACAGATGCAAGCAAAGAAATCGCTGGATTCACGGACGAACAAAAAGAACTTTACAGACTTATCTGGCAAAGAACTGTCGCTTCACAGATGACAGACGCAAAAGTTTTGAGAACAAAAATCACAGCAGTTGTCGGAGCGGGCCCCGCCAAAACTTCCGAAGAAGTTTCTACGGGCAAGGAAATTCCAACTTTTTCAATCAATGGTTCAAGAGTGCTTTTCGATGGCTGGATGAAAGCTGATCCTGATGCAAACGGCGGAGATGTTGAACTTCCAAAAGTTTCAGAAGGCGAAAAATTAAATTTGATTGAAATCAGAAGCACAGAAAAATTTACCGAGCCACCAGGAAGATATTCTGAAGCCGGACTCATCAAAGAACTTGAAAAAAGAGGTATCGGAAGACCTTCAACTTACGCTTCGATTATGAAAACAATCGAGGACAGAGGCTATGTTAACAAAGATTAACAAAGCGCTTTTCCCTACCGACACCGGCGAAGTCGTCAGCAATTTCCTTGAGAAAAATTTTCCTGAATATATCAGCGACACTTTCACAGCAGAAATGGAAGACGAGCTTGATGATATTGCAACTGGAAAAAGAGAATATGTAAAAACTTTGAAAGATTTTTACGGACCATTTTCAAAAGAAGTAAAAGAAAAAGGCAAAATTGAAAAAGTTACAAATCTTGGAGAAGCAGACGCGAGCATCAAGTGTCCAAAATGCGGAGGACCGATGATTATTAAACTTTCTAAAAATGGAAAATTCTTGAGCTGTAAAAATTACCCGGATTGTTTGGGTGCAAGAAAAATGACCGGTGAAGAAATGGAAGGACCGAAAGAAACTGGTGAAATGTGTCCTGAATGCAAAACTGGAAAACTTATGGAACGTGAAGGAAAATTTGGAAAGTTTATTGCTTGTTCAAATTATCCAAAATGTAAATATATTAAAAAAGACGCAAATCTAAATCCAACAACTGGAATTCAATGTCCGATTTGCAAAGCCGGAGAGATGACAGAAAGGCGCGGGAGATTTGGAATTTTCTATAGCTGTACAAATTATCCAAAATGTAAATACGCAATCAAAGCGAAACCAACTGGCAAGCTTTGTACAATCTGCGGCTCGCTAATGATGGAAGGCAACAAAAACGATTCCTGAAAGATGCAGTGATGTTAAATGTCCAAACAATAGACCTGATAAATTAGAGAAAAAATAAAGCCGCCCTGCAGCGGTTTTATTTTTTCTCTAGTTTGCATTTAATTTTTATTGGAATAATATATAAATTACTATGGCTTGCGAAGAAATTATAAAACTACTGGATTCCCCATCACAAAAAGACAAGGAATTTATACAAAAAGCTTATGATTTTGCGCTGAAAGTCCATGAAGGCCAAGTAAGAAAATCCGGAGAGCCGTACTTCATCCATGTTTTTGAAACCGCAAAAATACTTGCCAGTTTGAAAATGGGAGCCACCACGATAGTTGCTGGTTTACTGCATGATTCTGTTGAAGATGGCGTAGCGACAGAAGCTACAATTAAAAAAGAATTCGGCGATGAAGTTTTATTTTTGGTGAACGGCGTTACCAAACTTGGAAAAGTTAAATACAGAGGAGCAGAAAGACATGTTGAAAGCTTGAGAAAATTCCTCGTGGCAGCGGCGCAAGATGTTCGTGTTCTCATCATCAAGCTGGCAGACAGGCTTCACAATATGCGAACACTTCAATATGTCCGTCCAGACAAACAAAAAAGAATTGCTCTCGAAACCTTGGAAATTTATGCACCGCTGGCTTACAGGCTTTCCATCAGAATGCTATCCCGCGAACTTGAAGACTTGTCTTTTGAATATGTTTATCCCGCAGAATATGAAAAAATTAAAAGTTTGTTGAAGAGCAAAAGAGAAGAATCGATTCCCGAGATGGATAAATTTTTAAAGACCCTGAAAAAAGCTTTGGCTGCCGAAGAAATTATTCATTTCAAATCAGATTACAGGCAAAAAGGAATTTACAGCTTGTATAAAAAACTTAAAACTCACGATAACGATATAAATAAAATCTATGACATACTCGCCATCCGAATCAGCGTGGATAATGTTGCCGATTGTTATAAAGTTTTGGGAATTATTCACAGCATCGCAAGACCGATTCCAGGAAGAATAAAAGACTACATTGCATTTCCTAAACCAAATGGATATAAAAGTCTTCACACAAATGTGCTCACGGGCGATGGTGCGACGATAGAAGTGCAGATACGCACTTTTGAAATGCATCACGATTCCGAATATGGTATTGCGTCGCACATTTTGTATAAGGAAAAAGGATCAGTCAAACAAAAAGAAAATTCTGAATCAAAATGGTTCAAACAATTTCTCCCAAAAATAATAAATTATTCGAAAACTCCCGGCAATAGCGAACTTGCACCGGGCTGGATAAATGAATTGGCTGAATCGCAAAAAAATATAAAAACTGAAAAAGATAAAGACGGTTTTATCGAGGATTTAAAAGCGGATTTTTTTAATGACAGGATTTTCGTGCTTACTCCGAAAGGCGATGTTGTGGACTTGCCTGTCGATTCTTGCGCGTTGGATTTCGCTTTTGCAATTCACTCTGATATTGGAATTCACACAAGCGGAGCAAAAATAAACAATAAGATGGTTTCTCTAGATACAAAATTAAACAACAGCGATATCGTTGAAATAATAATAAAAGGTTCAAGCAAACCGAGCTCAAAATGGCTTGAGATAGCCAAGACTAACATGGCAAAAAGACACATAAGCAATTACTTGGAAAAAAATAAGACAAAAAATCAGATTCCAAGGCAGAAATAATTAGCGTCGCATTAAAAGGACGGTTGCGCGACGTGATTTCTCTAAATCAAAAAGGACGACGCCGTAGACTCCACTTTTTTCTGGTTTTGATTTACTAAGATTTTTGAAAAAGTTCGAGGCGCTTATGAGTATTGCGACCAAGTTGTACTAAATGTACTACGCGGGAGCAAACGGAATATGCAACGAAGAAATTTTTCAAAAAGATAGTAAATTCTATAAGCTAAAATTTTTTACCGAATATAAATCTTCGCTTTCTTCATCTGCCTTTTTTTCTTCAACGCTTCTGTCGTCTATAAAAGCGATTTCTTCTTCTGCAATTTTCGGTACGCCGGAAATATCATCCGTAGCCATTGAAGCAATATGCTTGTCCAACATCTCGTCTACTTTTCTTTTTTTCTGGCTATCGAGCATATCGAGAATCGCACGAACATCGTCATTTGAGAAAAAATCAATCGTAATTTTTCCACCTTTTTCACCTTTTTCAATATGAACTCTCGTTCCCAAAGATTCCGCAAATTTTTCTTCAAGTGCGGTTATTTCAGGATCAAAAACGACTTCCTTCTTTCTGGCTCTTTCAGTTGCAATTTTTCTGGCAATCATTTCCGCATCACGAACTGTTATTTTCTTATAAATAATTTCTTTAAAAAGAGTTTCCTGTTCGTCCTTTCTGTCAGTAAGCATAAGAAGCGGTCTTGTGTGCCCTTCCAGAATTTTCCCTTCAGAAACTGCTAAAAGCATATGTTCAGGCAATGCGAGAATTCTCAAACTATTCGAAACATATTCCCTGCTCTTGCCAATTTTTGCAGCGATCTGAGTATGCTTAAAATTAAATTCGGCTACAAGCTGTTGAAATGCCTTCGCTCTGTCAACACAATTCAAATCTTCTCTTTGCAGATTTTCAATGATAGCAAGCTCAAGCTTCATCAAGTTTGACTCATCGTTTGAACGTATCACTGCAGGAATCTGCGGAATGCCCGCAAGTTTTGAAGCTCTTAATCTCCTTTCTCCGGAAATCAATTCATATTCGACTGCAATTCCACCGTCTTCTTTTTGAGTTTCTTTTCTAGTGACGACAATCGGCTGAAGAACTCCGTATTGTCTTATTGATTCTGCGAGATCTTTCAATCTTGCTTCGTCAAATTCTTTTCTTGGCTGAAAAGGATTCGGATTTATTTTTTCCGTCTCTATCCAAAATATTGAATCGCTGTAAAATTGTGACATTTTTATTTTAAATTAAGATTTAATACGGCTATTTTATCACAAAAAACAAGCTATTAAAAATTGATTTTTGTTCATAAATTGTATATTATGGGCTGACTAGTGCCGGGATGGACGAAAAGCAAACTGCTTTGCTTTTCGTCCGAGCGAAGCGAGGAGGCCGCCATCCCAGCATTGGTTCCAACAATACTTTGTTGGAATGAAAAATTCGAGCAAAGCGAGATTTATTTTTCAAAATGCCGGGATGGCGGAATTGGTAGACGCAATAGACTCAAAATCTATCGATCGCAAGGTCATGAGGGTTCGAGTCCCTCTTCCGGCACAAATTAAAAAACAGCTTTTATTAGCTGTTTTTTAATTTGTGCCGGAAAGTCGCAAACTGCTTTGCGACGTGAGGGACTCGAAAAACCTTGAGTATATTTTTGAGAATGCGACCTAAATCTCTTGAGCGAAGCGATTAGAGATTGGAAGTACTCTTGTGGTGTACTCATGTGAAAAAATACGAAAGGTGTACGACTTTGTTTTCTTATGAACGAAGTGAATTAGAAAACAAGAAGTGACCTTGTGTTACAGCTCCTGTAAGGAGAGAGACGCGAAACGGTCCCTCGTCGTCGTTAATTAAATTTGGGTTTGGATCCAAATTTAATTCTGTGACCAAGTCCTTTATTTTTCTTTTGGGGAACCCGAAGTTTACGTTCGTCGAATTTTAATTTGGGTTGGGACCCGAATTAAAATATGCTAATATCCTATCTATGAAACCTAAAATCATCGTCGTCCTCGGGCCAACCGCAACAGGAAAAAGCGACATTGCCGTTCAAATCGCCAAAAAATTCAATGGCGAAATAATCAGTGCAGACTCGCGCCAAGTATTTAAAGGTATGGATTTGGGCAGTGGAAAAATTACTAAAAAAGAAATGCTGGGTATTCCCCATCATCTTCTTGATATTGTCAATCCTAAAAACTTTTTTTCGGTGGTCGAGTATAAGGAGCTTGCCGAAAAAGCAATTGAAAAAATACTTTCGAAAGGTAAAACTCCGATTATTTGCGGAGGAACTGGCTTTTATATTGATAGCATTGTAAAAAATATTACTTTGCCTGAAGTTAAACTAAATCAGAAGCTAAGAAATATGCTTGAAAAATATCCTGCTGAAAAACTATTTGAAATGCTAGAAAAACTTTCATCAACTCGTGCAAAAAATATCGACAAACAAAACAAAATCCGCCTTATTCGCGCAATAGAAATTGCAAAATCGCTTGGAAATGTGCCAGAAATAATAGAAGGACTAAAAAAATATGACTTTATTATCATTGGTCTTGATGCAAAAGATAATGTCCTGAAAGAAAGAATTGAAAAAAGACTTTTTAAAAGAATAAAACTTGGAATGATTAATGAGATATCTGGTCTTCACAAACAAGGCGTAAGCTGGAAAAGACTCGAGTCATTCGGGCTTGAATACAGGCAGACTGCGCTTTTCCTTGAAAATAAAATCACAAAAGAACAGATGATTGAAAACTTGAAAAAAGAAATCTGGCATTTCGTAAAAAGACAAAGAACTTGGTTCAAAAGAAATAAAAATATTAAATGGTTTGAGCCGAAGAAAATTAACAAAATAGTCGCTTTAATAAAAAAGAAAATCTAGCTGTTATACTTTGATAAATAACCATAAGCTTCAATAAGCCAATTATCTATATCTGGATTTTTATTCCAAATTTCCTTCATTTTATCAAAATATTTTTGATGAGCTGGATAAGGTTCAGTTATACTTGCGTATTTTCCACCCATAAAATCTTTTGAAGACATAATTACAGCATTAAATAATTCTGCTAAATCCCAAAATATTCCATTATTTGTATCTAGTTTTCCAAAAATTTCTGGATATTTTTTCACAGCATAATCATAGAAAAAGAAATGCAAAACTTCGTGCACAGTCACATAGCTTGAGCCAGCTTTATGACCATAAAATATTTGATATGTTTTATCTTTAAGAAATCTAGGATTACAATTTATTGCGGATAAATAACCTATATATTTTCCATTTGGTTTTTGTGGATCCTTAAAAGTTTTATTCAATTCATTGATAAAACTTGGTTCTATATTTTTCCAACTACTCTGCATCTTTGCAATCAAGTCTTTAAACTCTTGTCTGTGTAATTTATAAAACTTATCAAAATAATCACTAATAAATTTTATTTTTTCTTCTTTATTGCTGTCAATTACATTCTTTAATTCAGGATGATAAAAAGTAACGCTGTTTGAAAAATCAACTCCGCCCTTTTCTCCGCTACCTAAAAAAATCAATGTCATATTTTTATCTAACTGTTTATTAAGTTTAAATTTAATATTTAGTTTCATAATATTTTGCGGGTGATGAGAATTAATTATGAATCGGTCACGAATAATTTCTTCGCCGTCGCTCAGAAATTTTCTCGACCCCGGCTCGGTATTGCTCGTTGCTACTCGCAATATACCTGCGCCTTTCGATTCCCTCATCAGAAAAATCTCATAAATGAGATTTTGCGGGTGATGAGGGAATCGAACCCCCGACAGCGGTTTTGGAGACCGCAGTTATACCACTTAACTAATCACCCGTGGTCAGATAAATATAGCATAAAATATTTAAATTAAAAAACCGCCACTCGGCGGTATTTTAATTTATTTTTTGATTTCTTTGTGGACAGTTGTCTTTTTGCACCATTTGCAAAACTTTTTGAGTTCGATTTTTCTCTCAACTTTCTTTTTGTTCTTTCTTGTCCAGTAATTTACTCTTTTACAAGTTTTGCAGGCAAGCTTGATTAATTGATCTTGTGACATGTGTTTTAAAATTAAGTCCTATGAGTATAGCTTAAAACGTTAGAAGAATCAACCCCTATTACTTCAAATCGGCAGCGCTCGTATCTGGAATGAGAGGTCGGGCTTTCCAAATTTTCTGACGAAGTGTGCTGATGGTTTCATCAAGTTCTTTGCTTTTTAAAACTTTCAACATAATAATAAGAGCTGCAATTCCTATCACACCGGAACAGAAACCTTGCAAGAAAATGCCCCAAAGCTTGTTTATATTGAAAATATTGTCAAAAACACCTAAACATAGATAAGCTACAAAGCCCATTATTACTGAAGCTGAAAAACTTTGAAAAAGAGTTTTTAATAACTGAGTTGAAAATTTTGGATTTTCTTTTTCAAACCATATCCAGAGAATGACGCAGTTGATTATTTGAGCCAAAGAAAAGCCCAGTGCAAGCATTAGAATTTCCGTTCCGGGAATACCATCGACTCTGAAAAGATTTTCAATGAAATATCTAAACATATTAAAATGATAGAATATTTTTACAAAAAGAATTGAAAGTCCGATTGAAAGAACACCCGTTATAACGCTCGCATAAAGTGATTTTTTCGTATTACCTTTTGCATAATAGCCTCTGATAAAAATAAGGACCAAAGATTGGGCTGTGATTGAAAGCGCATATATCGCAAGTGCGGCTGCAGTAAGCTTAGTGCTGTTCCAGGTGAAAGCTCCAGTTCCATAAATTGATCTTACAATTTGAGCGCGTAAAACTATAAAAATAACGCTTATCGGAATGGACCAAAATATCGTATGCCTTATTGCAGCGGAAATATGAGACAAATATTCCGCGCCTTGATTTTTAGAAATAAATTTTGCCAGCGTAGGAAATGCAGCCAGAGAATAACTCACGCCGATAATTGAAAGCGGAACTCCCATAAGATTATTGGAAAAATTAAATACAGAAATCGAACCGACAGTCATGACAGATGCCAAGCTCACGAGAACAAGTGTTGTAATCTGTGTCATTCCCAAAGTTATAGTTCTCGGTATTGATATTAAAAATATTTTTTTTATCAGAGAAAAATTAAAATGAAACGGCCACGGTTTGAACAAACCGCTTTTAAAAACAAAAGGAAGCTGAACGCCTAAGTGCATCATTGCTCCAAATACAACGCCGAAAGCAAGACCGTAAATTCCAAAAAGCGGATATAAAAATAATGCGCCAAATATTATTCCAAGATTATAGAAAATCGGGCTCAGCGCATAGACAAGAAATCTTCTTCCGACTTGAGTAATGCTCGCAACAAAGTTTGAAATGCCGAGTAAAATCGGAGAAAGAAGCAGTATTCTAGCCATTTTTATCAATGTTGCATGATCGGTAATTCCAGGAAAAACTCTCGGCGCAAGGTAAGGCATAAAAATAAAAACAACAATACAAACACCGACAATCAAAAGAGAAAAAAAAGAAAAAATACTTCTTATAAAATATATCGTTTCTTCTTTTGACTTTGCCAATTTTTCGGTAATGAAAGGAACAAGAACAGAAATTGAAACTATAGAACCGACCGTTGCAAAGATAAAATCGGGAATTTCAAATGATGCATAATAAATATCAAGAATGTGTCCGGTGCCAAAAGATCCTGCAAGAACTCTGTCTCGTAGAAGAGCCAAAACCTGGGAAATTATTGCAAACAAACCCAAAAGATATGCGGCTTCAAGAAGTCCGTCTATTTCTTTATTGAAAATATTGAAAATATTTTTAACTTTAACCATCCCAGTTGTAAAATTTTTTAGCTATTAATGTTTACTTCTTCTAATTATATTAATACTTCCGTTAACCAGTTTTAATCAATTGATTCGTCTCGTAATTTACAACGGGACAAGTAATTTAATATGCGTTCCATTATACAGGTTTTTTTATTATATTCAAAAAAAAATAATACAAAAATATTTTTACAAAAGAATGACCTCCTCCCCGGGCTCCGCTACGCTGCGCCCGGGGTTTCCTTTTAAAGCATGAGAATACTATTTAATTACTAATTCTCATGAATATATATAAATCACGTTTAGTGAACATGGTAGTACTTTCTAACCCCCGCCCTCCAAAGTTCTGAAAATGCCCTTATCTAGGGGATGCTTCGGGCGGGGTTCTGGGAAAGAAAAGGGCGCACCTTTCGGTGCACCCTCTCCATAACCTTTATATCTATAAGCCGAATTCTGTTTGCTGCATTACTGCAACAAGATAACCATCTATCTGGGCCAAACATTGCTGTCTAGCTCAAGCGGCGCTCCCAGACACCTCGCACAAGCTCGGTGACCAGTCTATAAAGTCCTAAGTCCATAAAGTCGAAAGTAAATACTTATGCATTACTTTATAGACTTTGTGACTTTCTACTTTTGACTGCATCGAACCTATGTGAGATGCCCAGGCACGGCCTTGCACTAAGGTAAGGAATTTTGCCGTTGCACTTCCACCTTTGGGTGGAATTATTCCCGAAGGAATCCTAGCCTTTCGGCATCGGCGTCACTGTTCGCACCTCTCATATTGCTATGGACGGGCGTTACCCGCTACCCTTCTGCGCCTTTCAGCGCTAGTGTTCGGACTTTCCTATAGTTATAAATAACCATCAGTCACCCGATACAAAGGCGAAAACAAGTATACAATAAGCCCTTATTTTAAGCAAGTTTTAACTTGACATTTAATGTTAAATATTATGAAATATAAAAAGCCGGTTCGTAAGACGAACCGGCTTTTTATATTTTTTATATTTAACCTAATCCTATTGTTGAAAGAATAATATTTATGATTCCTTTTGCGGATATCATTATGAATATTCCTATAATACCCCAAAGCATGTGCTGGTAGCCTTCAGTTCTTTTGTCTGCATTCTCGGCATTTTGAATAAAAACGAACATACCCCAAAGAAAATAAATAACCGCGCCTGCCATAAGCAAATAGACGATAGGATTGGCAATATTATTCAATATTTTTCCGAGAAGTGTATTGAATGCTGTGCTAGATGAACTACCACTTGTAGTTGTATCAGCGTATGCTTTTTGGACTAGGAAATCCAGCATTTTATTTTTAATTAAGTACTGGAACTGTTGGAAGATTTGTCGGAGTTGTGTTAGTTAAATTAAAAGTACTTGATAGTATGCCAACAAGACCCCAAACTGAAATAATAATGAATAACCCTACGATACCCCAGATTATTTGTCCTTTTGCTTTTGCCTTTCCTTCTTCATTGCTAGCTATAACATACATAAATATGCTGAATATAAACCAAACGACAGCCAAAGCTATTATTACTGGAACAGCATAACCTAACAAATTACTGAACCATTTCAACAGTCCACCAACTCCGCTACCACCCTGATACTGAGCAGTAACCTGAGCAAAAACTGATAAAGGCAAAACACTGACTGCAACACTGGCTAAAATTCTTTTGAACATAAATTATTATTTTTAATAAAAAAACCTAATAAATAAAGCGACCAATTCGTTATTACCAAACAATTATAAAACTTGCACCAATAATAAGCAAGCGGGGTTATCTACAAATTCGGTATGGTTACTTGGCGGGGATTTATAGAGATATTACTTAAAACAAAAGTATTCTGAAGAATACTTACAAGACCCCAAAGAGAAATCATGACAAAGATGCCTATGATACCCCAAAACATGAGATCTCTTCCCTTTTGTTTTTCTTCCGGACTTTCTGAAGTTATCATTTTAAAAATCCCAAAAATAAAAATAAATATCGCAAGGCCTATAATCAAGTAGACGAGCGGAGCAAGCAAACAACTTATGAAATATGAGATAAGACTTTTTAAATCGGTTATGCTAGAACCGCATCCAGTTGAAGTATTAACTGAACTAACAGCATCTCCACCGAGTGACGTATTACTTATCGGAATGTTAGATGATCCGCTTTGTGTGGTATTAGAGACTCCACCACTAGCTCCTCCACCACCGCTAGAACCCCCGCCAAAACCTGTAAAACCACCATTACTTGTATTACCACCCCAGGTAGCTGGATTCCACCAAACAGCTAAAGAAATATTCGGTGAAATCAAAGCAATCGCCACAAAAATGGAAACCAAAAAAAATGATATGATTTTTATTTTTTTCATAAATTATTTTAAGCTATTCAAGGTGCCGACTATTATACTCGCTATGAGTTGAGCTCCTAAAAGGACTGCAACACCTATACAAGTATAAATAAATGTATCTTTTGCCTTTTGAAGTTCAGTCGGCCTTCCTTGTGCCTGAACAAAAAGATATCCAGCCCATATAAAAGCAAAAACTGCGATTACTCCTCCGACTTTTACAACATCGCCTAAAACTTGGGAAATGAATTCTGGAATGCTGGTATTGCTTCCAAGAGGATTTGTTATCTGCGCAAAAGCCAATGCAGGAAAAACAATTGCAAAGAATGCGAGCAGTGTGGGTAAAATTTTAAAGAAAACCTTTTTCATAATTTTATTTTATTATTTATTAATAAATCAACCGTTCAAAAAACGCAAGGCGTTAGTGCTGCTGCTGACAAGAGAAGTTATTATCGTATGAATTATAAGCCAAGCTCCAAGAACGATAAGCATTCCGATAATGGTTTTTATAAACATGCTTTTTGCTTTTTCCCTTTCGCCCGCATTATCCGGATGCAATAGCATATTTGCGCCGGCTATTGAAAAAGTGATTGCAGCGACGGATACGGATATGGAAATAAACCAATTAATTATCCTATTTATCATGATGGCAAACTCGGTAAAATCACAGCAATGTTCGCCTGCATTTCCGCATTGAACTATTGGCCAAAATTGTGAACCAGTGGTGGTGTTAACATTTGAATACAAAGAACTATCAGTATCGCTACAAACGCCTGGAGTATCGGCAAATACCATTGATGAAAAAGATAAAATAAAAATAAAAACTATAGCGCCGATTAATATTTTTGTTATTTTTTTCATTTTAATCATATTTAAATTAATAATTATTATTGCAGAAATAAACTGTTCAACTGGTCGCTGGCATTTGAAACAGAATCTTCAACTGTGTCTCTGCCCGTTGTTACATTCTCAACCATATCTTGGAATATTTGGCTGGTCTTTTGATAATCTGGATCAATCCAACCTTTTGAAATAAGCGCTGAGTTATATATTACCGTTTTTATCGGGTCTTGTGAACCGGCGGATAGCAAATCTTTTCTGGCCGGAGCAACATAATCCAATTGCAAAAATTCAGAAACTGAATTGGCACTGACCAATGTCAAAAGAGTATTGAGCGCCTGACTTATATTCGGCGATGTTTTTAAAATTGCAAAACCATAAAGCTCTCCAAAAGTGACTTTTGCAGTTGCATCCGCTGTCTGAGGAACCATCGCGACATCAAAATTAAGATTTGGATTTTTTTCCTGAATATCGCTGTATTCAGAACCGAAACCAAAATATGTTGCCAGAGTTTCAGCCAGGAATGATTCTTTTGAAGAAGGCAATGATATATTCCAAGAATATACGGAATTTTTAGGATTGGAATAACCCGTAAAGAATTGCAAAGCCAATTCTGCCGGAACCATAACATCTGTTGCAGATTTTTCATCCAAGGCTGATGCAAGATTTCCTTGGCTATCTGCTGAAACTATCGGACTGCCGGCTTGCATTATCATTGTGCTCAAAAGAGCTTTGGCATTGTCGACATTTTCAAATTCTCCAAATGAAGCTGCGCTTTTTATTATGTTTGCATTATTATCGCTTTCTGAAAGTTTGCTTGCCAGTGAAGGAAACTGCGCCCATTCCGTTGGTGGAAGAGCTATAGCCGCGCTAGAAAATAAATCCTGATTCCAATACATGACCATAGGGTCGACAAAAAATGGTAAACCAAAAATGCCATTCGGCTGTATGTACAATTCGGCTTCCTGGACAAATGTATCTTCAAAAGTTCTTTGAGGAATTGAAGTAATCATATAAACTTTATCCAAATATCTGTCTTCAAGTTCTTGCGGAATCAAAATTGCATCTGGTGCTTTTCCAGTTGCCATCGCTTCGACTAAATCTCCGTCTATAGAGTCCAAACTTTTTTCCGTATAAGTTATTTTCAAATCAGTGCCGGTATCCTGCTTATATTTTGAAATATAATTATTAAATAATGTCTGGTCTACAGTTCCCCAGATTGAAATTTGAGTCAGATTGCTTGAACTGCTGCTTCCCTTGTAAGTGGAAAAAGCAACTACGCCGAGAAGTATAAAAAATCCAAAAACAACCATGAATATCAATTTGAATTTGTTTGAGTTTTGATTCATTTTAAAAAATTATTTCCTAAAAATTATTCCATAATGCTGTGCGCCGGCACCTATTGCCCTGTCTTCTTTGAATCCATGTTTTTCAAAAAGTTTTTTTGCCATATCTTCGTCAAACACATGCTGTGACTGCGGACCGATGCCACCAAATGAGCTCGCCCAATCTACAAAAAGAACTCTGCCTCCGGGTTTTAATATTCTTTTTATTTCCAAACAGGCATTATCTTTATTTTCCAACTGAAAAAAAACATTTGCAACAATTACAGCATCCATAGAATTTTCTCTCAAACGTGTTCCGCCCAAATGTTCTAAATCTGCCCAAATGATTTCTATATTATTCAAATGTCTTATATTTCTCGCTTCGGTTTTTAATCTTTCAAGCAAATCCTTTTGAACATCAACGGCATAAACTCTTCCGCTATTTCCAACAGCTTCTGCCGCAGAAAAAGAATAAAAACCAGAACCGGCTCCAAAATCCGCAACATAATTGCCGCTGCCCAAGTCAAATTGCTCGATATTTTTTTCAGGATCTGAAAACATGTTTTTATTGGTATATTATAACCTTAGAAAAAAAATATCGCTAGTGGATAATCAACAAAATTACAGGGCGGCTACTTTCGTAGCCGCCCTGTAATTTTATTTATCCTCTTCTACAAACACATCTTCCTCTTCAATTTTTATTTTACCTGACTCAACTCCTTCTCTGACTTTCTTTACTTCTTCCTCTGTCGGCAACTCCATTCCTAATTCTTTTATCTGCTTTTCAATTTCTTCAACCGTTAATTCTTTATTGAAATTAAGCATTATGAAATCTCCAGATTCCAATCTTGCAATGGCGGATTTTCCAGGCATTATTACTTCGTCTTCCAAAGCATGTTGCACGTTTGAGTCATCCATATATTTTTATTAATTAATTATTAAAACTCACTTCTAAATTATAACACTATATACAAGTAATAGAAGCAATCGAATCACCTTCTCGGAGTTTCATGACTCTGACTCCTTGCGTCTGCCTTCCAAGGCTTGGAATTTCTTTTATTTCAACTCTGATGACCTGGCTCTTTTTTGAAATTGCTGCTATTTCGTCCTCTTCATCCGTCACAACTTTTGAGGCAATTATCTTTCCGGTTTTCGGCGTGACTTTCATCGTGATTATTCCTGAACCTCCTCTTCCTTGAACTTTATATTCATCAAGCGGAGTTTTCTTTCCATAGCCATTCGCGCTGACAACCAAAAGCTCAGGATTCTTCATTTCTTTTTTAACAACATCTGTTCCGACAATATAATCTCCCTTGTCGAGTTTCATTCCTCGCACGCCGGACGCATTTCTTCCCATAACTCTGACATCTTTGTCTTTAAATCTGATAGCCTGACCTTCTGAAGTTGAAAGAATTATTTGGTCGCCTTCCGACATGAATAATGCACTTCGAAGTTCATCTCCGGCATCCAAAGTGATTGCAATCAAACCATTTCTTCTGACATCTTTGAAAGCATCGGCATCGACTCTTTTTGTCGTTCCGTTTTTTGTGACGAGAATGAGTGAAAGTTTTAGATTTTTCAATTCTTTTGGCATCGCAAGAACAGAAGTGATTTTTTCATCACCTGTAATTGCAAGATAATTTACAATCGCTTTTCCTTTTGTTGCCCTCTTTCCTTCCGGCAAATCATACATTTTTATCTGATATGCTTTTCCTTTATCCGAGAAGAACAAAATATCGTTGTGAGTTGTGGCGGTAAGAAAATGCGTGATAAAATCTTCATCTTTGGTATCCAGATCCACGACGCCGACTCCACCTCTCTTTTGTTTTTTGTATTCATCTGGATCAGTTCTTTTTACATATCCGCCGGCAGTAAGAACGAGCATGCTTGGTTCATCGGGAATCAAATCTTCCTCAGAGAATGCTTTTACTCCACCTTTTACGATTTTTGTTCTTCTTTCATCACCGTATTTCGCTTTGATTTCTGTCAACTCATCTTTCATAATTTGCAAAATTCTTTTTGTTTTTGCAAGAATATCTTTCAAATCTGCGAATAAGAGCTTGAACTGCATTGAATTCATCTTCAACTTTCTTTCTTTCAAGTCCCGCAAGTTTCTGCAATCTCATTTCAAGAATCGCATTCGCCTGAATTTCAGAAAACTTAAATGTCTTCATCAATTGTACTCGTGCATCATCAACATCTTTTGATTTCTTTATGAGTTTAATTATTTCATCAATATGATCAAGCGCTTTTTTCAAACCGAGCAAAATGTGCTCGCGAGCTTCAGCTTTTTTCAAATCGAATTCTGTTCTTTTTTTTATAACTATTTTTCTATGCTCGATAAATTCATCCAAAAATGTTTTGAGTGCCAAAGTTTTTGGAACTCCGTTTACAAGTGCAACAAGATTGATAGTGAAAAGTTTCTTCAAGCTGGGTGTGTTTGTATAAATAATTCAAAACGCTTTGTGGCTGTGCGCCGTTTTTCAAATCAATCGCGATTCGATATCTTTTGCAGACTCATCTCGCAAACCTTTTATTCCTTCAATTTTTTTGTCGCGAACAAGATTTGCGATCGAAATGATAAGTTCCGCTTTGTTTACTCGTAAGGAATTGATGTGATGATTATCTGAAATGCTCCTTTTTTATCTTCAACTATTTCCGCTTGTCCGCGCGTAACGACTCCACCGCGGCCGGTAGCATATGCGTGATTTATATCTGCTCTGATTGTAAACCGTTCCGCCAGTTGGAAAATCCGGACCTTTTATAAATTGCAAAAGATCTTCGGTTGTTGCATCTAGGATTGTCCGCCAAGATGCAAAGTTGCATCAATAACTTCGCCAAGATTGTGCGGAGGAATATTTGTCGCCATACCGACGGCAATACCAAGCGTTCCATTCAAAAGTAAATTTGGCACAGCCGACTGGAAGAACTTCTGGCTCTTTTTTTGTATTGTCATAGTTTGGTCTCCATTCAACAGTTTCTTTGTCCAAATCTTTGAGCATTTCACCAGAAATTTTTGACATCTTTGCCTCTGTATATCTCATAGCGGCGGCAGAATCTCCATCAATGTTTCCGAAGTTTCCTTGTCCGATTATCATCGGATATCTGTGCAAAATCTTGCGCAAGCTTTACCATGGCATTCATAAATAGCGGCATCGCCGTGCGGGTGATAATTTCCCATGACTTCTCCAACAACTGCAGCAGATTTTCTTGTTTTTCCTCCGGCAGTAACTCCCATTTGTCCCATAGCAAAAAGAATTCTTCGGTGAACCGGCTTCAAACCATCGCGAATATCAGGAAGAGCTCTCTGCGTAATAACAGACATGGCATAATCCAAATAAGATTCTTTCATCTCTGTAACTATATTTCTATCTGTGAGTGCTTTGTGCTCTCCGCTTAATTCTTTTTCTTTGCTCATATGATTATTATTTTATTTTGTCTTTACGAGCGTAGCGAAGTAATCTAGATTAAATTTAATTTTTTCTGGATTGCTTCGCTTCACTCGCAATGACGTCTTTTTATTCTACTACATTTGTCGACGAACTTAAACTTGATGATGCTGAATTCATCTGATCTGATGATGTCGCGCTTGAACTTGAAGATTGCGAGCTCGTCTGATTTATCGCCTGCGTCGAACTGCTCAAAGCTTGCATCAATATCGGATTTTCCTTGCTGAACATTTCTGAAAATGATTCTTTGATTGAAGTGAACGGCGAATTATCGACATATTTGTTTGTTATCTTTCCTTTCCACAATGAACTAATTGCAGAATTAAGAACTAGAACCAATATTGTCAAAAAAATCGCCATGCACAATGCAAAAATCCTTTTCTTTTCGGCAGACCACTTTTTTATCCTGTACAAAGTTTTACCGAAAATATTTTTATTTTTTTCTTTTTCCTGATTCATCAATTGTATATTGAAATTAACCCTTATTTAAATGAACTTTTAACAGGACAAATTTTGTCTAGAATCTCATTTTTATTTTTGTCTTTGCGAGCGAAGCGAAGCAAACCAGAATTAATTTTATGCAAACCTAGATTGCTTCGCTACGCTCGCAATGACGCCTTAGGCAACTGAAAGAACAACAACATCTCCCATTTTCCCTTCCAAATCTTTTTTCTTCAAAGTCAGCTTGTCTATCGGCTTTATGCTTTCTTCTCCGGCTTCCTTCAAATATTTTTTCAGGGCATCTTTCACTCCGACATCTCCGAAGTGCATCGGGATTATTATTTTTGGCTCAATCTCAACTGAAAGTTTTTCAGCTTTTGCGGCATCGAGAACGCCTTCGTCTCCAATCGGAACAAAAAGAATATCAACATCTCCCAATTCTTCTTTGACTTCTTTTGAAAGATTTATATCCGACAGCGCGCCAAGAAAACAAATATTCATATTTTCAAGAGTGACAGAATAAATAGTATTTATTCTTTCTTTTCCGCCATAATTTGATTTTGAAGCGAAGCCTTTGATGAATACATCTTTGATTTCATATTCTCCAGGACCGGAAATCACGAAAGGATCTTTTCCGCTGTAAGAAAGATTTTCCGTGCCATTCATATCGGGATTATTTATGCTGACGAGAGCTATGTCGGCAAAAAATCTTGTCGGCTTGAATTTCGAATCTTTGGAAATAGGATTAAAAGCGATAGTGGTATCGCCAAACTGAACTTTAAAAAATTCCACTCCTTGGTAAGTTATAATCATTTATCCGAGAAAATTTTTGTTGATGAAAATGTGTTGATGTTAAATGATATAGTATATTTTTAATACAAACCCATCCTTTTAAAAAGAGGTGTCTGTTACTTCTCATTTTCAACACGTCAACAAAAACTTTAACGGATGAAGTATATCAAATATAAGACAAATCGCAATAATTATTTCAATGGCGGGTTTTCGGCAAAGCCGAAAACCCGCCTTTTAATTTTATACTATATATGCTATTCTCTTTCCTGTTAGATTAGTTGCACAAAAAGCTAACCTTATGCGGCGCGAATGCGTATAAAACTTTTTGTTCCATCCTTGATGGAGCGGATAAACATTATTAAGGTTTATCAGTGCCGGTTTTTTTATACATTAAAAATGGTTTACCCGAACAAGTTTTTTGAAAAAAATTTTGTTCTGAAATATTACCAGTCTTGTGTAAATTATATCAATATCTAAAATAAAAAGTTATTATGACAAAAAATTTGAACGGGCGAGAAGAAAAAACAGTTAAAGTTGAAGACGAAAAGACAAAAGCCAAAAACAACAGTTTGATGGCTAAGTTTTTCAATGACACAAAAAATCCGCCAATGGCTGGAGAAGTTATTGAAGGAAAAGTTATCGGAATTGAAAAATCAAAAGTTTACGTTGATTTGCAACCGTTCGGAACAGGTATCATTTACGGAAAAGAATTTATCACAGCAAGAGATGTCATCAAGAAATTAAATATCGGGGACGTCGTTTCTGCAAAAATAGTAGACCATATAAATAGAGACGGCTATGTTGAACTTTCTTTGAAAGAAGCAAGACAGGCTCTCATCTGGGATGAAGCAGAAAAAGCAATCAAAGATAAAACAATATTTGAAATTCCAGTTCAAGAAGCAAACAAAGGAGGACTTATTCTCTCTTGGCAAGGTATCGTTGGATTTCTTCCAGCTTCACAATTGAAATCAGAACACTATCCAAAAGTTGAAGACGGAGATAAAGATAAAATTTTCGACGAACTTAAAAAACTTGTCGGACAGAAAATTTCTGTTGCGATAATCACGGCAGTTCCAAAAGAAGGAAAACTTATTTTCTCAGAAAAGAATCTTGAGAAAAAAGAAAATCAGAAAAAAGCCGATAAATATAAAATCGGAGATGTGCTTTCTGGTGAAATCACCGGTGCTGTCGACTTCGGAGTATTCGTAAAACTTGAAGATGGACTAGAAGGTCTCGTTCATATTTCAGAAATAGACTGGGCTTTAGTTGAAGATCCAAAAACAATGTTTAAAATCGGCGACAAAGTAAATGTAAAAGTTATCGATGTCAAAGACGGAAAAGTTTCATTGTCAATAAAAGCTTTGAAACCAAATCCTTGGCTTGAAGCAGAAAAGAAATATAAAAAAGGCGACGAAGTGAAAGCCGTCATAATCAAATTCAACAAATACGGAGCTCTTGCAAGCATCGAAGAAGGAGTTTCAGGATTGGTTCACATTTCAGATTTCGGCTCAGAAGCGGTTATGAAAGAAAAAATAAGCTTGGGCAAAAGCTACACTTTCAAAATCAATGTTTTTGAACCAAAGAATCAGAAGATGGGACTTAATTTCGTAAAGTAGTTTAAAAGTCGATTTTTGCACCACAAGAGTACTTCTATTTTTCTAATAGCTACGCTAATAAGAAAAATAAGTCGCCCTACAAAAATCGTGTCCAAAGATTTTATTTCCAGAATAGAAATTAAAATTTTAGACTGAAAGTTATATAAAGTAAATTCAAAATCAAAAAGAGCGGCGCCAAAGGCGCCGCTCTTTTGTATTTGTAAATTTTCTTTTACTTTATAACTTTTAAACTTGAAACTTTTTTTAAAGACTATTTATCTTCCCTGTCGCAACATCTCTTCCATCCACCACAATAGACTCAAGTCCATCTGCAGCTTTTTTCATAATCTTTTTCCAAGCATCCAAATCTCCAGGTTTAATTTTTCCAAGAATCAAATCAATGACAGCTTGTTCTCCTTGCGGTTTTTTCATTTTTCCGCTCGGTGTGACTGGCGCAATTCCAATTCTCATTCTGATGAAAGCTTCCGTTTTTACAGCTTTGATGACTGACTGCACTCCCCTATGTCCACCAGCACTTTTATTAAATGAAATTTTAATTTTTCCAAAAGGCAAATCTAAATCATCGTGAACGACGACTAATGTCTCAGCGGCTTTTTTTGTTTTTACTAAACCTTTTACAGCATCACCAGATTTATTCATAAAAGTATTCGGCTTTACCAAAAGTACAGTGCTCTTTCCGAGTTTAGATTTTACAGTTTCAGATTTTATTTTTTTATCTTCTTTCCATTCTTCCTCAACTCCGATTTTTTTCGCCAAAGCCTCAACAGCCATTCTTCCAGTGTTGTGTCTTGTGTTTTCATATTCTTCTCCAGGATTTCCTAAACCTACGATAATGTAATTCATATATAGACAGTATAAAGTCAAAAGTTTTTAAAGTCAAAAGTTTTATGAAAAAAATCAAAAACTTGCGCCAACTCATTTTTTACTATATAATAGGGTTCAAATCACCATTTTAGTGCGATTTTTAGCCATATTTTAACAACTATAAATTATGAACGACAATCAAAACGAAGCTCCAAAAGTCGAAACGACATTTGAAAAAATTCCTGACAAAAAACAATCACCGAAAGATTTTATAAAAGAGACTGTCTATATTATTGTCTTGTCGCTCATTATTGTCTTGCCTATTCGCGCTTATATCGCTCAGCCATATATAGTAGACGGAGCTTCAATGAACAATACTTTTCAAAATGGAAATTATTTGATCGTCAATGAAATTTCTTACAAATTTAATCCGCCACAAAGAGGACAAGTCATCGTTCTCAAAGCTCCGCCTGCAGCCCTTGCTTTGCAAAAAGAAGCCACGACATCAAATGTCGATTACATAAAAAGAATAATAGGCTTGCCTGGAGACACAGTTTTAATAAACGGCGATCAAGTGACAATTGTCAACGCGGCAAATCCAAATGGCGAAGTTTTAAACGAACCTTATATTTATATCGATAACAGCTTGGGTGATTCCCCATTTTCAAATCTCAAAGAAACAATCACGCTCAAAGCCGGCCAATATTTTGTCATGGGCGACAACAGGCACAACAGTTCCGATTCAAGACTTTGGGGAATTCTTCCACAGGCAAATATCATCGGCGATGTTGCTTTCAGATTGTTCCCATTCAACGAAATTGCAAAAGATCCCGGACAAAATGTAAGCTACCAGTCGTCCGCGACATCTTCAATAAAATAAAAGCCAGTCCAACAGACAGAAAAACATGAAAAACAAAAAAGACAAAAAAACAAGAAATGAAGAATCGAAATACATGAATTTTCTTCCGATAAATAAAATGGCGGAGGCGGCAATATATTTCGGTTTCACTTCCACAAAGCCGATTCAAATTACAAAAGATGACGTTCATAAAGCTTCAGCACTGAAAGATGCATATTTGAAAAATGCGTCCGGTTTGCCTTGGATGTTCTCCCAAGTTTTTGCTGAGGAAAGAGTTGCACTTCTGCGAGAATATTTGGAAAAAAATCTTTCATCTTTTCCCCAGCCAGTCATGCTCGTCCATGAAAGCGATACTATAAAAGAAAGAGCGAAGCACACGATAAATCTAGAAATCATGGGCACGGACAGAAGCATTGCGGAAGCTTTGCTCATCAAAACTGCCGTTTCTATGTTAAAAGACAATAGCTACAAAGATTTTACGATTGAAATAAACAGCATCGGTGACAAGGAATCCATGAGCAAATTCACGAGAGAGCTTACAAATTATTATAAGAAAAATCTAAACAATCTTTCCGCCCATTGCAGGCAAAACTTCAAGAAAGATCCTTTTTATCTTTTGCATTGCAACGAATGCGATCCTGGAGGAAAACTGAAAGAAGCTGCACCAACATCGATCAGCTGTCTTTCAGATGCAAGCCGAGCTCATTTCAAAGAAGTTTTGGAATTTATCGAGACGATGAATATTCCTTACAAAATAAACAATAATCTTGTTCCGGATAAAAAATATTGTTCAGGAACTGTTTTTGAAATCAAAGAAATAAAAGCAGACGGCGAAACTGGCGAAACACTCGCCGTTGGTTTCAGATACGACGGCATGGCTCAAAAAATCGGACACAAAAGAGACAATCCAGGCGTCGGCATAAAAATTTTCTTGAAGAAAAAAGCTGTCATTAAAAAAATATCAAAGCTTGTAAAACCCGTCGCATTTTATATTCAGCTTGGAGATGAGGCGAAACACAAAAGTCTTGAACTTATTGAGATGTTAAAGCAAGAAAAAATATTTGTTCATCATATGCTTGGACGCGATAAATTCGGCAGTCAGTTTGCGCATGTCGAAAGAACAAAAGTTCCTTATGTCATCATCATGGGCAAAAAAGAATTCTTGGAAGGATCGGTCATGGTCCGCGAAAATGTAACAAGAACGCAAAAAAGCATTCCGCTTCACACACTTGCAGAATATATCAAGAAACTTAAGATTTAAAATTTCTAAAAATAAAAAGGCGGGTTTCGCAAAACGAAACCCGCCTTTTTATTTTAAATTATTTATCAGCTACCTGTATCGGTTGGGATGTGGAATCTTCTTTTAAAGATTTCTTGGTTGTGAAATAAAATGATACTATTGCTAATATCATATATAAAATACCAAGAAGTCCTGCCGTTTTGTTTGGCTGATTAAATAATAATGTTAAATAAATAATAGAAACTATTGTAACAAAGCAAGTAGATAATAAAGTAATATTTTTTACATCTTTTATTATATAAATTTTATTTAAAATTTTTGTCGAAAATTTTGCAACAAAATACGTAATTATTGGATAAGCAATAAATAAAAAAGCAGCTAAAATTTCGGTCAAAACTAAGCCTACAACATGTAGTTTAAACACGATAATAAATAAACTACATAAAACAGCAAAAACAATAGATAATATTTTAATCCATATCCCAGTTAATATAACAGATACAAATGAGTGGCGAAACGCAATCACTCCATTCGATGATATTTTTTTCTCTTTCATAAATGATAATTAATTAGTAATGTGATTATTATATATATATATATATATGTCAATGAAGTAAAGTATTTTAATTAATAATATACTGTTGCATTTTTAAAAATAAGGTGTTAATATCATTGGCCTATGGGAATTAATATAGAAATAGAAAAAAATAGCAACGAGAGCAACGCAAGTATGCTCAGACGTTTTACAAAGAAAGTTCAAGGCTCTGGAATACTTCCAAGAGTCAGATCTATCAGATATTCTGGAAGAACACTTTCCCCTTACAAAGTAAAAGTCCAAAGACTGGCTTCAATTGCAAAAAAAGCTGAAATCGAAGAACTTATCAGAATGGGAAAAATGGCTGACAGAAACGATGCTCACAATCAGCAATCAAGAACTCCAGCTAAAAAATAACAAAAAGTTATTTCGACTGTCTTTGCGAGCAGAGCGAAGCAAACCAGTTTCTAGATTGTAGCGCTTCGCTCGCAAAGACAAAAAGAAAATGCAAGATAATTTTTCAATTATAAACGAAACAAAAGGCAAGCTTCCAAGCTTGCCTTTTGAAAAAATAAAAAATAAAATCCTCGGCAGGAAATACGAGCTTGATTTGGTTTTTGTCAGCGATAAAAAAATTCACGCTTTAAATAAAACTTACAGAAAAGTAGATAAACCGACAGATATTTTAAGCTTTCCTATCGACAAGAATCACGGCGAAATTTTCATTTGCGAAAAAATCGCAAAGAAAAAAGCCAAAGATTTTGAAAGAGGATTTGAAAATTTCATAGCTTTCCTTTTTATTCACGGCAATATCCATCTGCTCGGATATGATCATGGAAATAAAATGGAAGTTATAGAAACTAAATTTAGGAAACTTTTCAAAATATAAACTCACTCAAAATCACCTTTCTAAAACACGGAAATTTATTGCTATAAATTTTCTCTGTCCGTCGTCGACACTCCTACCAAGGTTTTAGAAATGTGATTATTCGTTCGCTAGTGGAAAATGCAAAGAAAATGACACATCTTATGCACCACACCATTTGACAAATTTCTCGCTTTTAATATGACAATTTGATATAATTACGGCATTAAAAAATCTAAATCATTATTTATGTCACAAAAATTTTCAGTTGGAATAGATATTGGAACATACCAGATAAAAGTCGTGGTATCTGAAAAAGTTTTGTCAGATGATGGAACATACGTGCCAAAAATAATCGGAAAAGGAGAAGCGGAATCAAAAGGATTGAGACATGGATACATCATAAATATAGCCGACGTCACAAGATGCATCAGACTCGCAGTCGATCAAGCGGAAAAAGCTGCAAAAATAAAAATCAAAAGAGGATATATTTCTATCGGAGGAATCGGCCTAAGCTCAATCGTCGGAAAAGGTTCCGTCATGATTACGAAAGCAGATTTGGAAATAACTGAACTCGATATAAAAAATGTGCTTGATGAAGCCGAAAATTCCCTTCCGCCAACTGCACTCATGAACAAGCAGATTATCCAAACAATACCTCAGGCTTTTAAAATTGATGGGCAGATTCTCATGGGAAGACCGGCAGGAATGCACGGTTCAAAACTGGAAGCAAGAGTTCTTTTCATTGTCTGTTTGAAACAGCATCTGAACGATTTGATACAAGCTGTGGAAGATGCCGACATTGAAGTTTTGGATGTGATAGCATCTCCTATTGCGGCAAGCATGGTCAATCTGACAAAAATGCAAAAAATCGCCGGATGCATTTTGGTGAACATCGGCTCAGAAACAGTTTCTCTCGCAGTCTTTGAAAATAATATTCCAATATCTCTTGAAGTTTTTCCAATCGGCAGCACCGACATTACGAATGACATCGCTTTGGGTTTCAGAATTCCAATATACGAAGCTGAAAGCATAAAGCTCGGCGTCGCAGGCGAAATGCAATATCCAAAAAAGAAACTCGATGAAATAATCATGGCACGCCTTTCCGATATTTTTGAATTAATAGAAGCTCATCTGAAAAAAATCGGCCGAAGCGGACTTTTGCCAGCAGGAATAATTCTTACCGGAGGAGGTTCTGGAATTGATACCATTGAAGATATCGCAAGAGTCAGTTTGAAGCTTCCTTCAAAAGTTGCATCGATAAATTTCATTTCAAATATAAAAAACAGTGAGCTTCAGGATTCATATTGGTCAGTCGCATACGGGCTTTCAGTTTGGGGATTGAACATCGTCGGAGTCGATGATTTCGTCACAGTAATCAATACCGCGAAAGTATCCACCAGAAAAGCTTTTAATGGAATCGGAGATTGGTTAAAACAATTTTTGCCTTAGAGACTCTCTCGCTTATACCTTTTCAAAACACGCATAAAAATCTGCTGATTTTTTGCTATGCTCGGCTCGACAGCCTGCGCAATGTTTTGAAAATGTGTAATCTCGTTCATTAGTGAAAATACAAAATGCAGATTTACTTCGCGAAAATTCTCTAATTTATGTCATTTTCTGAGAAAAGGTCAACCCTTTTCTTTTTTTTATTTAATCTGATATTATTAGGGTCAAATAATTTTTTAGTTGCTTTATTAATAGTTAATTAATTTCACAAATGCCACAAATCAAACCGGATATAGAAGCTTTTGCAAGAATCAAAGTTCTCGGAGTCGGAGGTTCAGGAAAAAATGCGATCAACCACATGATAAATTCCAAAGTAAAAGGAGTTGATTTTATTGCAATCAATACTGACGCACAAGACTTGCATCATTCGCTTGCACAGAAAAAAATTCACATCGGAAAAAATCTCACAAAAGGTTTGGGAACAGGAATGAATCCTGAGCTCGGCAAAAGAGCAGCTGAAGAAACAAAAGAAGAATTGCAAGAAGCGATGAAAGGCGCCGACATGGTATTTGTCGCCTGCGGAATGGGAGGTGGAACCGGAAGCGGAGCTGCTCCGATAATTGCGCGCATAGCTAAAGAGCTCGGCATACTTACTATCGCAGTTGTCACAAGACCTTTCATGTTTGAAGGAGTGCAAAGAGGCAAAATTGCCGAAACTGCAATCGATGAACTGAAAAAAAATGTAGACGCAATAATTGTCGTTCCAAACGACAGACTGATGTCGATGGTAACAAAAGACACGACGGCGAAAGCGGCGTTTGCCATCTGTGATGACATTTTACGACAAGCTGTGGAAGGAATCTCAGATTTGATAACTACTCCTGGAACGATTAATATAGATTTTGCTGACATCAGAGCCGTTATTGAAAATGCAGGTTCCGCACTTATGGGCGTCGGAAATGCAAGCGGAGATAAAAGAGCCGAAGAAGCCGCAAAAATGGCCATCAATTCCCCTCTTCTTGAAGTTTCAATCAATGGAGCAAAAGGCGTTCTGTTCTCAATCGCCGGCGGAGATGACCTAACTCTTTTTGAAATTCAGGAAGCGGCAAAAGTCATTACAGAATCAATCGATCCAAACGCAAAAGTTATATTCGGAACTATTTATACAGACAAGCTTAAGAAAAATGAAATACAAATCACCGTCATTGCTTCTGGTTTTTCAGACATTCCTTCAAACATGAAAAAAACTCTTTTCCATTCAACAACTCCTACCAGAACAAATATCCCTGAGAGCAAAGATATAAAAGACGTAAAAATTGAAAAAGAAAAAATTGAACCTGCCATTATCATAGATGATGAAGTGAATAAAACTTCAGAAGACGACGACTGGGGCGCAGTTCCAGCTTTTCTAAGAAGAAATAATAAAAGATAAGAAAAGTTAAAATTATTATTAAATAATTTTAACACCCGGTTTTCTTTACGGTATTAGAGTCCGCCACCGCGGACTTCAAAACACGACTCGCCTTGCTCAAATGATTACATTTTTGCAAGTCGATCTCCGTTAAAAATATTATTAGATAAAAAATATAAATATGACGTATGATTTGGCAATAATAGGTGGAGGTCCTGCCGGCGTCGCTGCTGGAGTATATGCCGCGAGAAAAAAAATAAAAACTGTGCTCATCACAGAACATTTTCGCAATCAAAGCATCGTCTCTGAAAATATAGAAAATTGGATAGGAACGATTTCAATAAGCGGAGAAAAGCTGGCATCAGATCTGGAAAACCATCTTAAAAGCTATGCCGATGATATAAACATAAAAGAAAAAGAAACTGTTATTGATTTGAAAAAAACCGATGACGGATTTTTCAAAATATTTACTGACGATAAAAACGAATATCTTTCAAAAACAGTTCTCATTGCATCAGGAAGTATAAGAAGAAAACTGAAAGTCAAAGGTTCCGAAGAATTCGATGGAAAAGGAATCACCTACTGCGCAACTTGCGACGGCCCGATGTATACGGACGCAGATGTCGTTGTCATCGGCGGAGGCAATTCGGCTTTTGAATCTGCTTCACAACTTTCGGCATATGCAAAAAGCGTCACAATAATGCAGAGAAGCGACTTCAGAGCCGACCCGGCCACGATTAAAAAAGTTTTATCGAATCCAAAAATAAGAGGCATATCAAATATTGATTTGCTTGAAATCAAAGGCGACAAATTCGTAAAAGCAATATTATACAAAGATAAAGATACCGGAAAAGAAACCGAGCTTGCCGTCTCCGGAATTTTCGTGGAAATAGGCGCCGATCCTTCCGTAGAATATTTAAAAAATGGAATATTGCAACTCAATGATAAACAGGAAGTGATTATCGATGCAAAAACTCAAAGAACGTCCGAAGAAGGAATCTGGGCAGCTGGAGATTGCACAGACGGACTTTACAAACAGAACAATATCGCCGCCGGCGACGCCATTAAAGCCCTTGAAAATATTTACAGATTTTTGAAGATGTAAAATTAAAAAATTCCCTAAAAAGTGATCTTTATTTGTGGGCGGTAGAGGATTCGAACCTCTGACCCTCTCTACGTCAAAGAGATGCTCTACCAACTGAGCTAACCGCCCGTATCTCGCCGCTTTATACGCACGAGTCGGTGACCTTACGGGGAATCGAACCCCGATTACAGCCTTGAAAAGGCCGTGTCCTAACCGTTAGACGATAAGGCCAAACACGCAAACCAATATAACATTTTTTGATAAAAACGCAAAAAATGTTATTGTTATTTTTGTCGTGCAGGAATAATAGCGACAAATTTGATTGATAGCGAAATATATTTGGAGAGGTGGCTGAGTGGTTGAAAGCACCGCTTTCGAAAAGCGGCAGGCTCGCAAGAGTCTCGGGAGTTCGAATCTCCCCCTCTCCGCAAAATAATGCAGCTCGCGAATATATTTTTTGCGAGAGAGGAAGAAAGCGCTGGGAGCGCTTTCGTGGGAGATTCGGAAGCCCGATTGAGCATTTTTTATGATTCCGAAATTTATTGAGGAAGAAATAAAAATCCAATGGGGTACTGAAACTGTAAGTTTCGAATCTCCCCCTCTCCGCAAAATAATGAGTGCTCGCAAATATGTTTGCGAGAGAGGAAGAAAGCGCTGGGAGCGCTTTCGTGGGAGATTCGAAACCCGATTGAGCATTTTTTATGATTCCGAAATTTATTGAGGAAGAAATAAAAAATGCCAATTAGGGGTACTGAAACTGTAAGTTTCGAATCTCCCCCTCTCCGCAACAGCAGAATAAGCTGAATACTTTCAGCGAATTCTGATGTTGAGAAGTTCGAGATGAGAAAGTCGGAAGCTAGTCTTTTGATGTGAGCAAAGCGAACCAAGACAAGTGAGGTGGGGTCGCGAAATTTTTTGTGCAACAAAAAATATTTGTGACCGAATCTCCCCCCTCTCCGCAATTAGGAGATTTTTTTAATTATTGTGATATATTAAATTTTATGATTATTTTAGGTATCGAAACATCTTGTGATGAAACGGCAATCTGCATAATTGAAACGGATGATAATTCCCCTTCTCCAAAAATTAAAATTCTTGGAAATCAGCTATATTCTCAAATTGCGCTTCATACTCAATACGGCGGGGTTTTTCCGATGATGGCAAAAAGAGAACATGTAAAAAATCTCACCCCGATCCTCGAAAAATGTTTGGAGGAATCAAAAATAATTGAGTTTGGAAAAAAGAAAAATCTTTCGGAAGAAAAAACTGAAAAAATAAAAAATATTTTGGTAAGAGAACAAGGACTTTTTGAACCGTTCATAGAACTCGCCGAAAAAATTGAAGCTGGAGCTTGGATCAGAAAAATTGATGCCATCGCTGTCACAAACGGACCAGGACTTGAGCCGGCTCTTTGGGTTGGAGTAAGTTTTGCAAAAGCTTTGAGCGAAATTTTAAATATTCCGATTATTCCGACAAACCATATGGAAGGTCATATCGTCGTCGCTTCGCTGAACAAAATTGCCGATAAAGAATTTGAAATGAAAAAAATAAATTACCCGGCTATTGCACTGCTCATAAGCGGAGGACACACCCAACTTGTTCTGATAAAAGATAATTTAAAATATGAAATAATCGGCAACACAAAAGATGATGCAATCGGCGAAGCTTTTGATAAAGTCGCAAGAATTCTTGGTTTGGCATATCCCGGCGGACCGCTCATATCAAAACTCGCAGAAAAAGAAAGAACTGAATTCCCTGACAAAGTTCCGCCTTTTCCCCTGCCTCGACCGATGATACACTCGCACGATTTAAATTTTTCTTTTTCAGGAATCAAAACTGCCGTGCTTTACACAGTGCAGAAAATTCCAAAAATGACGGACGAGATAAAACAGGAAATCGCAAGAGAATTTGAAGACGCAGTTGTTGAAGTCATAACCAAAAAAACAAAAGAAGCAATCGAACAATATGGCGCGCAGACTGTAATCATCGGAGGCGGTGTCAGCGCAAATAAAAAAATAAGAAATGATTTTACAACACTGGCCGAAGATTTGAATATCGAATTTTTGGTTCCGGAAATAAGCGCATCGACGGACAATGCTTTCATGATCGCACTTGCAGGATATTTGAATATAAAAGCAAATAAAAAATATTCTTCCGATTTTAAAGCTTTAGGAAATCTATCGCTATAATTTCGTATTTGACATAATTTATTTTTCGATGTAGTATTTGGACTGGAAAAAAGCGCCGCTGTTCATTTCCCTCCCCTGGTTCCCCACCACAACCGCCTTAACCTTTACAAAAAGTGAACAGTGGCGCTGTAATAAGACTCTCCAGCATATTTGTATAGCTGGAGAGTTTTTTCTTGACTAAAATAAAAAATACTATAATATTTCATCAGGGTCTCCACATATATAGATAGACAAAACCTCCTAAAACCCATTTGCTGTTTTAAATAGTGGAGATCCTGCCCCGCAATTCATCGCGGGGCCTTTTAAATTTGATTTTTATTTTATAAAAGTTATCATTAAACGGTTGCAGCTACCATATCATCGGCTCCAATGTTACACCCGTGCCATCACAGATGGCATGGTTTTTTATTTCCAATTTTCCTTATTTTTGCTATTATAAAACGATTATGCAAGACCACGTAAAGAATTTTGGAAAAATATGCAAAGTTAAATTTTATACCCAATTAAATTAAAAAGATTATGACAGACGAAAAACAAAATGAAAATTCGCACGTGGCAGGCAAATTTCTAAAACCTTACAATCCGCAGGAAACCGAACCTAAAATATATAAAATGTGGGAGGAGTCCGGTTTTTTCAATCCAGATAATCTTCCGCCAAGACACAAAGAAAAATATTCGATAATGCTTCCTCCGGCAAATGTTACGGGAGTTCTTCATTTGGGACATGCTTTGACTCTGACGACAGAAGACATAATGATACGTTTTCAAAGAATGCGCGGGAAAAAAACTCTCTGGCTTCCGGGAACAGACCACGCCGCCATCGCCACTCAGTCAAAAGTTGAAAAAATAATTAAAAAAGAGGAAGACAAATCAAGATACGATCTCGGGCGCGAAGAACTTTTGAGAAGAATAAATATCTTCGTAAAACAAAGTCATGATACGATAATATCCCAATCAAAATCAATGGGAGCTTCTTGCGACTGGTCCCGTGAAGCATTCACGCTCGATGAAAAAAGAAATCTTGCCGTAAGAACAGTTTTTAAAATGATGTACGACGACGGATTAATTTACAGAGGAAACAGAATAGTAAATTGGGATCCGAAAGGCCAGACTGTTATTTCAGATGATGAGATTGTTTATGAAGAAAGGCCGGCAAAATTTTACACTTTTAAATATTCAAAAGACTTCCCTATTTCAATTTCAACAACAAGACCAGAAACAAAAGTTGGCGATACCGCAGTCGCAGTTCATCCTGAAGATAAACGCTATCAAAAATATATTGGAAAAGAATATGACGCCGTATTTTGCGGAGTTCCAATTCATATTAAAATAATTGCGGACAAATCCGTAGAAAAAGATTTTGGAACCGGCGCACTCGGAGTCACACCCGCACACTCGATGATAGACTGGGAAATGGGATTAAAAAATAATCTGCCAGTTATCCAAGTTATCGATGAAAAAGCAAGGATGATGGTTGGCGGAGAAAATTTACTCGGCAAAAAAGTTGTTGAGGCGAGAGAAGTAATTGTCGAATGGCTAAAATCGGAAGGGCTTCTGGAAAAAGAAGAAGAAATAAAACAAAATGTTTCCACGGCAGAAAGAACCGGCGGAATAATAGAGCCGTTGCCAAAACTTCAATGGTTCGTCGCAGTTAACAAACCATTCAAACTTAAAAATTCAAAAATCAACGGAATAAAAAACGAGCAAGAAGCAACTCTGAAAGAAATAATGAAAAATACAGTTCAGGACGGCCAAATAAAAATTATTCCCGACTATTTCAATAAAACTTATTTTCATTGGATAGAAAACCTTAACGACTGGTGCATTTCAAGACAAATTTGGTACGGACACAGAATACCTGTTTGGTATCGAAATGAGTCAAAAGTTGAAAGTCAAAAGTCAAAAGAAAAAACAAATTCAAATACAGAAATTTACTGTGATATAGAGGCGCCAAAAGGCGAAGGTTGGGTTCAGGATGAAGATACGCTCGATACCTGGTTTTCCTCCGCGCTATGGACATTTTCAACGCTTGGATGGCCTGAAAAAACCAAAGACTTGGCTTTCTATCATCCGACCGATGTTCTTGAAACCGGATATGACATACTATTTTTCTGGGTTGCAAGAATGATACTTATGACTGGCTACGCGCTGGGTGATATTCCATTTGAAAAAGTTTATCTCCATGGAATTATCCGAGATTCAAAAGGAAAAAAAATGTCAAAGTCTCTGAACAACAGCGTCGACCCAACTGAAATAATTCAAAAATTCGGCGCCGATGCTTGCAGAATGGCACTCATTGTTGGAAATACTCCCGGCACTGATAGCAAATGGTCGGATGACAAAGTCAAAGCATATAAAAATTTTGCAAATAAAATATGGAACATCACAAGATTCATTTTGGATTCCGCAAAAGAAATTTCTTATGATCCAGACTTCAATAATTTCACAGACGAAGATAAGAAACTTATTGAAGAAAGAGACGCATTCGTAAAAGACATCACTATTGATATAGAAGAATTCAGATTTTATATGGCCGGAGAAAAAATCTACCATTATGCATGGCACAATTTTGCAGATATAATTCTTGAAAACAGCAAAGGAATATTCAACAGTGAAAAAGTTGATGTTAAAGTTTCAAGAAAACAATTTCTGTTCAGCACGCTTATAATAATATTAAAAATCCTCCATCCATTTATGCCATTTCTGACAGAAGAAATCTGGCAATCAATTACCGACGGCAAAAGCATGCTGATGATAGAAAATTGGCCGGTGTAAAAAATAAAAAACTTGTCCCGTTGTAAATTACGAGATGAATCAAAAAACAAGATAAGTTTAAAATTAAGAAAAACATGATTAGTCAACAAAATATCGGCAGCTTTAAAATTTTACAACTGGGATGAATATTGATTCGCAAACTTTAATATCAATACTTTTCGCTTTTTTAAGCGGAGTTATACCCGCGCTCATATGGCTATTTTTCTGGAATCAGGAAGATAAAAAAAATCCTGAACCATTTAGTATGCTCGCACTTGCCTTCATCGGAGGCATGGTCGCAGTTTTTATTTCCCTTTTTGCCGAAAAATATCTTTATGGAATAGGTTTGGAAAATTTATTCTCGCATGGTTTTCTCAGTAAAATTCTTCCATGGTTCTTGAACATCGCAAAACAGCAAAATGTTCCGATAGACAAAGTCCTGCTGGTAATGATATTCGCACCATTCATAGAAGAAATTTCAAAATATTTGATGGCATATATATTGGTTCTCAGATCAAAATATGACGACGAACCTATCGATCCAATGATTTATATGATAGCCACAGCACTCGGATTCGCCGCAATAGAAAATATGCTTTTTCTGATATCTCCTTTTGAAAGCCACGATCTCATATCAACCGTCTTCACGGGAAACATGAGATTTATCGGAGCGACTCTCCTGCATACAATTTCATCGGCAACGATAGCATTATTCATAAGTTTCAACTTCTTCGACAGCAAAATCAAAAAAATCTTTTTTACCATCCTTGGTATAATTTGTGCAATAATCATACACGGTGCATTCAATTTTTTAATGATTGGGAGTCAAACAGATTCCACAATGGCATTGGAACTTATTTGGATTATTGTTATAATAATACTGCTAGCATTTGAGAAAATTAAAAAAATCAGAAAAGAGGAAATACAATAATTTATATAAAAAGTCGTTTTATTAGAAATATTTTAAAATAATTTTAGACAAATGAAAAAGAAATCTTTTTTTGAAAAACTTACGGGAATAACTAGAGATGACGAGGAAGAAACAGAGGAACAAATTGAAAATGAAGTTCCAGAATCCGAAGGCGAGGAAGAAGAAGGACAGCTCGCGATAGATATGTATCAGACTCCATCTGAAATAATTATCAAGACAATGATTGCTGGCGTGAAGCAGGAAGATTTGGATATCTCAATAACAAGAGATATGGTAATCATAAAAGGCAAAAGAGAAGAAACAAATGATACGGTTGGAAATGATTATTTCCATAAAGAATTATACTGGGGCGCATTTTCAAGAACTGTCATACTTCCGCAGGAAATAGATGTCGATGAATCCGAAGCTATAAATAAAAACGGTTTACTTATAATCAGAATGCCGAAAATAGACAAGAATAGGCAGGCAAAACTGAAAATAAAAAGCGCATAAGAAAACTGCCACCCGGCAGTTTTCTTATGCCAAGTCGGAATTATCACGAATCACTAAGTCTTTTGCCAAATTTAAGAAGGGCCGGAATCTTTCCCTCACCTCTCACTTCGCCGTCGCTCAGTTCGGGTTAGTCACCAGCTCACTCGTTCCACAAGCTTGTGGAACATCGCTCCGCTGTTCAAGTCCGGACGAAAGCAAAGCAGTTTGCTTTCTCCCTTGGCACAAAAATAAAACCCCGAACGGGGTGTTTTATTTTTGTGCCAAGGGCCGGACTTGAACCGGCGACCACATCCTCTTCAGGGATATGCTCTACCAACTGAGCTACCTTGGCATATTAAATTATCAAAACTTGCTTGCGATGTTATCTGCCAAGACAGCATACCTTGGCATATTAAATTATCAAAACTTGCTTGCGATGTTATCTGCCAAGACAGCATACCTTGGCATCACAAAAAGATATTACACTATTTGAGAAAAAAATTCTAGTGCGGTTATTTAAAATATTTTTATAATTTTGGAATCGAATTGACAGCAGTTTTAACGCCATTCAAATCACTTTGAACGCTTTGATATGCTTTGACCATTGTATTTATATAAGGCTGTATAAAATAATATGCCGCTATTGATGCTCCGATTATTAATATCCAATAAACAACTCTCAAAAAAGATGACCATCTGGTTGAATTTCTAATTCCCTTGAGAATGTGATTATTCTCTTTTGATAACTCATATGTTTTTTCTAGCAAATTTCTATCGTCTTGATCCATGCGAATATTATATCATAATTTTTATTTTGTGCGGTTCCATGTTATATTCTCCCTTGTATCAATTGTTGCAAAACTAAAAAGTGACAATAAGGCGATGCCTGAGTAGTTCAATGGATAGAACAGTCCCGTCCTAAGGGATAGATGTCGGTTCGATTCCGGCCTCGGGCACAAATAAAAAAATAAAAAAACTCCGAAGATTTTCTTCGGAGTTTTTTACTTATTCTTTTATTTCCAACAGTTCTCTCAATTTATCCTCATCAAAACCCATAACCATGACATCATCTACAAATATTACCGGCACTCCCATCTGTCCGCTTTTTTCCATCATTTCTTTTCTTTTTGCCAAATCGGTTGAAACATTGAATGCCTCATACTTGATATTGTAATCGTCAAAAAATTCTTTTGCGAGATTGCAATAATGGCAAGTCGGCGTTGAATACATTACTACTTTTTTCATTGATTTTGCGAAATCACATCGCACAGTCGTCCTTATAGTGCGATGATCTTTCATTATTATTTATAACTACTAAATTATATATCACGCATACTAAAAAGCAACACAATTTTATTTGGACCACAATTTTCGCTTTTCGTGAACTCAAAGCTTTGCAATTTGTGCGAGTAGCGGTAATCGAAACCACGTATCAACCTTGGGAAGGTCGCATTCTGCCACTGAATTATACTCGCAATATATTATTTTTTAAAAAGTCCGAAAAAATTTGACCAAAAACTTCCCTGCGAACTATTTCCTGCTGATTGAGATGTGTCCGTAGCATCAATGACAGTTACAACTGTCTCGCCAGGCTTTGCAACATTAAATTTGCTCATTATTTCTTCGTCCACTCCGCCGTCAGTATTCAATTTATTTATTTCTGAAGTCAGCATGGCTTTCCTTCCGTTTAAGCTGTCATAATCTTTTTTTACAGAAGTATAATCATCAACGCTTATCTGATATTTTTTATAAATATCATAAGTCGATCTTGCCAAAAATATTATTATGACCAGCAATATTACAAGAGTGGCTTTTGAATATAGGATTTTGTTGAACTGTTTTTTTTCTTGAAAATCAATCATTTTGGTGTATAGTATTATACATACCATTTTATAAAAAATAACGAATAATAACAACGTGTCCTGTGTGAAATTCAACGTAATACAAAATTTAAGGTAATAGGTGTAGAATTAATTTATCAATAAGTCGAAATTATCAAAACATTAAAATTTCTTTACAGGATGCTTTTTCAAAAGAAAAATCAAAAGACAATAAAGATGCTCTGGATTATCCTAGGCATACTTATGATTCTCGGCATGATCGCATTATATATGCCAGGTTTGCGAAGTTAAAAAAATCAATTCAAAAGGGCGGCACCAAAGGTGCCGCCCTTTTTGACTTTGCGAAGTCACGTCGCGCAACCATCGATTAGCGCGACGCAGTTATTCATTCTTCATCATCTTCAAAAACACATCTTGCGTGATATTCACCTTTCCTCTTTCCTTCATTCTCTTCTTTCCTTTTTTCTGAGCCTCTCTTAGTTTCATTTTTCTTGTAATATCGCCGCCGTATAAATAATCCGTAACATCTTTTTTCATTCCCGAAACAGATCTTGATGCAATAATTCTTCCCATAGCTTTTGCCTGAATTTTGAAATTGAACATTGTTCTTTCTATAGCTCCGTGAAGTTTTTCCACCGTCTCATCCGCTTCTTCTTGAACTCGTCTTCTCGCAACAATCTTGCAAAAAGCTGGAACAGGTTCGTCTGCAACTAAAACTTCCATTTTTACGACGTCAGCAGCTTTCATCGGCATTGTCTCATAAGAAATTGATGCATAGCCTGAAGTGATGCTTTTTAGTTCATTAAAAAAATTTCGCATAAGCTCTCGCAATGGCATTTCAAGCGTCAAAGAAGTTCTGTTATCTCCAAAGCTTTCAGAATCTCCTATCACAGCTTCATGTTCATAAAGTTGTTGCATTATCGCGCCGATATATTGTGCCGGTGTAATAATTCTTACGCGTACCCAAGGTTCCATTACTTTTTCAATCTGATAATCTTCTGGAAAAAGTGAAGGAGAAAAAATCATTTCTTTTTTTCCATTAGTAAAAGTGACTTCATAATTTACGCTTGGAGTTGTAACGATAAGCTGGAGATTATATTCTCTTTTCAATCTTTCCACTATAATTTCCAAGTGAAGCATTCCTAAAAATCCGCAACGGAATCCTCTTCCCAAAGTTCCAGAAGTTTCTTCATCGAATGTAAAAGATGAATCAGAAAGTCTAAGTTTTCCTAAAGCAAGTTTGAGCATTGCAAAGTCATCAGCTCCTTCAGGATAAATTGAAGCCCAAACAACCGGCGATGGTCTGAAATATCCATGAAGCGGCGGCAAAGTGTCTTTTACGTGAGAAATAGTATCTCCGACAGAAGCAATATCAGATTCTTTTATTCCAGTGACGATGTATCCGATTTCTCCAGCAGACAAAGATTCTTTCGGAACTTCGGATGGAGAAAAAGTTCCGACTTCGACGGCAGTAAAAGATTTTCCAGAAACTTTAAACATAAGCGGTGTATTTTTTTTCGCCTCTCCATTAAATACGCGGACAAAAACAGTAACTCCGCTATGATTTGAATATTTAAAATCAAAAACTAAAGCTCTGAAAGATTTTTCATCAATTTCAAGTTTATAATTTTCTTCGCCAGTTTCTCCGCGAGGCGCAGGAATTCTTTTTATAACTTCATTTAAAAGCTCAGCAACTCCGTCACCTGTTTTTCCTGACACTTCCATGATTTCACTTTCATCAATATTCAAAAGTTCCGCAATTTCTTCTTTTACTTCAGCAGTCCTTGCAAGCGGTGAATCTATTTTTGAAACGACAGGAATAATCACGAGATTTGATTCTCGAGCCATGTTTAAAGTAGTTAAAGTTTGAGCTTGAACTCCTTGAGTTGCATCCACCAAAAGTATAGAACCTTCAACTGCTTTCAAAGCTCTTGAGACCTCATAAGAGAAGTCTATATGGCCAGGAGTATCAATGAGGTTCATTATGTATTCCTCTCCATTTACGGCCCATTTCATGCGTACAGGCTGCATTTTGATGGTTATACCGCGCTCCCTTTCAAGTTCCATACTATCAAGAACCTGGTCCATCATTTTGCGCTTTTCTATGGTATTTGTAATCTCAAGCATGCGGTCAGCTAGGGTAGATTTCCCGTGGTCGATGTGGGCTATAATGCTAAAGTTTCTTATGTTCATTGAAAATGTATATTTACCCGTGTAAGTTTTTTGATCTAGTAATACTCAATTAACAATACACAAGAATTATGTATTAGTCATTTAAACACAAAAAACGTTTTTTTACAAAAAATTTGGCGGGATAGCAGAAAAATGGGAAATAAAAAATAGGAGAATAAGTTTTGACATATTCTAGTCAGTAAAGTAAAAAATGTATTGACTAATTATTTAGTTGTAGTAATTTAAGTATTAGATTTGTTATCAAATAAAAATAGAAAGGTGGTGGTTTTATGTCAACAAATACCAAGGTAAAATTATTTACTAATAAGGAGAAGAAGAGAATTGCCCGGGGTATTTTAGATGGTCAGCTTTTTAAATATGGGGTTTTACTTTCTAATAACCTTGAAAAAGGAATCGAGATTATAAAAACAGCTTTGGGTTTTTCTGATGAAGAAGCTGAGGGTTTTGCTGAGGGGCTACTCTCAGGCAAATTCTTTGATTCAATTCTTAAGTAAAAATATCAAATACAATATTAAGTCCCCAAGTAATTGGGGACTTTTTTATGACGATATGTTTTAAGAAAATTATAATATCATCTTAACGAGAGGGACTCGATCACAGGTTTTCGCCTGCTGGCGAAACCTTCGATCCTGTATTTCGCAAGGACGGTCCTTACAAAATTAATATGTTAATAGACAAGTGCCATCCATTCTGATAGTCTATTTGCAGATGTAAAAACTAACTTAAAAGGAGAATAACATGCAGAAGCTTATTATAAGTTCAGTTTTTGTAGGAATTTTTTGGGGTATTTGGCCACTACTTATGAATAAAAGTGGACTAAACGGAAATATTTCTTCACTGGCATTCGTAGTTGTAATGTTCTTGTTTATTCTCCCCTTTAACATCGGTGGTGTTGCAAAAATTCCACCAGGAGTAAACTGGATATTAGTAATAGCTGCGGGAATTTTTGGAGCAATAGGTACTCTAATTTTTAACAAAATGCTTCATGAAGCATCAGTTAAAAATGTTGGTTTACTTATCGTTATTGAAATTCTTGTATGTCTTGTAATTTCTGCTGTTTATCAGGTATGCAACAATGGCATAACACTTAAACAAGGTATTGGTTTTGTTTTTGCAAGTATTGCTGCTATACTATTAACAGTGTAATTTCTATAAATAAATGCCCGCGCGATATTTGCGCGGGCATTTTTATGTTATTTAGTTTGAAAATATATAAAATAAATGATACTATGCCTTGCATGCGCCGGTCGTATAGTGGCAATTACACGAGACTGTAAATCTTGCGGCTTCGGCCTTCGGGGGTTCGAGTCCTTCCCGGCGCACAATAATAAAAATACCTCACTTTTTGTGGGGTATTTTTTATTTATTCCTCATCCTCCTTAAAAGTTTCTTTTTCTACAATTGAACCCTTTTTGCCTTTTTTAACTTCAAATGTGATTTCATTATTTCTTACATCGACTATCACTGTTCCGCCTTTCAATATTCCTTGGGAAATTATTAATGAAGCAATCGGATTCAAAATTTTGTTTGTATCAATCTCTTCAGGGGTCTTGCTCCGTATTGCGGATTGTAACCTTCCTTTGCCAAGTAATCCAAAGCTTTATCAGAAATATCCAGAGAAATTTCTTTTGCTTCCAATCTCTCTTCAACTTGTTCAATTTGTATATCAACAATTTTTCTTATTGCTTCTTTCGACTCAAAATGTCAAAGACAATCACATCATCAAGACGATTCAAAAATTCTGGTCTGAAGAAATCTTTCAAGCTTGAGAATACTTTTTCTTTGACTAGTATTGTATTCATTGACCTTCTTCGGCTTTTGTAGTAGAAACCAATTTGTTCCATCTTATCTATAAATTGAGCTCCGATATTTGAAGTCATTATTATTACAGTATTTTTGAAATTCACTACTCTGCCTTTTGAATCAGTCAGTCTTCCATCTATCAAGAACCTGCAAAAGCAAATTGAAAACTTCCGGATGAGCTTTTTCAATTTCATCAAAAAGAATCACAGAATACGGTCTGTGTCTTACTGTTTCAGTGAGTGATCCACCTTCTTCATAGCCAACATATCCCGGAGGCGAACCAATAAGTTTTGATGTGGAATGTTTTTCCATGAACTCAGACATATCAACTCTGATCAGAGATTTTTCATCGTCAAAAAGAAATTCCGCGAGAGCTTTTGTGAGCTCAGTTTTTCCAACACCAGTCGGACCAAGGAAAATAAATGAACCTATTGGTCTGTTCGGATCTGCGATTCCTGCTCGAGATCTTTTTATTGTATCTGAAATTTTTCTGACGGCTTCATCTTGCCCGACAATTCTCTTTTCCAATTCTTCTTCCATTCTCATGAGTTTATGTGCTTCACCTTCAAGCATTCTTGAAACCGGAACTCCAGTCCATTTTGAAACAACTGAGGCAATATCTTCTTCGGTAATTTCTTCTTTCAAAACTCTTCTTGAAGTCTGAAATTTTTTTAATTTTTTAAGTTTAATATCGAACTCTTTTTCAGCTTGCGGAATTTTTCCATATCTGATTTCCGCAGCTTTTGCAAGATCTGCTTGAATTTCCGCATTCTCAGCTTCAATTCTCAAAATTTCCAATTGTTTCTTCAAGGTTTTTATACTCATTTAAGAATTTCTTTTTCCGTTGTCCATCGAAGTTCCACAGTCTGAAGTCTTTTCTTTCAAATCTGCAATTTCTTTTTCAATTATTTCAACTCTCTTTTTTGTTTCCTTCTTTTTTTCACCTTCAACTTCTTTTTTGAGAGCTTCTTTTTCAATTTCAAGTCGCATCACTTTTCTTCTTGTTTCTTCAAGAACCGGCGGCATATTTTCAAGAGAAATTTTTAAGCATTGAAGAAGCCTCATCAATCAAATCGATCGCTTTATCAGGCAAAAATCTGTCGGTAATATATCTCGAGCTCAAATTTACCGCAGATAAAATCGCATCATCGGTAATTCTGACTCCATGATAAAGCTCATATTTTTCTTTTAGTCCGCGAAGGATTGCAATGGCATCCTCTATTGATGGTTCGCTGACAATGACGGCTTGAAAACGTCTTGTCAGCGCAGGATCTTTTTCAATTTTTTGATATTCTTTGAAAGTTGTCGCACCGATTGTTCGAAGTTCTCCGCGAGAAAGCGCCGGCTTCAACATATTTGAAGCATCCATCGAACCTTCGGCTGAACCTGCTCCGACAATCGTATGTATTTCATCGATGAAAAGAATTATCTTTCCTTCTGATTTTTCAATTTCTTTTATTATTGCTTTCAATCTCTCTTCAAATTCTCCTCGGTATTTTGTTCCTGCAATAAGCATTCCAAGATCAAGCGAGACGAGTTCCTTATCTTTCAAAGATTCAGGAACATCATTCATCGCGATTCTGATTGCCAGACCTTCAACGATCGCAGTTTTTCCAACACCAGCTTCACCGATCAAAATCGGATTATTTTTTGTTCGTCTTGAAAGTATCTGAATTATTCTTGAAATTTCATTATCACGTCCGATAACTGGATCGAGTTTGTTGTCTTTTGCGAGTTTCGTGAGATTTCTTGTGTATTTCAAAATCGCTCTATATTTTTTCGGCTGATTTATTTCATCGCCTTTCAAAGTTTTAAGTTCTGCAAGAATATTTAAGATTGTTGATTTATCAATTTTAAATTTTTGCAAAATATCTCTCCCAGCACTTGGAGTATCAAGCAGTGCGAGAAAAAGATGCTCAGTTGAAATAAATTCATCTTTCAAATCTTGTGCTTCTTTTCCAGACAAATCCAAAACTTGCGCCAAGTCTGGTGTGAGATACATTTGGCCTGATGGAGAAATTGTTGTCGAACCTGGCGTCGATTCAATCGCTTCAAAAATAGAATCAGTGAATAAGACAATATCGATTTCTAATCTGTCCAAAATTGAAGAAACAACGCTTTCCTCCTGAAGAATAAGCGCAGCGAAAAGATGGAGAGGATTAACGTGATTTTGACCGCGTTCAATCGCAAGCTCATGAGCTCTTCTTATTACTTCCTTTGCTTTTGTTGTAAAATTGTTAATTGGTGGCATCCTGTAAAGAAATTTTAATGTTTTGATAATTTCGACTATATTAATTAATTGATTCTATGCTTATTACCTTAAATTTTATACTGTGCTGAATTTCACACAGGACAAGTTGATTCTTCGGAATCACGTCGCGTAAGTCCTATAGACGGGATGTACGATCACGTCGCATGATCGTCCTTATGATGCGACGCACTATTTTATCATTTCAAACCGCATTTTAAACTTTAAAATGCGGTTTGTCAAAAATTAGCATTTTAAGTCGGTTATTGGCTATTTTTTGTCGAAGTGGAAATCGTAGAAATTGCATTCTCTACATCGCTCGACGGAGCAAAAAGATTCGTCAGCGAGCTGTCGACATAATCAGATTGTATTCCGACAAGATCTCCGGAAAGATTCAGTAATAATCCTCCGGGAATAAAATTTGAAGATATCGAGGTTTCAATCGAAGATACGACGGCTTCCGTGGAAGTGGAATTATCGATCTGCGCATTTCGCGTATTTATATTTGTGACTATTCCCGTCGCAATTTCATTTTGCTTTTCTCCTCCGATATAAATAACTGTCTGTCCTAATTTTACATCAGTGCTTGACGCAATAGATACTTTTGACAAGCCCATAGATTTCTTATCATCACTGCTCAATTTCAACAAAGCAATCTGTCTTCCATCTAAAGTTAAAATTGAAAGATTGTGCAATGTTCCACTGCTATCGGTAGTAAAATAATTTTTACCTGAAGAAATTATGCTGTCATCCGTGGCAATAATTCCGTCATCAGATATTACTGCTCCGAGTCCGACAAACGAAATAGCAGATGTGTCGGCCGGATTCGCGCTGCCTGCATATATTCTTATTAAACTATTAGAATTATTTGCGACAGCACTGACAATCTGTTCATCAGGATTAATCTCGATTGTTTTTGTGACAACTGTTTGCTGAGCAGGAGCTGTGACAGTTTGAATTGTATTTTGCACAACTCTGTCTATCGTTTGAGTCACGCCGACAGGCGCTTGATCCATAAGTGCAACAGTAACGATTCCCGTCGCTATTGACGTTACAAAACTTACAAGAAGAGTAAGCAGAATCAATTGTTGTTTGTTTAGATGTTCCATATCAAACGTATTGTAATACATTATAGAAACAAAAACAAATATCGAAAATAAAATCTATATAATATTTTTTAGGACTTTCAATAGCTTTTTCATATCTCCGATTTTTGTATCCTTGCCCATTGAAAATCTTAGCGTAGATTTTGCTCTGTCATTTATTTCTTTTTCCGTCGCACTGGTTTTTTCCGCCAATTTTCTGACAACAGCCGATTCACCATTTCCTGATGCACAAGCGCTTGAAGATGAGCAGATTATTCCTGCTTCATCAAGTCTAAACACGAGCATTTCTCCGTCTTGTCCGGGAATTGAAATATTAATATTATTTGGAAGCCTATTTTCTAAATCTCCGTTTATAATTGCATTTGGAACAAAATTTTTTATATTTTCAAAAAAATAATTTCTGATTTTTAAAAGTCTTTCATTTTCTTTTTCTCCGACGCTGTAGTCGGGGCCCCGATTGAAACGTCGGAGTTATTTTTTTCTGCAAGTTCGACGGTTTTTGCAAAACCTGCAATCAGCGGAATATTTTCCGTTCCGCTTCTTATTCCCTTTTCTTGTCCTCCACCAAAAATAATCGGGCTGATTTTTATTCCATCTCGAATATAAAGTGCTCCGATCCCTTTCGGACCGTACATTTTTTGCGCATCAATCGTCAAGAAATCAACTCCGAGCTCTTCGACATTCATATTCAAATAAAGTCCGGCTTGAGAAGCATCGATGTGAAAATACGGGGCAGAAAATCTATTCTCGCCATTTTCTTTTCTCTTGTGTCTGATTTCTTTTATAATTTCTTTTATCGGTTGAATTGTTCCGATTTCGCTATTTGCATAACCGATTGAAACAAGCAGAGTTTCCGGCATAATCTTCTCTCGTAAATCTTTTGAAGATATAAGTCCAAATTCATTCACTTTCAAATAATCAACTCTTGAACCTCTGTTCTCGAGTTCTTTGAAACATTCTAAAATCGAACTGTGCTCTATTTCAGTCGTGATGAAATGCATTTCAGAATATTTTTTGCCATCTTTTCTGACAGAATTTATCAAGCCGAAAATAGCTAGATTATTCGCCTCGGTTCCGCCGCTCGTAAAAATTATTTCCCTATCATGCGCGTTTAAAAATTTGGCGACAATTTCGCGGGATTTTTGCAAAGATTTTTTCGCTTCCACACCCAAAGAATGTATGGAACTCGGATTTCCAAAATCGCATGCCCAATATTTATTCATCGCAGATAAAACTTCTTTATCTACTGGCGTCGTCGCTGAATTATCTAAATATATTTTTCCCATAAAAAAATAATAGCAATTTAGACACATTTTTACAACAAAGTGAAATTGCAAAACATTTTAAAAAATATATAATTAATCCGTTAAAGTTTTTGCTGACGTGTTGAAAATGATAATAAATCAAGCCAATCTATCAAAAAAATAATGGTTTGAAAAAAGATTTCGTCATATAACATCAACACATTTTCATCAGCAAAAATTTTCTCGGATAAATGAATTTTGAAACATATTTAATTATAAGTTCGTCAGCAATAATTTTATTGCTTTTGATTTGGATAATAAGGCTTGAAATAATTTTGAAAAAAGTTCTTGGAAGCAAAAACGGCTCTCTGGATGAAGCAATAAACAATCTCAGGAAAGATGCCGAGATATTGAAGAAACATGCCGAAAAAACTTCCGGCAGGCTGGAAATCGTGGACAATAAATTGAGAAAAACCATTTCAGGAAATGAAACTATCAGATTCAATCCTTTCAAAGGCACAGGTTCTGGAAGCAATCAAAGTTTTGCAACTGCACTTATAAACAGCGAGGGTGATGGAGTAATTATTTCAAGTATTTATTCTCGCGACCATTTGAGCGTATTTTCAAAGCCAATAAAAAATCTTGACTCTGAATACGAGCTTACGCCAGAAGAAAAATCCGCCTTGCAAAAAGCCAAAGAAAGCATAATATAAACTCATTCGGTTACGCCATTTAAAAACACGCATGATTTTTTGCTAAAAATCTGCTATGCTCGTGCCGTCGCACTGCGCAATGTTTTTAAATTGCATGACCTCATTCGCCGATGTCAAATACAATACAAATACAATACTAAAAAAGTGAAAAGATTATTTCTAAAATCAAAAATTTATGGAAAAACCTGCAAAAAACAGCATAATCAAGCGTTCTCCTATTGTTGTTATAATGGGTCATATTGATCATGGAAAATCTACTCTTTTAGATTATATTAGAAAAACAAATATCGTTGACACGGAAGCTGGTGGAATCACTCAAAGAATTTCCGCTTATGAAGTTGTTCACAAAACTCCTGACGGTATAAGTGAAAAAATTACTTTCCTTGATACGCCTGGGCATGAAGCCTTTGGTTTTATGAGAACCTGCGGAACAAATATCGCCGATGTCGCTGTTCTTGTTGTTTCTGCTGAAGAAGGAGTTAAAAAACAAACTATTGAAGCTTTGAAATGTATTACTGATAGCAAAATTCCCTACATCGTCGCAATAAATAAAATCGACAAACCTGGAGCAAATGTTGAAAAAACAATAAACAGTCTGATTGAAAATGGAATTTATATTGAAGGTTATGGTGGCTCAATTCCTTATGTAAAAATTTCTGCAAAAACTGGGCAAGGAGTTCCAGAACTTATGGATATGATTCTTCTTGTCTCTGAAATGCAAGAACTCAAAGGAGATACAAAAAAACCTGCCGAAGGTTTGGTCATCGAAGCACATTTGGACAAACAAAAAGGAATTGCAGCTGTGCTCGTTATAAAAGATGGATACATGGAAAACGGAATGTACGTTGTTGTCCGGAGATAAAATCGCACCAACAAGAATGATGGAAAACTTCATGGGTAAAAAAATTACCGAAGCGACTTTCTCATCCCCTATTCGTATTATCGGTTTTGACAAGCTTCCAAGAGTCGGAGAAAATTTTATAACTTTTACTAATAAAAAAGATGCTGAAGAATATATCCTTGAACAAAAAGAAAAAGAAAAACTTATTCCAATAAAAAATTACAGCGCTGACTCGGATGAAATCGATCCGAATGTTTTGACGGTAATGATAAAAACAGAAGCTGCGGGTTCAATACACGCAGTCGAGCATGAAATAGAAAAAATAAACAAAGACGGACTAAAAATAAAAATTGTCAGCGCAGGAACTGGAAATATTTCTGAAAATGACGTCAAACTCGCTTCAGGAAAAAATAAAGCAATCATTCTTGGCTTTGACGTCAAGATAGATGCTTCAGCAAAAGATCTTGCCGAAAGATTCGGGATAGAAATACAAACATTTGATATAATTTATAAAATAGCCGAGTGGCTTGCGGAAGAAGTTGAAAAAAGAACTCCGAAAATAATCGTTGAAGAAGTTACCGCCGAAATAAAAGTTCTGAAGTATTTCAGTTCGATGAAAGACAAGCACATTATCGGTGCAAGAGCTGAAAAAGGAACAGTGTTCGTCGGAGAAGATGCAAAAATAATGCGTGAAGGAATGAAATCGGCAGAGGAAAAATCAGAGATTTGCAAAAAGAAAAACAAAAAGTTGGAGAAGTCCGCGAAGGAGTTGAATTCGGCTGTCAATTCCAATCAGAAATCATTCCAGCTCCGGGAGATAAGCTTTAATATTTAAAAGTTTAGAAAAATAACGTCATTGCGAACGACAGTGAAGCAAACCAGAAATATAAAAGAAATTAAAATTAAACAAATTAAATGAGCGACAGAATAGAAACAATTATAAAAATAGTCAAAAAAGCCGCTGCAGAATTCATGCAAAAAGAATCAAGCGGACAATCACTCATCACGATTACTGATGTGCAGACTTTCAAATGATGAAAAATATGCTAATATTCTTTTTACAGTTCTTCCTGACGATAAGGAGGAAGCTGTTCTTGAATTTACCAAGAGAATGAGATCTGAATTCAGACAATATGTTAAGCACAATACTAAACTCGGCAGAATCCCGATGTTTGATTTTGAAATAGATCTTGGTGAAAAACATAGACAAAAAATAGATACTATTTCTCTAAAATAGTTTCAGGCCTAGTTGCTAAGTGGTAAAGCATTCCTCTGCAAAAGGAATATGCGGGAGTTCGATTCTCCCCAGGCCTCAATAAATACTATTTTTAGTATTTATTGAGGCCTGAGCAAGCAAACTGCTTTGCTTGCGTGGGGAGAATCGAAAAGCTTCTCCCATATTTTTGAGGATTTAATAATCCGAAAAAATTGGAAAGTACTGACCCTGTAAGGGTCGATTTCCCCCAGGCCTCAAAAATTTTACCAACGGTAAAATTTTGGGGAGAATCGAAAGACGAAGCACACGAAGCAAAGCAAAGTCCGTTTTCAGCAGAAAACGGGTGCGAGTCGGGGTCGCAGAAATTTTTGAGCAACCTAATTTTCTTGAGCGAAGCGATTAGAAAATGGGATTACTCTTGTGGTAGTCGACGAAAAAATTATCTGTGACCGAAAGCGTACTCGCGTTTCTCACGATTAATTTAATCTGCCTGGGTGGCGAAATTGGTAGACGCTAGAGACTTAAAATCTCTCGGTGGCAACATCATGTGGGTTCGATTCCCACCCCAGGCACAAATAAAAATCAGACTATTCATTAGTCTGATTTTTATTTGTGCCTGGAGCAAACAAACAATTTTGCTTGCGTGTGGGAATCGAAAGACTTTTCCGTACGAGCGAAGCGAGGTGGAAAAGTACCTGGCGATGTAATCGCCGATTCCAGAATCGAAAGCCGGAGCGTGGCGGCACGAGGCGTGGTCGCGCAAATTTTCAGCAGAAAATTATGCGTGACCGATTCCACCATTGTTATGAGTTCACGAAAAGCAAAAGTTGTGGGCCAAATTAAAAATTATCTATGACCGATTCCCACCTCATGTTATTTTACTTGATAAAATTTACAAAACAATCAATTTCCTTAAATGATGTAAGCGTAATAACTTTTTGTTTATAAGGTTTGATACGTTCAGAAGTTGTCATTTGACCCATTTTTTGTCGATCTGCTTTTGTTTGAAACCTTTTGTGTATTACATGCCTAATATGAAGAAGTGTTTGATAAAAACTTGCATCTTTTCTAGTAAAATGTCTTTTTATTATACTAAATAATTGGAAAAAAATATTATTGTATTTTAAATAAATTATTATATCAGCTGAATCTAAACCAGATTTTATTAAGTGGTGAGTTGTACCTTCAACAATCCATTTTTCTTTATGATATATTTTTGAAATATTATCAATACTTTCTTGTTTGTCCCTTGGTTTAGTAAATTTTATCTCATAATAAAAATCATCTGTAGAATAATAAGGTATGCCAAGTTTTTCTGAAAGTTTTGAAGCCAAAAATGTTTTACCACGGCCAGAATCGCCAATAATGAGTATCCTGTTTAAAACTAGGTTTATCATTAGATTTTATATTTATCTTTACAAATCAATTTCGCAGTGCGCCCAGTAGGGATCGAACCAACGACCTTATCCTTAAGAGGGATCTGCTCTACCAGCTGAGCTATGGGCGCGTGCTCATTAAAATAACAGAAAAAATAGGAAAAATCAATTATATTTTTGATTTATCATGGGAGAGGAATCTTTCTCACAATATTAAATTCGGGTCCCTCCCCAAATTTAATATACGAACGAGAGGATCGCTTCGCTTCTTGGTCATTACATGACCGGTACACCTTTTCTGCTTTTTGTTTCGTGTTCACTCACAAAAAACTATCAAAGGTCTTCAAGTCCTCACGTGAGCAAATACTTTTGCTCACTTCCCGTGCACAATAAAAATCGCCTTTCGGCGTTTTTTATTGTGCGCGGGAGAGGACTTGAACCTCCATGCCTTGCGGCACTAGCTCCTAAGGCTAGCGTGTCTGCCATTTCACCACCCGTGCAGTAAAATGCATTCTATACTGAAATTGCATTAAAATCAATAAAAAAACCGCCTTTTGGCGGTTTTTTAAACTTTTCTTAAACAACTTCGCACATTCCCCCTGCGCACGCCAATTCTTTTTTCAAATCTGATTCATCCGTCTTTTCATAAGTGATTATTTTTGAAAAATCTATATTGCCAATTTTTTTCACGAGCTCATTATATTTTTTCTCATCTATTTCTTCATAAGGAGCTAGCGGATATACGTAATCATTCCTAGGCAAAAATGAAAGTCCTCCGATGATATCCCAATTGCTGTAAACCCAATTTGCAACTTCAATCCACTCATTTTCTCCTACATAAATAGTTACTGATGGATTATGTTCTGTATAATTTATTTTTACCATTTTCCAAAATTCCAACTGTTTGACTGCGGATATATCTTTTGAAACAACTGCACCTTTTGGAGCTTTGACAGGAAATTCAAAAACAAAAGTTGTCGCATTTTCTTTTGACTGTCCAACTTCCGGCTGATACGGAACTCCTTGATCTCTTATCATTTTGAACAGAGAATCTGTGACAGATATTCTTATTCTGCGAATATAATAAGGTGCGAATCTAGTATGCATGCCTGAAGCACAATCTACTGTTTGAGAAACTGTTCCGGAAGGTTTTACGCATGTAGCACAAGTGGAAGCACTAATTTTAAATCTTTTTGCATAAAGTTCATTTGCTTTGATAACTGCATGTTTTAACTTTAATAAAACTTTTGCATCACGAACTACTGGACAATCCCACTGTCCGGTAATAGAAACTCCGAGCAATCGTTCTTTTTCGCAATTTTCTTTCCACTCTTTTGAAAGATATTGAAAATTTGTAAGAGTCGCTTGATATGTGCCAAGAAGTGTTGCAAGCTTTATTTTTTTCAGCAAACTTTCCTCAGTATCATCTGCACGGGCAACAACTTCTGAAAGATTACAAAACTGTTTTGACTGAAGAATGATTTCTCCGCAAGGATTCGTTCCGAGATTGCTTATATTTCCGCCGAGAACTTTCAATCTTCTCTCCGGTAATGTTTTTGAAAGGCTTCCTCTATTGAATATTCCTCTTTCTCCAGAACCGGATTTCATAAGCGCTATCCATTCGTCAAAAAACTCGGTAGCTGAAGGTTTTTGTATATAAACAGCAGAATTGTTGGCTATACTTCTCTGCGGTTCTGTGAGATAAAACTGGCCTTTCTTGGCATCTCTTATCGCTTCATCATCCAAATCCGAAAGAGAAATAAGTGCGCTTCTCCTGACACCTCCGGCAACTACGCAATCACCGATAGAACAAATAATATCGTGAGCATCAAGATTTGAAAGTCTTCTTCCTTGTTTAGATAAAACTTTTGTCCTGACCAAATTTAAAAGTCTTATGAGCGGATCCGGACCGGAAGCTTTTCCTCCCATTGTTTTTAGTCGGGCGCCTGCAGGACGAATTTGAGAAAAATCAAATTCAACATCCTCGCCGTTGTACCAAGTTTTTATTCCAAAAGTCAAAGAGTCAGACCAACCTTCCTTGCTGTCTGCAACAACATGTTTTGATAATTTTTTTCCAGTCTGAAATTTTATTTGCGGAAGCGATTGAACATTCTGGCTTTCAACTGAAAAACCAACTCCCGTTCCGCACATTGAGATATACATTATTTCTGCAAAATCTTCCAACTTAGATGGAGCGATGAAAGAACAATTATATGCGCAAACATTTGTTCGCTCGACTGCAGGACCGGCAAATTGCAAAAGTCTCATCGATGGCATCACTTCTTGATTTAAAATTGCTTCTCTCAATTCTGCATACTCGGAATCTTTTACAGTTTTGCCCAATCTGCTTTTCATAAAAGAAATATATCTGTCGATTGTTTCAATCCAAGTTTCCCTTCTTCCTTCGGCATCAATCCATTTTGAATATGATCTGTAGTAAACAAATTCTCCAAGTTGGTTCTTGAAATATTTTTTGCTTTCTGCTGTGAGTTTTTTTACTTTTGCAGGAACTTGCACTCCAACAGTTCTGAGCTTAGATCTTTCCTGTCTATAAAGAATATATTCTTTTGCAGATTTTACATATTCACTCAAAATTAATTCTCTTTCAACTATATCTTGGATACCTTCAACATCTGGTAAAAAATCTTTGAATTTCTTAGCTATTTTAACAAGTTCGGCTAGAACCTTATTTGCAACAAGTTCGGCTTCTTCTGGAGATCCTTCGCCGGAAACAGACATTGATTTGTTTATCGCACTTGTGATTTTCGAAAGATCAAAAGGAGCAACTTGGCCGTCTCTTTTTTTAATTGTTCTGATAAGATGCGCTCTTCCGTTTCCTGTTTTTACCATTGATTTTGCGAAATCACATCGTGCAGCCGTCTTCTAAGCGCGACGAGATTAAAAATTAAAATTAATAAATTTGTAAGACAATTTTACACCCAAAATCATTATTAAAAAATAGAAAAAAGACTTTTTTTAAAAAAATAAACCGAAAACAATATCGTGTAAAGCTCTCCACCGTATTAAACCCAAAAATATAGGCAATTTGGGGTAAAAAAAATATTTTTACTTTCTGGGCTTTTTTTCTTTTGCAAAAATTGAAGAAAAAAAGCCTTTTTAGAGGCTTTTTTTCTTCAAAAATACTAAAAAATATTTTTTCTAATTATTTTCGGTAAAAATAATCTTGTCTCCGACTTTTAAATTATTTTTGTCGGAATATCCTGCATTTATTTCCAAAACATACTTGGCAAAATATTCTTCACCGAAAGATTCAGGATAAGTGCTAGTAGCTAAATCTTTTTCTATGCCGACAATATTAAAATTGTCGTCAATCCAAATAATATCAAGCGGAAAATCCATATCTTTCATCCAAAAAGCATAATTCCCCAGATCGTTGAAAACAAAAATCATTCCTTGATCTTCATCCATCGAATTTCTGCCGGAAAGCCCGAGCGTCTTGCTTGCATTCGGTATCAGCAATATCCACAAATATTTTTTTTGAATCGACTTCCACCGTTCCTGTGGAATACGAACCGCAATCTGTCTCATATATTTTTACTCCAGGCGATGTCGAGCTTGCCGATACATAAGTGCTTGTTGAAATCGTCGCAGAAATATCGGCGCTCTGTTTAGCTTCATTATAAAATTTCAGATAAATCAGAAAAAAAACAAAAAATAAAATTATAAGCAGAATTATTGTCGGCAAAATTTTAGGTTTCATAAGATAATGATATACCTTTTAAAAATTAAATACAAAATCAATGCGGAGACGGTATTCAAAACCTGAACTAAAAAAATTATTTGACTTCAAAATTATTGGTAATAAGTATACTCTGATTAAAAACTTAATTTTGAAAACTTTTAATTTTTTACTATGTTAAAATAGTATTTATAATTTGTAAAATATCATGCTTATGATTATCCGACAAAATACCAAACATTTTTAGCATTTTTAAAAATACACTGATATTATTTTCTGTAATTTCAAAATAAGCAATTTCTTTTGTTTCAGCCGTTCGTCCAATTAAATTTAGTCTCGCTTTTAGTTCTGTTATTGGAAAACATAAATATAACATCGGCTGAGTTCCAACTGCATATTGTTTTTCGGTAATTTTAATTTCAGTAACTATTTCATATCCATTAAATTTGTGAATCAGAAGCGGATATTTAACCTGAGTATATTCAAAATCAAATCCATTTATATTTTTTTCTACTGGATGACTGCGATCAATTTGTAACTCAGAATTATTATCAATTAAATCATTACTCTTGTATTGAATTAAGATAATCAATAACGTCTTCTAATTCTCCTCTAGTGATAACATTCCATTTATAAAAATACCAAATATATTCTGATAATTCGTAAAGTGCCTTAGTCTTTCCGTTTGCACCAATAAATTCAGTCTCTGGTAGTGATGACTCCGCGAACTTTTCCGTTTCTTTTTTAACAACGTCATAACCAATTTGCCATTCAATATAATTACTCAAAACAAAACCGTCTCGTTTAACTGCAACTGGTGTTCCGTATTCATTTACGATTGAACGATTTTTAACACGAATTTTCCCGCTGACAGCAGTCAATAAAATCGGGACTTCAATTTTATGCTCCTGTTCTTTAATTAAAATTTTTGGCATATTTTTCACCTAGTCTAGTCCCTAATAATTCTTTAAAATAATTGTCTATTTTACTTTTAGCATCCGGAATTTCTCTAAATTTAAATCTATTTTTTCAAAACGGAATTTGTATGAATACTTTGAGAAATAAAACATTCTTTTATTTCATTAAATTTTTCGTTATCGATTATTATATCACAATTCCCAATAAAATATGGCATTTTATCTGCGTATTGCTTGAATATATCAATATAACAATAATAAGGAAGTTTTTCCATTAATATATATACTGTGTTGTATGTATCAGAGTCTATAAATGTGCGATTCCGTTTAAGTGCATTTATATCTCTTAAAGTCCAAAATTTAGCAATTGGTTTATCATTTTTATTTAAAAATTTTTTATTCGGATACTTTTGAACATAACTAACTATAGTATCAAAATCTTGTAAACGAAAAAATCCATCATCTCTTACTTTAAATTTATAATTTTTAATATAATCATAGGTCATTCCATTTTGATCTTTCTTGTAAAAAGCTATTAAAATCGGAAAAGCTATTCCACGAGAAGTATCAGAAAATTCTTGACTACTTATAATTATTCCATCAATTAATTTATAGTTTTGAGAAAATTTTGAGAGTAGGGCAAAATTAGCTTTTTTAATTAGATAAGATAAAGGATGCAAAACACAAATATAATCCGCTTGAAGCTTATTATAAGAAAGCAAAAAAGACATTCCCAAATCTCTAGTTTTTATATCAGAATCAATTTTATCTTGAATAGAAGCATCTTTTATAGAATTACGAATTATAGAAGTCGTATCGTTATAGGGTGGATTACCTATAACTATTAGTTTTTCATCATTATTCAATTTCCATAGTTTTTTCGACAAACATTTATAAGCGAATTCTGACAAGTAAAATTTACATTTCCGTTATTTTTTTTTGCCACAAATATAGCTTCCTCATCAATATCAGTACCTATTAATTTTTTTGCAACATTTTTTTTTGTTAAAAATGAACCGTAACCGCAAGACGAATCCAAAATTGTATAATCTTTAATATTCAAAACATTTTTTTGTAAAATAGAATAAGACAAATCAACAATAATATCTGACGTATAATAAGAACCAAGATTGACTGTGTCTATATGATTTAAATGTTTCTGATTTACATCCATATTTTAATTTTATATAAATTAACTAAAATTATTTTCTTTAATAATCAAATTAAATTTCTAAATCGACAAAAATACTTTTATTACATCTTTATTATACCAGTTATTGTGAATAATGATAACTTTAAAAAACTCAACACCTTTCTTTAATGAATATTGACTTTTCAATCGTATAAATCTTTCATTTTACTTTGGTTAAAATTTGATAATCTGGCGGAGGGTAAGAGATTTGAACTCTTGATACCTTGCGGTATACACGCTTTCCAAGCGTGCGCACTAGACCACTATGCGAACCCTCCAAACAAAACAATATTAACCTAGTTTTATTTTTTATCAACTGAATCAATATCCATTCCCATGAGAGCCTTTATTCTTTCTTCGACTGGCGGATGAGTGCTGAAAAGATTTGAAACTTTTTTACCGGCGCCTCCGAAAGGATTTGAAATATAAAGATGCGCAGTCGCATGATTCGGATTTGTCATTGGAATATTCACAGCAGAAATTTTTTGAAGTGCAGAAGCGAGTCCGTCAGGATATCTTGTGAGAAGCGCGCCATCGGCATCAGCAAGAAATTCCCTTTTTCTGGAAATTGCAAGCTGAATGAAGCATCGGCGACTATCGGCGAAAGAATTACAAAAATAATTCCGACAATCATTAATAATTCCGCCGACTTCTCCTTTTTCTCTGCTTCGTCCGCCAAAGAAAGCTCCGCGCATAAAAATATTCGCCAAAATCGAAATAAAACCAACAAGAACGACAACGACAGTCGAAAGCAAAATATCATCGTTGCCAATATGAGAAAGTTCGTGCGCAATCACACCTTCAAGCTCGTCCTTGTTTAAAATCTGCAAAAGTCCCGTCGTCACGCAGACAACCGCATGATTTTTATTTCTTCCGGTGGCAAAAGCATTCGGCGAAGGATCGGTAACTATAAAAATTTTCGGCATCGGAAGTCCGGCCGTGATGGAAAGATTTTCCACAATATTATACAAATCGGTATATTGTTCGCGTTTCGCTTCAATTGCTTTTGACATGGACAAGACAATTTTATCGGAATACCAATAGCTGAAAATATTCATCAATATGCTGAAAATTATCGCAGCATATAAAATCCACGGAGCATCAAAATAATAGCTTATAAAATAACCCACTCCAATGACAACGACCAAAAAAACGCCCATCAAAAGCCAGGTTCTTGAAATATTTTTATCTTGTTCTGTATATAAAGTCGACATTATTTTTTATTTTTAATTATTTTATCAGCCATTTCTATTTCCTCATCAATTCCTTCGATTAAATCTATCTTTTTGCTTCTTCCGCGGTGATCCATTTATATTCAGTGCTATCGCCATCGAGTTTTATTTCTCCGGAAACATAATCGGCATAATAACTCAAAACAATCGATGGTGTTCCATCTGGAGCGACAAATGCTAAATCCAAAAGATATTTAGGTTTGCTTATTTCAAGATTAACCTCCTCTTTTACTTCTCTTCTTAAAGTTTTTTCAATAGCGTAATACCAATGACCGGCTTTTGTACTTACTGGAGAATTTATATAATCCTCAACTTCCATGCCGCCACCAGGCACAGTCCATTTGTTTGGAAAAGATTTTTTGTGCGGAGATCTTTTTGTAACAAGATATTTTCCTTCTTTATGTATGATGGCAGTAACAGCAACTCTATGAAGTTCCCTGTTTTTTATTTCCATGAATTTTAGAACTTTACTTCAACCGGTGCTTTTGCAGCCGTATCTCCTTCATCAAGAGTGAACAATTCCATTTTTACGAAATGAAACATATTTGAAATTATATTGTTTGGAAAAGAATCGACTGCAATATTCAAATCTCTGACATTGCCGTTGTAAAATCTTCTTGCCGCTTGGATTTTATTTTCTGTGTCTGAAAGTTCTGATTGAAGAGAAAGGAAATTCTGATTTGCTTTCAAATCCGGATAAGCTTCAGCGATTGCAAAAACTGTTTTCAAAGCGCTTGAAAGAGTATTTTCGCTTTTGCCTTTGTCCACAATATTCTGTGCTCCCATGGCTTGAGCTCTTGCTACAGTGACATTTTCAAAAGCATCCGTTTCGTGAGTCGCGTAACCTTTTACGGTGTTTACAAGGTTTGGAATAAGATCGTATCTTCTTTTTAATTGGACATCTATATCTGACCAAGCTTCCTTTGCTCTATTTATAAGAGTAATAAATTTGTTGTAAGCCAAAACAGCCCATACAACTATAATGACTAAAATTCCTAACAATATATATCCTGCTGACATAATTTTAAATTATTGCTTATTAAATTAAATAATCGAATCTTGCCTCGAAAAGCAAGAGCGGACTTCTGCTGATAAAAGGAAAAAGTCACCGAAACATTGTATCACATAAAATTATTTTTTACACCATCCGCTAGTTTTTTATCCTTGATATTTTTATTTGTTTTGCTATACTGCATACCGCAATGTCAGCTTTAACCGCATATTTGCCCTATATACAAGTAATCCTAGCCATATTGATAGTGGCTTCAATTTTACTGCAACAATCAGACGCCGGCGCAGGAAGTGCTTTTGGCGGTTCTGACAATTGGAATTCCGGCTATCATACAAGAAGAGGTTTTGAAAAATTTGTCTTTGATGCAACCATAGTTCTCGGCATACTTTTCGCTCTTGTGTCACTGCTCGCGGTAATCTTCAAATAAAAAAATAAAAAAGTTGCAAGTTTTTAAACGCTTGATACAATAGTTAGTATCATTTTTAACTCGTGAACCCCGTAGTAGAATTTCAAATTATTGCTATGTTTTTACGGGAAGTTGTTTTAAGATAAAAAATAATTTAATAAATATAATATAAATTTAACATTTGGTTTTATAGCAATATAAAAACAATTTGAAATTTCACTACCGGATGAAAGAAAAGATCAAACAAATTCTCAATAAGAAATGGGAGATTAAATTTTTTGAAAAACTCTCCGAAATAATAAAAAAATTCAGCATATCTGAAAAATTATTTTTTGGTTTTTTGCTTTTAATATTCACAATTTCCGGATTATTCATTTTAGAAAGAGTTAACGAATCAATATCGGTAAATGTTCCGACAAATGGAGGTTCGCTTAAAGAAGGAATAATAGGTTCGCCTAGATTTGTAAATCCTGTGCTTGCAGTATCAGATGTAGACAATGATTTAACATCTCTCATATATTCTGGATTAATGAAAGTATCCACAGACAACACTCTTGTTCCCGACTTGGCACAAAGCTATGATATTTCGAGCGATGGAATGACTTATACTTTTACTTTGAGAAATGATATTTATTTCCAGGATGGAGTGAAAGTCACAGCAGACGATGTTCTTTTCACAATAGATGAAATCCAAGATCCATCGATTGGAAGTCCTAAAAGACCAGATTTTTATGACATAACAGTTCAGGAAGTAGATAGCACTCATATCAAATTCATTTTGAAAAAACCATATTCGCCTTTCCTGGAAAATCTGACTGTTGGAATCCTTCCAAAACATTTGTGGGGCAATCTCAGCTCGGATCAATTCCCTCTCAGCCAATACAACGTCGAGCCAATCGGTTCAGGTCCTTACAAAGTTACAAAAATGGATACGCAAACAAAAAATATGCTTCTCATTCCGACTTATTATGAGCTGACGTCTTTTGATAAATACGCTTCAGGACAGCCGTTCATCAGCGATCTCATAATAAGATTTTATAAGGATGAACCATCTTTAATAAAAGCCTATGACAGCAAAGAAATTGAATCAATGAATTCAATATCGCCAGATCAAATAACCAATCTGCAAAAACAGAAAAATACGCAAATAAATATCACTCCGCTTTCAAGAGTATTTGCCGTTTTCTTCAATCAAAATCAATCCGAAGTTCTTTCATATCCTGAAGTTAGACAAGCTTTGAATCTGGCAGTGGACAGACAACAAATAATAGATAAGGTGTTATCAGGCTATGGAACTCCTTTATACGGACCAATACCTCCAGGATTAATCAGTGGTGAAAGCACGAGTACAGACAACAATCCCGATGCCAATACTGATGCAGCGATAAAAATATTGACGAACGCAGGATGGGTAATGAGCTCCACCACTGGAATAATGGAAAAGAAAATCAGCAGCAAGCAGACGATACAGCTTTCAATAACGATATCGACTTTAAACAGCGATGATTTGGTGCAGACTGCCGAACTTGTAAAAGCTGACTGGGAAAAAATCGGTGCTCAAGTGGATATCAAACAATACGACTTCGGAGATTTGCAACAAAATGTTATAAGACCGAGAAAATTTGACGCTCTGCTTTATGGAGAAGAAATCGGCAGAGACATGGACTTCTTCGCATTCTGGGATTCATCACAAAGAAATGATCCAGGCCTTAATATTTCAATGTACACAAATGTTGCCGTAGATAAATTATTGGAAAACGCTAGAGCAGACTCGAATATTTCAGACAGGATCAGCGACTATGAAAGTTTTTCTGCAGATGTTCAAAAAGATGTGCCGGCTGTGTTCTTGTATTCTCCTGAATTTATTTATATAACACCAGGTAAAATCCAGGGATTGAATTTCGGCACGATAACAGCGCCTTTCGAAAGATTTATAAATATAAACAACTGGTACATAGAGACGAATAATCTTTGGAAAGTATTTTTAAAAAAATAAGATTAATTTAATATTTTAAATAAATTTATAAGCTAATTAAAATAAATAATGATAAACAATCAACAAAACTCCCAAAATGGAGACGGAAGAAAATTTTTTCCAAAAAGAAATAATAATTTTTCAAATCAAAATAATAGGATTGAAACGCAAAATACTCCGGCATCCGCGCCTTATTCCCCTGTTGTGCATGCGGTAAACTCGGTTTCAAAATCTTTCGTCGCAGAAAATTTAAACAAACCGGAAGAACCCAAGAAAAAACTTATTTTCGTAAGAAAAGGACATTCTGATAGTATGCATCACCACAATGACGCACAACATTCCCATACTAATCAAAGAAATACAGTTAAAAAACAAGGAATCAGGAAAGTTACTTCTGAATCCGCGACAAGAAAAGAACAAATCATTCCGCCTTTAGCTCCAGGCAATATAAGAATAGTTCCGCTGGGAGGAGTCGAAGAAATAGGAAAAAATATGACCGCGATAGAATACGGTGATGATATTTTGGTAATAGATGCAGGAATACAATTTAAAACCGAAGATACTCCCGGCATAGATTGGATTCTTCCAAATACAAAATACCTTGAGACTAGAAAACACAAAATAAGAGGCCTTATAATAACTCACGGACACTTGGACCACGTAGCGGCAATTCCTTTCATTATGGAAAATTTGGGCAATCCGCCAATTTACACCAGAGAATTCGGCGCACTTCTGATTAAAAAAAGACAAACAGAATTCCCCAACCTGCCAGAATTGAATATAAAAATTGTGGACAAGAACACGGATGTTTTGCCTATAACACAAAATTTAAAAATTAAATTTTTCGGAGTTACGCACGCAATTCCAGATTCCACAGGTGTGATAATTGAAACTCCACTTGGAGACATCATCGGAACTGGCGACGTCAGAGTTGATAATATCGGCAATGTTCCAAAAGAAAAAGAAATCGAACAGTATAAAATATTCAAAGACAGGAATGTGCTTCTTCTCATGATGGATTCTACAGGAATAGAAAAACCCGGCTGGGGAATTTCCGAGGATGTGGTCATAGAAACTATAGATAAAATTGTAAAAAATGTCACCGGCAGAATAATCATTGCGACTTTTTCTTCTCAAGTCGAACGCATACTTCATTTTATAAAAATGGCAGAAAAATACGGCAAAAAAGTTGTTGTTGAAGGAAGAAGCATGAAAAATAATATTGAAATAGTAAAATTTCTCAAACTAGCCGACACGAGCCACATCATTGATGTAAAAGAAATTCATAATTATCCTCCTCATAAACTGATGATACTTTCTACCGGCGGACAAGGAGAAGAATTCTCCGGACTTATGAGAATGGCAAACAACACTCATAAAGATATAAAACTGAATAAAACAGATACCATAATTTTATCTTCTTCAGTTGTTCCGGGAAATGAAAGATCTGTTGCGGGTTTGAAAGACAATCTTTACAGGCACGATTCAAAAATTATCACTTACACTGACACTGACGTTCACGCCGGAGGCCACGGAAAAAGATCCGAGCTTGAATGGATCCATAGGCAAATTCCAGCCAGATTTTTCATGCCTGTCCACGGACATCATTACATGCTCAAAATGCACGCAGAGCTTGCTGCCTCAATAGGAATGCCGAGAGAAAATATAATAGTTCCGGATGACGGAAGCATCGTTGAAATAACTGACAATGGAACAAAAATAAAAATGCTGAAAGAAAAAGCTCCCTCTGGAATCGTCATGGTTGACGGATTCTCTGTTGGAGATGTTCAAGAAGTCGTCATACGCGACAGGCAGATGCTCGCACAAGACGGAATGTTCGTAATCATAGCAAGCATAGATGTCAATACGGGAAAATTGAAAAAATCTCCAGACATTATTTCAAGAGGTTTCGTTTATTTGAAAGAATCGCAGGACTTGCTGAAAAATACAAGATTCATAATAAAGAAAACAGTAGAAGAAGGCGCCGTGGGAAATCCAATAAACTTCGATTTGCTGAAAGATACGATTACAGACAATGTCAGCAGATATCTTTTTCAAGAAACAGCAAAAAAGCCGATGGTAATTCCAGTCGTGATAGGAGTATAAAAAAGTTTCAAAATAAAAAGGGCGGCCGCAAAGCGGCCGCCCTTTTTTGATTCTGCGGAATCACATCGCGTAAGTCATTTAGACGCGATGCAATTAGCGAAGTCACATCACGCAATCGTCCTATAGGCGTGATGCAATTGCGGAATCACATCGCGCAAGTCCTTTAAACACGACGCTCCTTATTTCGTATCTTTTATTGCCAAACTAAAATTCAATCCGAAAATCATCAGCAAACCCAAAAGATAAAAAATACTTCCAAGAGGAATAAAGAATATCAATATCGTGGTGACGATTGCAGCGACAACATAAGATAATGGAGTCATTGTTCTGTACAGATTTATAATATTAAGATTTTTATCACTGATATTTTTGAAAAAATAAGTATCGCTCATCACTTCAACCATCGCTGCACCGACTCTTGTCATGAATAATATTATTGCCCAAACAATTACACTATGATTATTTACCAAAGGTATTATTGCAGTGGAAATGCCCATGATCAAAAAACCAACGGTAAGAATTTCTTTTTCTCCGATTTTTTTGTCAGCGAGAAATCCCATGGGAATTTCTATCAAGACAAAAGGTAAAAGCATCACGGAAAATATTAAACCGATAGTCTGCCAGCTGAATCCGATGTATTGATTCAAATATATCGGTGTGTAAACAATCATCCAAGAATAAAATAGTTGCAATAAAAACTCGGAAAAAATTATATTTTTTATATTTTTGTCGCTCTTAACGCTTTTAATAGTTGCTATCACATTGAAAGTTTTGTATTCCGGATCTTTAAAATTCTTCAAATTAGATGAAATGATAAGAATTATCGGTATCATTAGCAAAGCAACTACAAGATATATTCTTTTATATGAAGATTCGCCTACTATTATGCCTGCAAGCCATGGAGACAAAAGCCACGCCAAGTTTATACAAGTAAGATAGATGCCCCTTATGCCGCCAGTTTTTATATCCTCAGAATTATGTTCCACAAAAACATCAAAATTAAAATATATTATCGATGACAGTGCGCCATTAATGACGAAACAAAATAAAACGAGATCTATATTTTTAAAAAAAGCCAATCCTAAAAAATCAAAAAGTAATGCGACCACCAATGTAAGCGTAACTTTATAATTTCCGTATTTTTTCAGCATTTTCGGAATCAGTACCAGAGATATAAGTGTGATAACCGATGCAATCGCATATATGACACCGACGATTCGTTCATTTGTTATGCCGCTCAAAAAGCTCGAGTTTACGTATGCAGGAATTGCGGAACTGAAAGCAAAAATTAAACCCAATATATATAAAATAAATAGTGTTGATTTTCTGAATTTAAATAAATCCTTCATGTTATTTCAATATTACTGGAATAAAAATCGACTTTGAAAAAGCAGGATCTCCAGATGGATTATCATTGCTCAAAACTATAAGCGCGCGGTCCGTGCTTGTTGATTTTTCATATTCAAGCGTCGCCGTAAAATTTACAAAAGTTGTCGTTGCCCAATCCGTTTCGGCTCTTGCCGTCGTGGAAGATATGATATTGCCGTCAGGATCAATAAGTTTGACTGGAAATGTAGCTTCAAAAAACCAATTCCCTTCCGCACTGCCTTCAATTGTTATTGGATTTGATACTTCCTGATTATCAATAATATTATTTATGATGATCGACGTGTCCGAAGCATTCGAAGAATAATTCTGTCCATTGATTGCTACTCCGCTGGCGGTGTCAGTTGCAGAAATATTTTGACTGAAAATCGGCGCATTACTCACTCTTCCCCAATCAAATATGAGCGACAACAGAAAAATTACTATAAGAATTATTATTGTAAATATAACAAATTTTTTCATAGATTTTTAAGGCAGCGGACAGCCCGTAGCATCTGACAATTTTTTCATGGTATTGCTGTCAAAACCTTCCTCTATTGTAGTGCTTCCAATCATCCATGTCGGATAGCCCTGAATTCCCTGCGCAATGCAAAGATCCGTATTGTCCGGACATTCGACATATTTTATAAATTGAAAAGATGAGCCAAAAGTCGCTTTCTGTTCCTGACAATGAGGACACCATGAAGCTCCGTACATTGTTGCTCCTTTAGCTGCCAAACACTGCGCAAAATTATCATAATTACCAGAAGTGTTTGAAACATTTTTGTGACCATTATTTTTTACAACAGCAAACACGATTATCCCGATTGACAAAATAACTGCGATTGCGATTATTATCAAATTTCCTTTATTTATTTTTTTCTCTTTCATTTTATTTTAAATTAATTATTTCTGTTTTTCATCACAACAATCAACAAGCTTGCTCATAATATCTTTCATTGTCATCGGTTTATTCTTATCCTCAGGATTTTCGGCTGGACAAATATGAACAATCTTCAATCTGAGTGCAAAAAACATATTGAACATCTTGTATGCTTCTTCGAAAGTTTCTTTTGCCTCATCCTTTTTATTGTCAGATTGAAGTTTCGTTCCAACTTCAAAAAGTCTCATCGAAGCTGCGAGCAGATGCTTTGAAATACACCATGTCTCTCCTTCCGTCTTATCTATCATTTTTGAAAGCAATTTTGTCCTGATTGTGCGAACTTCGATCAACAAATCATAATATTCTGGCTTCTCTGTCTTTGCACCTGTAAAGAAAAAATGCTCTTCAAGACTAATAAGATTCATTATGGCAATTGCCAAATCTTCTTCTGTTGAAAGATCAAAATTCTTTCCTTTTTTCATTTCGGCGATTCTTTTCACTATTTCCTCATAATTTATTTCTTTATTCATTTTATTAATTAATGTTTTAACTTTATAACTTGCTTTAGTTTATCATAAAAACCAACGAACCCAAAAGTATCATAATGAGCGCAATCCAGATTCTCGCCTGTTTTGTTTCGGCCCTTCTTATGCCATCCATAGTTTCCAAAACAACTTTATTCACCGAAATAGAAAGAGCAATTAACAAAGGAAGAACGAAAACTAAATTGTAATAGATGAGGTAAACAAATCCTGTAAAAATGCTGTTCTGATCGTGCAAAAGTCCAAGAACAAAAAGATATGGACCGCCAGTGCATGGAAATTCAAAAAGTCCGACAACTATGCCAAGTATGAATGATGCCGGCAAAGTAGCTTTTTCAACAAGAACAGCAATTTTGCTATGAGCCATTTTTGGAATTTTGAGTTTGATGGGAAAACTCGGGAAAAATTCATTGATAAGGCCTATCAGACCAAAAAGTATTATTGCGGTTGCACCAATTTTTGGAATCAGATTCGGTATGCTGAAAAAGCTCAAAACTTTTAGAACGCCGAGCCCGATCAAAACATAAGTTAAAAATATTCCAAAAACATAAGCAAGACCGGCCCATATGATATCTTTTCTTTTTCTGCCCAAACCAAAAAGAAATGCTATTGTTATAAATAAAACAGAAAATGCACAAGGATTTACGCTGTCTACAAGTGCAGCAATTCCAATAAGTATCGGCATCCAGCCTTTATAAGTTCTTATGTCGGGAGCTTGAAAATGAAAAACTCCAGAATATAAAAGTATCAATCCAGAAAAAATCACGGCAAAAAGAGCGACGGCGAATATTTTATTCCTTGTCCCGTGTGAATTTTCACTTGGTTTTAAGTCTGACATGATATTGTTTTATTTAAAAAAATATTAGTTATTAAAAGAAAAAGATAATTCTGAAAAAATTCTTTGCGGGATTGTCAAAATTCATAGGAAGATATTATATCACAAGAAAATTTCAGTTTATAGGCTGTAAATATCAAAAAAATAAAAAGCCAGACTCATATGGGTCTGGCTTTTTATTTTTCTTGAATTATTTTTTTGATGATTTCTTCTTTATTTCTTTTTTAGCTTCCTTTTTTGGCAAAGAAACCGTCATACTCTTTACAACTTCTGTATTCTTGGACGATTTTGACTGAGCGAGGTTTTCTATTGAACCGATAAGCTTGTCTATTTTTGAATTCAATAATTCTAATTGCTTTTTAACATCGCTTCCACCTTCATTTGCTGGAGAAAAACTTGGTCTTTGAGGTCTGTCATCAAAGTCTCTTCTAGGAGCTCTGTCTGAACTTCCGCCATTTTGACTTCTAAAACAATCACTGCAATACACTGGCTTACCTGCTGTTGGTCTAAAAGGAACTTCACAAGGCTTGTGACATTCATCACAAGTAACTTTAGTCATGGTAACTGGACCTCTGTCTTCTCTTCTAAAATTTGGTCTTCCACCGCCTCTGTTACCGCCAAATCCACCTCTTCCACCACCAAACCCTCCTCTATCACCACGATTAAAATTTCCCATTTGTTTTTATTTTTTATAGTTAATAATGCTTAATACGCTGAGTGTGACACGTTAGCAGACAAAAAGCAAGGAGGAACGATAAAAAACCGTCAAAATAATTTACGCTTTATTTTTATTCTTGGCCAATTACATAACCTCTCTCAACTTTTTTCATCTCGCATTTTTTATGTTCTATTTTTGTTTTCAGATGTTCAACAGCTTTCATGGTGAAATCATCGCTTGAACAGCTGAAAACATCGCAAGCTACATAGCCGTACTCAGGCCATGTATGAAAAGAAATATGAGATGTTGATAAAAGCAAAAAACCTGTGATGCCATGAGGCGAAAATTGATGAAAATTATCATGTAAAATTTCCATACCGGCTGCTTTAGCAGATTCTGGCAGTTCATTTTTCCAAAAATCCATCGAATCCAATTGAGCTGGATTACAGCCAAAAAAGTCCATTATATAATGGCTTCCCTTTACCTTGTCTACTTCTACGTTTTCCATTTCTTATTTATTTAATTTTAATTAAAAAACCAATAATAAATTTGTCGATCGAACGAACTTGGAGTCACTCTTTTATTCTCCTATCTTAAGTATTAAGTGAAATAGATTATATATCTTTTGCAAAAAAAAGATATATAAAAAAGTTGATAAGTTGGAAAGTCAGAAAATAAAATATTGCTCAGGTTTTTATCTCTGTGTCAGTATGACACCGATGGTAACCAGCACCGCTGCAATTCCCTTTTGAATAAGATTCCTTTTGGAAAGATCTTCTCGTGAAAATTTCGGCAGAAAAATTGTCAAAATTATTCCAAATATAAAAACAAACAATGTGGTTGTCGATGATATCGCTGAAATAATTACTACCGGTGCGAGAAGCGAAGCAAAACGCACGCCCAATCCTCCGCCGAGATTTATGAGTTCATTTGAACCATTGACTGCAAGCAAAGCCTTCGTATTGGTTTTCAAAAGCATTGAAAATTGTTTGAAATATCTGGGCACAAGAAGTATTCCGATTCCAAAAATCGCTTCTCCGACATACGTCCAGAAAGTAGTTCCCCAAAATTTTTCCTGTATCGCAAAATATTTGAAAATAACCGTCGAAAAAGCAAGTATCAAAGTGCAGATGAGCATGGAAACTAAAGTTTTCATTTTCAATTTGCCAAAATGAAATGATGCGTCGAGTGAAAGCGTAATCGAACCAAATACGATGAGCACGGCGCCGATTGCATTGATTCCGCTAAGCGTCTCGCCGAGAATTAAATATCCTAATATGAAAGTAAATAATATTGAAGTTTGAAATAACGGAGCTACCACAGATGCTTCCGCAGACTGGATAGCTTGCAGATAAAAAAGCATTGCACCCATATACAGAATACCTGAAACTATCATAACGAGAATGCTTACGATGGACATAGAAAGTACATACGGCTCGAAAATCAAGATAAAAGGAAGCATGAGAAGACCGATCCATGCCGTAAAAACCATAAGCACGGCTGTATCGCTATTCTTGAAATATTTTTCAACCAAATATTTATCTATGTGAGTAGATACTGCCCAAAGAACAGGGCCAGAAAATGCAAAAATAAGCCACATATTTTTATAAAATTAAATATTATTCTGATTGCTTAAATAAACACGGCAATATTATATCATTTATATTTTTTAATTGTATTAAACGCTATAAAATATTATAATTGGCTAATGGACAAACAAATATTAAAAATATACAAGGAAAAAACGGCAATAGTCGTCATTGATTTACAAAAAGGTATCATTGCAAGAGAGGCAAAGCCGCATTCAACAAAAGAAGTAATCCAGAATACCGCGCAATTGCTAAAAGTTTTCAGAGAAAATAATATGCCAGTTTTTTTGGTTAGAGTCTCTTCTTCAAGCGACCAGAAAGACAGACTAAGCCCTGCTACCGACACATCTTGGAGCGGAGCCGGTAAAATGCCAGATGATTGGAGCGAGATTGTTCCTGAACTTCTGCCAGGAGCAAGCGATTTCATCATAACAAAAAAACAATGGGGTGCATTTTATGGAACAGAATTAGATTTGCAATTGAGAAGAAGAAAAATCGATACGATAGTCTTGTGCGGGATTTCCACGAATATCGGAGTTGAAAGCACGGCAAGATTTGCATATGAATATGGTTACAACCAGATTTTTGCTGAAGATGCTATGTCTTCCCAATCTGAAGAGGAACACATCCACAGCATTGAAAAAATCTTTCCTAGAATCGGCCTAGTCCGAAATACCAAAGAAATTTTGGAAAGTCTTATAAATTCCTGAATACAATAAAATAAAATTCTTGTTATAATAGAAGAAAGAGAATGAAGTCAAAAAAATTTTTAAATTTCACAATAGCATTGCTTTTACTGTTGGTAGGATTGCCATTTTTTTTTGCTGTAGCTCAGACTCTTACCAGTGCGGAACGCTCTCAACTTGAAGCTCAGCTTGAACAAGTTGAATCGGAAGAAGCACAAGCGCAAAGCGAACTCGCAACTGCACAATCAAAATCTTCATCGCTTCAAAACGATATAAATCTCCTTGCTGCAAAAATAAAAGCCGAACAATTAGACATTCAAGCAAAAAATCTTACAATCCAGACTCTCGGCGACAATATAAGCACAAAACAGACAGAAATTACCAATCTTGATTCACAAATTGACCAAAATAAACAGGACATCGAGGGAATTTTCAGACAGATACAGCATACGGACAACATTTCCCTGATAGAAATAATTTTATCAGACACTACGATATCTCAATTTTTCGATGATACTGCAACGCTGGAATCATTTCAGCAAAAAATTGATACTATTTCTGCACAGCTTGCAATTGAAGAAGCTTCAAGCACAGTTGCAAAAAATGCACTCGTGGTTCAGCAGAATAAAGCGATTGATGCACGCTATGCGATACAGCAGGAACAAACAACTGTTGCAGCAAATCAGGCTTCAGAGAAAAAACTTCTGGCAATCAGCAAAGGAAATGAAAAAGCATACACTGCATCAGTCACCGCTGCCAAAAAACAAGCCGATGCAATCAATGCAAAACTTTTCGCACTTGCCGGCGGTTCAAATCCAATTCAATTCGGGCAGGCATATCAATACGCTTTGGCGGCACAGAAAGCAACTGGAATCGATCCTGCTTTTCTTCTTGCAATTCTCACTCAAGAATCAAATCTCGGAACAAACCAAGGAACGTGTTATCTTACAAACACAAACACTGGTGCAGGCGTAAGCGTAAAATCCGGAAAAACATTTCCAAACGTGATGAGTCCGACGAGAGACGTTCCGCCATTTCTGACAATCACAAGTGCTTTGGAAGTTGATCCTATGAATACGGTAGTCTCATGTCCTCAGTCTGTTGGCTGGGGCGGAGCGATGGGTCCGGCTCAATTTATTGCATCAACATGGATGTTGCTCGCGAAAAGAGTTGGAACTGCACTCGGTTTTACCAGCATGGCAAATCCATGGAATCCGCAGGATGCATTCATGGCTTCATCGCTTTATCTAACAGATCTCGGGGCCGCAGGTGGTGGATACACAGCAGAAAGCAATGCTGCTTGCAAATATTATTCTGGACGCTCATGCAGTTATTCGTCGCTCGTTAATAGTTATGGAACAAGCGTAATGGCTCTTGCATCAAAGATTCAAACCACAGAAATAGACGAACTACAAGGAATATAAATTTTATTTGAGCAAAGTATCGACCAAATCTCCTCTTATCATTATGTCGGACGCTCTTGTTACATCACTCTCTTGATTATATAAATTCAAACAATTATTCACCGGAACAACTGTCTTTTCCGGCATCTTCAAACATGTGCTGTCGTTGAAAATTCCATCTGCATTCATTTCAAAAGAAAAATCATCCGTCAAAATAGTATTCATATCTCCAGTATCGACATTTCTTTTTACCACAACAGGATTTTTAGTATTCAAAATATCCTGGCCCAAAACAGTTTTCGGCGGAACAATTCCCAAAAGATTCGCTATCGTCGGGAAAAAATCCAAATGGCTTCCCGGAGTCGTTATTTCTCCTTGCAAATTTGATCCAGGATCGATAATAATCAAAGGTATATGGCTGTCCGCAAGTCCTGGCAAATCATTTGCTCCGGTTCCGAGCGGTTGCCAAATATTCGTATAACTTTCGTGATCTCCGAAAATTGCGATTATCGAATTGTTATAAAGTCCGTCTTTTTTCAATCCATCAATAAACTCGCCGATTGCCTTGTCGGCATAATGAACACTCTCGACATAATTTTTCTGTGTTGTATTTAAATTCGTATTTGATGGAATTTGCAAAGTATTCAAATCGCTCGGCAGAATAAAAGGCGTGTGAGAACTCATAGTTATAACTGTTGCCATGAACGGAGCTTTAAATTGCTCCAGCTTCGTGAGAGACTGAGAAAATAAATCTTCATCGCCGAGGTCTGACGGTCCTTCGCCTACAGGTCTTGTGACAACAAAATCGCTCAAGCCAAATGCTTTATCGTAGCCGAGCTGAGGATAAATATTCGAACGATTCCAAAAACTCGGAACATCTCCGTGCAAAGAATAAGTGTCATAGCCATTATCATCGAGCATTTGTGGCAAAGCTTCATATTTATCCTGGGCATAATCGACAAAAACAACATCATCCGGCAGAGGATAAAGAGAATCCATCGTAGTGAATTCTGCATCTGCAGTATTTCCAAGAAAAACCTGCGTATAATAATTTGAAAAATATGACCCTTCCTTGGCCAACGCATCCAGATTCGGAGTTATTTCCTGTCCGCCTATTGTCTGGTTTATCACTGCATTTTCCAAAGATTCAACTTGTATGATTATAAGATTTTTCCCTTTAGCTATTCCAAAATATTTATCAGTGCTTGTAGCAGAAAGATTTTCTGAATCTCTTTCTTTGGCAAAATTTTCTAAAAACTTTTTATCATCCGAAGTTATTCCGCTTTTTGATAAAAATTTTATTATATCTTCAAAAGAAAAATTAATGACTCCCATTTTGCCCACCATGGTTTCCTGATCATAGGAATCCGTATAAAGCCTGCTGGTATTTCCCCATTCTTTTGTTTCCGATTGAAGAAGAAAACCGTATCCAAAAATTATAAATAAGATTATTGCCGATGCAAAGATAATTTTTCCATGTTTTGAAAGATTAGCTGAGCTTTTTTTCAATGAAAAAAAGAACGCAATAGCCACCAGGAAAATATTGATCGTAAAAAACAATGTTTTAAAATTCAGAAGCGTGATTATCGTTCCGCCGACGGAAAATAATTGATTTGCATATTTCAGCGCGGAAATCTGCAGAAAATTCTGCGAGTATTCAAAATAAGAGAAATTGGCAATGAATAAAACGGAAACCAATATCGATATTATAAAAAGATATGTATATTTTCCTTTCCTTTTAAAAAATAAAGCCGGACTGTATAAAATAAGTCCCAAAGCAAAAGTCACAAAAAATCTCCTGAAAAAATACAGATGTGGAGATATTCCAAGCCAAACATTGAACATCTGATTCTGCAAAAAAAATAAAAGGGCAAGAAAAAAAACCAAACATCCGAATCTTGAATATTTTTTTATTTTTTCAATAAAATCATTTATAATTATTTTTACTTTTATTGTTTCCATCCGTCATATCTTTATAATGCCAGCCGACAAATCGTGATTTTATTTTGCCGATTCAGTGCTAGTTTCTGCATTTTCTTCCTTGTCAGCTTTATTGTCCGTTTCCATAATTTGAACGCCAATTTTTCTTTCAAGCATATTCTGAATTTCTTCGGCATCGCTTTTATTTATCGGCTCAATAGCTATTTCTGTCATGTCATTCTCATTTTTTTCATCCGTTCCGGCAGTTTTTATGACAAGTCTGCTCAAGCCTAAAAGTTGATAGCTGAGAGGTCGTTCAATATCCACATCCTGTATTTGTCTATACGGGACCGAAGTCTGTACTTTGTCTAAAATTCCCTTTTTCATTATCAGATCAAACTCATCAAACCTGTATGAATAATTTATATATTCTAAATATGCGATTAAAATACCTACAAGACATATTAAAACGCCAAGCCAAAAAACAATAAGATTTATATACATCAATATTTCTGATGACATACCTGATGCCTGTGATGAAGCAATTCCAGAAGATGCAATAATTTTTCCTATCAAACCGGAAAGATAATTGCCGGAAAAAGCTAAAACTAACGCGAAAAAAATAAGAATAATTCCAAAGAATATTCTTTTCAATGAAAGAAGAAATAAAACCTTATGTCCTAAATGCTGTTCTTGTCCTGGAGTTATCATAATTGACATTATACAACAAAAAATTTTATATGGTAAATGTGCAAAATGACAAAAATATAATTTTCATATATAATTGCAACTGATTATGGAACCACAGACTGAAAATAAATGTCCCGTTTGTCATGAACCGGTAAAACCTGAGTGGTATTTTTGTCCAAATTGCGGAACAAAACTCCACCAAGCTCCCCTTTCCATTTCTCCGATGACTCAGCTCGGATTGTATGCATTCAGCGCCATATTGCCTTGGATTCTTTTTATAATGATAACAAAATGGCAAGGAATTACGTATTTGAAATCAAAAAATCCGCAGGAAAAACAGATAGGAATAATCGCCTGCACGCTTTTGGTTGCTTCCACAATTTTAACTATATGGCTGGCTTATGTTTTTACACAGCAATTAATTCAATCATCTTTAAGCAGTCTCAATACTGATTTTAATTTTGCAAATATGTAGCCGGCAAAAAACTCAGTTATTTTTTCCGTCGTAAATATCTTTCAACATGCTAAAAGTTTTTTGACCGAAAACTGTTTCGTTAAAAATATTATTTTTCTGCTGAAAAGCTTCAATCGCCAAACGCGTGCATGAGCCAAAAGTTCCGCTGTGCGGACAATCGTTTTTTGTTTTTCCAATCGGCGGATAATCTCCGTCCATGATAAGCGCCGTCTGCATCGCATAAATATCATCGGGATTTGAATCCGTGCTCGTCACCTGATTTTGCCAATCATAAACATTTGCACTCGGATTATACGATGATGTCGCAGTAACATTCGTATTTCCATCATAATAATCCTGCAAGCCAAGATAAGTCTGATAAGCAAAATCTGCGAGAGCAATCGGCCGAACCTGCGGATTTACAATTTGCGGTTCATAAATGTAATCGTATTCGATAAGCATACTTGCGGATTTGGAAGTATTATATGCGCCCATTGCAATCAGCGAATCGTCCGATTCAAGACCTTGCGACTCAACTTTGAGATTACTGATAGGATTATATAAAGAAAGACGATTAAACACAGCTTCGGCAATCGGTTTACTAATCGCACTATTTGCAAGATCATCTGCAGGCATATACATGACCAGACCGGAATATTTTCCGGCAATCTGCTTTGCCATCGCATCAGGATAATTATTCAAATGAATATGAATCATGAGATCAATATTATTTTCATCCGCCCATTTTGTAATTCCATAAAGTCGCATTGCATCGTCAGCGGCAGCATCATTTGAAATTTCTTGGGAAAGATTTTGAGCTGGAGTGGAGCTTGCAATGAAAGCCACTTTTGCAGCTTGTTCCCAAGAAATAATCTGATTCCAATCATTTTGAAAATAATTTGCAAAAGTCGCATTCCACGTGCTTGTACTGCGAGTGATAAAAGTCTGATAGTGGGTGTTTGTATCTAAATATTGCTGCAAATCTTGGCCGATTATCGGTGTGAGATTTCGTTCATAAATATCGCCATAATTTGTTCCGCCGTTGTCCGGCTCATGCCCAGGAACTATGAGAACACGAACTTTTTTTAGAAGAATATTGCTCAAAATAGAATTACTGCTCGCCTTCAAATTATTCGTCCCAACGCTTGCTGAAAATTTTGACGGATAATTAGCGAGGACATAAAAAATTCCACATATAACGATAAGCAGTAAAAATAATTTCCATATAATTCCCTTTTTCATCATTAAAAATCAGTTTATCAGATTTAAAAATATTTACTACTAAAAAAATACCAATAATAAAAACTGATATTTTTTCATCTTCATGACTAACTTTCGTCAACGGTTCTAAGCCCAAGTCCCATCGCTCTATGCAGCACTAAAAAAACGTGGCAATGACACGACTTGAGCGTCGCTCGAGTTGGCTGCGGGACTTGGACTCGAACCAAGATTCCATGCTCCAGAGGCATATGTCCTACCATTAGACGATCCCGCAATACGCCAAGAATACTTTAAAAACATTATTTTTTCAAGTCAAAAGGCGGTTTTGCAAAGCAAAACCGCCTTTTGAATTTGTTAATTTTAAAACTAATTCTTCAAATATTTCTGCACCGCCAAATAGCTTGCAAATGCATCCGAGGATAATTCCTGAACCGAAAACTATTCCGAAAATTTCTAGGAAGTTTGCTATGTAATATTGGAACAAATCAAAGCCGACAAAATATGAATTCCATAATAATGATTGACGACAAAAGTTATCGCAGCAAAAATAATCAGAATGATTATTGCAGAAATTATGCCGCACAATAATCCGCTTACGATAAATGGCCCTTTGATATAGCTGTTTGAAGCTCCTACAAGTCGCATGACTGAAATCTCATCCTTGGCCATGAATATAGTGAGTCTTATCGTATTGAAAGTCACGATTATTGATATGAGCACAAAAATTATCGCAAACCAGATGCCGATAATATTTACGGATTTTATTATTCCTGAAAGCCTGTCTATGACGACTTTATTCTGCGCATAATTTACAGTGTCTATTATATTTGTTCCGCCTTCAGAAAAATTTGGCTTTCCGTATTGTCCAAAAATGTAGCTATTCCGGCATATTGCGACGGATCTTTTGCTTTTATATTTAAAACTGCGCCAAGAGGATTTGTCTCCGAGCTCATCAAGCGCCTGCAGAGTTAGTTCATCACTCTGGTGTTTTGCTTTAAAATCAGCCAAAGCCTGATCGCTTGAAATATATTGAACGGAAGAAACTTCGGGAATCGCTTCCAGAGATTTTTGAAGAGATAAAATATCGGTATTTGCCGCTGCCTGTGACAAAATAGACATTCACATCGACTTTATTTTTTACTTGGTCCAAACTGTAATTCAAAAAACCTCCGAGAATGATTACGGAAGTCATTATAAAAAGCGTTATGGACATGACAAGTATTGAAGACAGCGAAACAATGCCATTTCTGAAGAAATTTTGCATTCCTGACTTGAAAATTCTTTTTGCCGATATTCCAAACATTTACCCGAAAAAATTTTTACTAATAAAAAAGTTATTCGCGACTTATTCTACAATAACCTTTAACCTGTTCTATTCTAACATAAAATATCATTATATCTAAACTTACTTTTTTGCATTATACACTTGGAATCCTAAGCTTGATTAAACGCTTTATCCACAATTGATACTAAATTATTTTTTAACAAAGCAGGCGCATAATGCGTTAATAAAAACTTTCGCGGGTGAATTATTTTTATTTATTATATCACTTTTATAAAACATATCTTCCGTTCTTGTCATCTCTTATGATTTTGCCTTTTTCCATGGTGATGACTCTCTTTCCCAATGCATCTATGACTCCTTTGTTGTGCGTCGTAAGAATAATGGTGGTTCCCAAGTCATTTATTTTTTTCAAAATCTGGATGATTTCATTGGTATTTATTGGATCAAGATTTCCTGTCGGCTCGTCTGCAATGATGATGTCAGGCTGATTGACTATCGCTCTTGCAATCGCAACTCTTTGTTTTTCTCCGCCGGAAAGTTCATGCGGAAAATTGTATGCTTTGTTGGTCAGATCGACGAGATCAAGAACATGCGGAACATCGGAACTGATTTCTTCATCGTCCCTCCCGGACATTTCCATTGCAAAAGAAATATTTTCATAGACTGTCTTGTTCGGCAATAATCTGAAATCCTGAAAAACTGTTCCTATTTTTCTTCTGAAATAATGGATGTCTTGTTTTCTGAGTTTATTTATATCCAGAGATTCATAAAAAATATTTCCGGAAGTCGGCTTTTCTTCGGCCAAAAGCATCTTTGCAAGAGTTGTTTTCCCGGCACCCGAATGTCCGACAATGGAGACAAATTCTTTCGGTTCAATGGTCAAACTGGCTTCTTCCAAGGCCACTGTTCCATCAGGATAAACTTTTGTTACTTTATCAAAAACTATCATATGGCAGACATTATATCATAAATTATATTTTAAAAAAATAGGATTTTGGAATTTAGGGAAATAAAAGGGCGGCTCGCGGAGCGAAGCCGCGCTTTTATTTCACTCTTTTCTAGAATATCTGCATTTTATTATATTTCCCTTCTGCTTCGATGAATTCATCGAGATCGCCGTTCAAAACTTTGTCTATATTGCTCGTTTCAACGCCAGTTCTGATGATCTTTTATCATTTTATACGGATGAAAAACATAGGAACGTATCTGATTTCCCCATTCGATAGATGTCGTCTTGCTTATATGCAAACCTTTTTCTTTCATTTTTTTTCCTCTTCTTTCATTGCAAATAATTTTCCTTTAAGTATCTGCAAAGCTTTTTCTTTATTTTGAGCTTGCGATCTTTCGCTTGTCACTGCGGACAGAAATCCCTGTCGGAATATGAATCATTCTCACTGCAGTTTCTCTTTTGTTCACATTCTGGCCTCCCGGACCGCCGGATTTTGCAATATCGATTTTCAATTCAGTATCCGGAATATCCATTTCAATATTTTTTTCTATTTTCGGCACGACTTCAACCATGGAAAAAGATGTCTGCCGCAGACTTTTTGCATTGAACGGAGAAAGGCGCACCAAGCGGTGGACGCCGGACTCGCCTTTCAATTCTCCGTAAACATTTGCACCGATAATTTCAAGAGTGATATTTCTGTATCCGCCATGATCATTTTCCGTTTTATCGAGGACATTAAACAGCCAGCCTTTTCTTGCAAAATATTTTGCATACATCTCAAATAATATTCGAGAAAAATCTTCCGCATCATCTCCGCCAGCACCGGAATAAATTGTCATTATCGCATGGCCCTTATTATATTTGTCAAATACCTTCAAGCTCGGATTTGTATTCGGCAATCTGTTTTATGACCATCTGCGCTTTATTCTTGTCATTCCAAAAATCCGGAGATGCCATTTCCTTTTCAAGTTCCGCAATTTTTTCATTATGTCTTCCATGAGCCACCCCCGAGGATCGAACTCGGGACCCCGTCTTTACGAAAGACGTGCTCTACCAACTGAGCTAGGGTGGCCAAAATAAGTCCTGAAGTAAAAAGTTCTAAAGTTAAAAGAATTTTAGTGCAATACACTTTATACTTTATGAACTTTACTGACTTTCGACTTATTTGGAGCCATTGACCAGGATCGAACTGGTGACCTCGTCATTACCAATGACGTGCTCTACCAACTGAGCTACAATGGCTTATTAAAAAATTCAATCTGCTATAAAAACAGCCAAATGGCTTAAACCTTAATTTTCAATCAAAAATCGCCTAACCCATAGAATATTAAGCGATTTTTGATTTTTTTGCAAAGAAATTTTAGTCGAAAAACAAATTATATCTTTATGTCAAAATTTATTACGCCGTCTTTTATTTCTATGTCCGTTGTGTGAAGAACCTCAGTATAACTTTCGTCATTATTCTTTTTCTCTATTATCAAATGATATTTGCCTCCTGGAACCTGGGCAAAATATTTTCCGAACTTGTCTGCGACTTTTCTGACGATAGGATTATCCTCGCCGAACCTGAATATATTTATTATTGCAAATGACATTGGGAGATTGGTTCCGTCTTCAACGATTTCGCCGAGTTTCGGACCTTTGAATACCAAATACGACATGCAGATGAGAAGATAAATTCCCAAGATTGCAAGATTATAGGAAATCGGAGTAAAAATCGCCGCCAATATCGCCGACACCGCGCCAAGCATGAACAGCATATTTGAAAACCATTGCAGAATTTTAGCTCTCATGAATATTCCGCCATTCATTCTTTCTTTTACAAATTCATTCCAATTGAATGTTTCAGAATCCATGGGAATATTTTTTACGATTATTTCATCTCTGCTTCTGATTATTATTTCTTCGCCAAAATATAAATTATTACAGACTTTGTCGAATGATTGCCCTTTCATTTTTTCCGACGGCGATGAATATTTCGTTTTTCTCGTCTCTATTCCGTATCTGCCGGGCAATGTCCAAAATCTGTATCTTCCATATTCGTCCGTGATGGAAGAATCGACGACTTTGCTGGTTTCCAAATCAATCAATAATACGTGCGCCAAATCTAGAGGCCTCTTCGTGATTGAATCGTAGACGGTTCCCCATGCGCGATTTTTCCTGCGGAGTCCGATTGCGTCCGTCAAAAATCTTACGAACATAAGCCACATGTCGGAAATCGATGTCGAAATCATGAAAGCCAAAGCTGGTATTATTATCGAAGCGATGAGTCCGAGCGCAGAAATTGTTTTGACGATTGCCGAGCCAAGAGGACTGTTTATGAATATATTCGCTTCGGCGATTAATTCTTTCAGCAGAATAATCAGCCAGTTATAAGTTTGCACTGCATAATTTTCTATGCTCGAAATTATTCCTTGAGCCGATGATGGAACTGCGGACATGCCGGTAAAGAACATCGCGGAGCTAGGAACAAAATTTCCGGCTTTGTCATAAGCTTTCACCACGATAATATGTTTTCCGGAATCCAGGACCGGAGTTTTATAATACAGATTTGTGACATCGGTATCCACTACAGGAACAGAATCATCAATGCTTATGTCAAAATGATCCAAGCCGGAAAGCGTGTCGCTTGCATTAAAAGTAAACTCGGCTTGAGTTTTCGTCGTATCATTTTTATTCAATTCCGTAATGTCGAAATTCAAAGGCCTTTCGGTATCAATCTGGAATTTAAAATTTGAAACTTTGCTCCAAACTCCGTCAGACCTGACCTGCAAATGCAGATAATAAATGCCGTCTCTCAAGTCTGTAAAATCTTTTTCCGCACTCGTTGTCGCATAAAACATATTCGGAGTTGCAACCGGATTTTCATCATATGAAACTTCTACGCCGTTGAATTCATCAGGAAAAGTCCAAGTAAATTGAGGATTATTATTGCTGTACCACGCGTCGGAATCCGGATGACTTGTAGATGAAATCACTGGCGAAAGAGAGGCGATGGAAACATTTTCATTTTCTGTCGGGACTTCAACTTCTGTTGGAGAAGGCTTTTCACTTATCGTATATTCTCCATTTCCTCCATTCTGAAAAACATCAGTGCCCAAGCCGTCGTTTGCTCTCACCGAACTTCCAGAATAATTCAAAACGGCAACACCGGCTTTTTTCGCCCTGAAAGTTATATTCATAATCTCGCCGTTTGATCCGATATATCCCGGCGTTGGCAAACCTCCTGTAAAATAAATATCGCCATCGGTGCTTGAAGCGGCAGGAGTCTGAACCCACATTGAAAAAATACTCTTGCTTTCGCTCAGAGAAACAACATCAAGATAATCTTCGGGAAAATCAACCGTGGTTTCAACGCTGTTGATTGCGGTATTTTGAGTATCCACCAAAACGCTCACAGTGAAAGTATCGCCGACATAAACATTTCCGATTGCCGGACTGAAAAAAAGATTTGCGGCTTCCGCTTTTGATGAAATAAAAAATACCGGCAAAGCAAAAAATGCCAGGAATATATTTTTCCAGATGCGATTGCCGGCCAATTTTTTATTTTTCAGATTATTCACTTTTTTTCTTTGAAATTGTTTTAATTTTCTTCGGTTTCATTTTTATAAAAATAAATATTATGACTAAAATAAGCAAAACTGAAATTATTGAAGGCAAATGATTATTTTCCTTGTCTGTTTTTACCAAAGTCTGCACCGTCTGCGTAATAGCTTTTTCCGTCGGGCTTAGAGCTATGGATAACTGCATCGGTTGCATCCAAGGATTGATTTCCGTGCCCAAACCGTCATTCAAGTAAACAGAAAAAATATCCTGAAAATCGATTTTTGCTTCGCCGGAATTTTTGGCAACAAAAGTTATCGTTAAAACTTCTCCGGCATTTCCGACAAATCCTCCCGGAACCCCGCCATCAAAAGTTATCGTGCCTTTATTGTTGTCAAAGACCGGCGATGTCTGCCAAACGGAAAAAATCGATCCGTCTGTTTTAACATCTTTTACGGAAAGTTTCGATTTGTCGAAAATCAAAGTTCCATCTATGACATTTATGGATTTATCTGAAGAAATTTTCAGATTCACGTCAAAAACATTTCCATTTTGGACATTCATATTCGCCGTATCAAAATAAACCGTGGTCAAAGCCGAAGCGCGGGAGAAAATAATAAAAAACGCCGCAAAAATTGCCACTGATATTTTATATTTGATTGTTCCGTTAAATTGCATGATAATTTTTTGATTATATTATTTTATCTGGGCCATTTTCCCCACTCCGAAAGCATGATTGAGAAATCTGCTGAATCGATTTTGTTGTCTTTGTTCACATCAACGCAGATATTTTTGTATGGAGGATTTGTTTTCCAATAATACAGCAAAATTGAAAAATCCACGGCATTTACATTTCCATCATGATTGAAATCCGCGCCATTGCATGCAAGAGATGTCGGAGCAGGAGGCACATATCCTCCGCTACTACCGCCGCCACCGCCTCCTCCACCGCCACCGCCGGATGAAACCGCTGTGAATGGAAATGATGCGACAGACCTATCGGCTCCATAATGAATTACCAATTTAAAATAATAATTTCCGGGATTCGGAACTGTCGCAGGAAGATTTGTTATGAAATTTTGCCCGACATTTATATCTTTTTCCGCCGAAGCATAAAAAACATGAGTGCTCGTCGCTGAGCAATCGTCGGACGCATTGTCAACCACGCACCATTCATAAGGATATTCCGTGTCGACGCTTCCCTCATTTGTCATGGTCACATTCGCAACGATATTCGGCACGACATTATTTGTAATTGAATTTATTATTACTTGCGCGGGAGATGCTCGAAGCGAACACTGCCGCCAATCCGTCTGCACATTGCAGTTATCACAATCGAATTTTATTCTTCCCGTCTGAGTGCCGGCTATTCCGGAAATGCCGTTGAACTTTCCGTTAAAATCTATGGACGCGCCAGAAAAATTAATCCAGCCGAGATTTGATGACCATGCATATCCGCCAAGTGTTCCGTCACAATTATTTGTAACATACGTGGTCATAGAAGGTGCCAAATTTATCCATCCATATTGTTTGCTCCAAGCGTAGCCGGTCAAGCCGGTGTCGGTAACATGAACATTGCAATTATCACAGCCGAAATTAAGCCAGCCGAGATTTTCTCCCCAAGCATATTTGTAGCTTGGATCAATCGTTCCGTTTGAGTCTGAAGCAAAAGCAAAATTGGCAGAAAATAATGCAATAAAAATTATTGCTAAAATAATCGTTTTTTTTGCTTTTTTTATTTGCATAAAATATCTTTCTCAAAAAATTTTACATTGCACTCGTGCTGCTTCCCGCGATAATCAAAATATCCGATTTCGGTTTTGTTTCTCCGCTTGGCAAACTTCCGACAGTTCCATTCAAATCTTTTGCAATTTCTGCAGCAACTTTGGTGGAACTGCTTGTGAGCGCAACAACCAATGTACTCTGATAATTGCTCTTCACGGCATTCCCTTCCGAAATAATATTTATATCTTGATTCGAAACCAGCTGAGTTCCGGTATTTTTTGCCAGATGAGCGATATTAGTGCCGTTTTCAATGACTACCGAAAATTTTACAGTTGAACTCGCCGAAGATTGAGCTTGAATAGCAGTCGAAGTCGATACAATATAAGGTGCAACTTCAACAAGTATATTGTCGGAAGGGCGATATAATATCGCTTCCATTGCAGTGTTGAAAATAAAAACCACATCGCCATTTTCAGCATTCGCAAAAAAAGGATCTGACGGAAGTTTAGTACTGTCAGAAACAGTCATGATGGTAGGTGTTTCATCTGATGGCAATTCGATTATTTTGCTCAATTTATCTACAAGATTTTTTGTCTCAGTTTCTGCGGCAATATTCGGATTATTTACCTCTTGATATCTATAATAAAAATAAAATATTGTGCCCAGACACAAAAATGTTATTACTATCGCCGGAATTATTATTTTATTATATTCTTTCATCTTTTTTTAAAAATTATTTTATAAACTGCTTTTAAATAAAACCTAAAAACTATTCCTATGTCGAACTTGCTGTACTCGTTGAAACATCAGAAGACGGAGGAGTTGAAGTTGAAGCGGGAGGAGACGGAGGTGAATTGACTATGACTGTTCTTGTCGCAGTTGCCACGTTTCCTGAAGAATCGCTTGCTTTGTAAGTGATTGTGTAAGTCCCAGCAGTTATTGTATCAACTGTTCCTGAAGTTAGAACTGGGACTGTTCCGTCTGTATCGTCTAAAGCTGTTGCTCCTGCATCTGTATATGTGTCTCCTGCTGTTATGTTTGTTGGATTATCTCCGTTTATTGTGATTACTGGAGGTGCGGTGTCTGCTGGAGTTGAAGTTGCTGTTGAAGTCGCGGTGCCGTCGCTGGAAGGAGTTGAGGTTGCAACTGAATCTGTTGAAGTGGCTGAAGTGCTTACCTGCCCTGTAGTGAGCGAGCCATTTCCGAGCTCTACTACTGGGGTTGTGGTTGAATCGGTTGAAGTGGAGACAGTAGAAGATGAGACTTCTGTGGTTGTGGAAGTTCCACCAATTGAAATTACAGGAGTTGAAGTTGATGTCGAGGTGGAAGAAAAATCAGATGTTTGTTTTCCATTACCAGTGTTCAACACGGTTCCAGTCTGAGTAACCATATTTTGCAATTCATCACCGTTAACACAAATTTCACTGCCATCGCTCTTGCTCACACAAAGTTCTTTTGTATGAACTTTATTTGCAAATATTTCATCAAAATATCCTCTGATGGCAGTGACTCTGGCGGAAATAAAATCTGTCAGAAGCCCGATTCCGCTATTTATTTTATTTTGAACAGTTGTTATCGCATCCCGCGCATTCTCGGATTGGATTTGCGTTACGAGTGACATCAATCCGTCATTTGTTGATGATGCTGATGAAGTTGAAATATCTCCTACAAGTCCCGCAACTTCTTTTACTGCATTCACGAGAGCGGCTTCTATAGGCCTGTCAGCAAGAGTTAAATATCCCCTTGAATCGGTAGCCACCGCTTCCGGAATAAACTCTTGGACATTCTGTGCGATAAAACCTGTATATACATTTATCGTATCAAGACCACTTGTGGCATTCCATTGATAATTTATCGGATTAAGTCCTTCTATAGCAGAAAGTCCCTTATCAAAAGTCCCGACTACATTTTTCAACCTTTCATCCGATGAGACCGTAACATTACCCAGACTGTCGGTAATCAGAGTCGCACCCGCGCTTCCGAGAGAACTGAATCGTATTGTTCCCGAAGCAGTAAGTGTGGCAGAAGGTGTTGAAGTCCCAATTCCCACATTCCCCGCACTTGTTATCGTAAACAACCTTGCATTTGATGAAGAAGAAACTCCAAAAATATCTGACGATGAAGGATTGTCGGCATAAACATCAAGAACGGCAGATGGAGTTGTAGTTCCTATTCCTACCTTTCCACCAATACTGCTTAAATAAAAATTTCCATTCGTATCTGTAGATATTACAGGTCTTACATATCCTGTGACTGCTCCGTAAGAATATCCTCCATTTGCAAAATCTGTAGCAACATTTGTAGCTGACTCTTTTCTGTTATAAATAAATACATCATCATAATATCCGCCGGCAGACCAACACTGACATTCAACTTGACTATTTACGCTCAACTCTCTTGCAGTCGCATCAATGTTAGTTGTATATGTTGCACTCTTATAAAAAACTCCGTCAATATAGAAAGACACAAGTTTCGTCGCACCATCAACCGTGTAAGTATAATAATGCCATTGACCAACAGCAGGAGTATATCCAGTATTTATATTGTTTTGACCATTGATAATCAAATCCATATTTTGAATTGACCAACCATTTGTATAGCCGCCAAATTCTATGGTTCTATAATTTACTCCATTGAATCCAGTGTCAGGAGGTTTATACCAAAATGAAATTGTATAGCTTGTCCCCAAACTAAAATTATTTGTTGTTCTGACATAAGAGTTCATCGGAATATAATAATAACCGCCATTATTATCAGGTCCTCCAGATGAATAATAAGTGTTAGTTCCAACAGCAACACCAGTATCAGCATTGTTAGAATAATCTCCAAGAGGAGAAGCTGATTCAAATTTATATCCAACCATCAAATTCGGGTCAACTGAAACAGGCGTGCTGACAAATACTGGACCAAAATACGCCTTGTTCAAAACTTCGGTTGAAGAAGAATAAAGAAGATAAGGTAAAGAAGTTGAAGCACTATTTAATAAATATAAAGATGAGGATGCTATCGGAACATATGCAAGAGAAGTAGATGCACTATTTAAAAGAAATAATGATGAACTGGCTAAAGGCAAGTAAGTTGAAGTCGCATAAGCAAAAGTCATATAATTTGACAAGTTTACAGAACTTGATGTCGCAATAACATTTCCATTTGCATCAGTTCCTAAAATTGAATTCTTAATATTTGGAAGTATTAGAGCTAAAGTTGTCGTGGTTGCTATCGTAGTGGAAGCATTCAAATACAATATTTGGTCAGCTAAACTGACATCCATTACTCCATAAATAATTGAATGTGTCTTATCATTTTGATAACTTCCTGTTTGATTATTATTTATGAATAATTCATTTGATGTGTTTGTCGCATAATATCCAGCATAAGAACCTAAAGCTATATTGTATGCTCCCGTACTATGATATAAAGAACTATCACCAACCGATGTATTGTAATTTCCATCTCCAGATTCCAAAGAATTTGAACCAACAGTAGTATTGTGTGAACCGAATATAACCAAATTTTCAGCATTATATCCGACAGAGGTATTGTTACTTCCAGTTTGTATTGCGTCTAGATTTGAATATCCGATTGCTGTATTTTGGCTTGCACTACGACTATCATTCATAGCATACGCACCAATAGCGACATTTTTCGAACCAGTAGTGTTATCATCAAGAGTTTCCATACCGTAAGCTGTATTTTCTGAACCTGTCGTATTGTTGTTCAAAGAATACAAACCTGTTCCAAAATTCATTTGTCCTGTCATTGTTTCGTTTCCAGCTCCGTTTGAAAAATAGTTTTGGTTGGAAGTATCAAAAATTCCAATATGATTACCGTTTAACATATATGGAACATAAGTAGATGATGCAGTTGAAGTTGAAATGTAATCTACATTCGCCGAAGTTGTTGAAAGATATGCAGAGAGAGTTGAAGTGAGACTTGATGTGGAAACATAATCTGCTATAGCATTATTTATTGTAAGAAAAGTATTTGTTGCATATTCAAAACTTGGGAATGTTGAAGAAGCATAATCATAAGTCACAAAATTTGCGATGGTACCAGAAGTTGCGTATGTTGAAGAAGCGTAATCGTAGGTTACATATGCAGAAGTTGCGTCAGATATCTTCAAGTATGTTGATGAAGCAGTTGTTGTAGAAAGATATGCAGAAAGAGTTGAGGTGAGGGATGAGGTGGAAACATAATCTGCTGATGCTGATGTCGTGGAAAGATATGCTCCGAGAGATGAAATTGTTGCAAAAGTATTTGTTGCATATTCAAAACTTGGGAATGTTGTTGAAGCGTAATCAAATGAGACAAAAGTGGTTGAGGCATAAGCAAAACTTGCATAGGTAGAAGTTGCATTTGCTATTGAGATATATGTACTTGAAGCAGTAGTCGTAGAAAGTTTGTCATTGAAAATTGTCCAATCAGAAGCTAAAAGATATCCATCATTTGTTGATGAAGCACTTCCCAACTTTGTTCTGATTGTTGAAGAAGATTCATCTCCAGTATTTACTCCAGTAGAAGTTCCTGAGAAGTTAGAGGCTGTGATGAGATAAGTGCCGAGATTTAGATTTGCTGTTGCTCCAGAATATGGGACGAAGTTTGTAGCATCAACTGTATTTGATGGAAGTGAAATGTGTGAGTCAGATTCTCCACCTGCATATAAATCTATGGTATGAGTTCCTGCAGTTCTCAAAGCCCAAACTTTCACTTTTATTCTTGAAGTGGTTGAAGCTAAAGTGTAAACATTCGGATTATTAAAAATAAGATTATATTCAGTTTCAGTAGTATTCATTCCTCCATCAACTGCTGATGTTTCGCTTGTACCAATGAGAGTAATATCATTTCCACTTGCATCTGTTTCCCAAAATTCAGCATAAAGATTCACACTGGCTGGAGTCGTGGCATCTGCATGAATGTGAAAATCATATTCTCCTGCCGGAATGAATGAAATATTTGGGTTGCCTGGATCAGTCAGCCAATCCTGCAATTTCCTTGTCGTGTTGACTCCGGCATATGTCAAAGTGACTTTTGAGCTCGTCGCAGTTGAAAGCATTTTCAAAACTGTAGGAGATGAAGTTGAATCTATTGTGTAAAAATAATATGAAAGACTTCCTTGTGTTGAAATTGCCTGCCAGCTTGGTGCAGAAGAATTTACTCCATCTCCTGTTTGTGTAAGGAACTTCATTACGCTTGAAGTGTTGCCTGGGAGTCTGGTTGCAACACCAGATGCTGCTCCATAGATGATGTCACCAAGTGCATTCATTACTGAAGGGGTGTAAGTTGCTGAGTCAGTATACAAAGTTCCTGATGCATTTGATTTTACGAAACCTGAAATAAGTGATGAGATTGTGGTAGAACCGTTTGAGGCGATTGTGAATAATCTTGCATTACTTGATGAAGAAACTCCAAATAAATCTTGTGTTGGTTGAGTTGAAAGTCCATAAATATCAAGTTTTGCGGACGGAGATGTTGTTCCAATTCCTACATTTCCATTAAAGTACGCCACCCCACCAGTCGGCACTGTAGTTGAACCCACAGAAAGTGTTGAAACATTCGCAAGAGATTTGTTGTTCAAATCAACATTTGCATTTGCTCCCGTATATGGAACATATGTTGCGAGAACATATGAGGTGGATGCAAAAGTACTTGAGGCATATGAGTAAGTTGGGTAATTTGTAAGTGATGCAGTTGTTGAAGAAATATATCCTGCAGGATTTGATGCGAGATAGTAAAGTGAAGAAGATGCTAGAGGAATATATGAAAGTGAAGTTGAAGCTGAAAGTGGAATGAATGTTGCACTCACCCAAGTTGTCGAAGCGTAAGTTGATGAAGCGTAACCAAATGTCATGTAACTGGAAGTTGCATTTGCAATTGAAAGATATGTTGATGATGCAGATGATGTAGAAAGTTTATTGTTGAATGTATTCCAATCGGTTGATGAAAGAGTTCCTGTTGCAGATGTTCCTGAAAGTCCGAGAGTCAAAGCTTGACCTGAAATTGTAAGACCATTTATATTATTTACTAAAGTTACATCTCCTGAGTTTGATCCTGTTGAAGTTCCGGAGAAGTTTGAAGCTGATATAGGACCTGTAAAATCTGCACCTGAAAGTTTTGCGTATGTGCTTGATGCGGTTGATGTTGAAAGATAATCAGCTGAAGCTTGAAGTTGTGAAAGATATGTGGAAGTTCCATATGTGTAAGTTACAAAACTTGCGATTGATCCTGATGTCGCATAAGTGTTTGACGCATATGCAAATGAAGGATATTGGTTGGCAGCGTTTACGATTGACAAGTAGGTAGTGGAAGCGGATGTTGTTGAAAGATAGGCACCCAGAGATGAAATTGTTGCAAAAGTATTTGTGGCATAAGTGAATGTTGGAAAATTATTATTTACATAAGTTGTGAAAGCGAAAGTTGAGGAAGCATAACTATAAGTTGGATAGTTTGTAAGGGCGTTTGTTGTTGAAGAAATATATCCGCTTGGATTTGATGCGAAGTAATATGTTCCTGATGCATATGTGAATGATGGATAATTGTTTGTCAGAGTTGAAGTTGAAACATAATCTGTGGCTGCCGATGTTGTAGAAAGATACGCAGAGAGAGTTGATGAAAGAGTTGAAGTGGAAATGTAATCCGCTATAGCATTATTAATTGTAAGAAAAGTATTTGATGCATATTCAAAACTTGGGAATGTTGTTGAAGCATAATCATAAGTTACATAAAGAGAGTTTGCCGAAGATGTAGAAACTTTGTCATTAAAAATTGTCCAATCAGAAGCTAAAAGATATCCATCATTTGTTGATGAAGCACTTCCCAATTTTGTTCTGATTGTTGATGAAGATTCATCTCCGGTATTTACTCCTGTGGATGTTCCTGAGAAATTTAGAGCTGAAATATTTCCTGTAAAGACTGCACCGGCTAGTTTTGCGTATGTTGAAGACGCAGTGGAAGTGGAAACATAATCAGCTGAAGCGGAAGATAACATTAAATAAGTTGTTGAGGCATAATTGAAAGAAACATAAGTTGATGTTGCCGCAGCTAAACTCAAATATGTTGTTGAGGCAGTTGTGGTTGAAAGATATCCATTCAGAGAAGAAATTGTTGCAAAAGTTGAGGATGCATATGTAAATGTAGGAAAATTTGTGTAAACCCAAGGTTGTGTTACATATGTGAATGCAGCTTGCACTTGCGTAAGATAAGTTCCCGCTGCAGATGTCGTTGAAAGATACGCATCCATGCTTGTTGTCGACAACTTATCATTAAAAATATTCCAATCCGTTGAAGAAAGATATCCGTCGGACGTGCTTGATGCTTGTAAAATAGTAAGCGGAGAAGTCGAAGCACCAGTGCCAGAAAGCGGACCGTTCGTGTAAACATTTGTAATCAGTTGAACATCACAATTTGTATCCGTTGGTAAACATGTTGGATTTAAAGTTGCTCCTGGAGGATAAAGTACGGCAGATGCAATTCCTGCAAAAGAAAAAATAGACAAAATAAAGACAGCAAAAACAGTTGTTTTTATATTAAAAAACTTATGGCTTCTTATTCTTTTATCCATTGGAACTATCATTTTTTGAATTAAAAAACGATTACATAAAAACCCGTTTTCTTTCCCAAAAACGTCATATAAATTATAACAAATAATAATTGCTATGTATAGATTTTTAACGCCCAAAAATCGCAGTTCCTAGCTGTTAAAAAATAGTCTGTTGATAATAGTAATCTGTTGGCGATTGATGAGATTCGCCGACTGTATCGGCAGATACTTTTCCATCTCACTTCGTTCGATACGGAAAAGTCTTTCGAACCCCATCGGTCGCATAATAAAATCGCCTTTCAGCAATTTTTTATTTTGCGCGACCGATGGGAATTTCTCCCTCGACTTTTTCTTCGCCGTCGCTCAGAAAAGTCTGGGCACCAGCTCACTCATTTTTTCTGCTGAAAAAATATCGTTCCGCTGTTCGAATCCCAACGCAAGCAAAGCAGTTTGCTTGCTTCGGTCGCGCAAAATAAAAATCGCCTTTCAGCAATTTTTTATTTTGCGCGACCGATGGGATTCGAACCCACTACCTCTCCCGTGACAGGGGAGCGCTCTAACCAAATGAGCTACGATCGCATTATTAACAAGCGAAAGAATAACAGAAAAATAATATTTCTACAATCTTTCGCAATGTGTCGACGGGTGGAATCGGCGACGACGTCGCCAGGTACTTTTCCATCTCAATTCGTTCGATAAGGAAAAGTCTTTCAATTCCACCACGAAAGCAGTCAACTGCTTTCTCGTCGACATGACAAAAACTGAAACAGTTTTTGTCATTGTGTCGACGGGTGGAATCGAACCACCGACCTTAGCTTTATGAGTGCTATGCTCTAGCCAACTGAGCTACGTCGACATGTTTTTCTATTGTCACAAAAGCCGAATTAATATAACATTTTTTTGAATAAAAACAAATAAAAAATCGCCTACTCAAAGGCGGTTTTTTATTTTTCGTGTTGCGGGGGCCCGATTTGCACGGGCGTCTCAAGGTTATGAGCCTCGCGAATTACTGTTACTCTACCCCGCTAAAATAGATATTACAACAAAAAAATCATATATGCAACTGTGCGGCCACGAAGGAGGCCGCACAGTTTTATTTTTTTTGGTTTATTTTCAAATTATTCCAAATTCTTCAAAAACAGATTTGTATAATCTTACAACTCTTTTCGCTTCTCTTTGTGTAAGTAAAAAATCCGAGCCCTGATGAGCAATCGCATTTCTTATTTTGTGAGCTTCCCAAGCTTCTTCTATGTGATTGAAATCACTTTGTTCCACGCTTTTTAATTTTTCACCAACACCTTCTCCAGGCAGATGCAGACTGTCTAAAAGTTCGCTCAAAATTATATCGGCTTCGATTATTGCAAGCTTCCATTTATTCGCATCTTCAGAATCTATATGATCCTCGACAAGTTTCCATTTTGGATTTTCTATGACTGAATCTTCCGGCTTTGATTCCACTTCGCCACCTTTCGGAAGGACTCTGCTCATTAATTTTTTTCTTATTTCCTGTTCTCTTATTATATAAACAATAAGGAGGATGAATAAAACTATGGACAAAAAGAAAGCAAAAACTGCGTAGTTCGCAAAAGCATTTATAAGATAATAAGGCACTGCCTTAAAAAAAGCCGACCATTTATTATAAAAATAAGAAGCATGATTGATTGCTTCAACAATAAGACCGAAAACAATCACTCCGCCAATGAATATTTCAAAAGCTCCCAAACCGCTAAAAAATGAAGTAGATTCGCTAGATGATGGTTTTTTAAATTCAGCAGACATGTTTACCCGAGAAAATTTTTGCCAATAAAAATTGTTTGTTTCGACTTTATCATACAACTGTATTATATCACAATCGTTAAAATTAAGACTTTAATTATTTAGACAATTTTTAACAAACATTGGCAAAAACTTTAACGGGTGAATTATATCACTTAAATTATTTTTCTCCCAAGAAATCCTTGCTTATGGCAAAAAGCTTGTCTTCCCTTCCATGATCAGCAACAAACTGAATTCCTATCGGCAAATCCTTTTCGCCGATTTTTTTTATTCCTGATGGAACAGAAATTCCCGGAACTCCAGCAAGATTTATCGGCACAGTAAAAATATCTTCAAGATACATTTGCAGAGGATCATCGACTTTCTCGCCGATTTTAAACGCAACATTCGGAGCTGTCGGGGTCGCGATTATATCCACATCCTTAAACGCAACTTTGTAATCTTCTTTAATTATTTCACGAACAATATTCGCTTTGTTGTAATATGCATCGTAATATCCTGACGATAAAACATAAGTTCCGAGAATAATTCTTCTTTTAACTTCCCTGCCAAGTCCGGCTTGCCTTGAAAGAAAATAATCTTCTATTCCGTTTGCACCGGAAACTCTTTTTCCGTATCTCATGCCGTCAAAACGCGCCATGTTTGAGGAAACTTCAGCTGGAACAATCACATAATAAACCGCCAAAGAATATTTCAAATTCGGCAATTTGATATCTATGATTTCATGTCCGAGTTTTTTTAATTTTTCCAAGGATTCTTTGAAATTTTTCACGACATCCGCATCTATTCCGCCGATATTTAAAAAATCTCTAGGCACTCCGATTTTTAATTTCTTTACCGGAAAAATTTTCTTCAATTTTTTTATCCGGCAAAGTCGTGCTGTCCATTTTGTCGTTACCTTTGATTGCATTGAAAAGTATTTCGGCATCATCGGCAGTTTTTCCGAACGTTCCGATCTGGTCAAGCGATGAACCCATGGCCATGACTCCGTATCTTGAAACCGCTCCATATGTCGGCTTGAGTCCGACAAGTCCGCAAAAGCTTGCCGGCTGTCGGATTGAACCTCCGGTATCTGAACCGAGTGCGACAAGAGCTTCATCCGATGCGACAGCTGCTGCCGAACCGCCCGAAGAACCGCCCGGAACTCTTTCCAAATCAAATGGATTTTTTGTCGGACCATATGCAGAATTTTCCGTGGAACCGCCCATGGCAAATTCATCCATATTTGTCCTGCCGATAAAAACCACTCCTTCTTTTTTTAATTTTTCAATGACGGTGGCATCATAAGTCGCTTTATAATTTTCCAAAATTTTTGAAGCAGAAGATGCGATTCTTCCTTTGATTAAAATATTATCTTTCACTGCAATCGGAATACCTGTGAGCAAAGTTGCTTTTCCGCTTTTTAATATTTCGTCGGCAACTTTTGCCTGATCAATCACATCGTCGAAAACTTCAAGATACGCGTGAATATCTTTTTCTGTTTTTTTTATTTGTTCAAGATATGCCTTGGCCAAATCAACGGCAGAATAATCTCCTTTTACAAGAGCTTCATGCGCTTTTCTGATTGTGAGATTTTTTAAATCAATAGACATATTTTTATAAAATCTTTTTAACTTTCAGATAATCTTTTGTGAATCCGGCATATCGGCAACAATGTCTTTCGTATTTTTTCCGGTCTTTGTAGGATTTTCATCTTCTCTCATGATATTTCTAAGCTCTCCGGCCACTTTCCCTTCGCTGACAGAAGAAACAACTTCTTTCAGCTGTGCAACATAGCCCAAAATCGGATCAACTTCTTTAAGAAGTTTTTCTTTTTCTTCATTTGTGAGTTCAATTCTTGCAAGCTTGGCAAGTTTTTCGATATCTTTAATTTCTAACATAGAAATAATATAGCATTTTCGAAAGAAAAAGAAAACGGGGCGGTTCGCTCCGCGAACCGCCCCGTTTTCTTTTTAATTATTTTAAGGATGAAAGAAAAATGCAACCGCCATGATGATATACGCCGCCAAAAGCTGAAATCCTTCGAACCAATTGCTTGAACCATCTTCAATAATGGCATTAACCACAAAAACAGAAAATATCATCGCGACAAGTTCAAAAGTGCTGAAAACTAGATTCATCTGCGTTTGGAAAAATAAACTTACAAGAACAAGCACTGGCGCAACAAGCATCGCCATTTGCGTCGCTGAACCGATAGCGACTTGAAGAGCTAAATCCATCTTGCCTTTTACAGCCATAGTAATCGCCGAAGTATGCTCTGCAGCATTTCCGATTATCGCTACAAAAATCACACCGATGAAAAGCTGAGTCCAGCCAAAATTCGTGACAAGCGGCTGAATGGTTCCGACTAAATAATCGCTCATGAATGCGACTGCTATTGTTGAAACAAGAAGTATGATTATGCTTTTTTTTATGCTCCATTTAGCTTCATTTTTTCCCACATCTTCAGTATATAAATGTTTGTGCGTATATAATGAAAAAATTAAGTTTGCCATGTAAGAAACAATCATGATGATGGCGACAATAATGCTTAACTTTTCAACCAGCGATATGCTGGAAGCGCCTGATGTAGTTTGAAGAAAAATCGCCGGAATAACGAGCGCAATAATTGCCAAAAGCAATGTTGAACCGCTGGCTTGCGCGGCAGTTGCATTGAACTTCTGTTCTTTTTTATTTATTCCGCCGAAAAATATTGCCGAACCCAAAACTAGAAGTAGATTTCCAATAATTGAACCTGTGATTGAAGCTTTAACAACATCTATCAAGCCGGCCTGCAAAGCAAGTATGCCAATAATTAATTCAGTTGCGTTGCCAAATGTCGCATTCAACAAACCGCCGAGAGCCGGGCCGGTATAGACAGAAAGCTCTTCCGTTGCCTCGCCAATATATTTTGCAAGTGGTATAATTGCGATTGCAGAAACAATAAAGATAACTAGCGGTGAAAAATTGTATATGTGTGCGATGACTGCAATCGGCACAAATATAAGCATAGTCTTGAAAATTTTGTCCAGCATGATTTATTTGTTAATTTATTAATGGACAAATTATATCATAGACAATATTAAACAAGAAGCTTAAAATTTTCTCCGTCAAAGTCGGATTTATAAATCAAAATAATTTCAATCAAACATGGCAAACTTTTTATTCGACGCAAAATACGGGCAAGAAATACACAGTGCAAAACCAATGTATGAAGTCCGTAACAATCAAGTTTTTAGAACGATATACAATCCTCAGGGAGCAAGCGTTCTGCCCGATTTTAAAATAGAAGGTGGAAAAGTTTATACAACGGAACATCACGAATCCGGCGTACAGGCAAATCCATGGTTTCAAATAAAAGGAAATCAAGTTCACAATACGCAGTTTCATCCGGAAGGTATTCAGTCAACAGCGTCATTCCATATGCATTCACTTTAAAAAATATGAATAAAAAAGGGCGGCAAGCTTCGCTTGCCGCCCATTTTTATTCCTTCCAGAATATTTTTTTTCTATATATTGCAAACAAAATCAATCCATTCATGAAAACCAAATATGCTGGAAATAAAAAATTCGCCGGCGTCCAAATCGTTATCGCAAAAAAACTTGTCAGAGCACTGAAAATTCCTGTCGAATATGGCGCCTGAGTTTCTGTTTCCGGATATAGCCAAGCTTTTTTCAAAGTTATAATTCCGGCAGAAAAATCGCTGATAATTGCAAATATTATTGCAACAAACGCTTCTGAAGTGACAGTCCAGAGTATCAAAGCAAGTATGGAAAATATTCCGCAGACATAATCGAATTTTCCAATCTTCCAATATGATTTTTTACTGAAAAGAGAAAAAATAAAAACTAAAAGAGGCGCAAATCCGGACATAAAAACCGGCAAGACTGCCCATCTGACACCGGCAGAATACGCAGCAAAACTTCCGATAAGCGGAGCGATGCTCCACAGAAGCCAAGTGACTTTATTCGGTTTTGCACGGCCTTTTATAACATCTTTTATATAATAAAAAATTCCAGAGAGCTGGACTATCGCACCCAAAATTACAATATATTTCCACATGCTACTCTGTGATTTTTTTAAATTTCTTCTCGTCCAAAATTTCCACGCCGAGCTTTTGAGCTTTATCAAATTTTGAGCCTGGATTTTCTCCAAAAACAAGATAAGAAGTTTTTGATGACACCGATTCAGAAATATCTCCGCCAAGCGCACGGATTTTATCTTTCGCTTCATCGCGCGACATTCCCAAAAGCGTTCCGGTAATCACGAAAGATTTTCCGGATAATTTTCCAGATTTTTTTCCTTCAATTTTTACCGATTCAATAGTCACCTGTTTCAAAAGCCTGTCCACAAGTTTTTTATTTTCTTTTTCCGAAAACCAATCATAAACAGATTTTCCGACGACATCTCCGACACCGTTTATCCTCTGCAATTCTTCAACGCCGGCATTTCTCAATTTTTCCAAAGTTCCAAAATTTTTTGCAAGGTCGATCGCCGTTTCTTCCCCGACTTGCGGAATCGAAAGCGAAACGATAAATCTGTTCAAAGAAACTTTTCGAGAATTTTCTATTGAAGTCAGGAGATTATCCACGGATTTTTCCGCAAATCTCGGCAAGGAAAGCAAATCGCCTTTTTTCAAAGTGAAAATATCGTCATAGCTTGAAATCAGATTATCATCAAGAAGAACATCCAAAATCCTCGGACCGCAGCCTTCAATATTGAAAGCGATTTTAGAAACGAAATGATAAAATTTCCTTTTTTGCTGTGCGAAAGAATTTTTCGAAACGCATCTCCACGCAGCTTGTCCCGGAATCCTTTCTATTTTTCCGTCGCCTCCGCATGCATCTATTTTTTTTGGAAAAACAAACGGCTTTTCTTTTCCTGTGCGCATTTCTTTCAAAACTTGCACAATTTCAGGAATAACATCGCCGGCTTTCTGTAAAATTACAGTATCGCCGATTCTGATATCCAATCTTTTTATTTCATCCTCGTTATGAAGCGTTGCTCGAGAAACCGTCGAGCCAGCGACAAGCGTCGGCTTCAAGCGTGCGACTGGCGTGATGACGCCGGTTCTTCCGACTTGAAAAACAATATCGAGAAGTTCTGTCGTCACTTGCGCTGCGGGAAATTTATAAGCGATTCCCCATCTCGGCGCTTTGCCCGTGTAGCCCAAAGCTTCCTGGATTTTTCTTGAATTTATTTTTAAAACTATTCCGTCGAGTCCGTAATCCAATCCTTCCCTGTTTTTTTCCCAATGTTTATAATATTTTTCCACACTTTCCAAATCGCCAAAAACTTCATGGTTCGGATTTTCTTTGAAACCCAAATCTAAAATAAGTTTCAGTTCTTTGTCTTGGGTATCGGGAAATTCACTTATTTCTGGTTTGCCACGCTCCGCTCGCAATGACAACTTATCAATATCATAAATAAAAGTGCTGAGATTTCTTTTGGCGGCGATTTTCGGATCAAGCTGTCGGATTGAGCCTGCCGCGGCATTTCTCGTATTTGCAAAAAGCTGTTCTCCTTTTTTTTCTCTTTCTTTGTTTATATTCGCCAATTCTTTTTTTGAAAGCCAGCATTCGCCCACAGCAATCACGTCCAGAGGTTTTGTAAGAATGAACGGAATGCTTTTTATCGTTTTCAAATTTTCCGTGACGTCCTCGCCGATTTCTCCGTCGCCTCGAGTCGCGCCCTGAACAAATTTTCCATCTTTGTATTTCAAAATAATTTTCAATCCGTCGATTTTCAGCTCGCAGTCATATTCAAGCTTCTCGCCTTTGAGCGACGGCTCTTTTTCTATCAATCTTTTTACTTTTTCATCCCATTTTTTCAAATCATCAAATGAAAAAACATCATCAAAAGACCATTGTTTGACTTCATGCTTTACTTTTTTGAATTCCGAAAGAGGTTCTCCGCCGACTCTTTGCGATGGAGACAATGGATTTTTAAGCTCTGGATATTTTTCTTCCATGTCGATAAGCTCCTGCATGAGCGAGTCGTAAGATTCATCGGTAATGTCCGGCTTATCGAGAACATGATAAAGATACCTGTAATGATCTACTGTCTTTGCAAGATTTTCGTATCTTTCTTTTATATCTTTTGGAATGCTTGCCCTGCGTGAATTTTCACTTAATTTATTTTTTTCCATAAAACTGATATTTATTAATCGCGTGCAAAATTAAAACAAAAAAATGTTCTTAAAAAATTCGTTGCGGGGTTAGGCATATTAAATTAATATGTGAATTCCAATCCTCTCTCGATTCTTCTTCCAATAATTTCTGTATTATGTCCCCAAGTTTCTATTGTCGTATCAACTTTTTGATTTGTTGCATCCCATGTTTTGGTTATTCTTATATCGGAAGCTGGAGTCGATGATGAAGTTGAGGATGCCTGGAAAAAATTTTGAATAATATCAGTTGTAGTAGTGGCTCTATCACGCGTGAATTGCAAAGAACTTGTAATGTTATTGCAAGTAACTTGTATAGGAATTAAAAGTGTTACATCAAAAGAATTTGGTGTTTCATTTAAAGAATTTACAGAGCAATCACTACTGAAACAGGCGGGAAAAAGTCCCGATCTTATATCAGAATAAATCGCACATTCTCTCGCAGAATCCGCGGCATAATACGCATCCTCGGAATCTCTTTCCGATGTTGTAATCTGGATTTCTTTCAGGGAAACGCTAAAAATAGAAATACCCAAGCTGATGAGAAAACTCGCGAGAAGAATCGAAAAAAGCAGAGCAAATCCTGCGTTGGATTTTTTTAAAAATGTTTTTTTATTTTTATTATCCTTCTGCATAATATGTCATATTATACAATATATTCAAATGAAATACGACATAATAAACTAATACCTGCTGTAGCATGCAGTTTTATTTTAGACTTTAGTTCGGAATAAAAAACAATTCAAGTATTGTGTCATTCCCGCGAAGGCGGGAATCCATAATATATATAACCTAGATTCCCGCCTTCGCGGGAATGACAATTCTTTTATTGAACATAATCTTCAAAAGTAGATAAAAAATAGGGCGGCCACTTCATGGCCGCCCCTATCTTATGAAAGTATTTTTTCCACAGTTTCAACAATATCTATAAAAGGCGCTTCTTCCTGCGTTCGTTTTACAACATCTTTAATCTGCACGGTCTGGGTTTTCTTTTCTTTTTCTCCTGCAATCAAAACTACTGGAATTTCCTGAGTTAGAGCATAAGCAAGCTGGCCTTTCAAATTTATTTCTTTTCCAAGATAAATTTCAGAATCGATTCCGCTCTTTCTAAGTTCCGCGACTATTTTTAGGCAATAATCTTCGGCTTCCTTGTCAAAATTTAGCACAACTGCTTTTACAAGAGTTTTTTTCTTTTTTATCATTCCGAGTTTTTCCATCGCGGCAAAAAGTCTGTCCACGCCGACAGAAGCTCCGACTGATGGAAGATTTTGCACGCTGAAACGAGAAACCAAATCATCATATCTTCCGCCCGACATAACACTTCCGATTCCCGGCAAATCCGTCAAAATAGTTTCAAAAACCGGACCGGTATAATATCCAAGTCCGCGTGCAACAGAAAGATCAACCCGATAATATTTTTCAGGCACGCCGAGAGCTTTCAAATCTGCAATTATTTCTTCAAGTTCTTTTATTCCTTCTGTCGCTTCTTCGGATTTTTTCATCAAGCCGGAGGCTTCAGTCAAAATTTTCTCGGACGACTCTGCACGAAGATCCAAAAACTCTTTCAATTTTTTAGTCTGTTCTTTATCGAGCTTTACCGAGTCGGTCAATTCTTTCTCCACTCCTTCCCAGCCGATTTTATCCATCTTGTCTATTATTCGCAGAACATCCGCGTTTGATTTTTTTTCATAGCCGACAAAATCGGCAAGCCCATTCAATATTTTTCTATTATTTATTTTTATGAGGAAATTTTTCAATCCGAGAGAATTCATCGTCTCATACATGAGCGCAATAATTTCCGCATCGGCAATCAATCTTCCCGAGCCGACAATATCCGCATCAAACTGCATGAATTCTTTGAATCGTCCTGCTTGAGCCCTTTCGCCTCTCCAAACATTTCCCACCTGATATCTTTTAAATGGCTTCGGAAGCTCTTCTGAATAAAGCGAAACAACTCTGGCAAGCGGAACGGTCAGGTCAAAACGCAGAGCCAACTCGTCTTTTTCTTCATGCAAGTTCACATTGAATATTTGTTTGCTAAAATTTTCATCTCCGCCGGTCAAAACTTCTTTTCTTTCAATTCCCGGAGTGTCCAGCGGCAAAAAACCAAAACGTTCAAAAACAGTTTTGATTTTGTCGCACATCGCCTGGCGGACCATCATATTTTCCGGCAAATAATCCCGAAAACCGCTCGACAATTCAGGATTTATGTATTTATTATTGCTCATTCTATTTTGCTCGGCAATCTGAAGCCGATTAGATAAATTATACATTAATAACGGCCTATATCAAATAGAAAATAAAAAATTATTTCTTTTTTATCTATCCGTTCTACCCAGAAAAATTCTAGTCAAATTATGAACGGTGTTTTCCAATTTTTCCATATATAAATCATACTCTTTGCCAAATTTCTTATATTTTTTCAAAATCATATTTTCACTATATTTATCATAATCATAAATCAAAACATGGATAAGTTCGTGCACGAGCGTGTATTCTTCGTCTCCGCGCCATGGATTCCATGTCATAAGGATTGTTGCTGTTTTATTTTTTGGATCAGCGATAAAATCTCCGCTCTGGCGATAATTGTCTTTTCTTTCAAAATCCACAATTTTCAAATCAATCTTCCAATCTTTCATACAAAGTTTTTTCTTCCATTTCAAAAGAAGGTTTCTGAGCTTTGCTTTTGAGATTCCCTTTTTTTTATTGATGATATTTATTGTTTCCATTCGTTTTTTAACAAACTAAACACGAGAGTGTCACTATAAATTCCAGCTATAAAATGATCTTGCCTCAGTGTTCCTTCAAAAGTAAATCCGAGTCTTTTTGGTATAGCTGCACTTTTTAGATTTTTATCGGCACATTTAATCACTATTCGATTAAGATTAAGTTCTTCAAATCCATATTTAATACAAGCTTTTACACACTCCGTCATTAATCCTTTACCTTCAAAATCGGAACTAATCCAATATCCAATCTCACCTTTTTTATTTATATTATCCAAACTTATATATCCGACAGACGCAATCCATTGTTTTTCATAATATGCATAAAATGCGGCGGCTTCTTTTTTATCAAATTTTTCAATTCTTTCAGCAGTATTGGCTTCTATATCTTTGGGAGAAATGGTTTTATCTACCCAAATTAGCCATTCTCTAAGATGTTTTCTGTCTTTATCAACAATATCAAAAATTTCCTTGGAGTCTTCAAGTCTTGGTATTTTTAAAGATAATTTATCATTTACTTTTATTTCAAAATCCATCTGACAATTGTACAATATTTTTTATTGGACAGCTAATTTATAGTTTAAATGAATTTATATTCAAATCATAAGTTTTATTTAGTTTTATTTTTTCCACAAAATACCTATCATGACTTACAACGATAAGTGTACCTTTGTATTCTTTTAATCCATTTTCCAATTCTTCAATAACTTCTAAATCGAGGTGATTGCTCGGTTCGTCAAGAATTATGCAATTCGGTTTTATCGCGACGAGCTCAGCGATTATCAATCGAGAATATTCTCCGGGACTTATTAATGAAACATGTTTTTTAACATCTTCAGTCGTAATCCTAAATCTATTCAATAACTTTCTTGCATTTGATTCAGAGATTTTTGTCGTTTCCAAAAATTCTTCAATCACTTTTTTATTCGGTCTGTTCAGCCATCTTTCTTGAGAAATATATCCTATTATTAAATTTTCTCCTTTTTCAATAATTCCTGAATCCGCCTTCAACTCCCCCATAAGCATTTTCAGCAAAGTTGTTTTTCCAGTTCCATTCTTACCTACTACATGAAGTCTATCGCCATATTGAATGCACAAATTTATTGGACCGATTTTTCTTTTGCCCATTTTCTTTTCAAGATTTTTTAAATCAAATACTTTTGTACTGCCTCGCTCGTTCTCAAAAACTACTTGCAAAGGCAAATCATATTTTGGTTTTGTTATATCGCTTGAATTTTCCTTATATTTTTCAAGCCTGTTTTTCATTACTTTAATTCGTCTGGCAGCTTTTCCGTCAGCATTTTTATAATTTACATCCTTTCCATTATTATAATCTTCTTTGCGCTTTTTACCCTTTTTGACTGATTCTATATCGAGAAGCCAAGTAGATTTTTGATCTATATTAATATTAAATTTTTCAGTCTTTTCAACTTTATCATTATATTCTTTCCACTGACGTTCTATTTTTGCTTCACGCTCTTCTGCATAATTTGAATAATTGCCTTCATAAATAAATGATGATTTTGTTTCAATATCAATCTCAATTATTTTAGTCACGATTTTATCCAAAAATGCTCTGTCATGAGAAACTATCAAAAATGCTTTGTTGCTCTTGCTGACAAAATTCTCAAGCATATTTAGACCGTCTATATCAAGATTGTTTGTCTGCATTTATTATTGTTATCAAAGCTGAAACGGCGACTGTCATGACGGACATGAAGACGGCTGTCGCGACGAGCATTTCGATGAGAGTGAAGCCGCCGGCAGATTTTATTTTTATATTTTTATTTTGCGCGATTTTTTTCATTTGCTTTTGATTTTATTTTTGAACATATATCTGGCCAGTGCCTGTTATAACGACGCTTGAAGTCGCACCTTTTGCGGAAGATAAAGTTATTGTTGCACTATTTTCAAGAGTCGGTGAGGAATTATCTAAATCATATATGTAAGCGCTGGGATTCGGCCTTGTAAAAAGAATCGAAAGTTGATTTACACTACAATCCACACTTGGATTGGTAGTGCTGGTAACACAAATCTTTGATATATAAAGTCCGTTTGTCATGCTGTATTTTTGAACACATTCGGAATTTGTAGTCGGGCAAATTGTAACATCTCCGGAATTTATAGATGAACCTTGTGCACTCAATTCATCATCATATATATTGTTGCTCACCAAATCATTAAAAAGAATGAAATTTGTATTGCTGCCTCCCGCAGACGAACCGATATTAAAAAAAACTCCATAGCTTGAGCTGAAAGAACCTAAAACATTTTCCTGCACATTGACCGCATAAGTCTGTGCTTGTTTCAAAGTAAGCGCGACGTCGTATGTAAAATTATTCAGAAGCTCGGAATTGTTGAAGCTGTTCTGATTGACAAGCACGACTCCAGTGAGCACAACAAAAATAACCAGCACGACAAGAAGCTCGATCAAAGTAAAACCTCCCTTTTTATTCCTAAACATATTTTTTTTATCGTTTTTTTTGAAAAAGTTCATTTTATATTTTTAAATATCAGTGCAAAAAATAAATTAGACTTTGAATATTCCATGAAGTGAAAATCTGGATGAAAACGGAAAGGATTATGAACGGCGCAAACGGTATTTCGCTTTTGAAAGAAAGCTTGAAATTGGCGATTTTTATTTGCTGCAACATTATCAATATTATACTCCAAATCGCGCCTATCCAAAAAGCAATCATGATGGCAAAAACTCCGCCGGAAAAACCCAAAAGCCAGCCGACGCCGAGAGCAAGCTTTGCATCGCCAAAGCCCATCCATTTCCCTCCTGAAATAAGCCAGAAAAAAGCGAAGAAAGCAAAAAGCATCGGACCTGAAAGCAAATCAAACGACAAAGGCCAGCCAAAAAGCTGGCTCAAAGGATGAGTTAAAAGCAAAACAACAAAAGAAAGCGCGATAAAAGAATAGACCATTCCGTCTGGAATTATTTTGTGCTTGAAATCATAAACTGACATCGCAACGAGAAGCGAAGCGATGAGAAGATAAAGCGGAAGCATCGGAACCATGCCGAATACAAAAAATATTCCGGCAAAAATCGCGCCTGTCAAAAATTCTACTATCGGATATTGAAGCGAAATTTTGCTTTTGCATTTCAAACATTTTCCGCCAAGCATGAGAAAACTGAAAAGCGGAAGAAGCTCGTACCAATGCAAATCTTTTCCGCAAGAAAAACATTTTGACCTGCCGGTGACAAAAGACAAACCGGTGTTATATCTCAAAACGACGACATTTAAAAAACTGCCGATAATCGTGCCCAATATAAATAAAATTAATAAGTTTAAAAATAACATTCTGATTAAATTATGGCATTACGTCGTAGATTAATTTGGCTGCAGAATTAGTTGTTGGGTCTGCATCTATTTGCGCTCCATAATGATTATTCCCAAGAGAAACACATTCATAAAAACCATCGAAAGTTTTCAAACCTTTTGGATCTGCAACGCGAGTTGAATCAAAACCCTTTTTTGAATTTAAATATGAATTATTTAATTCGAATTTAGTCCATAATTGATACGACACGCAAGAATGTGAGTTGTCTGGTCCAGGAACTTTTGCCATAGGAAAATAATTTTCTTGATAAGAAGATTCACTATTGGTTGGAGGAGTGGGTATTGCAGCAATATAAGTTGGAACAAGGCTGGCCAACTGCATCGGATAAACTCCATTCTGCTGAAAATATTGTTCAAGTGCAAGCTGAATCGCGCTGATATCGGAAACTCTTTTTTGGTCTCTGCTCGTCGCTCTTGATGAATCAAATGAAGAATAAATAATGGCTGTGAGAACCGCCATGATGCCGATGACAACGATTATTTCAATGAGAGTAAAACCTTTTGATTTGCTGGAAATATTCATGTTTATCCGAGAAAATTTTTGCTAATAAAAAAGTTACTTAGGACCTTTTTGATATAATTTCTACCATATTGTGTTTTCATATATTTTTCTCTATTATACGCGTCTTTGCTATTTATGTAAGCTTCATAGTATATAAGTGCAAATGGCGCGCTTTTTTTCGTCGACGTAACTTTTTTGGCATTATGCAATATTAATCTATTTTTTATATCTTTGGTACAACCTGTATATAATTCGCCATTTTTCTTACTTTGTAATACATATAGATATTGCATAATGCGTTAGCAAAAACTTTAACGGATTAATTATAACTTTTTTAAAACAAAAAGAAAATGTTTTTAGACAATGACCTCCTCCCCGGGCTCCGCTACGCTGCGCCCGGGGTTTCCTTTTAAAGCATGAGAATACTATTTAATTACTAATTCTCATGAATATATATAAATCACGTTTAGTGAACATGGTAGTACTTTCTAACCCCCGCCCTCCAAAGTTCTGAAAATGCCCTTATCTAGGGGATGCTTCGGGCGGGGTTCTGGGAAAGAAAAGAAAAACGCCCGAGATGGGCGTTTTTCAAATTAAAACAAAATACAAATTTTACTTACAAAGGCCGTCTGAAGCAATTGTTGAAGAGGCTGTAGCACCGGTATTACCGTTGCTATCTACACACCAATAACTTCCTGCTGTTGATAATTTTGCTACAACGGCATACGTCGTACTGGCAGCATTACATGTAATACTTTGTCCGCTTGCATTTGATTTAACATTTGCAATGATACTTGCGCCTTGTGGATCTATAAATACTCCCCCTGTAGTACAATCTGCAGACGTACCATATGTCTGACCATTATTATAATACAAAGCTGCTTGAGCTTGGAAGTTGCTCAATCCTGATTGGACTGCGGCATCTGCACCTTTTGATCTTGCTGAGTTTAGAGAAGCCAAAACGACTGATGAAAGAATACCGATGATGGCGATAACCACCAAAAGTTCGATCAATGTAAAACCTTTTTTCATTTTCATAATTAAATTTTTATCGATAAGATATTGAAATCTTTACGCCTTCCTCGGCTCAGAAATGATAAAGATTACTTTCTCATTTCATTCGCTCTACGTCGGCGTTAAAAATCAATTTAATAACACTAATAAAAGCAGCTTCTAGCTCTTATATCGCCCTCCTCAGCTCGGAAACAAAAAAGATTACTTTTTTATTTCTCTCGCTCTACGTCGGCGATAAATTGCTTGTACTTTCGTTTGGCCATCTTCAACTTGCTCAAGGTAAGAATACTTCCAATAAAAAATACTTCTGATTCCTTTCGGAATTCAAGCTTACCCCGCAATTATACAACTTTTTAGATAAATATGTGAAAAGAGCATGTGTTGATAAGTCAAAAAAGTTATAATTTGACATTAAAAATACAGGGAGGTTTTCGCGTAGCGAAAACCTCCCTGTATTTTTAAATAATTTAATTTTGTATTACATTCCAGCAGAAATGCTGTAAATAGGTATAAGAACTGCAGCGAGAAGAAACGCGACTCCAACACCCAAAAGCACGATCATCACCGGCTCAATAAGGCTGACAAGCGCGTCGATGGAATTTGTAACTTCTCTTCTGTAAAAATCTGCCAAAGTTTTCAAAATATTTCCAAGCTGTCCGGTTTCCTCTCCTATCTTTACCATCTGGACGAAAATTCCCGGAATCTCAGGATGTTTTTCAAGCGCTGCTGAAACTGAGCTTCCTGCTTTTACATCTTCAACTGTTTGGGTCAGAAGATTTTTATAAACCACATTGTCCACCACGGAAGATGTTAAATCCAAACCTCTTACCATCGGAATTCCAGAGATCAGCATCGTGTTCATATTGTCTGCAATTCTTGAAAGATAAAGTTTTGAATAAAGATTTTTTATGAACGGAGTCGTAATTTTCAGATGGTCGAGAGAAAGTTTTCCGCTGTCAGTCTGCAAATATCTCCAAAGGAAAAAACCTCCGATGATAAGCGCAACAAGAAGGAAAACGCCATAGCTGACAAAGAAACTAGATAGCGCTAAGACCACTTGAGTATAAACTGGAACTGATCCGCCAGACTGAGTTAAAATTGTGCTGATTTTCGGAATGACAACAGTGAGCATGAGAATCATAACGACAACAAAAGTGAAAACAATAAATGCCGGATAGATAAGAGCAGTGGAAACTTTTGAAGTGACTTCATAAGTCCTGTCCAGATAATCCGCCAGATACATGAAAGTCTGATCAAGTTTTCCAGATTCTTCTCCAGCTTTGACCATGTTTATATAAAAAGGAGAAAATGTTTTTGGATATTTTTCCAAAGCAGCCGAAATATTATTTCCAGCTTGAAGATCGTCGACAACGCCTTTCAATTGTCTTCTCAAAAGAGAACTTTCTGATTGCATCGCCAAAAGCTGAAAAACTCGCAGAGCTGAAACTTGGGCTGTGAACAAAGTCGCCATCTGCCTTGAAAGTATGACAACATCTTTGTTTGATACTCTGTCAAACATTGTAATGTTTGTCAGCAAACCGCTTCCGCTTTCTTCTTCAGGTTTTATTGAAACAATAGATAAGCCCCTTTTTTGCAAGGCATCTATGGCTACATCTATATTTATTGCTTCAACGACTCCATCTTTCGTTGAACCGCTTGAATCTATTGCTTTATATTTAAATGTCATTTACCCGAGAAAATTTTTGCCAATAAAAAAGTTATGGGCGACTTTCTCCATATTACTTTGTCTAAGATACTTGGTCATTTTGTAAAATTTTTCAATATTATAACAACTTTTTTAGTATTGTGCTTATATTATATCTTAAATAATTATCTTTATCACTAATTTTTATTCTCACTCACTTGCACAATACATTGGCAAAAACTTTAACGGGTGTTACATCATTTTTTCCAAAATCTTCGAATCCGTAGCGTAAAGATACGCGCTCTCAACGGTAATTTCTCCTCTTTGAACCATTTCCGCCAGACATCTATTCATGTCTATCATTCCTTCTTGAGAAGATGTTTCTATCACGGAACTTATTTCATGTATTCTGTTTTCTCTTATAAGATTTGAAACTGCATTATTATTTATCAAAAGTTCATATGCTGGAATCAATCCTCCGGAAATTCTTGGAATAAGCCTCTGTGAAAAAATTCCAGTCAAGCTTCCGGCAAGCTGTATTCTTATCTGTCCTTGCTGTTCCGCTGGGAATGAATCTATAATTCTGCTGACAGTCTGCGCAGCACCGTTTGTGTGAAGAGTCGAAAAAACCAAATGTCCCGTTTCAGCTGCGGTGACGGCAGTGGCAATCGTCTCATATCCTCTCATCTCGCCGATGAGTGCGACGTTTACATCTTCTCTGAACATGCTTTTCATAGCTGTTCCGAAATCTTCGGTATCTGTTCTGACTTCTCTTTGATCTATGATAGATTTTTTCGGTTCGTAAATATATTCTATAGGATCCTCGATTGTAATTATATGTTCAGCTCTGGTTTCATTTATGTTTTCTATCATGGCTGCGAGTGTCGTGGTTTTTCCATGTCCAACTGGACCGACAACTAAGAAAAAACCTTGCGGCTTGTCCGTAAAAGATTTAAGAACATCCGGAAGATTGAGCTCAGAGAGTCCTCTGATATTTTTAGGAATAAGTCTCAGTGCGATGCTTATCATTCCCTGCTGAAAATACGCATTACCTCTGAATCTCTCGCCATTGTCCATGCCGTATGAAAAATCTAGCTCTTTGTTTTTCAAAAAGTATTCTCTGTTTTCCTTGGTTACAAGTTCCGAAAGAATTCCGATTATCATTTCTTTGCCGATTACATCCCGTTTGACCAAAGGCAAAAGCATTCCTGAAACTCTTATCGTGGGTTTCTTTCCTTCAGACAAATGCAGATCGGAAGCTCCTTCCTGAAAAACTGTCTTTATCAAATCACTGAGTTCATTTTTGTAATCCATCCCAGTACAAAATTTTAATATTAATAATTTATTGCGACTTTTATTTTTAACTTTCTAATTTGATTCTATTTTCATATTTGGCTTGGTCTGAATTTTTAACGGGATAAATATTTTTGAAAATTATTTTTTTTAATTCCTTGCGACAATTATACAACAAAAATGTTTTATTTTATACAGCAACAAGCTGATATTTTTTTATAATTCATTAATTTCCTCGAATGGAATAAGTTTCTCCATGGCTTTTATTATCGCATCTTCTTTCATTGTGATAAAACCTTCTTTTCTGGCCGCTTTAAGGACTTCAGACTCTTCAGGATTATGCAATATGACCTGTTCGATTTCTTTGCTCATCTTGAACATTTCAAAAACTGCAATTCTTCCTCTTGTTCCAGTCGGACATTGAGGCGTAACTTCAATTTCAAGCATATCAGAAACCTTGGGAATTTCACTCCTGAATTCCTCCGGCAAATCTGCAAATTCTTTGTCTATCATTGCTTTTATACTTCCTTCTATTGGAATTGACTTTCCTGTTCCAGGACAAATTGTTCTCAGCAATCTCTGTCCCATCGTAAGTATGAGCGTCGGAGCAATAAGATAAGGATCGACTCCCATGTCTATAAGTCTTGGAACGACTCCGCATGCATTATTCGTGTGAATTGTTGAAAGCACCAAGTGTCCGGTAAGAGCAGCTTGAACCGCAAGCTGAGCGGTTTCTTTATCTCTGATTTCTCCGACCATGATGACATCTGGGTCTTGTCTCAAAGTAGTCCTGAGTCCATTTGCAAAATCATATCCGATTTCCGGAAAAACTTGCGACTGGCTGACTCCGTCGATATTATATTCAATAGGATCTTCCAAACTCAAAACATTTTTTTCATCCTTGTTTATTTCTTCAAGCATCGCGTAAAGCGTCGTGGTTTTTCCGCTTCCTGTCGGACCTGAAATAAGTATCATTCCGTATGGTCGTGTCATCGCATACCTGACCATTTTTAAATATTTATCAGACAAACCCATCTGATCAAGAGGTTTGATTCCTTTTTCTTGATCCAAAATTCTCATAACGACTTTCTCTCCATAATATGTGGGGAAAGTCGAGACTCTGAAGTCTATTCTTCTTCCTTCTATTTTTGCGGAGAAACGTCCATCCTGAGGTTTTCTTTTTTCATCAAGCTTCATGTTTGAAAGAATTTTGATTCTTGCAACCACGGCTTGATCGACTTCCGCGGGAAGCACGAGGCTTGTATTTAATATTCCATCAACCCTGAATCTCACTCTGACTTTGTCTTTCATATTTTCAATGTGGACGTCCGAAGCATTTCCTTCCACAGCGTATCGCAATATTGTTGCAACAATCTTCGTGACGGGAGCATCCTCTACGATTTTTGTTTCTATCTTTCCGAAACTTGAATTCTGATCTTTTACAATTTCTATATCTTCCAAATCTTTGTCCAAATCCGTATTGAGTTCAGTCAAAGCTTTATTAACTTCGCCGGAAAGACCATTGTATGTGCCTAATACTTTTTTAAAATCTTTTTCGGTAATAACATAGATTTTATAAGGCATATTCAGCTTGCTTATTATAAATGTGAGCGCATCTCTCGCTTCTATATTATCCGGATCTGTCATTCCAATTTCAAGAACACCATCTTTTACAGACAGTGGAATAAATTTATAGTGAGACGCGGCATCTTCAGAAATATATTTTAAAATAGAAAGAGGAACATTATAATTTTCCAAATTCATCGGAGGAACATTATAATATTCCCCTTTTACATCAAGGATAGTTTGAGCCGGGACACCAACATCTTCCAAAACTTCTTCTATTGGTTTGCCAGTACTGCTTGCCTGCTTTTCTATCTTTGTTGAGTCTCCTTTGCTTATTATATTCTTACTAACAAGATTTTCTAATATATTCATATTTTAAATTATCCTAATTTACGGAAGACGAACTTAAAGATTGAGTTGACTGACCAGGAATGACCGTGTCCGTTCCCGTTTTAGAAAATGGATTTGGTCTGCCAGCAGCCTGTGGAGGAAATGTTGCTGTGTTATCTTTTAAACCTTGAAAATTAGGATTTGAAAAAATTGAATCATCGAGCTTGACCTGAGCCATCTGCTGTAAAATGTTATAGATATATTCGGCATCGGCAGAATTTGATGTCTGAGCCGTAACAGAAAGCGATGAACCGTTATTGGTTTGATCTTTTCCCAAATACCAAAACGCCACTGCTCCGATGACTATCACCAATATTATTATTATAATATTATTTTTCATTTTGGTTTTAATTAAAAAATTATTTCAGCCAATAAGTATTAAAGGTTACAGTAAAGTCATAGAATCCGCTGTCTGTAGAATGGAAACTGATATTCGTCACATCAAGCAATCTGAGATTGTTTTCCAAATCCTGCAATAGATTCAAGAAGTCATTATATGTTGCAGTCACTGTAAATGTCAGAGATAAAGTTCCATAAAGGCTTGAATTTTGGCCGATCGTATTGCTCGTGCTCTGAGTCATATTGCCGACAGAAATATTTTCTGCCTTCAAATTTCTTGCCTGTGCGATATCACTTATTTCTATAATAAGTCTTATATTGTCTATATTGCTTGGTAAAAGCGTTTCCAATCTTGCTTCATCTGCATCTGAAATCGTATTCTTCTTTGCAACAAGTGCATCTCTCTGAGATACGATCTGTGTTGAAGAATTCAATACGCTGTCATATTGAGCCAGTTCGCTTTTTAAAAATACGACACCATCTTGCTGATAAGATGTAGTGCTTTGATTTGCAGGTCCTTTATAATTCGGATCAACGTATCCGAAAAATACTGCGAATGAAGATATTATTAAAATGATTGGTAATATAAAGTCCATAATTAATTTGTTGAATTATTTGTCGCGTTGCTTGTTGAATTGCTTCCGTAAACTAAAAATGCAGGATTTACATAAGCTGTAAACTGGAATGAAACTGTGTTATCGGCATTTTGGGTTAAGTTTGAAATCGTCGGCTCGCTTATTATATTTTTCCAATCAGGAAGTCCGAATTCATCAGCTTGAGAAGCAATTGTCTGCCAATCTCTCGCCGTGCCATCCATGGTTATAGATATCTTGCTTGCACCAGTTGCATCTTTGCCTGCATAATTAAAAGTGAAATCGTTGAATCTTACGGACTGAAGAGTTGCTGGCTGTATGAAAGCACCAAAAATCGGCGAAACTGCGATGTGCTGAGCGAGCAAAGTGTTGGAAACATTTATTCTTGAATCGAGTTCAACCAAGCTTTCAATAGTATTGGAATCCGCCGTAAAACTGTTTTTATCAGTTGATATCGTGCTTTGATCCTGATTTATTTTTTGGATTAAAATATTCTTTTCCAAAAATACATAGCCGGCCAATCCCAAAGAAACTAAAAACATGACTATTGATATAAGCAAAAATAGGTTTATCCCGACAGAAACTCTCTTCTGTTGTGCAACTGGACTAATGGGTTTTTTGGGTATGAAAGATGTTTGATATTTTGGTTCCATTTCTTCGTATATTATACATCAAAAAATAAAAACAATACAATGTTGATTATAATTCCTGCAGCTTCCTTATCGCTATTCCTATAGCAACAGTAAATTCCGGACCGGCAGTCTTCAACACCTCATCCAAAAAAGCTGGGTATTCCACCTTGGAAAAGGGATTGGCCACCTCGACTGTAGTTTCAAAAGAATTCTGAGATTTTTCCCTGAGACCTTTAAGTAAAGATCCTCCGCCAGTCAGAACTATTTTGCTTATTTTTTTGCTTGATTTTTTATAATAGTTCAATATGAAGCGTCCAGTTTCCGACAAAATATAATCGACGGTTATTGAAGATACTTCTGAAATATTGTCTTTTGCTGAACTTATAATTCCCTGCTGGATTTTTATTTTCTCGGCTTCGTCAAAAGTTATATTCATTGATTTTGATATTGACAGCGTTATGTCTTGAGAGCCTCGATTAATAACGTGCGATGCTTTCAATATTCCTCTTTCAACGACAAAAACTTTCGTGCTGCCTGCACCGAGATCCATTATGACTTGCGGATCAATTGTCGGCTCTATCGCAGCTCTCATACAACTGAAAATTTCCACTTCGGAAAAAGTCGTCTGCAATCCCGCCAATTTTTGTATTTCTTTGTTTTTGCTCAACGCATCGTTGCTTATGACAACGAGCAATATGTCGGTCATATTATCATCTTCAACTTTCTGTCCATTTTGAAATTCTGAAACTGTATTTTCATCTTTTGGCATCGCCCACCAATCCAGAGTCACTTCAGAAATCGGAATCGGAATATATTTTCTCGCTTCAATCGGCACCATTTCGGCAAAATTCTTTTCTTCGGAAGTCGGCAACTTTATGAAGACGACAAAACTTGATGCAATAGGAATAGACAACCCGCTGTTCAAAGTCGTAGTGTTCGATTCTTTCAGAAGATCTTTTATAGCTTCGGATAATTTATCCGCGGAAAGCACTGTGGCTCTTTCAAGATCTGTGCCGGCATACGGACCAAGTGCTATTTCGCCGTAAGTTTCAAGCACGGCTTTTCCATTTTGTTTTTTCAGCTGAACCACTTTGACTGACGAGGAGCCAACATCAATACCGAGCACTCTCGTATCTTTAGGAGAGAAAAAAGAATTAAATAAATCTGAAATTGGATTGGACATGATATATAAAAAATTGCGCGCAATTAATTCGCTCTGCGTTCTTTCCGTGTTATTATAACACATAAAATAACTCATTCAACAAAAAATATGGATAAATTAAAAGGTTTTATGGACAAAATTCTGGATTTATTTTTTCCAAAAGATATTGAAGCGATAGAAATGGAAAATATGAATTCGGCAGACATGATTGACTCGATTCCTGAAGCATATGAAATTAAAAACAGTAAATATAAAGCCTTATTCCTATATAAAAATAGGATAATGAGAAAAGCAATCTGGATGATAAAATATGAAAAAAATTACGGGATGACAAAAAAATTGTCTGGGCTCATGCACGAATTCATTTTGGAAAATCTCTCCGACGAAACGGCTTTTGCAAATTTTGACAATCCCCTGCTGATTCCAATCCCGATGCATAATAATAATTTAAAAAAACGCGGATACAACCAGAGCGAACTTCTGGCGAAAGAAATATTTAAAATTGATGGCGGGAAAAATTTTAATATTTCATGCGATGCATTGATAAAAATAAAAGAAACTCCGCATCAATCAGACTTGAAAAACAGGAATGAAAGATTGAAAAATCTTAAAGATTGTTTTTCTGCCGACGAGAAAAAAATAAAAAATAGGAATATAATTTTGATAGACGATGTCATCACAACAGGAACCACGATGAATGAAGCTTCAAAAACTTTAAAAGACGCCGGTGCAAAAAAAGTAATCGGATTTTCAATCGCACATTAATAAAAATAAAGGGGCGGCCGCGAAGCGGCCGCCCCTTTATTTTTATTTTTTATCTTTTCTTATTCACCAAATCTTCTATATCTTCAATTTCCTTCCTTATATATGACTCTGCATCTTCAAGATCTTTTTTAAGGTGTCTATTTATTCTTTCCTCTTCTTCGGTAAGCTGTCGTTTGTTTTTGACTTTTTCCAAAACACTGACTTGCTCTTGAACACTTTCTTTCAGCAAATCAAAAGCTTTATGAAGTGCATCTTCTGCTTCACGAGTTTCTTTCTTTAATTTATCTCCGATAATAAAGAATTTTCTCCATGCGTACCAAAGCAAGAATATCAGCAAGAGAATCAGTGCGATGAGAGGAATCATTACAGCGAGAAAATTCACAGCCAAAGTTCCTATTGTAATAAATGCCGGTGATTTGACATTTATCGTAACCTTTTCACTTGGCGTACTTTTTGCTCCTCTGCTATCTGTGATTCCCATCCAAACTGTATATAAACCGGTCTTTAATCTATTATCAGAAATCGCGGTGAAATTTCCATCACTATCGGTCTTTGAAGTATAAGTTTGTGTTGTGCCATTTTCATTTTGCAAAAACAAATCTGCCTCAGAATTTGGATATTTCGATGTTCCATTTATAGTAAGGATGTCTCCGCTATTTATTTCCGTTGGATAATTCGTAATCACAGGAGCTTCCAATGGCTGTATTGTAAACTGAACAGAATTTGCCAAGAAATTACCAGCCTTATCAAAAGCTTTTGCAATAAGAGTGTGAGTTCCTCCTTCTTCCGCAGGAGCCGTATAAATATGGCTTCCATCATCTGTCCAAATTTCTGCGGGATTATTATCTATTTGAACTTCGTAGTGATCTATTCCCGAAGTAACATCCATGGCATTAAAAGTGAATTTTGCATTCGGATCCGTCGGGTCAGTTCTTTCAATTTCCGTAATATCAAAATTTGCCGGCTTAGTCGTATCTATCTGAACTTTATATGTGCCGACGTCTCCCCAGCCGCTGGCATTTTCCGATTGTGCATGAAAATACCAAACTCCGTCATCCAAATTTGTAATTTGTTTTGAATTTATCGGCGGATTATATAAAACAGTCGGCGAAGAATTTGGATTGTGATCTATAAGCAAACTGTCTCCCGTAATATCTTTCGTCAGTGTCCAAGAAAAATCCGCATCACTATCGGCATACCATTTAGTTTGATCGGGGTCAGTGTCTGAAGTAATTACAGGAGCGTTTGGAACTCCGCTAACTTCCGCAGGCGGCATTGTTACAGGTGTCTCTCCGCTTGCTTCCGAGATTTGATATGCAGCAGTTCCCAAAGAAGATGTAATATCCGTTCCCATTCCATCAGCTGCGAGAACTGAACCCGAAGTAAAAGATAAATTTGCAGTGCCTTGTGATTTTGCTTTGAAAGTAATCGTGATTAATTTTCCTGACGCACCTGTATACCACGGTGGCAAAACAACTCCTTGAAAGCTAATGGTGCCTGCTGTATTGGAATAAGTCGGTGCAATAGGCCAAACATTAAAAATTGAACCGGTTTGAGATATGGAAGACACTGACAATAAATCGGTTGGGAAAGAAATCACACCAGAAGCTGCATTCATGACTTTATCCGGACTTGCAACCATCACACTCACGGTAAAATATGAACCTTCATTGTAGGATCCGGTTGATGGAGAGAAAATAAGCGTTGCTGCCGAGGAAATATTTGCCAAGCCGAAAAATAAAAACATAAAAGCAAACAAAGAAACTATTTTGGCAAATTTTATACCAAAACAATCATGAGAATTCATTGTTGATTTTAATTCTTTAAATGATTTCATTAATTTTTTAACTTAGCGAAGTTACGTCGCATAACCGTCCTTATAATGCGACGCAGTTACAAAATCACGTCGCACAATCATCCTTTAAGCGCGATACACTTTCTTTTTTGAAAAGAAATATATCAATGCAACTATTGCAATAACCACTGCAATTATAAACCAATCTTCGATATTTTCATACCAAGGAATCGGATTTTCCGGCGATAATTTTACAATTCTCTCATTGCCTGAATTATCTATGGCCTTTACAAATATATAGCTCTGTAATTTCTGATCGGAGAGAACATACGGGCTCGTCGCATCATTCCATTTTGAAAAATCAAAAATATTGAACTTTGATTCTTTAATTTCGTATTTTGCGATTCCCGAACCTTTATCCTGCGCGACAAAAACTGCAAACCATTTGCCATTGAAAAGATTCGAATCCCGCGCAACTTCCGGCTTGAAATTTTCCGGTGGAGTATTGTCACTGATTGCCAGATTTTGATTCGGCAGATTTTGACTTGAACTGGCGACTTCTATATTCAAATCCGATGTTTGCAAGCTTGAAGCCGTTCCCTTTCCGTCATTTTCAAGCGCGCTGGCATTTTTAATTTCGATAGTTGCATCGCCTTCTTTTTTCGCCATAAAAATCAAAGACAATATCAATCCTTTGTCCAAAACAAATCCTCCCGGCGTAATTCCGGAAAAAGAAACTATTCCGTTTTCGTTCGCCGGCTTATTCACCCAGAAATTGACAATCGAATTTCCGTCTCTTATTTCTGACAAATCCAAAGTGCTGGTCGAAAAAATAATATTCCCTTCCACCGCATTTATGCTTTCCTTGTCGGTATTTATATTCAAATCAACTTCAAGTTGTCCGCCGACCTGTACAACTCCGTTCGGCGTATCAAATGAAAACTGGGATGCAAAAACCGGAGCAGCAAAAAAAACTGCCGTGATTAACAAAAAATATTTAATTATGTTTAATTTTAGTTTCATTTTATTTCTGTTGGATTTTGCGTATTTATTATTTCATCTTTTTTAATCGACATCTCTGGTTTTTGAGTTTCTGAATCAAACTCCACCTTGCTCATTTTCGATGGACCGCTTGAATTTATCTTCGTTTCAGCTATATCATAGCTTTCTTTTTTATTTTCTGAAAGTTTTTCTTCTTTTTCCTCTTTCTCAACTGCTTTAACAATTCTTCCGATATGCGGAATAATTTTGTGTCCAAAAAGAAAATCAATTAGCAAAATGAGCAATAAAATTATTATAATAAAATTCTGCTCAAAAAAAGTGACTATATCCGACGGAGAATTGACATCAACCGATTCATCTATTGAATTTCCCGCTCTGTCAAATGCTCTTACGATTACTCTTACGTCTTCAGAGGATTGAAGTGAAAATTGATAAGGACTGGATGTCTGAACAAAAGCTGGCGATTCATTCGTTCCGCTTTTTGGTACAATTCCGACTTCATAATAATCAAGACCCGACAAAGAATCAGTGGTAAAGAACGACACGAGAACCTGTCTTGAACTTGAAGATGTCAAAAAAGAAACCTCCGGTTTAAATGCGGCTGGAGACGACGTATCTATGCGAATGGTAAAATTGGTAGTCAATCCCCAGACTCCCTCTTTTTTTTCTTTAATATGGAAATACCATATTCCATCTGATAAATTTTCATAAGCCATGGACGTATTTGTGCTATCCATATCATTGTCTGGGACAGTGAACGGCTTATCGTCAAGATTATAGCTAAAATCCGTAACCCCAGGATCTTTATTCCAGGCCACTTGAGGGCTGTTATTGTTATACCACTGGTCTTGAAATGGATGCGTTTCTGAAAAAACAGTCGGGCCGCCGGGAGATTGAGGAATAATGGTATAAACTCCTGTGCCAAATTGAGTTTTTACTTCAGTCCCTTGTCCATCGTTTGCTAAAACTTTAGACGAATCAGAGATTGCTACACTAGCTTGCCCACTAGAAATGGCTTTGAAAGTTATTGTCGTGATCAAGCCACTCCCTGTGGTTATTCCGTTTGGTATGACACCTGACAATTCCATAGTACCTTCAGTATTTGAAAATGTCGGCGGATCGACATAGATGCCTATGATTGAATTGGCATTCGATGGACTCGTGATTATCATTTTCGTCGGATCGAAATTTACACTCAAGTGCACAGTATTTATGCTATTGCCTTCAGTATTTATAAAAACAGGTATGTCTATTGTAGATCCTTCTAAAATAGTCGCTGCACTCGGAGAAAGAAAAAGTATTGATTTTGGAATCAGTGTTGATGCATCAACAGAAACAGATTGCTGAGCTCTTGAAGCGAAAGGTAAAAAAAATGATAACAATAATATCAGAAAAAATGAGAGCTTAACAAATTTCCCAAATATTTTTTGGATTAATCTATTATTTGATCCCTTTTTATTTTTAATTTTCATTTAATATTTCAATATATTAATTTATCCTGTCCAGTAGTATGCCATGATGCTGAAGTCGACAAGATCGACTTTTCCATCGCCATTGAGTTCCGCTTTTTCTATTTTTTTAAACGCATCGCTGAGCGGCTGTTTATACCAATACGCAGCGATAGAAAAATCCACAAGATCCACTTTGCAATCGCCGTTCAAATCCCCTTTCATCGGACATTGTTTTGACACCGGTGCAGTTATATTTTCCGTTCCAACATTGAATGCAACTGAATCGCTGTAATCGGATATTGAGTCATCGACGGCGGCTTTTGATTGAGTATTGTGCTCTCCATAATCTATCTGCGATGTATCAAAATTGTAAAGATAAATTCCATTTTTATCCGATGAAGTCGTGGCAAAAACTTCCTGAGCGGAATGAACGGAAATTATTATATTTGCTTGAGATGCAGACTGTCCGAAAATCGCTATATTGTCTCCTTTCTTGACTTCGCTTTTATCGACGGCAATTGTCGGCGCTATGAAAATTCCGCCGATATTTGTGACAACGCCGTATGTTATAAAAACTGGAAATGAAAAAAGAGAAGAACGCCTTCCTTCGGAATCTTCACCGTAAACTGAAAATGTATAATTTCCCGCTGAAAGTCCCAAAAGAGAAATATTAAAATTTGCATTCGGATCGGCGATTGTCGTGACCGCGAGCTGACCGTCTTCAAGCACGCTGACATTGCTTAGCGGATATGCTCTTCCTGAAAAAATTACGCCGGTTTGCGGTGCAGAACTTCCGCCACCACCGCCTCCTCCTCCGCCACCGCCAGATGGATATGTGCAAGGAAGAGCTCCGCCATAATTTGTTGCGGAATGATCGGTGCAAATTGATGGAGCTGACGGAGTTGCTGAAACTTGCGAAGAAATTGCAATAATATTTTGAAAAGCGTCTTCAACTCTGACGACAAAATAATATGTCGTGCCATTATTCAAACCCCCTTGAACTGCAGACAAAACATTTCCAAGAGATGAACCGAAAGTATATGGACCGCCGGAAACTGTCGAATAACCTATATCATATCCGCTCGCAGTCCAACCAAGAATTCCGTTCGCAGCCGTCCAAGAAAGAGAAACCTGGCCGTTTCCCGCAGTCGCAGAAATCGCTGGAGTCGTTACATAAGGAAAATATAAAAATCCGGCATTCAATCCGAAACTTGCGGAAGAACTTGTTCCGATTCCTATCTGCCCGATTGAACTTTGCAATCCGAAATTTGCGGAAGAAGAATATCCTCCGCCGGAAGTAATCACCGGATTTGAAATTTTATAATTTGATGAGCTGTATTCCTGAGCGAAAGATGCAAAATGAAAAAGCGCAAAAAAAATTGCAGTAAAACTTATAAGATAAATAATCGATTTTATTTTTTGTCGCAACTTATTCATTTATATTAAAAACTATGATTATCTATTGCAACTATAACGATGGTGATGAAGTGCTGTTGCCGCTGATAGGAGCAATCTCCACGATTTTATTCAAAGACGGATCGTATAAAATCGCTTTTTGCGCCTGAGAATAGATGAGAACATCGTCGCCGACTTTTGCATTTGTAAAAAACGGCTGATCTTTCAGCTGCGAAAGATCCGTAACTGTTGCTATTGTCGGAGTTTCGCCGGTTGGAAGGACAATGAGCTTGCCAACTTCATTTATTATATTTGTCGCTTCTGTTTGAGCAGAGTTTTGAGAATTTCCCGCCTTTACTACATATATTTTATATACAAAATATCCATCAGCTAAAATAGCTAAGACAAAAAGCATCCAGGGAATTAAAATTTTCCAAAATATTTTTTTATTTTTCGTGTCCATTTTTTATACATTAACAACCTGATAATTATTGCCTTATATTATATATTATAAGGCTTACTTATGAAAGGAATAACTAACAGCCTGCACAAACTTCGTTTTTAATTAAGCTGTTTATTTACTTCATTATAAACAAATTTCGATATGTCGGAAATCGCACCAGCCATGTCATCAAGATTTGTTCCCTTCGTCATGACGCAAAGAAGATACGGGTGATTTGGATAATATATGATTCCACAATCATGAAGTTCTTTTTCCGGGTCTGTGTATGACCATCTCTCTCCGAATTTATGCGCCACCGGAATATTTGCTGGCACGCCTGCGCGCAATCCTTGAGTGAAAGTCGATTCTGCGAGCATTGAAAGTAATTTTTCCGAATCATCATAATCAAGATATGATGAGTTGAATAATATTCTGAAAAATGTCGCATACTGTTGCACAGTGATCATGCCGTCTGATGAAATGTTAACATTCAGATATTTAAATGTATCCTGAGTATCGACATTATTCGCGGCAAAATTCGTCACAAGAAGATCAAGCGCATCATTATCAGAATTGACTAGCATCGCGCTGATAAGATCTTTTATTGAATATGTTTGTCCGAGTTTTATCGTAGATGATTTGAAATATTCGACATCTTGATTGATGCTTTTAGTAAATGTGATTTTCTGAGACAGCAATCCGGGATTTGATTCAAATTGTTCAAAATAAGCCATGGCAATCGGCACTTTGAGAAGTGATGCGGGATAAAATTCTGCATTCTCATTTATACCGAACCATGGTCCATTATTCATGTCTCTAAAATATATTGAAATGAAATCAGCCTTTTTACTTTCAGTAAGTTCATCAACGTAGCTTTGCATACTGTTTTTGAATGAATTAAGTCCTTGAGAAATTGAACTTCCGCTATCACATTCAAGAAGCGGATTGATATATGTGTAGCTGGTATCATTTATTCTAACATCGGCACTTGTAGCTATGGATGGCAAATTAATAAAATAGTTCAAAATAAATACGACAATTGCACCTGCAAAAAAAGTGCCGGAAATCCAGACAATATGATACTTTTTCCAAAATAATGGAACTTTTTTTGCAGACTCAATTTCTTTCATTTTTTATCGAATTATTCTAACATATTTATAAAAACAGAAAAACCTTACAAAGCTATTTACTAATCTGAAGTCGTCGTTGCTGTGCTTGTTGCATCATCTCCTTCTGAAACTGCTGCGACATTTACAATTCTGGTTTCAGTCGCAGTATTTTCTGCTGTATCAGTTGCCGAATAAGTAATTGTGTATGTGCCGGCAGTTGTCGTATCAACTGTTCCCGATGCTGTAACAGTATCTGTTCCATCAACATTATCCGTAGCGACTGCTCCGGCATCTGTGTAAGTATCGCCGACATTTATTGAAACTGGATTGTCACCATTGATTGTAATCACTGGCGGAGTCGTATCTTGCGGAGTGCTGCTTGCAACTGAACTATCATCAGTCGTCGTTGCAGTTGAAGTTGCATTGTTTGATGATGAATCATCGGATGAAGTTGAAACATCTTGCGATGATGTAGATGTCGATTCATCTTGCTGTGTCACATCTTCCGAAGGAGTGCCAAATGTTTTTGCATTTTTAACTGCAAGCGCAATCCAGCTGAATGTCGTATCGCGGACAGCCGGCTTGTTCAAGACAATCGTAAATCCTGCCGTTGTTTTGTCCGCAACTAAATATTGGATATTACTATTGAATATATCTTCCACTGCGGCGGTATCATCGACAGAATTTCCGGAATTATCCATCGTGATGGTCGCGCTGACTATAGGATCATCAAGATAAGGATTATCAAATGTCACATCGACGGATTGCTGTCCGGCTTTTATGACCGCAAATCCCGCGGTATCGCTATTGAAGTATGGTCTGCCGAAGAAAATCGCATCGTTTTCAAAATTAATCGCATCATTGATTGAAGAAATAGTATCGACTGTCAAACCGTTCGCCGTAATTTTCGGAGTTACAATCTGAACTCCCGCATCGATATTATTTATCGAAAGAGCGGATGATGAAGCATCGAAGAATTGAGAAAGAATATTATTTATCTGATTTATATTTGTTTCATCAATGGACGAACTTGCTTCAAGAATTGATATTCCTAATTCGTCGGCAGATGAGCTGGCTTCAAGCATTGAAATATTATTTTCATCAGCCGATGAACTTGATTCAAGCGCAGTCGTCGATGCAATGAAATTATTATTCAAATCTTGAACGCTTTTAACAAGAAGCGGAGTGAGTTTGCTGTAATCTACAGACCAAGTATTTGTCACTCCGGGAATATAAGGATCCGTTCCATTATCTCCCTTCATAACTGCATTCGGATAAATATTGTAAAGATCCTGAGCAATAAAACCTGTATCGGGAGAGTTGTCAGAAATCCAATTGAAATCAACAGCTTGTATTTTCATAAGGTCGGCAAGATCATAGTGTGTTTCCTCCACATTTGTTTTTAATCTTTTATCTGAAGTTGTATATAAAGCCACTGAAGTACCGGCAGAAGCAGGGTTTACGATTGCTCCGATTTCAGTACCGGCAGCATTTGCAAAACGAATATAACGCAGACCGCCATTTCCTACTGCAGGCAATTCAATTGTAATACCAGCTGAAGCAGTTGTTGAAGATGCATTGCTTGAACTTGCATTTATCAAAAGTGCAGAACCTGCTGACCTGCTTCCAAGCATGGTTATAACTTCTCCGAAACCTGTAAGGTTAGAGGAAGCAGTAACACCGAGAGCAGTAGCAAGACCCGTTGAGCTATCCGTAACTTGTAATCCGGTACCAGCAGCCTGTCTGAGTAGCAGCTGCAGTAAATATTCCAAAGACCTGTTCCAGTAGTTAATCCAGCAGCTGAAATGCTGAGAGCCGCGATGTAAGAGCATTTGCAGTAATTTGAGTTGTTGTTGCAACTGTGGTTGAAACATCTGTAATCTGGAATGCTGCTCCTGCAGTTGTTCTAGCTCCGGCAAAGTTGAAGAAGACGAGACCGTTTGTTGGTGCGCTTGTTCCAGCTGTGCTGACGAGCAGTGAAGGTCCTGTCTGAGTAGCAGCTGCAGTAAATATTCCAAGACCTGTTCCAGTAGTTAATCCAGCAGCTGAAATGCTGAGAGCCGCGCCGGATGTAAGAGCATCTGCAGTAATTTGAGTTGTTGTTGCAACTGTGGTTGAAACATCTGTAATCTGGAATGCTGCTCCTGCAGTTGTTCTAGCTCCGGCAAAGTTGAAGAAGACGAGACCGTTTGTTGGTGCGCTTGTTCCAGCTGTTTTCACAAAAAGCGAAGGACCTGTCTGAGTAGCAGCTGCAGTAAATATTCCAAGACCTGTTCCAGTAGTTAATCCAGCAGCTGAAATGCTGAGAGCCGCGCCGGATGTAAGAGCATCTGCAGTAATTTGAGTTGTTGTTGCAACTGTGGTTGAAACATCTGTAATCTTGAATGCTGCTCCTGCAGTTGTTCTAGCTCCGGCAAAGTTGAAGAAGACGAGACCGTTTGTTGGCTGACCAGTTGAACCGGTAGTGACTTGAAGCGATGAACCTGTTTGAGCAGTATTTGTTGTGGATATAGAAAGACCATTTCCAGAAGTTAAACCATTCGCGCTCAAAGTCATAACACCTGTTGGAGTCGTCGCGCCATCTGCCGCCAAAGAAAGCAAACTGCCTGTTGTGGCCAGAGCATTCGGAGAAGAAATGGAAACTAGCACGCCAGTCGTTGTCGAATTTGTAACAGTGAGAGGTGCGGTCGGCGAAGTTGTCCCAATTCCAAAATTACTCATCATATAGCTACTACCGGTAGAAGTTGCCAAGAGAAGGAGTCCTACATTATTGTTCTCATCCATCAAACTCATGCCCTGTGCAACTTTTAAATTGCCCATTTGTTCACCGATACCTAATTTCCTCACAAAGCCCGCACTGCTAATACTCCACATATATGTACCATCAAAAATAAGATCGGATTTTCCGCTATTTGGAATAGATGCAACAATAGCTCCTGAAGTTCTGTCATGAACGGTTGTGGTTTGATCATCTCCCGATACCCAGATATATCTTCCATCAAATGCAATTGTGTTCAGAAGAGTTCCGGAATTCCAACTTACAATTTTTGTACCGCTTCTTGCATCATATTTTTCTACAGTTGCATCTGTTGAACTTGCCAAATAAGAAGCTCCATAAAGAAAATCTCCGTCTGTCGCTATACGGTATGTGTTTGATGGAGTACCAATAAGTGATGAGACCATGGTGCTTCCCTTTATTTTTGCTATGAAGTTAGAACAAGCCGCAAAAATATATCTTGTCACTCCTCCGTTTTCAGGAATATCCATCATGGCCAAACCGTTTACGTTTGTATCTCCTGTGGATGTTGCCTCAACTGATCCAGTTATAGTATTAAATCTCAAAACATCATTCAAAGCTGCAAGACCTATCCACAATTTGCTTCCATCCCAAAGAATTCCTTGGATACCGCCAGAGCCTGTGCCTCCTGGATTCATAAGAGTCGTAGATGAAGCTCCTGTTGTTGGATCGAACTTTATCAAATTTCCATATGTATCCGCGCTGGCTACCCAAATATATCTTCCATCGTATGCCAACTGAATTGGTTCAATACTGCTTGCAAAAGTATAAGTGGCCATGACAACTCCATTTTCATTCAGTTCTGTAATTGAATGTGCAGCAAATTGTGATACCCATAAATGTTGGCCGTCCCATGCTCCGTAGTTTGCAACCTGTGCAACAGTAGTGGTAGATATAATAGAAATATTTGTGACGGATTGATTCAAAGGAATAGTGTTATATCTATACGCAAGATTATCCACATGGCTTGGACTTACATATAAGCTTGATAGTGAGGTTGAAGAAATAGCGGTAAGAGCTCCATTTGCTCCGAGTGTGACGACACTGCCGAGTCCTGCCAGAGTTGAAATTATTACGCTGCCGGTTGCATTTGTTCCATTATTGCCTGGAGTCAAAACTATATTGCCAGAAATTCCGCCAGGAGAATTTCCTGCGATAAGATTTATACTTCCACCAGCTCCATTGGAAGTTCCAGTATTACCATTGCCTGCAGTAACTGAGTATGATCCTCCGATTCCTCCGCCATAACCAGTACCTCCATTGCCAAGTAAAATTGTCATGTTGCCTCCTCGTCCACCTGCTTGATGTCCTGTTGAATTACCTCCAGCAGCTGTTGTAACTAGAAAATCACCTCCATTTGCACCAGATGATTCGCCTGAGACGGCAGAACCTCCGATTCCGGTTGTGAATGAGAAATTTCCACCGGGTGCTCCGACTAAACCGACTTGACCGCCGTTGCCAGTATTCATAATAACTGAACTTCCTGCTGTTGAACTTCCATTGCCTCCGTATACTGCAAGAACATATGGGGTATCAGTTGCGCTAGCAATAGCCAAAGCTGCTATGGGTGTTGTTGTTCCTATTCCGACATTTCCCCCCATTATAATAAATTGAAGTTCCATTTGTTGTCCACTGGGATGAACCTGATGGCGCAGGAATCCACAAAGTAGATGTTCCAGTGCTAGATAAAACCATTCCCGCAGTTCCCGAAGCGTTCGTGCTGTCAAAAATCGCTCCTGACAAAGCAATATTTCCAATAACTGTCAGAGCTTGCGAAGGAGTTGAAGTTCCTATACCGATGCTTCCAGGAAGGATAAGACTATTTGCTGGCACAGAATACATATTTACACTATTCACATACGAACCAATAGATACACCGCCTGTAACACTGGCTTCAAAAACAGGAGTGATTGAACTATTGACATTTGACATAATGGTTAAAGACCTGCCGGTAGTTACAAGAAGGTCGCCATCGCCAGGTTCTATATTTCCAGCAAATTTTGCTGCATTAGTGCTAGGAGCATAAATACCTAAGCCACCACCTTCAATGCCTAGCAAATCAGATGCCGTTGTAGTTCCGATGCCAACAGTTCCTATATTATTATTATAAATATTATTTCCATTTGCAGACCAGTAGTTTGTTCCTGTTGCATACAAACTTGAAGAAGCGAAAGGAATATAAGGCAATGAAGTGCTAGCAGAAACTAAAAGATACAAAGACGAGCTGGCCGATGGAATATAAGCAAGAGATGTTGAAGCAGATAATTTCAAAAATGTATTATTGACATAAGTCGTGCTTGCATAGGTGGAAGAAGCATAACTGTAAGTCATATAGCTCAAAAGTGTTCCCGAAGTTGCAAATAATGAAGAAGATGCTATCGGAATATATGCCAAACTTGTGCTGGCTGAATTTAGAAGATAAAGAGAACTTGATGCAAATGGAATGAATGCAGTTGAAGTGGAAGTGATATAGCCTGCTGGGTTTGAGTTGAGATAGTAGAGAGATGAAGATGCAAATGGAATATAAGCAAGAGATGTTGAAGCAGATAATTTCAAAAATGTATTATTGACATAAGTCGTGCTTGCATAGGTGGAAGAAGCATAACTGTAAGTCATATAGCTCAAAAGTGTTCCCGAAGTTGCAAATAATGAAGAAGATGCTATCGGAATATATGCCAAACTTGTGCTGGCTGAATTTAGAAGATAAAGAGAACTTGATGCAAATGGAATGAATGCAGTTGAAGTGGAAGTGATATAGCCTGCTGGGTTTGAGTTGAGATAGTAGAGAGATGAAGATGCAAATGGAATATATGCAAGAGATGTTGAAGCTGAAAGAGGAAGATATGTTGAAGCGGCGGATAGGATCGTGAGATATGTCGCAGTTGAAGATGCAGTAGTCAGATATGAAGCGAGAGTTGAAGTCAGAGATGAAGTTGAAACGTAATTTGCTGATGCCGATGTTGTTGAAAGATATCCGAGCAGAGTGCTTGCAAGAGATGAAGTGGAAACATATAGGGCTGATGCGGAAGTTGTTGAAAGGAAGATTGAACTTGATGCGAGAGGAATATATGCAAGAGATGTTGAAGCGCTATTCAATAAATACAAAGATGAAGATGCAAATGGAATATATGCAAGAGATGTTGAAGCTGAAAGAGGAAGATATGTTGAAGCGGCGGATAGGATCGTGAGATATGTCGCAGTTGAAGATGCAGTAGTCAGATATGAAGCGAGAGTTGAAGTCAGAGATGAAGTTGAAACGTAATTTGCTGATGCCGATGTTGTTGAAAGATATCCGAGCAGAGTGCTTGCAAGAGATGAAGTGGAAACATATAGGGCTGATGCGGAAGTTGTTGAAAGGAAGATTGAACTTGATGCGAGAGGAATATATGCAAGAGATGTTGAAGCGCTATTCAATAAATACAAAGATGAAGATGCAAATGGAATATATGCAAGAGATGTTGAAGCTGAAAGAGGAAGATATGTTGAAGCGGCGGATAGGATCGTGAGATATGTCGCAGTTGAAGATGCAGTAGTCAGATATGAAGCGAGAGTTGAAGTCAGAGATGAAGTTGAAACGTAATTTGCTGATGCCGATGTTGTTGAAAGATATCCGAGCAGAGTGCTTGCAAGAGATGAAGTGGAAACATATAGGGCTGATGCGGAAGTTGTTGAAAGGAAGATTGAACTTGATGCGAGAGGAATATATGCAAGAGATGTTGAAGCGCTATTCAATAAATACAAAGATGAAGATGCAAATGGAATATATGCAAGAGATGTTGAAGCTGAAAGAGGAAGATATGTTGAAGCGGCGGATAGGATCGTGAGATATGTCGCAGTTGAAGATGCAGTAGTCAGATATGAAGCGAGAGTTGAAGTCAGAGATGAAGTTGAAACGTAATTTGCTGATGCCGATGTTGTTGAAAGATATCCGAGCAGAGTGCTTGCAAGAGATGAAGTGGAAACATATAGGGCTGATGCGGAAGTTGTTGAAAGGAAGATTGAACTTGATGCGAGAGGAATATATGCAAGAGATGTTGAAGCGCTATTCAATAAATACAAAGATGAAGATGCAAATGGAATATATGCAAGAGATGTTGAAGCTGAAAGAGGAAGATATGTTGAAGCGGCGGATAGGATCGTGAGATATGTCGCAGTTGAAGATGCAGTAGTCAGATATGAAGCGAGAGTTGAAGTCAGAGATGAAGTTGAAACGTAATTTGCTGATGCCGATGTTGTTGAAAGATATCCGAGCAGAGTGCTTGCAAGAGATGAAGTGGAAACATATAGGGCTGATGCGGAAGTTGTTGAAAGGAAGATTGAACTTGATGCGAGAGGAATATATGCAAGAGATGTTGAAGCGCTATTCAATAAATACAAAGATGAAGATGCAAATGGAATATATGCAAGAGATGTTGAAGCTGAAAGAGGAAGATATGTTGAAGCGGCGGATAGGATCGTGAGATATGTCGCAGTTGAAGATGCAGTAGTCAGATATGAAGCGAGAGTTGAAGTCAGAGATGAAGTTGAAACGTAATTTGCTGATGCCGATGTTGTTGAAAGATATCCGAGCAGAGTGCTTGCAAGAGATGAAGTGGAAACATATAGGGCTGATGCGGAAGTTGTTGAAAGGAAGATTGAACTTGATGCGAGAGGAATATATGCAAGAGATGTTGAAGCTGAAAGAGGAAGATATGTTGAAGCGGCGGATGTGGTGGAAAGATATGGAATGAGAGCAGTTGCGGTGATGAAGCCGGAAATTGAATTGTCGGCGGTTGCAAGATTCTGTCCGGAAATATTTGAAATGTAGTTTGATGGATTTGAAGCCAAGTAATAATTTGAAAGTGCTCCGGTTGTGGCATATGAGCCGAGAGAAGAAATTGTCGCAAAAGTATTTGTTGCATAATCAAAAGAAACATAAGTCGATGATGCTGAAATTTGACTCAAATAAATTGCCGCCGCTGAAGTCGTGGAAAGTTTTGCATCAAGGGCATTTTGTAAATCTGTTTGATTTGAAAGAGTTCCTGTAATTGCTCCCCAAACGCCAGAACCTCCACTGCTGCTTGCTAAAGTCCAATCAAAACCTGTTGGAGAAGTTGATGAAGCTCTCAAAAACATTCCGTCAATTCCAGGGCCGATACTTGCCAAGGTGTTTGAGTCAGTCCAATATGAAAGTTCGCCAGTATTCCCTGTTCCTGAAACTTTGCTGTTGAAATTCGTCCAATCTCCTGCTGAAAGATATCCGTCATTTGTCGATGATGCGGCTCCGAGTTTTGTTCTGATTGATGATGAAGATTCGTCGCCGGTATTTATTCCAGTTGAAGTCCCGGAAATATTTGTTGCAACAATTGTTCCACTCGAAATTATTGAACCGTTATTATCGATTGAAAATACATTCGCACCCGAAGAATTTTGAACCTGAAAAAGATTTGCAATTTGTCCGACCAAGCCTCTTATCGTAAGCGCAGTGGAATTTGTTGAAGTTGAAACTATACTGACAACGGAATTATTTATCGGAGTCGTTGTTCCGAAAGAAGATTGTCCCGTTCCACTCACAGCTCCGGATAATTGGGCGAATGCGGATGCCGTGATTTCTTGTCTCGGACCGAGAGTTTGGAAATTTATTCCATCGGAAGAAACTTCTATCTGCAAATAAACTGGAACACTCGTATTGAAATTATAATCCAAGACATCGGGATATCCCGCTGAAGTGTCTCCGATATTTACATTAAAAACTCCTTGTCGTACTGCCGTAGAAAAAACTGACGGAGCGACTGCAGGCCAAAGCTGTGACCCTAAACCGATAGTCGAGTTATTCCAGATGGAAAATTTAAAATAATAATTTGTTCCTGAACCTCCTAAAAGATTGCCGGAAGAATCCGTAAGCCTTCCTTGAAAACTCAAAATAGTAGGAACTCCTGCAGCAAAAACATTCGTCACCGAAAAGCAAAATAACAGCGCTACTGAACATAGCCCTAAAAAGACTGTTTTTTTAAAAAATTGTATGCGTACATTTTAAACGGACTATATATTCCCTAACAAAAAAACCAGCTGTACTTCTAAACTGCGCAACTCTTTTACAAACCCAATTATAGAACAATAATTATGACAACGCAATGATTTTTTCCGTTTTAGATAGGAAAAATATACGTTTTTTAAAAAAATAAAAAAAACGTTGTAATTACTTGCTTTTTCGCAAAATAAAAAGGGTTTTCGCAAAGCGAAAACCCTTTTTATTTTATTATATTAGTTTATAAATTTAGAACCCGAACAATTTTGAGAAAAAGTTTCCAATTCCTCCAAAAAATCCTCCGATTGATGGTTTGCTATTTGTTGCTTTTGCTGGAGCTTGATCCGTGATGGTTGTTGCAGTCACTGATGTTCCGTTTATAGTTCCCTGAACCAAAACTGAATCTCCGACCGCAATATTTGAAACTGATGATGAACTATTTCCTTTCGTGACTGTTGCACTTGAAGCATCGATTGTGTAAGTTATGTTTCCTTTATTTGTAATTGTGATTGTCGTTCCGCTGATTGCAGAAACTGTTCCTCCGATTATCGGCTGTCCGTTTCCTACCATCATATTTGTTGATGATGCATTTCTAGGAATTCTATTCGCAGTTGATGAAGCATTTCTTCCACCCATTCCTGCTCCGCCAAAACCTATATTGCCCATTCCGACATTTATTTTTGTCGCTGTCACTGAAGTTCCGCTGACTGTTCCTGAAACCATTATAGAATTTCCAACTGCAATTGATGATAATGTGCTTGTTGCGCCTTTATCCATGACAGTTGCATTGCTTGCATCAACTGTATAAGTTGTTGCTACTGTGCTTGATCCAAAACCTTTGCTTGTTACCGTAAGAGTTGTTCCGCTGATTGTAGAAACTGTTCCAAAAACTCCCGGCATCTCTGGTCTTGCACCTTTTGTAAATTGACCTTGTCCTGCACCTCTTTGTCCTCCCCAATTTTGTGGAGCGACCGCAGCAGAAACTGATCCTGCAAAAGCCAAACCGACTACCGCTGATAAAGCTACTACGCTTGCTAAAATTTTATTCTTCATATTTTTTGTTTTTGCTTGTCCGGCCAGATTTTTCACAACCCGGCCGGTTCGCAATTAATTAATCTAATAATAAAATATGGGTTAGGAAGTCACCTCATATTTGCTCACAGGTTAATACGCTGCCGACTTATAAATAGGTGCAATAAATAACTAGAATAATACGAAAAAATATGTTAATCTTTTGAAAGTCAGCTAGATTTGGAGAGGTGTCAGAGTGGTCTAATGTGCTTCTTTGCTAAAGAAGTGAACCCTTTAAAAGGTTCCGCGGGTTCGAATCCCGCCCTCTCCGCCAAGATGAGCATACATGATATGCTTAATTTATAACAGTTTTTTAGCGACGAAATTTTTTATATGAAAAGCGAATTTAAAAATAAAAAAGTTTTGCTTATCGGACTTGGAATTCTTGGAGGCGGAGTCACCACGGCAAATTGGCTTCTGAAACAGGGTGCAAAACTTTCAATTACAGATTCAAAACCGAAAGAATTTTTTAAAGATTCAATAAAAAAAATAAAAGGCAAAGTAAATTATTTTTTTGAAAATTCTGACGAAAAAATTGTTTCGGATGAAGATATTATTGTTATCAATCAAGCTGTTCCCAAAAATAATCCGCTTGTTTTGCTTGCAGAAAAACTCGGCAAGCCGATTTATAATGAAGCCAGAATATTTTACGAAAATTGTCCAAAACCGATAATCGCAATCACAGGAACGAGAGGAAAAACTACCGTGACAAATTGGACTGCACATCTGATTGGGGGAAAATCGATAATCGCAGGAAATTCCTCGACTCAACCGCCACTCGAAATACTTCCGAAAACAAAAAACAAAAAATACAAGATTGTCGTGAACGAAATTCCCTCTTTTCAACTTGAAAGATTCGATTCCATTCCATGCATTTCTGCTCATAACGAATATTTTTGTCGATCATCTGAATCGCCACGGTACTTTGGAAAATTATGCACTGGCAAAAGCAAATATTTTTAAGAATCAGACAAAAAATAATAAATTAATTTTAAATTTTGATAACGAATGGACAAATTTTTTTCTGAAACAAAATCCAAAAGCTGAAATCTGGTTTTTTTCGATGAACAAACTGCCGAAAAATATTAATGGAATTTATTATCAAGATAAAAGTATGTTCTTGCAGACCAAAACAAAAACACCAGAAAAAATTCTAGAAATAAAAGATTTCAATGAAATCTGGGGCAAGCATAACGTCGCAAATTTACTTTCATCTGTTTTAGCCGCTTATCTTTCCGAAGAAAAATTTTCTGACATTCAAAAAAGAATTAAAACAATTCCACAAGTAAAATACAGACAAGAAATTGTGGCAAATTTCAAAAATACGAAGATAATAAACGATACTTCAGCAACTTCACCGGAAGGTGGAATGGCAGCAATCGAGCGTTTTGGCTCTGAAAATTGCATTCTGATTGCCGGCGGAACCGATGCTGGACTTGAATACGAAGATTGGGCAAAAACTTTAGTAAATTATATTCCGCTTAAAAATATAATTATGTTTGAGGGAAGTGCGACAAAAAAAATGCTTATCGAATTGGAAAAATTGGCTGACATTTCAAAAATATCCGTCAAAAATACTTTAGAAGAGTGCGTCGTATCCGCTTTTGAAAAAATAAAAAAACTGAAAGGCAAATCGACACTGCTTTTCTCCCCTTCCTCAAAAAGCTTTGAAAAATTCAAGAATGAATTCGATCGCGGAGAAAAATTCAACGTTTTAATCAAAAAATTAAAATAACCCTATAAACATCAATTCAATTTTTAAATGTTTATAGGATACAAGAAAATATAGTCGCTTTGCTCTTTATTTTCTAATAAAAAACCGCCTGAAGCGGTTTTTTTTATTTTTTATTCATTTTTTTCACTGGAATCAAGCTCTGAAAGTTTTTCATGAACTTTAATTCTGCTTTTTTCCAAACTATAAGAATATTTTTTCAAAATATCTTCAATAAACCACATTATAGTAAAGATTATCATAGCGCCAATCGTCGCTATTGTCGCCAAAGTATAAAGGCCGAAGCCGCAAGCCATTCCTACTCCGGCTGCAACCCAAAGTCCTGCAGCTGTCGTAAGTCCACTGATTTTATTTCCTTGAAAAATAATCAAACCGGCTCCGATAAATCCGATACCGCTTACAACAGAAGTAGCGATAGCAAGCGGGCTGGCTATTAATGGATTTGATAAAGTAGAAATAATTATTTCTGAAATAAGAATAAAAATAGTCGAACCCAAAGTAATCATGCTGTAAGTTCTCATTCCAGCGGTTTTTCCCGCGAGAGTTCTTTCAAGACCCAGAACCATGCCGAGACCTATAGCCGTCGACATTCTCAAGATTATATCCAATGTGGTTAAAGCCATAATTAAATAAATTATTTATTAATGTGAATATTATAACATGAATGAAAAATATTTGTCATTCTCGCGTAGGCGGGAATTTAGGTTTACTAAAAATTTAATTAATTCTGGATTCCCGTCTTCACGGGAATGACAATTGTCTTTCCGCGAAAATTCCGCCTATTTTTGCTACAATTCACCCGCTAAAGTTTTTGCCAACGTTTGTTAAAAATTGACTTAACAAGCAAAAATCATATAAATAGATGACCGTGATATAATACCGTTATGAAAAAGTCGCAACAAACAATTTTTATTGGCAAAAATTTTCTCGGGTAAATGGATTTGAATTCACAGATTGAAAACAATTTCCGCCTGCAGGAATCGCAGAAAATAGCCTTGAAAAAGCTCGGTATTAAAACCGTGGGCGATTTGCTTTATCATTTCCCCGTCAGATATGGCGACACTTCCGAGAAAAAAAATATCGGCAGCTTGATTGAAGGAGAAAGCGCCGTAATCTTTGGAAAAATCACGAAACTTAAAACAAGCAAAGGTTTCAAAAGCAAAATTCCGATGTCCGAAGCTTGGATTGAAGATGAATCCGGAAAAATAAAAGCTGTTTGGTTCCATCAGCCGTACATTGCAAAAATGATTCATGAAGATGCTTTTGTCCGAGCCGACGGAAAAGTTTCTGACAGACGCGGCGAACTTTATTTATCAAATCCGAAAATAGAAACGATCGTAAAGCTACCGATCGGCGTCGGCGATTCTCTTTTTGGAGAAGACGGCGAGGCTCATTCTCTTTATCCTGTTTATCCGGAAAGCCAAGGCATCACTTCAAATTGGTTTTATCATGCAATACAAAAAGATTTTCAGTTCAGGAATTTTGGACAATATAAAAGATCCGATTCCGGAATATATTCTGGACAACCTACAATCTTCCGACTTTAAAAACCGCGCTTGTCTGGATTCACACTCCGCAAAAACAAGAGCGATGCGATTTCTGCAAGAAAAAGATTCGCATTTGAGGAAGTTTTTTTCATTCAACTTGCAGAAAAAAAGAGATAAAATTCTTTGGAATAAAAATCCTTCTTATGTTATTGAAAAAACTCCGAAAGATATCGAGCAGTTCGTTGAAAGATTTCCATTCGCACCGACAGAAGCGCAAAATAAAGCCATTGAACAAATAATGATCGATTTCAGAAGCGGACATGCAATGTCGCGTCTGCTTGAAGGAGATGTCGGTTCAGGAAAAACAGCAGTCGCTGCAGCAACTGCATTTGCAATCATCACTTCAAAACCAAAAGGACAAAATTTCGGAAATCTTCAAGTCGCTTATATGGCACCGACTGAAATTCTGGCAAAACAGCATTTTGAATCTTTCATAGAATATTTTACTTACTTAAAAATAAATGTTGGACTCATCACCGGAAAAGAATGCAGAAAATTTCCTTCAAAAACAAATCCAAAAGAATGGACCAAAATTTCCAAGACTCAGCTTTTGAAATGGGTTGCAAATGGCGAAATTCCGATTCTTATCGGAACGCATGCGCTTATTCAAAAATCCGTAAAATTCAAGCATTTGGCATATTCTATAATCGATGAACAGCATCGCTTCGGAACTGCACAAAGACAAAAAATAACAAGAAAAGAAGGGTTGAATCCGCATCTTCTTTCGATGACTGCAACGCCGATTCCCCGCACTTTAGCACTAACTATTTACGGAGATTTGGATTTGACTTTGCTTGATCAGATGCCTCTCGGAAGAAAACCGATTATCACCGAAATTGTTTTGCCGGACGAACGAGAAAATACTTATACAAAAATAAAAAATTTACTGGCAGAAGGCAGACAAGCTTATGTGATTTGTCCAAGAATAAATGAACCCGATCCGGCAAAAGAACAAGCTGTTATTGCAAAGTCCGTAAAAGAAGAAGCTGAAAGATTGAAACGAGATGTTTTTCAAAATTATGAAATTGGAATTCTTCATTCCAAAATGCTGCAAGGCGAAAAAGAAAAAGTGATGAATGATTTCAAATCCGGAAAAATAAAAATTCTTGTCGCAACTTCTGTCGTCGAAGTCGGAGTAAATGTTCCGAATGCAACTGTGATAATTATTGAAGGAGCGGAAAGATTTGGACTCGCCCAGCTTCACCAGCTTCGCGGACGCGTCATCAGAAGCAATCATCAAGCATATTGTTATGTTTTTGCGGAAACAAAAACTGAAAAAACTTTGCTTAGACTCAAAGCATTTAAAAATTCTTCAAATGGTTTTGAACTTGCCGAATTTGATTTGAAACTTCGTGGACCAGGCGAACTTTCCGGAAACAAACAATGGGGAATCTCTGATATCGGCATGGAAGCAATAAGAAATTTAAAAATGGTGGAAGCCGCACGAGCTGAAGCAGAATATTTTTTGTCCCAAGATGAAACTCTTTCAAAATTCCCTCTTGATAAACGAAAAACTTTCTGCATAGAAAAATGGACGAAATACATTTTGAATAGAAGCAGCTTCGCTCTTATATCAGACTCCTCGGCTCAGAAATTAAAAGATTACTTTTAATTTCTCTCGCTCTACGTCGCTGATAATTGCTAAAAGCCATTTTTTACGATAATATCTCATACATACGCCCGTAGCTCAGCTGGTTAGAGCACGAAGCTTATACCTTCGGGGTCCCTAGTTCGAATCTAGGCGGGCGTACATCGATAGAAAAACGCGGACTGCTCCGCGTTTTTCTTATACATGTACGAGCCGGAGTCATGTTTTGCTAGCAAGCAAAACAGACGAGGCAGGGTCGAAAAAATTTCCGAGTGTCGACGAGGAAATTATTTTTGACTACAAATTCATCTAAATGATATATAAGATTGAAAAATACCTGGCTATGTAATAGCCGAATCTAGACAATTAAATAATGGGCTACATGTACGAGACGGAGCACGACGGCGCGAGGCGGGGCGTAGATTTTCTTATGAACGAAGTGAGTTAGCAAATCAAGTGCAAAGCTCGCGCAAATTTTCAGCAGAAAATTATCTGTGACTACAATAAAAATTGTTGCCCTCCTTCAAAATTAAAGTTAAAATATCAACTGAGATAACATCTAATTCCCCACTTCATGGACAACAGACAACTTATAATCTACATCAGCGAAAAATTAAAACGCGGGTATTCATTTGAATCAATCAGAGACGAACTCCTAGAGTGCAACTGGACAATGGAAAAAATTGAATCGGCTTATTCGTTTTGCAATGTTTCAAAAAAAACAAACTCCTTAGAATTATTTAACGGACCAATCAAACGCAGTCAATTCATTGTTTTTAATTTATTCAGCTTATTTTTCACGCTAGCACTCGGTTTTTTTGTGATTCAATGTAATCAAACGCAAATTGCTTCTGCTGATGTTTCATTTGTTCCAGCTTCGCATATCAAACAGACAAAAATTTTGCTTTTCGGCGACATGATGCTAGATCGACAAGTACGCGCAAAAATAAACGCAAAAGGACAAGAATATCCATTTGAAAATATAAAAGATTTTATCTCCGGCAATGATATCGTCGTTGCAAATGCCGAAGGAATTTTTTCTTCATTTGATTCAAAAACACTCGACGTGCAAAATGCTCCGCTTGAATTCACTTTTGACCCTCTTATGCTTCCCGTTTTAAAAAATCTAGGCTTCACACTTCTCGGACAAGCAAATAATCACTCGCTAAACTTCGGCGAAGCAGGTCTGGCGCAATCCACGACTTCAATCACACTTGCCGGATTAAATTATTTCGGCGATCCTTCAAATATTGACATTCATCCTTACGTGCAAGAAATTAACGGAGAAAAAATCGGCTTTGTAGCTTACAACGAATTTTCATATCAAGGTTTGGACAATGTTATTTCAACAATTAAAAATTTGCGAAGCCAGGTTTCATTTTTAATTGTTTATCCTCATTGGGGAGTTGAATACAGCCCGACTTCCACGCCGGCTCAGCAAACTGTCGCACATAAATTTATCGACGCCGGCGCAGACGCTGTCATTGGAATGCATCCGCATGTCATCGAGCCGATAGAAATTTACAATGGCAAGCCGATTTTCTATTCAATCGGAAATTTTATTTTCGATCAAAATTCAATGGGTCCAACTTCGCAAGGTCTTGCCGTAAAAATTTTGCTTGATAAAAATTCCGCCGATTATCAGCTGTTTCCTTTCTCAATCTTACATGAACAAGCTTCGCTTATGAACGCGACAAATTCTCAAATGATATTAAATTCTTTGTCAAAAAGTGCTACAGCAAATGATGATGTTAAAGCTGAAATTGCAAGTGGAACAATAAAAATTGCAAGGTAAATTTAATTGCGTCGCACCATAAGGACTCGTGCGACGTGATTCCGCAGAATTGATTTTTGTACCACAAAAATCATGTCTAAAGTTTTTATTATCTAAAGGATAATAAAAACTTTAGACCAAATAAGGGCGGCCGCTTTCAGCGGCCGCCCTTTTGTAATCTATTTTATAATTTTTACCTCATCTTTTTTCTTCGGCATTAATTCCATTTGCCAAAAGAATCTTTTCAAACTCTTCCCTTTCAATCGTTTCCGTTTCAATCAATCTTTTTGCAATCGCATCAAGAGCTTTTCTATGATCCGTGATTATTTTTTCCGCTCTTTTCATATTGCCATTCATTATTGCCGAAACTTCTGCATCAATTTCCGCATTTATTTTATCCGAATATTCTTTGTCATTCACTCCGTTGCCGAACATCGCTCTTCCGCCTTCGCCTTCAAGCGCCACCGGTCCCAATTTTTCCGACATTCCGTATTTTGTAACCATATCTCGCGCAAGAGCCGTTGAAACTTGCAAATCATTTGAAGGACCGGTTGTGATATCGCCGAAAACCATTTTCTCCGTAACATATCCGCCAAGCGACACTGCAATATCATCCATAAATTCTTTCTTTGATTGCAATCTTTTGTCTTCAAAAGGCAAATGCAAAGTGTATCCGCCGGCTCGTCCGCGAGCAATAATTGAAATCTTATGAACTGGATCGGCGAATGGAAGAACTGAAGAAACAAGCGCGTGTCCCGCTTCGTGATATGCAGTAATTTCTTTTTCTTTTTTTGAAAGGATATGACTTTTTCTTTCAGGCCCCATCATAACTTTTTCAATTGAGCGAATCAAGATCAAACTGAGAAACTTTTTGTCTTCCTTCTCGAGCTGCAAGAATCGCGCCTTCGTTCATGAGTGAATATAAATCTGCTCCGGAAAATCCTGGCGTTCTCTCGGCAATAGTTCTCAAATTTACATCTTCCGCAAATGGTTTTTCTTTTGAATGTACTTTCAAAATCGCTTCTCTGTCGTCTCTGTCCGGCAAATCTATAACAACTCTTCTATCAAATCTTCCCGGTCTCAAAAGTGCAGGATCAAGAACATCTGGTCTGTTTGTTGCGGCCATGACAATAACTTTTTCATTCGGCTCGAAGCCGTCCATCTCGACAAGAATCTGGTTCAAAGTCTGTTCTCTTTCGTCATTTCCTCCGCCCATTCCACCGCCGCGCACTCTTCCGACAGCATCTATTTCATCAATAAAAATAATTGCCGGCGCAGTATTTTTTGCCATCTTGAATAAATCTCGGACTCGGCTTGCTCCGACTCCGACAAACATTTCCACGAATTCAGAACCGGAAATTGAGAAAAATGCGACTCCGGCTTCCCCGGCGACAGCTCTTGCGAGCAAAGTTTTTCCTGTTCCCGGCGCGCCCATAAGCAAAAGTATTCCTTTCGGAATTTTTGCGCCGATATCAAGAAACTTTTTCGGATTTTTCAAAAAGTCCACGACTTCCGTCAACTCTTCTTTTGCTTCTTTTGCGCCGGCAACATCGGCAAAAGTCACTCTTTGTTTTTTATCTGTCGGCAAAATTATTCTGGCTTTTGATTGTCCAAAAGACATCGCTTGCACTCCTGCTCCTTTCATCTGTCTCATGATTATCCAGATAAATATTCCGATAAAAATCAGCGGAATCAAAAATGGCGCAAGATTCATAAACCAATAGCTAAAACCGGTATCGCTTTCAATAGTTATATTGACCTTGTCAAGCGCGTCTTGCGGAAACTTTGTAATTGTAAAGTTTCTGCTCAAAGCAACACCTTCTTCTTTTTTAGATGTTTTTGTTATTGGTGCTGCGGTTACTGTCGTACTTGCGGTGCTTGTCGCCGTTCCGGTTGCATTGTAAGTGATTGTAAGATTATCTCCTTGCACATCGATGCTTTTTACAAGTCCGGATGAAACATCATTGGCAAGCTGTGAAATTGAAATCTGCTGCGGCTTGCTTCCTCCGGTAAAAATAACGGAATACAAAATTGAAATGAAAAGAATTATCAGGATCGCATTTGCTATCTTCGTGAAAAGATTCAGAGGATTGCCTTTTGCATTCTGGTTTTTGTTCTTATTATTCGATGACTTCTTATTTGGTGGTTTTTTATTGTTTAATATATCCATAGATAGTGTAATATAACACAGATTTCAGATTTCTAAAATATCTGCTAAGATGATGTCATGTCAGCCAAATTCGCGGAAAATAGAAAAGCATATTTCAATTATGAAATCCTTGAAAAAATCACGGCAGGAATTCAGCTGCTCGGCATTGAAGTCAAAGCTGTTCGAGCAGGAAGAATGACTTTGGATGGCGCCTATGCTGTCATACGCGGAGGCGAAGCATTTCTTATCGGCTCGGCAATAGTTTCTCTTCAGCCGAAAAATACACCAAAAGATTATGACGAAAGAAGAAATCGCAAGCTTTTGCTTACAAAAAAAGAACTTGAATATCTCGCTGGAAAAGAAAAACAAAATTTGACAATAGTTGCACTTTCAGTGTATAATATGGGCCACAAGATTAAGGTAGAACTTGGTCTTGCAAGAGGAAAAAAGAAAACAGACAAACGCGAATCAATCAAGAAACGCGAATCTGATAGAGAAATAGATAGAACATTGAAATCAAATATATAGTATACAGTATTTAGTATATAAAAAATGATACAAAATTTTACAAATTTAATCGCTTGGCAAAAATCTCACGAGTTAGTTTTAAATGTCTACAAGATATTAAAGAAACTACCGAACGAAGAAAAATTTGCGCTAGCAGATCAAATTAGAAGATCATCTGTATCAATTACTTCCAATATAGCGGAAGGTTTTAGTAGAAATACTAAAAAAGATAAGGTGCAGTTTTATACAATATCCAAAGGTTCCCTTTCAGAACTTCAGAGCCAGCTTATTACAGCAAGAGACTTAGGATATATAACAGATAATGATTACAAAGAACTTGATTTAATGATTGAGCAAAGTTCAAAATTAATATCTGGAATAATAAAATCTGCAATAGATAAATAATTATATAATAAATACTGTATACTATGCATTGTTATACTGTATACAGAATACTGAATACAGTATACTGACAACGGGGATGATCGGCCTAGACAATTGGTCCCGTTTCTTATATGCAAAGTAGAGCAACCTTGTGAACTCCTAAATCTATCAAGGAAAATGTAAATGCTAATAACATTTCACAAAAAGTAGCGAGTATTGTTTCTCCATTTTTGGAGGTCAACTCCTACTTTCGCTTACGCTTTAGCCTAAGCGACATTTCACCCACTGATTCTGAGCGGTGGTCTGAAGTGTAATATTTTCAGAATATATTTTGCGATTTCTCGGCGCAAAATGAAATAAGAGAATCGGATTATGAATATTTTGTTTTTTTAAAGTTCATAATCTTAAATTTGTCGCAAGACAAAATAAAATCAACTAAACTTTGTAGAAATATCTGGAACAATCATTTGCACGGCGGTTCGATTCCGCCCATCTCCACATCACAGGAATTTGCAGTCGCAAATTCCTCAAAAAGCCTTATGGCAGTTGGAATACTATCGGTTCGATAGCCTTCTTTTATGTCATAGGGTATTTTTGTGTCAAAAATAAAATAGAATAGACTATGTTGCTCTATCACATCAAGATCCTTCCATACTTTATAAGGACTTTTCAATAAACCTGTAGCTTTATCAAGAGCCGTTCGATAAGGAACCTTAGTATCAAAATTAGGTAGAAAATCATCCTCAATTTGAATGATCTTATCTGATACATCCCTCATCTCCCTTTCATAAGCATTTCGAATTGATTGATCTTTGGCCCGCGTAGACAACTTTACCAATTCACTAAGTTGGTCTTCAAGATCTTTTTTATTTTTTACTTGGGTATGTTGGGAGAGTTCTAAGTTAGATATTTCTTCCATCCATTCAGAATCAAAAACTCTTTTCAGGACTACCTCTGCTTTTCCTTTAAGAATCTGTTTTTTAAGTAAATTATCAAAACTCTCTTCTATATCTTTTTTACGAATAGCTTTTCCTTTGTATAAGCAAATTTTATTCTGACAAAAATAATATGGATGTTTTTGTTTCCTGCCCTTTGACCAAGCACCAGTGAGGGGCTTACTACAATATGCACAAAGAGATAAACCCCTAAGTGGAAAATCTTTCGATATATCTACACGAATTCTTTTTCCTAGACCCTCATTCCTTAAACGTTTTTGAATAAGATTATATGTTTCAAGTGATATAAGGGCTTCATGATGTCCTTTTCGCCTCTCTACTTCCCATTCAGGATATTCGATGTATCCAGCAAATAAGGCGTCTTTACATAAAAGAGAAAAATTATCTATATATTTTTCTACAGATTGTTTTTTCCAATAGCCTTTCTTGAGAAGAAATTTGCAAGCATCAATTTTTCTAATAAATCTACCATCCGCAAATCCTTCCATTGCTTCCTTGAGCCAACCTGCCTCTGGATATTGTAATTTGAGTATATTGCCATGCAATGGGTCTTTAGTCATCTTATAAGGCTTTCTAGACGCAAATGACCAGTATCCTAATTCAAGGCGTGATTTTTGTTTTTGTATGACTTGTCTACGATTCTGTCTTCTGTCTAACTCCGCCTTTCCTGAAAGAATTAACTCTGAATACCAACCTTCATCGCTTTCATCAAAGCTATAATTCAAACACTTTAACATTACATCACGAGATCTAAACACCTCTCTAAGTTTAATGTGATAAACGACATCACGGGCAAAGCGTGAAATATCATCAAATACTACGATGAATTTTTCGTATGGGTGTGCATCTATATACGCGATCATATCTCTCATCGCTGGTCTTAGCATAAAATCACCTCCGCCTGAATAACTATCGGGAAAGGTTTCTTTATATGGAACTTTCATTAACTCTAGTTCCTTAATACAACGCCCCTCTTGGCTCTGTAAACCAGTTCCTTGGGTCTCCTGTCGTTTACTTGATACACGGACATAAACAAGACCCGTCCTCTCTTCATAGGGGTTATTTGGATTATTCTGTTTAATTTTTGTCTTAATCATAAAGTTATCAAGATTGAACACTTAGTCTAGCGCGCCCGCGTGTATTGGTGGCGAAACTCCCTCACCCGCGCGTATTTATCGCAAAACTCCCTTCCCACGCGCGCGTATTGTTGTAATAACTCCTTTTAGGGCTAATTTTAGCCCTTAACAGCCTTATTTTGCTTCAAAGACTCACGATACCTCTCTATTTCAGCCTTTATGATATTTTTACAAAAAGCCGTTAGATACTCGATTTTTCTCTCTACTAGAGAGTCTGGGGAAAAATAGTCTCCCGATATCTTTCGATATTCTTCTTTTGTTATTTTCACTCATATGTTTTTGCGACTAAGCTCCAATTGTTTTATTGATAGCAAACATCTCTTTTTTTTAAATTACCCCAACCGTATCGTTGATGGCAAGATACACCTACACTCTTTTTTTCCTCTTTACCTCTAAAAACTCTGGATTACCATTATTTAATTTTAGAACTACCTCAGTATTACCACCTTCCTCCTTTAAATTTTTCATGACTTTTGATATATCGATATTCTCTGTCATAAAATCAGACGTAAGAATATCAGATATTTTTCTATCCTTTTTATGAACAGTAATTTTATTACCTGTTCCAAGTCTTATCTTGTTTAATAACTCCATCTCTGGTTTTGAGATAGATAAAATATCATCTGGTCGTTCAACCATAAAGACATAGTCTTTAACTAAATCTTTCATAGAAATCAGTATCATCTTCGGAAAATTCCACCCAAAACTATTTAAAATATTTTTCATAAAAATGAAAAAATTAAGACTCTGAATCTGAGTAGATCCATCAGATTCGATAAATAAAAACAGGTCAGATTTAGTAGTTATAGAAAGGTATATCCTGTACTCAAAATCTAGGTAAGTTTGTTGTTTCTCATTCCAAATTAAAATATCTTTTTTAACTCTCTTTATTTTTTCTAAAGGTAAACCAAAAGATCTTAATTCATTGGCTACCTTTAGCCACAATAGCTCCACAAGGTTGAACTTTGCCCAATCTTGATTCTTATCATCAAAACAAGAGTCGGGAATGATCCCCACATCTTTCCAGTGATTTATCATTCGGTATGAGACACCTGTATCTTTAACGGTGAATCTTTTTTCACGAAAAAAAGATTTTATTCTGTCAGCAAATTCTGGCTTTTGGTATTCACTAGAAACACCCTTAATAACGATATCGTTTTCACCTATCAGGTCTATTAAATTATCTAAATTATTCATAATAGAGAATTATACATATATGTATAATTTATGCAAGTACCCTATTAAGCCTTGGGATGTTGGTGTTCTCCAACAAGCTTTTGTCCCACAGGAGAGTCAATGGGGATCATGTTGGGATTTTTACACTTAGGGCAAACATCTATCTTGCTTGTTAATCTCCAAATAGAGTAAATAAAGCCTGGAACAAAGAAACAGAGCCAAAGAAACAACTCGATAGCAAAACTCCCCTTAACAAGCTTGATTGGCTTTCCTACATAACCACACGTTGTACAAATAGAATCTTTCATACTTTTTGTTTATTAAAACTGATAATTACCTATGATGAGTTTTTATAAACAAAAAGCCCATCACGGGTAGTGGCCGAAGCCACTTATACCAGTTTCCCGATATAGCGTATAAGGCGACCCCATGATGGGTTTTTTATGCCTTATACGACTTTCTTTTCATCATGCCAGTAATTACTTACTAGTTTAGATTACTTTCTTATTCAGTTGTACCAGTATTATATCATATAAAAATATAATGTAAAAAATTAACTTCTTCTGATTTAGCCAACCCTATGTGTACTATGATTATTTTTTTCTAATCATAGAAAGACAAAATAATACATGGACCAGACGATCTGCTACAGATTCATCCATAAATAATTTTTTATTAATTCCGTGAGCAAAATTGTTTCTTAAATTCCAACCGATTCTCTCAGTTAATAATACTTTCAAATAATATTCTACATCATCACCCATTGTCTGAAAAATATTTCTTATAAGACCTCTTCCTAAAAGTGTATCTAGATTCATAACATCATAGCCATCAAAATTATTTGCTTTAATATATGTCTGATTATTAATACGGTAAAGATTTCTAACCGAATCTTCAATTAGTGGGATACTTAAACAACACACAGTTAAATAATCTTTTTCTGAAAGTGATTTAAATATTTTTAAAATATATTCTTTGTCTTCAATTCTAAAAACTGGGGACAGAAGAATATATTCAGTGATTTGTTCTGGTGTATATGTCTTCGAAAACTTATCCGATACAACCTTTAAAAACATGGTTTGATAATGAAGGTTATGGGAAAAATTCTCTAACAAATGTTTGTCATAATCTTCATCAATTGAACCAAATTTAGTAATCGGGTAGCCATCTTCAGAAGACAAAGTATGACTAACTAAATACGTAAGTGGATGATCCTTAGCTAAATTATTAAGTTGTGTCTCTACCGCTTTTTTACGAGGAATAAACTGAGTTACAATTCTTGCTATAACTTTTTCTAACACACTAGAATCATTTTCACCAAATATAGTTTTGATAAATTTATCAACATCTTCATTCTTAATTGTTACTTCTGTAGAAATTTCTTGCATCGCAAACTTACCACGTTCACCCAGATTACTCAATTCGTTTACTATCCTTTCACGTGCCTTTTTTGCAAACTCGAAAGCAGAATAATCCAGATATATATCAATAAATTTCTCAAGGTAATTACTAATTAACATTCCATCAGAATTAGCATATGTATCTTTTCTATATGAAGATTCAAGGTCATCTAGGACTCTTTTAAGATTAATTTCGTCGTGATTCATTGAGTAATATGGTGCAAGTAATTTGACCGCACACTCAACACGCCAAGAATCTATGGTGTCCATTGCCATCAATCTCTTTAGACGATCCTCGAGATCATTTAATAATTTTGTTTTTTCAATATCAGATAAAATTATCTTTCCAGTCTTATCAAAAACTAACCATTGAAATGCATAACCCCAGAGACCAGGTTTATCATCTTCCGCATATTTAATCTCAGTTTCAATAATAACTGTCTTTAGTTTTTCTATTCTTACACTATCATTAATTTGAACCGCTAAACGCAAACAGCGTTCGAGTTTTGATTTACACCCTAAACCATCATCTAAACCAGCGGTACAAACTTCTATTCCAGAATCTATAACTTTTTGCGCTATCTTAAAATCAATCCCTTTATTAAGAACTTTTGGTCCAAAATCAAAAACTAAGTCAGCATAGCGATATATTAAAATTGGGTGTTTGCATTCACCTGCTCTTTTTTCCCAATAAACTAAAGTTTCTTTATCAACCTGTTTAATACTCGGAAATTCAATGAAACCGCTCTCTTTCGTTTTCCAAACCATCATAGGGCCATAATAAGTACCCCAACCACTTTCTTTATTTGAATAATCAGCCAAAAACTCAAAAGCAATATATTCGGCTAATTCCTCCTTGTCAGTAATCTTTACATTTTTTGTATCTAGAATTTCTGAAATCTTTTCTCCAAGATTGAATTCCTCAATTGGTTTAATTTCAGTTTCTAGCTGATCAAGATAATCTTTTAATTCTTTTCTAATCATGATTTTTGTGGAATTCTAGTTGTTCCAAGGATTGGATATACGGTAACCATTACATCAAACTTATTTTCTTCGTTATATGAAATAATAACGTGACCCGTACCTCTTACTTTAAGTTTTTTTAATTTTTCATGAACATCTTGAAAAAAATCACCCGTCAGATCACCTTCAGATTGTAAATTAATCAATAGATTAGTCTCTCCAAGATCATTGCTGTAGTGCAATAATTTTTCTTCAAGAAATTTCAAAAAGTCGTTAATCTCAGTTTTTCCTCTATATGATTTTAATTGATAAGCCCTAACGCCATCATCATGCCAGAGCAAGAAATCGGTCAAATCATTTTCTTTTAAAGAAATCTTTAATTTTTTCAGAGAATCAATTTGCTCTTTTCGGGGATCGATACCATCTTTCAATAGAAAACAAATTTTGCTTTCCTTTTTGTAAAACTCGGGAAACACGTACAATGCACAGAAAATTTCATTTTCCTCTTTATCATTAATAATTTTAATCTTTTCAGCAATTTCTCGCATTTTTGTTTCATCAAGAAGAAGCTCTATCGGCATATGTCCGTCTTTCAATACAGTTTCTCTCAACTGTTTCCTGGAAGGTGCTTCAAAAATAGCTCTTAATTCAGCCTTGTCAAAACATATCATATTCATTTTTTTATGATGGTACTTCATTAAGTTCGTTTACTTTTACTAAATCAATGGCATTTTTAGTAACCTGAAATAATGATAACGATGAGCACAAATCATGCTTTGAATAAACTGTGTAGAACAGGTAATTTATTCTTTAAAATAGTTTCGCTATTAAAGATCTCTTTAAATTTCGATTCTTTTAATTGATGCGCATCGCAATTAAATTGATTTTTGAAATTTTCTTTACACTTTTTTCTAAATACATCTGTTTTAAGGTTATTTCCCTGACTTTGTCCTGCTAGACCTAACATCAAACCTTCCGCATTTGGTTCAAGCTCCTGAACTAGATGTCCTGATGTCTTCAAAAAGGCTATTATTTTGTCTGAATCTATCAAATCATTATCAATGATAAATAAATACCTAACATTAGCAAAATCTTTCTTGGGTTTAAGACCCTGACTCTTCATCTGTTTATTATATTTCCTCTTAAAGGAAATTAGATCGGCAACACCCTTAAGATTAATTGCTTTAAAAGTTACTTTTTTATTTGAGTATTGGCTTTTCAAAAAAGCAAAAAGTTGTAGTTCCGCTTCTCCCTCACAGAAAGTGATTACTGTGTCTCTTTGTTTATGTATTGCCAATCGACTCATTATAGGAGTTGCTTAAGTTTATAATCGAGAGTCGTTGCATCAGGAACCCCTCCAAGCATACCAAGCCTGTATTTTTTCTTTAAACTATCTCTTTTCTTTAAATTTTCAATTTCTGATAATTTATATACGGAAGAACATGAGTCTATTTTTTCTATAATATACGCCTGATCTAACTCCAACAAATCAAAAGTCTCATGGTTATGTGAAGCAAAAAATAACTGTGCATTTTTTGTGTTAAATTCTGGATTTTTGAAAATTGAAATTAGAGCAACTTCTACATCTGGATGATAATATCTATTTATTTCATCGTATACTACAACACCTCCTTTTTTAATAGTACTTAATATGTCATAGATATAACAAAATAATTCTCTTGTTCCTGCTGACTCTTGCTGTATATCAATAGTCTTTAAGAAGTTTTTATGTGCAACTTTAATAGATATACTATTATTTTCAGTATTAACTTTCAAATCATCAATAGAATCATCAAAACAGCTCATAATATCTTTGGTTGTTTTTAAGAATTCATCTTTTTTCTCTTTATCAAGAGAATTCAAAGCAAAAGCTCTAGTTAAAACAGCGATTTGTGGCGGTAGCATTGAATCAGTCCCATCATTCTTTAGAAAGAACGAGTTTCTATTGTTAATGAAATCGCCAACCAACTTCGCTCCCAAATTAATCAGGTGGGAAATAAATGTCTGGTGTTTTTGAATTGTTATGTTCATCGAATATGTTTCATATTCTTTATACTCAGGGCCAAAAGTAATAACTGAATTTACTCGGTTAAAAACCATCTTTGGCTTTGCAGATTTCACATTAAGAGTGGTGAGATAAAGCTCTTCTTTTGCTATATCGTTCCCATTTTTAATTTCCAAATTATAAGTATAGTAATTATTACCAAACAAAAAATCGGCTCCCAATTTTGTAGGCTTATCTTTAAAATCTTTATGTGCATTTGGCTCGCACAACTTAACTTCTCCAACAACACCCTGCATAGGATAAATACCCTGTGGAGAATATGCCGTATACATTATCCTAATAAGACCAACCATTGATCTCAGTAAATTAGTTTTTCCACTTGCATTTGCTCCAAAAAAACCATTTATTAATGATACTTTCTCATTATTTTTGTAGAGAAAATACCCGTCCTCTTTTTTTGAACCACCTTTTAAAAACTCTAACTCTATCTCCTTACCTATAGAATAATAATTACCAACTCTTGTTTTTGTTATCATAATTTTAACAAATTATTGTTATAATTAGAGTATAGTCTATGTGAAATTATATGTCAAGTCTATTTTTAGACATTTTTATGTCAAATTTAGCATTTTATAGCCAATAATAACCATTAAATACCCTATTTGTGTACCTTTCTAGATCAAAATATCAGCCATTTTCAAGGGCTTTTTGTAGATTTATACTCGAATTATAGTAGTTCCAAAACCTTAAGAGGTAGTCTTTTAGCTGACTTAGTGTTTTACGCCTTATGTCCACATTTTAAAAACCACCTTTTTAGGTGGTTTTTAAATTGTATTAATATTCAGATTGACAACCATTTCCCCTTCCTATACTCTTATATTCAGAAATACAAAGTTCAAAAAAAGGAGGGAAAAACATGAAAAAAATAATGTTTCTCTTGTTTGCGTTTGTCTTAGCCTTTTTGGCGACAGGATGTTCTTTTCTTCTCGTTGTCCCCGACAGCGCTTATGAAAATGAAAATAGTGTGATTGTCGAGGAACAGGCGCCCGTGTACTTGCCCGAAAATTACTATTACAACAGTTATCCGCATTATATTCATAATTGCAGATATACTGTGAGAAATTACGGACAGTACAGGCACTGGCGCAGATAGGAAAGCTCAGAGAAAATTAAAAACCCAGAAGTTTTTGCTTCCGGGTTTTTCTTTGTCATGTTTCTTTAAAATAAACTACCTCGCAGCAGAGCTGACGAGGTATTCGTCATGCGGACAATATGGAAGTTGTATGTGTAATTGTTTGTAGTTTGATAATCCTTGTTTTTTTACATAGTTCTGTATCATTTTCAAATCTCCATATTGTCCTACCGTATTTACATAATAACCCGCAGTCCAAATGTTTCCGCCCCAGAGAAATTTTTTTACTTCGGGGTGATATTTGTATATTTGCTTTGCTGTAATACTTTTGATTATTTTTACAATACTAGTCACAGACATGTTTGGAATTGCCTGTATTAGAAAGTGTACATGGTTATCATCTGTACCAATTTCTAGAAAATTGATTTCATATCTATTACCCAATTCCAAACAAGTCTGTTTGAGAGTGGTTGAAACCCCTTCAGAAAAAATTTCTCTTCTATACTTCGATGGACAAACTAGGTGGTAAATGATTAGAGAAACGTTGTGCTTCTTACGTATATGTTGCATTAGCCAACTATAGCATGTGGACCGATGCAGAGCATCGGGGAAAATCTAAGATTTTATATGCTAAAATAAAATGCAATGAAAACAAAAACCAAAGCAATTATTTTGAGCATATTGATACTGTTATTTCTGACAATCGCTTTTCTCGTCGCAAATGCAAATTACTTTGTCCTTCATCTGGATATTGTCATTAGAAACTTTTTCGCAAATCATCAGTCCCCTTCCATTTCAGATTTGATGCTTTCAATTACAAAAGTATGCAACCCATACGAAGGTTTCGCAATTTTCCTGATTTTCGGATTATTTCTGTTTTTAAAGGATAAATTTTATTTTTATATTTTCACAGTCGCGACCTCTTTGGGAATCCTACTTCCGGAAACAGTAAAATTTTTCGTGCAAAGAATTCGCCCGGAAAGCATACATCTTGTAGAACAGGGTTTTAGTTTTCCAAGCGATCATGCCACCATAGCTACAGTTTTCCTTCTGTCTTCAATATTATTGCTGGCTCCAAATATGAAAAAAAGTTTTTCAAAAACAATATTCATCTGGACGACTTCAATAGTATTTCCGCTCGTAGCTTTCAGCAGGATTTATCTTTCGGTTCACTGGACTTCAGATGTCATTGCCGGAATAATTCTCGGCTCGATCTGCTTCATGTTCTCTGAAATAATCTGTTGCCATGAAAAGGAAAATATGCTATAAATAGCTTTCATAATCACCCGTCAAACTTTTGTAAGAAAGTCAGTTAACATAAATATTTGTTATCATGGTTTCTATATATTAAGTTTAAATTAGGCTAAATGAAAAGTTTAATCGGGTAAATTATTTAAAATACAATACTTTGAATATAAGAGTAAGAATAAATCATCAAATAAGAGTTCCTGAGCTTCGCGTCATCACTGAAGATGGACAAAATCTCGGAATATTATCTGCAAGTGATGCCTTGAAAAAAGCGGAAGAAATGGGTCTGGACTTGATAGAAATATCGCCAAATGCCGTTCCTCCTATTGCAAAAATAATGGATTATGGTAAATTTCAGTACACTGAAAAGAAGAAACAGAAAGACTCAAAATCTAAGATTCAAAACATAGATATAAAGAGTATTCAGGTCAAAATAGCGACGGACGAGCACGATCTCATTATGAAAGCTGCAAAAGCTTCAGAGTGGCTCTCGGAAGGCCATAGAGTGAGACTTCTCCTATTTCTTTCAGGAAGAGCGAAATACTTAGATAAAAATTTCCTCAATGAAAGATTAGAAAGACTTTTGAAACTTATTACGGAAGAATACAAAGTCGCTGAAGCTCCTCAAAGAGGACCGAAAGGACTGACAATAACCATAGAAAAAGCAAAAAAATAATTCAGAAAATATAAATAATATAAATATATGTCGACAAAAACAAACAAATCATTTACGAAAAGATTGAAAGTCACCAAAAATGGAAAAATCATCGGCAGAAAAGCCGGCCAGAACCATTTCAATGCAAAAGAAAGCGGAAGTAAAAAGCAAAATAAAAAAAGAACGATGCAGGTTCATTTCAGCAACAAGGCAAAATCAAGATTCCTCGGAGGAATGTTTAAATAAGTTTCATTTTAAAAGACTAATACCAAAATACAATGACAAGAGTTAAGAGAGGCGTACTAAAAACAAAAACAAGAAGAAATGTCCTTAAACAAGTCAAAGGCTTTCGTTTGAACAGAAGAAGCAAAGAAGCTTCAGCTATTGAAGCGATTATGCATGCAGGAGCAAACGCTTTCGCGCACAGAAGAGACAAAAAAGGAGATTTCAGAAGATTGTGGAATGTAAGAATCAACGCGATACTCAGAGAAAACGGTTCAACATACAGCAAATTCATCGGAGCTTTAAAGAAAAATAAAATAGAAATAGATAGAAAAATGCTTTCATCTATCGCTCAGACAAATCCAGAAACTTTCAAGAGAATAATGGCTCAGGCTAAATAAGAAAAATTAATTAAAACAATATAAAGGGCGGCCGCAAAGCGGCCGCCCTTTATATTGTTTATACTCTAACAAATGATACAATATTCTTATGAAATATCTAATAAAATACTGGTGGCTAACTTTTTCTCTACCAATATTACTAGGTTCCTTCGTGTTTTTTCATTTCCCAACTGGCATAAATTATACAACAACAACTGTTTTTATTTTATGGTGTGGTTTATCTATTGTTGCTATATATGGACAATATTCCGCCCACAAAACCGGACTGGAATGGTGGAGAAATACAAAATTCTGGGGTCAAACGTTATGGATAATAATATACATAATATATACCTTTATTCTCATACTTCTACTCATATTTGCTTTAGCTTCTATTAAATAATATAAAAGCAACACCTTCTGTGCCGCTTTTTATATTATATTTAATTACTTTATAACTTTTAAATTAAGTCCACCGATTCTTTATATTCCGGATATTCTGCATTCACATCAAGTTCATCGCGAAGCCTTTGCACCAGAAATAAAGAAGCTTTCGGCTCGCCCATGACTGTAAAAACTTTTTTGAGCTTGTGTGAATTATTTGCTATTTCAACAAACTCAACAAGATGATCAGAATCTTTGTGAGAAGAAAAACCTTCAATAGTTATAATCTTCGCTTTTACTTCTATATTTTGTCCATAAATATTTACAGTCTTCGCGCCATCTTGAAGCTGTCTGCCCAAAGTTCCGACTGCTTGATATCCAACAAGAAGAATTGTCGCATTTTTATCTCCGGCATGATCATGTTCATGATGGACCACTCTTCCGCCATTGCTCATTCCACTTCCAGCAAGAATTATTTTTGGGTTTGGAGTTGCATCAATTTTTTCTGAATCTCTGATAAGTGCTGTTGATTTTAATCTTGGAAAATTAAAAACATCATCTCCTCCTTTTATAGCATCACAGACAACTTTGTTCATATAACTGCAATATTTTTCATAAATACTGGTTATCTTTATCGCGAGCGGTGAATCAAGAAAAACCGGAATCTGCGATAGCTCATGACTTTCAAAAAATTCATTCATTTCATAAAGCATCATCTGAGTTCTTTCAATGGAAAATACCGGAATTATCAGAAGTCTTTTATTATCAATAGTATCTTTTATTGCATCCTTCAATTCATTTCTTCTTTTTTCTTTCGGCTCATGGTTCCTATCTCCATAAACGCTTTCCATCGTAATATAATCTGCATCCGTAATATTCTCAGTGTCATTCAAAAGCAAAGATGGAGAATTTCCCAAATCTCCTGTAAAAATAGCTTTCATTTCCCCATCACTCACTTCAACCATTGCAGAGCCTAAAATATGTCCGGAATCTTTCAGATAAATTGAAACGCCGTTTCCAAGCCCGTAGTTCTGATGATAAGGAATCGTCTCCCAAATACTAAGCGCTTTTTCCGCATCTTGCTTATCATACAAAGGCAAAACTCCATTTTTTCTTGAATCAGAATCCATTATTCCAATCGCATCTTCAAAAAGAATCGCGGCCATATCTTTCGTCGGCGGAGTGCTTAAAATTTTCCCTTTGAAACCACCTTTTACCAATTTAGGAATCCTGCCTATGTGATCCATGTGAGCATGAGTAACAATCAAAAAATCTATTTCTTCAGGATTGTATGGAAATGGATCTCTGTTGAAGCTATCCGCAGTTTCAGTTCCCTGCATTAGTCCGCAATCAACAAGAAATTTTATTGTTTTATCGCCATCGGTCGATTCCAAGAAAAAATTTGCGCCTGTGACAGAACCCGTTCCTCCATAAAAAGTGAGTTTTGTCTTTCCCGAAATATTTTTGCTTTTTGTTTTCATATTATTGTTTTATTACTAGCGGCATTATTAAATAATTTTCCGATTTTTTCGGCAAAACATTTGCTGACTTTTTACTGCTCATAAAATACCAAAATGCGATTATTCCTCCGATAAGATCGGCAACCACAGCATTAATCGTATACGGCCAATAACCAATCTTATTTACTAAATCAATCTTAAAAATAAGTTCAAATATCTCCCAGACTATTCCAATAATCAGAGCTGAACCAACCATTATAATCAACGCTCTTCTTTTATAATGTGTAATTTTTTCAATATGCCCAATTTTCAAAGCTATCCATAAAATCGTAATCGCAATCCAAAACCCTCCCATCATATGTACAAAAAGATGCAACCATCTGAATCTCCAATACAAGCTAAATCTTAGAGCTACAATATGGATAATTGCGATAAGCAGAATCGTAAAGAAAGAAATTAATAAAAGTTTTTTCTTGTGCATTTACCCGAGAAAATTTTTGCTGACTTACCCGAAGAAAATTTGTAATCAAATTTTGACGGGTGAAAATGTGTTGATGTTATATAACTAAATCATTTTGCAGATTTTTCTTTACTAAAAGATTTATCCGATTGATTATCATTTTCAACACGTCAGCAAAAACTTTAACGGGTTAATTATATCAAATATAAAAATTTAAATCTCATCATCAAAAATAAAAAACCCACCAATCGGTGAGTCTCTTAATAAGGATTACTGGATAAACATTACCCTAGATAAATCTAGGTGGGTGTCCTCGATGTTGCACCAAGGTGTAACAAAAGTTAGACTCCCTTAAAAAAAATTTGTTCGGATAATGCTTTCCGAATAATCCTGCCATAATTATACTCCCGACAAAAATAGCCTGCAAGTCAATAATGTCGATTTATGTATTACAAAAATTGTATCACAAGAATATGCCTTTATTTATATGGCAATATTTTGTGACCAACAAAGTAGACAAACTGTTAAAAAAATAACGCAATAATAAAAGGCGATTTTGCAGGGCAAAATCGCCTTTTATTGTTAATCAATCTTTATTATTTATCTGAGATATCACCTTTTATTTTCTCAATAGTTTTTGCTGCCGCATTCTTGTCCTCCCAGACCAAATGAAAGTCCCAAGGCTAAAGCAATCGCTATTACGACTCCAGTGAACAAAGTTTGAATCAATTGAGTTGCAATACCAAGCTGTGTTATTGCTACAAGAATGGCAAAAATCCAAATTGCCCATTTTGTGACTTTGCCGGCAAAATTTGCTGACTTCATATTTGCTGACTTTGCTGCGCCAACAACTATCTTCTGCATCGCTTCAGCAACTAGAGCCGCAACGAGTATTATAATTACTGCAACAATAACTTGTGGCAAATATCCGAGAACTACATCGCTTAAAAATGTCGTCACCTGAGTCAATTTCAAAATATCAAGAGCCGCGACTACAAATACTATGATGAAAAACCATTCAACGAGCTTGCCCAAAAAATATCCTGAGTTCAGCTTAAGTCCTGCTCTTTCAACTACTTTATCAAAACCTGCCGCTTTCAAAGCAACATCCAATTTTGAAAGTCTTACCAAATTTTCAATCAATTTGAAAAATACTACTCCGATTATCCAACCGACAAGAATCAAAACAATGGCGGCTAAAAATGTAGGAATAAAATTGGCAATACCCAACCAGATATTCTGCAAAGAAGTCGACAAAACATTTCCCCATGTATCTATTAACATATAAAACTTAAATTAATCTAATAAATTTTAATAATCCGCCTGAATTTCGCCGAATCGAGGCGTTTTAATTTACAAAATAATCAAATATCCTGCAAATTAAGCCGGGAACATTTCAGAACCCAACGACATTATTTACAATGCAATTATATCATTTTATCAATCAACTTGAAAAGTCATTGAACGACTGGTAATGTTGATAAACAAAAGTTATTCCACTGAAATTTTATCCAACAAAACCTGATGCGGATAATCCATGACGTCGCGAATCAGCTTGTCATACATGCCCAGTCTGTATTGGAAATCCTGAGTTTCAAAACATGCATAAGTCAGTTCTCTTCCAAGCTCGGCTTCCAAAGAACGGATTATATTGTTCAAAGATGATTTGCTTATGTTGTCGCCGACAATGAAAATATCCACTCTGCTGTCTTTATCTTGGGTGAACACACCGGAAACAATAACCATTTTCAATCTGCCGGCTTTTGAAAGTCTTCTGACTATTTCTCCGCCTTCAAGTGTTTTTGTTTTTATCAATAATTGCTTGAGAGCAATAATGTATGAAAAATCCTGATTGAGATAAAAACCACTGGATTTGACTTTTACATCTTTGATTTTATTGCCGACTTTTTTAGGAAGATTTTTAGAAAAAAACTTTTTTTTGATAAGTTTGGCTTTTTCAAAAACTGCAATTTCCTTTTTCGCAGTGTCTCTGCTGACTTTTGACTTTTCAGATATCATATCAAAATCAAAAACCTCCTCAGGATTGAAGAGGAAAAGTCTCATGATTCTGACTCGGGCTTCACTGCCGAATAATGTGCTTAATGCATCCATAATTAATCGTATTATAGCACTGAAAAGCTCTTTTCTCAATTATGAATCGCACCAAAATGACTCGTGCGATGTGATTCCGCAGAAATAAAAAGGGCGGTTTTGCTTCGCAAAACCGCCCTTTTTATTTTATTTATTATTAATTTTCTGAATCTATTGAAAATGGTATTTCTTTTCCCTTGTCATTGTACTTGTAGGCAGTAATTTGACCTGCTTCCTTCGCTCGCAAATCATAATCGTTATTTACTTTTAGAACTGCACGCTCTGCAGCTTTTTCTTTTTTACTATCTGTTCCCTCAGGTATCGTTACCTCAAGATTAAAAAGACCAGGATGTCCTGTAGCATCCTGTTCACTTCCTCTTAAATCAAGAGAGTGAAAATAAAGGCTGGTCTCAAACCCTAATTTTTGTAGTCTTTCAACTGCCTTTCTTGCGCGTACAATATCCGTGCCTGTTATTCTTACAATGTTGTAGTTCATTCCTTCTTTATCAGTTGGTTGTTCAAAATTCATTTTTTCCATATTTTTATATTAGTTAAATTAATAAATCCAATACCCATTTTACCCCCCCCAGTAATTTGTCAAACACAAAAAGGCGGGCCGTTTACGGCCCGCCTTTTGTATTGATACTTATTTACTCATATATATCATGACTGCCTATATCATGAAAAATTGCTGTATTATTTTCGCTAAGTTCAAAAATTATTCTAATCTTATAATCAATGGAAAAGGCATAAAAACCTTCAAAATCTCCGTGCAATTTATGAGTTTTAAGAGCTTTATTAAACAGATCATTTTTGATTAACTTTTCTTTTGACTCTACCTTATCTTTAATTTCATCCAATAGTTTTTTATAGACTCTCAAAAATTTTGGGGTATAAAATATATCCATTAAATTATCTCAAATCCTTAAAAGAAATTAATTTTTTACCCTTTCCTTCTCTTATTTCCTTCTGTGAAGCTCTTAATTCGGCTAGAAGATTGTTTCTTTTCCAAGTTCTGAGCATATCACGAAAAAACTCACTGACAGAAGAATACTGACCCTCTTTTACATAAGCGTCAACTTCTTTCTTTAAACTAGCTGGCATTGATATATTTACTATATTTCTCATATGTTTACATATTAATCTACTGTAATACAAAAGTCAAGTTTTGTATTACAAATAATTAAAAGTTAAAATCAAAAAGGGCGGGCGCAAAGCGCCCGCCCTTTTTGATTTGTATTTACTTTTGACTTTATGGACTTTACAGACTTTTGACTATTTAAGTGTCACCTTTCCACCCGCTGCTTCAACAGCTTTCTTCAAAGCCTCTGCTTCTTCCTTCTTCATATCTGTTTTCAAGACTGAAGGAGCTGCATCTACCAAATCTTTTGCTTCTTTAAGTCCAAGACCTAGTGCTTCCTTGACTGCTTTGATAACCGCAATTTTTTGAGCACCTCCATCTGTAAGTTCTACATTAAATGAAGATTTCTCTTCTGTTGCGGCAGCTGCTACTGCTGGACCTGCAACCGCCACAGCTTGCGCTGATACTCCGAAGTGAGCTTCAAGAGCTTTTACAAGTTCGTGAAGATCTAATACTGACATTTTTTCTACTTCCGTGACCAAAGCTTTGAACTTTGCAGGAATTTCTACTTTTGTTTCTTCCATTGTGATTTTTAAGATTAATTAATAATATAATTTATGCTGTCTTTGTCTTTGCTATTGCATCAAGTACAACTGCAAATCTTTGAATCGGCGAATTGATAAGATTGACGAACTGAGCATAAAGAGTTTTCTGTGAAGGAATTGCTGCAATTGCAGTCATTTCTTCGACGGTCATATATTTTCCTTCAAAAATTCCTCCGACAATTTTTACATTATCTTTGTATTTTTTCTGGAAAGAATAAAATTCTCTTGCTGGAGTCGTTAGATCTTCGCCATAAACCATGGCGAGTTCACCGACGAATTCAGGTATTGTTCCTTCTATCTTGGCATCAGCCAAAGCAATCTTTGCGAGTGTTTTTCTGACAACCATGTATCCAACACCTTCTTTTCTCAAAGCTCTTCTCATAGCCATATCGTCCGCAACATTCAACTGATGAAAGTTTGCAAACACGACTGACTTTGATTTTTTCAAAGCTTCGGAAATTTTTTCAACTAATTCTTTCTTTTTTTCTTTTGTGATAGGCATTCTAATATTTTTTATAATAAAAAATCGACCTTATAAAGTTTATAAGCTAATCTTTATTAAAATATTAATTTTAATAAAGCAACGGGGTTAGCTTTTCGGAATAGGAATCGGCTCCGCCGATTCCTAAACACGACTCGCTTTGTTCAGCAAAAAAGCTTCACAAATCGATCTCCGATAAGGCCTCTAACGATTTAGAGTTGACCCGTCACTTGCAAGCAAGTCTTCGGGCAAGCCTCGATCGGATTTCTTCCCTTTCAGGATACCGATTGTCTTTGGCCTTAATACTTAAAATATTATCAGAAAATCGTAAAAAGTAAAGCGGAGATATTTTATTTTCTATCGAAAAACCATCTGCTGTCATCAGGAAAATCTTTGCTTTCTACCAATCGTAAAGACATATTTTTGCCGTTTTTATCGCAAGATAAAGCAAGAACTTTGTGATTCTCAATAAACATGAAAAATTCTCCTCCGTTTGAAAATAAATCTTTCATCTTTGGAGACAGGTCTAAAACTGTATCGTTTGTGCACGGAGATAGGCCGAGAAATTGAGCTCTTTCAAATATATCCGAGGATTTTATTTTTGTACCGACAAGACCTATTTTTTCAAGTTTCACACCAACCAAATTTATAATTTTTTCTGTGTTTTCTAAAATGCAGGCTCCGCCAATCAAATAACTTCTGATGGAATCTTTCAGCGAAATTTTAAGATTTTTAGCTTCTTTAAAATAGGCCTCTTCCATTTGATCATGAGTTATTTCTTTTTTTTTCCCAAATAAATCTTTTTCCGGAACCAAGTTGCCGGTTTTTATTTCTATTGGTTTAAGTTTGGAAATTTTTTCTCTAAGCTCCATATCGAACTTTTTTTGTTTTTCTCTTTCTTCATTTGCCTTGTTTATTATATCTTCTGTTTTTTGTTTGTCAGAACGTGCGGGAACATTTTCCTTATTTGTATCTACAAATTCTTTAACTGGAATATCAGGTAATTCAAAACTGTTGAGATTGCTAGGATTTTTAATATCTGGCAATTTTTTCGGAAAATTATTCAGAACGTCTTTTGCTTCATTGGTGGACAAAAAATCCGATGCGACAGATTTTTTTGTGGCAACAGGCTCATTATTTTTTTCCGGTGAAACTTCAGATTTTTTAACAGGGATATTTTCTGACAATTTATTGATAATTTCATCGATTTCAGCCAGCATCATTTCAACTTTTTTCTTTTTTCCTTCATCAGTCTCGCCTTCTAGCTTTTCATTGAGCTTATCTTTTTTTTCTTCAAGATATTTTACGCTCTCTTCAGATTTTTGAGGTTCTTTCGAAAATGCATTCCAGATTGCCTCGCTTTCCGCAGCTTTCATATCCCTGTTGAATTTAATATCTTGGACAGGTAAAAGAGATGCATCCTTTGATACATTTAATATCGACAGAAGATCTTCGTCATTCAAAAGATCTTCGTCTTTTTTTTTCTTCCGGTGATTTTGGTATTTTTTCAGACATGGTTTTATACATAATATATACCACTGTTTGAAGCAAATGAAAAGTGACGGATTTATCCTGCTGCCAAGTAATTTTCCAATCGCTTTCGCGGTTTTTAAATTATTTCTCTCCCTTTGCTTTTCCGACTTTTCGTCTTGAAACAACCAGATAATTTGAGTATTTCTTCGGAGTTCTTGTTTTCTGTCCTTTTCCGACATGCTGACCCCAAGTGTCTTTGCAAATCTCATACCTCTGTCCGTGTTTTCCTTCTCCTCCTCCGTATGGGTGGTCCACTGGGTTCATAACGGAAGCTCTAACTGTTGGTCTGATTCCAAGCCATCTTGATCTTCCGGCTTTTCCGACATTTACGAGCCACTGTTCTTCATTTGAAACTTATCCGATACATGCCCATGCATTTTCAGGAACTTTTCTGATTTCAGTTGAAGGAAGTTTGATGTGGACATATCCGGCGTCGTTTGCAACAATCTGGCCGAAGTTTCCAGCAGATCTGCAAAGCTTTGCTCCGCCGTCCAACTTTGATTTCAACGTTGTAAACAAATGCACCGACTGGAATTCTTTTCAAAGGCACTCTGTTTCCTGTTTTCATTTCTGCTTTTTCTGAAACAATGAAATGTATCTCCGACTTTCATTCCCTTTGGCAAAAGAACATATCTTTTTTCTCCATCTTTGTAATTTACAAGTCCGATGAATCCGGTTCTGTAAGGATCATATTCAACTGTCACTATTTTTGCGGGAATATCTTTCTTGTCGTAAATAAAATCTACATCTCTGAAAACTTTTTTGTTTCCCGCTCCTTGATGTCTCATGGTGATTCTTCCTCTGTTGTTTCTTCCGCCATTGCTTTCTTCCTTTTGTCAGAGACTTTTACTGGCTTTGACAGCAGTCAATAACTCCTCTGTAAGTAACAGTGGACATGTTTCTTCTGGACGGTGATGTTGGTTTATAGAATTTCATGTTGTATTTTATATAAATGCTATCTTATCTCCCTTTTTCAAGAATACAAGAGCTTTTTTTACAGCCGTTTGACTCCTCTTTTTCCTCTTGCTGTAACATTTTTTGCCGGTAAATTTACGATATTTACTTTTATTGGCGTAACTTTGTAAATCTACTTGCATCGCTTCGGCAATCGTTTTCTTTGTGGCATCTTTTGAACTTCGAAATGTGTAAACATTCTGGATTCAGACTTGATTCCTGCTTTTTCGGTAATTTTTGGCTTCTTTATGATTGACAAAATATGATTTTTTTCTTGTTGTGTTTTTCATGGTATATTTGTATTTTGTCATTTTACCTGCAATAAATTTGATTGATTCTTCCGGATTCTCGATTACGAGATACTTCATGTTCAATAAATCTACCGGATTTATGTTTCTAACTTCGTCGACCGCGACATTTCCGATATTTGAAAAACTCTTTTCAAAAGCAGGCTTTTTTCCTGAAATCGCAATGATTGCGCTATTATTTTTTTTTGTGAATATATCTCGGACAGTTTTTATTTTGCTCAAAGATTTCAAAATTTCTATGCTTCTGCCGTTTTTGGTTTTGCAATTTCAAATTTATCAACAAAAAGAATTTCTCCGTCTTTCAATTTTCTGGAAAGAATAGTGTAAAGAGCTTTTGATTTCATCTTCTTGTTTATTTTTCTTCCGTAATTTTTCAATCCGTTTGGACCGTGGGCAATACCTCCGTGAACCCAGATAGGTGATCTTGTGGAACCGTGTCTTGCGCGTCCTGTTCCTTTCTGTTGCCATGGTTTCTTTCCTCCTCCTGGACTTCTCCTCTTGTTTTTGTGTGGGCATAAATAACTCTGCTGTCTGAAAGCATTGAAGTATATGACTTGGTGACAAGGTCGGCATTCCAAGAAAGTCCGAAAACATTTCCCGGTAATTTTATTTCGCCGACTTCTTTTCCTCTTTGATTGTAAACTTTTGCAGAAGATGCTTCTGGAATCGCTTTTATTTGGTTTTTTCAGCGATTTCTTTTGCTTTTTTGGTTGAAACTTTTTTCATGTTTTTTGTTTTTGTTTTTTCCATGAAGTATTATCCTCTGATTTCGACGAGAGTTCCCCTTCTTCCTGGAACTGCTCCGCTAATCAAAAGCTGATTGTTGTTCTTGGTCGACTCCGAGAACTTTTAGATTCTTTACGGTAATTCTGTCTCCTCCCATTCTTCCGGCCATTCTCATATTCTTTCGGAACTTTGTTTCTCAAACCTCCTCCAATAGAACCTGGAGCATTTTCACGTATGTTTTTGTCCGTGGCTTCTTGGCTGTCCTTTGAAACCATGTCTCTTGATAACGCTCTGATATCCTTTTCCTTTTGAAATAGCTGAAACTTCAATAACATCGCCCACCGCAAAGGATGAGAGATCTATTTTTTCTCCGACTTTGAAAGCGTGCAACATCGAGAACTACAAATTCTTTTATAAATCTTGCATTGACTCCGTTCAAATGGCCTTTCATCGGCTTGTTTATATTTTTTTCATTTTTCTGTCCGCATCCGATCTGGACGGCGCAATAGCCGTCATTCTCCTTGGTCTTCACCTGAGTAATCGTCGAAGGACCAGCTTGCAAAATTGTACAGGATGGACTTTTCCGCTCTCGTCGAAGATTTGAGTCATATTCTGTTTTATTCCTAGTATAAATTTCATCTGTTTTGAATTTCAAATTGTTTTATTGTCGCCAATATCTTAACTTTAAAATTCGGTATTATTTTAATAATGTTTTAATACAGATAAACCACAAACCATAAATGGATTGCGGTCACTGCCTGTAAATATTTAGATTTTATTAGATCATCTTTACATCGATGTTCACCCCTGAAGGCAAACTGATGTTTGTAAGAGCCTCAATAACTTTTGCGTTCGGATTTATTATGTCTATCAGTCTTCTGTGTATCCTCATCTCAAACTGTTCTCGCGCATTTTTGTAGACGAAAGATGCTCGATTGACCGTATATTTTTTTATTTCCGTTGGCAAGGGCACTGGACCGACAATTTTTGCATCATGTCGCAAAGCAGTTTCAATTATTTGCTTCACTGAAGCATCTAATATTTTGCTGTCATAAGCCCTGACTCTTATTCTTAAGATGGAAGAAGCTTTCCTCTTTGCAGCAACTTTCGTTGCTTTGATTTTTGGTGCAGCTTTTCGTATTCTTTTTTATTGCTGTTTTTTCCATTGATTTTTAACGAACAAAGCGAGTATAAAAATCATGGCCCCGTCAAATGCATTTCTGCATTTTTATTTGACTGGGGCAGCCCCAGTGAAATATTTTGCTTTCACAAAATAAATTTTTACAAAATTTATTTCACGGGGCTAAGAAGAATATATCGCTTCACTCTTATTTTTCTAAGCAATGACTTTCGTCACGACTCCTGAACCGACTGTCTTTCCTCCTTCTCTGATGGCAAATTTCATTTTGTCTTCAAGAGCGACTGGAGCAACGAGTTTAACTTTAAATGTAACTGTATCTCCTGGCATAACCATTTCTACTCCTGTTGCAAGAGTAACATCTCCTGTTACGTCTGTTGTTCTCATGTAGAACTGTGGCTTGTAACCTGTAAAGAATGGTGTGTGTCTTCCGCCTTCCTCTTTCTTCAAAACATAAACTTCAGCTTCAAATTCTGTGTGAGGAGTGAATGTTCCTGGTTTTGCCAAGAACTTGTCCTCTGTGAACATCTTCTTTCTTTGTACCTCTCAAAAGAATTCCGGCATTGTCTCCAGCCATCCCTTCTGAAGCTGTTTGTTGAACATTTCGATACCAGTAACTGTTGTGGTTGTTGTTGGTTTTATACCCACGATTTCAACTTCTTCTCCAACTTTTACAATTCCTCTTTCAATTCTTCCGGTAACAACAGTTCCTCTTCCTTCAATTGAGAATATATCTTCAATAGGCATAAGAAATGGCTTGTCGATATCTCTTACTGGAAGCGGAATATATGTATCAAGAGCATTCATAAGCTCAGTTATACATTTTGCTCCTGGATCATCTGGTGTCTTTGCTTTAAGAGCTTCTGTTGCTGAACCTCTGATTATCGGAGCTTTCTCCATCATAATTATATTTTGTCAAAAGCTCTCTGACTTCTGCTTCAACCAAATCCAAAAGTTCTGGATCTGGAACCATGTCAACTTTGTTTAGAAATACAACAATCTTTGGAACTCCAACTTGGTTGGCCAAAAGAATGTGTTCTCTTGTTTGTGGCATAGGACCGTCAACTGCTGAAACTACAAGAATAGCACCGTCCATTTGAGCGGCTCCTGTAATCATGTTCTTGATGTAATCGGCGTGCCCTGGGCAATCCACGTGTGCATAGTGTCTCTTGTCTGATGAATATTCGACGTGAGAAATAGAAATAGTGATGATCTTTGTTGCATCTCTTCTACCTGCTGATTCTGACGCTTTAGCGACTTGATCGTAAGCAATTTCATTTGCCAAACCTTTCAAGGCCTGGACATGCGTGATTGCTGCTGTTAAAGTTGTCTTACCGTGGTCGATGTGACCGATTGTACCAACGTTTACGTGTGGTTTATCTCTTAAAAATTCTGCCATATTATGTGCTTGCTGATTTTAAAAGCGGAGTGCACGAGAATGACTCTGCCTATAAAACCAGCTAAATTAATTACTCCCATCATTCACAACCTGCTCATGGCATGGAATGCGAACTGGGAAACTTATAAATTACGACTTTGCAACTGTTGTGTAGCTTATATAATAAAATAAAAAGCCGCACAGTGCGTATCAAAGATAATAGCAAGAGAAAAGTAAAGAGTCAATACTTTTGAGAGTTATAACCAATTCAAAAGGCGGGCCGTTTACGGCCCGCCTTTTGCTGTATTTTTATACCTATCAAGGACAATTCTTGATAGGGTTATTAATTATTTGGATATGATTTTGGAAATATCAACAACAGAAACTGTACCATCACTATTATTTGTTATGTATGCATATTTATTAAGGATAAAGATACCTTGTGGACCTCTTCCAACTGTGATGGTAGTAATCAGTTTTGGAGATAAAGGATTTGAAATATCAAGAACAGAAATAGTATTGGATCTATAATTAGCTACGTATGCATTTTTTCCAGAAATTGTAATGCCAATAGGAACATCTCCCACTTTAGCCGTAGCAATTTGTTTTGGTGATAATGGATTTGAAATATTAACAACTGAGATTGTACCATCAACATAATTGGTTACATATGCATAATTACCGCTGATTGCAATGCTTTGTGGACCTTTTCCAACTGTTGTTGTAGCAACCTGTTTTGGAGATGAAGGATTTGAAATATCAAGAACTGAAATTGTGTTACCAGAAATAGTATTATCACCACCATTGGTCACATATGCATAGCTATTACTAATAGCTATACCGGAAGGTTCCTTTCCAACTTTAGTTGTAGAAATTTGTTTTGGTAATAAAGGATTTGAAATATCAATAACAGAAACTATACCGTCAAGTGTACCGTCAATGTTATCAGTTACATATGCATATTTGCCAAAGATAACAATATTTAGTGGGCCACTTCCAACTGTTGTTGTAGCAACCTGTTTTGGAGATGAAGGATTTGAAATATCAAGAACTGAAATTGAGTTATTCGCTAGATTAGTTACGTATGCATAATTACCAGAAATAGCGAGACCGTTTAAAGAATCTCCCGCAAAGGAATTATTAAAATAAGCAATCGTAACTTTTTTGGGTAATAAAGGATTGGAAATATTTATAACAGAAAAAGTTCCATCTCCATTATCAGCCACATATGCATAATTACCTGAAATAACAATACCAGAAGGACCGCTACCAACAGTTATTAAATTGATAGATTTGGTAGGAGTTTTTAAAAGATAGAATCCAAAAACAACAATCAATAGAAAAGTGACGGCTAAAACAATTTTTAAATTTGAGATTTTTTTATTGATCATATTTTTGGTAATTAATTTATTAATAAAAAACGAGTCTTGATGGTAATATCAATCAAGACTCGCAGTATAACAAACTTAACTAACTATTCAAACTAAAGAACGGAATACAAATTGTAATAGTTTCTGTTGATATTTCCGTAGTAATCGGACACGTGTGCGTAAAAATACGTAAATAGCATGTAGTAGTTAATAGCAACTGCATTAGCGACACTTCTATTGCAGTCAGAAATATAAATACCAGTCCCGTCCACACGCATAATAATCATGGTGTGAGGATCAACGTGACCAGTACTTAAAGTCTTAAAATACATCTGCACTATCCACCCAGGTTGAGAGTACTCAATTGGAATACAAGCATTCTGAGTAAGCCAATTGACATATTGATAACAAGTATCGCTTGTTGACCATTTGTACTCATTACCCACAGGATATGCAGGAGGTACTTGATTGGCAGGAAGACAAGCCAGCCCACTTGATGCCTGAGATACAACAGTTTGTACCCATCCTTTGCATTGTCCTAATCCAGTATAAAGTTGACCGTTATACCAGTTATTAGTGACAGCCGCAACAATTGCCGCGTTTCTTTGCAACTGCGTCAGCTGATGCCAGCCTGTTGACAGAGCAGAAACTGTTGCACTGTTGTCGCTTGCTGTCGGCATTACATTTTTCGAGCATGAAACGATAAAGATTAAAACTGAAGCTAAAACGAGAAATAAAAATTTCTTCATTCTTCTTTCACCTCATATAGTTTTTTAAAACTCTTACCTTTCTAAAACTAAAAACTCTCACCTCCTCATCATTTTATTTTTAATCTAAATCTAAAAAGAACAATTCCAACTTTTTTTTAAAGTTGGATTCAAAAAACATTGTAGAATAATTAATTTATTAAACAAAAGTTTCTGTTATATTTTTGCTATTTTAATATTTAAGTAACTAAATTATTTAGTTATTGCAGGTCACGCATAATTTTCTGCTGAAAAATATCGCGAGCTTTGCACTTGATTTTCTAACTCACTTCGTTCATAAGAAAATCTACGCCCGGACTCGCGCCGTCGCGCTCCGTCTCACACAAAGCAAGAGAAAACCGCTGGTATCCCAGCGGTTTTCAATTACTTGCTTTGTGTGCCCCTCACTTCAATAATCTCTTTCGCAACATTTGGCGGAACTATTTCATAGCTTCCGAATTCCATTGTTGATGAAGCTCTTCCTTCAGTAATTGAACGAAGTGTCGTGACATAACCGAACATTTCCGCAAGCGGAACATTTGCTCTGATGACTTTGTTCATTCCTCTGTCGAACATTTCAGTTATTTGTCCTCTTCTTGAATTAATTGAACCTGAAACGTCTCCCATGAATTTCTCCGGTGTGACAACTTCAACTTTCATGACAGGTTCAAGAATAACAGGTCTTGCTCTCTTCGCTGCATCTTGGAAAGCCATCGAAGCTGCAATCTTGTAAGCGATTTCAGATGAGTCGACATCGTGATATGAACCGTAAGTAAGTTCAGCAAGAAATATTTACCATTCTGTATCCTGCAAGAATTCCTCTTTCCATACTTTCCTTGACTCCTTTTTCAACAGCAGGAATAAATTCTTGTGGAATAACTCCTCCTTTAATAGAATCGATGAATTCAAAGTCTTCTGTATCTCTTAACATTTTTTGGAATTTTCTTTCCTTCCTCCAAAGGTTGCATCGGTTTGATTTTAATAAGAACGTGGCCGTATTGTCCTTTTCCTCCAGATTGCTTGATGTATTTTTCTTCTTTCTCAGCTTCTCCGGTAATTGTTTCTTTGTAAGCAACTTGTGGTTTACCGACATTTGCTTCAACTCCGAATTCTCTTTTCATTCTGTCCACAAGAATTTCAAGGTGAAGCTCTCCCATGCCAGCCATAACAGTTTCTCCTGTTTCTGAATCTGATTTAATTTTAAATGTTGGATCTTCGTCAGAAAGTTTCTTCAAAGCAAATCCCATTTTTTCCTGGTCGGCTTTTGTCTTTGGTTCAATTCTGAGTGTAATAACCGGCTCAGGAAATACGATTTGATCAAGAATTATTGGGTTTGCCTCGTCGCAAAGCGTGTGAGAAGTTTTTGCATTTTTAAGTCCGACGGCAGCTGCAATTTCTCCGGAAAAAACTGTTTCAACTTCTTCTCTGTCATTTGCGTGCATTCGGACAATTCTTCCCAATCTTTCTTTTTCGCCTGTTGTTGAATTGTAAATATATGTTCCTGAAGAAATGCTTCCGGAATAAACTCTGAAATATGTAAGCTGTCCGACAAATGGATCGTTCTGCAATTTGAAAGCCAAAGCACAAAATGGCTCTTCATCGGACGCGTGTCTAATTGCTTCGCTTCCATCTCTTGGATCGATTCCACTTACCGGCGGAATATCAAGAGGTGAAGGAAGATAATCGACAACTGCATCAAGAGAAAGCTGAATGCCTTTATTTTTCAAAGCTGAACCTGTAAAAACAGGGACAATCGTGTTTGCAATCGTCGCTTTTCTCAAAACTTTTTTCAATTCGTCTATCGGAATTTCTTTTCCTTCAAGATAATCATTCATTAATTTTTCATCATTCTCGGCAATTTTTTCCACAAGTTCCTGCCTGTATTTTTTCGCCTCATCAAGCATATCTGTCGGCACTTCGGCTTCTCTGACGATTGAACCCATTTCACCTTCAAAATAATACGCCTTCATCTTCATCAAATCCACAACTCCGATGAAATCCGATTCCGCTCCGATTGGAAGCTGCATTCTGACTGCATCTTTTGTAAGCCTTTCCAAAATTGATTGAAATGATCTTTCAAAACTTCCTCCAGTTCTATCTAGTTTATTTATCAAACAGATTCTTGGGACTTTTCCTTCGTCGGCATATCTCCAATTTGTTTCAGACTGCGGTTCAACTCCTGCAACTCCGTCAAAAACGACAAGAGCTCCGTCAAGAACTCGCAGTGAACGCTTAACTTCTGCGGTAAAATCGATGTGCCCCGGAGTATCGATGATATTGAATCTTACTTTTTTGCTCGTGTCTTCCTTCGGCATGTATGAAGGATTCCAGAAACAGGTAATAGCGGCCGAGGTAATAGTGATTCCTCTTTCTCTTTCCTGTTCCATCCAGTCGGTCGTCGTTTCACCTTCGTGAACTTCTCCGATTTTATGCTGAGAACCCGTGTAATAAAGAATTCTCTCGGATGTTGTCGTCTTTCCAGCATCAATGTGCGCAATGATACCGAAGTTTCTTACTTTTTCTAATGGATAATCTCGTTTCATTTTTGATTTTGCGAAATCATGTCGCGCGACCGTCCTTTAAGCGCGACGAGATTTGATAATTGTTAATAAAAAATATTTGAATTAATTTTTTCTTTTTATTTTTGATGAAATTCGAGGTGGTGAGAAAATTTGTGACTAAAATGTACGTTGGTACATTGCAGAAACAAATTTTCTCAGCAACGAAGAAGTTCGCAAAAATTAAAAGAAAATTACCAGGCAAAATGAGCGAAGGCTTTGTTTGCCTCTGCCATTTTATGAGTATTCTCCCTCTTCCTGACTGCTTCACCTTCATTCTTTGAAGCTGAAATTATTTCCGCAGCCAATTTTTCCGCAATCGGAGAACCTTTCTTGCTTCTTGCGGCATCGATAATCCATTTCATGGACAAAGCAGCTCTTCTTTCCGGCCTGACTTCGACTGGCACCTGATAATTCGCACCTCCGACTCTTTTTGATCTGACTTCCATATTCGGAGCAGTGTTTGAAAGAGCAAGTTCAAGTATTTCAACAGGATTTTTAACTTTTGCCTGTTCTTTTACAATTTCAAGCATATCGTAGATTATTTTCTCGGCTATACTTTTCTTTCCGCTATACATTATATAGTTTATAAGTTTTGAAACTTTCGGAGACTGATATTTATAATCCGGCTTTAATGCTTTCTTTGTTTTTAATTTTCTTCTCATTGGTTTTACGAAATCACGTCGCACAACTGTCCTATTATTAGGCGCGACGCTTCTTTCAAATTAGATTATTTCTTTACTTCCGCTTTCGGCTTTTTTGCACCGTATTGGCTGCGACCTTTTCTTCTTCCTTCAACTGCAGTTGCATCAAGAACTCCTCTTACTATAGTATATCTAATACCGAGGTCCTTAACTCTTCCACCTCTTAAAAGAACAACTGAGTGTTCCTGTAAATTGTGTCCCATTCCCGGAATATAAGCAGTAACTTCCATTCCATTAGAAAGTCTAACCCTTGCAATCTTTCTGATAGCAGAGTTTGGTTTCTTTGGAGTCTTTGTTGTAACTTTTATACAAACACCTCTCTTGAAAGGAGAATTATTTCTTGTCGGTCTGTTCTCAAGAGTATTGAAACCCTTCATCAAAGCGACAGCTTTCGGCTTTCTCTTTGCAGTTTTCCTATTCTTTTTGATTAATTGATTTATTGTAGGCATAATTAATATTTTTTTCTAATAAAGATATATCTTATAAACAAAAAAGCTACAGAAACTTTTGCTCCCTTCTTAATCGCAAAAATCCCCGCAACTCGTTAAGTATTCAACTCTATATATTTCCTTTCGGAAACAGGCAACCTTTGCGTACAGCCAAGTAGCTAAGATAAAAAGATAATACAATAAAGCTTTTCAAAAAGCAAATATGAATAATAATATATTTGCTAAATTTCTAGCCGTATTTTGCCCATTAAATAATCTAAATGGTAAGATTCAACGTTGCCATTCATATTTTCCAATTAGAGATTATTTGTTCATAATCCATCAGAAAAACTTTCTCCATTGTATAAACTATTTGCTTTATAGTCATATTTCTATTAATTTTTTTATATAATTTAAAAAATTTCTCTTTGCCAAAAACTTTTATCAAATACAAGGTAAAGGACATTGCTATTGAATAAAACTCCCCGCTTTCATTATCTGGAGTATCGAGCCAACCTTTTTGAATAAAAAAATTAGATAGACTATCTTTATCATATTTGTTCAACCATTTTTTAATAAAATATTTTCTGCTTTTACCATTAAAAAATCTTTTTTTGCTTGCAATCGATTCTGCTAAACCTTCAGCAAAAAAACTTGGCGGTAAACCAAATTTTAAAGAAATTAAATGTGTATCTTCATGAGGTCCAAGAGGTCTAATTTTTTTATTATAAACTATGTGTACTGAATAATCTTTATAAACAGACTGAGCATAAATTGGATTGCCCATATATTTACTTTTTAAAAATTCACTTGGATATATATAATAATTAATTTTTTTGCATTTCTTATACCTAAAAATTCAAAAATTTTATTATTAGAATTTTCCTGGATTTTTGATATCCTATTTATATGTTCTTTTATAAATTTATTATCAAAATAATTAAAGATGTAGTGACTTGTTTCCTTCTTCAACCATCCATTATATTTTTTATAATCTTCTTTATAGTTTTTAATAAATTGTTTATATAGCATATTCAAATATAGTATACTAAAAAAGGCGGGCTGTCGAAAAACAACCCGCCATTAGTCAAATTAGTAATTACAAAAATTCTGATTTGATTAAACCCGAATTAATAATCGACATCGCCGTCTTATTACAATTCCGATTTAAATATCCATTCGGTGGATTTTTAAAAATTGAACGCCATACACATCCACCATTACATACTGGCACAAAGGGACATTTTTCTGAAAAACATTTTTCTGTCCTATTGTTTTCATAAGAATATCTTTGATCAAACAAGATCATATTTTTGTCTTTATCAAAGATATTCGCAAAATCAAACTTCTTTGGAAAAAATAGGGTCAGGAGCCTTTCTTTGGTCTTCCAGGACTGCGTAATGTTGATTCAAGTTTATACTCATCAATTTTCTTTTCTATCCACGACATTTTACCATAGGGTTTACCTTTATTCACACTATTTCGAATTAGACTGAGTGCTTCTATTGATTCAGATTCATTTACCCAACCAAGATAGTTTTTTGGTGTGTCCGTTGGCCATGAATTTAGAATTTTAAGTTGTTCTATAGTTCCATTTTCTCTTCTCCATAGACTTCCCCATTTCCAACCTTGCGCTTTCTTTTCTAATTTTGCTCTTACTGGATTTCTTTCCACATATCTGCATAGTTGTAAAAAATATTCATTACTTTGAACAATAAATGATTTGTATCTTCCTTGATACAAATGACCACTTCCTATACTTTTGTGCATTGAGTGCCATCTTTGGGTATGTGTCATAGTGAACCAAGCCATAAATTTTGATAGATTGCCATCATTTTTTGGTGATACAACTAAATGCCAGTGATTTGGCATTACACAATATGCATATATTTTTATGTCTGTACGATCCTTTGCTTCTTCTAATACTTGTTCAAATAGTTTGTAATCTTTATCATTATCAAAAATCTTCATCCGTGCATTTGCACGATTTATTATATGATATATTTCTCCTGCAATATCTACTCTAATATTTCTTGGCATGAATAGAGTATATCATAAAAAGGCTCCTGACCCCTTTTCCCCTAGGTTTATTTCTTTTTATACAAAAAATGTAATAATGTATACATATATGAGTAGAAACAATTTTTTATTAATAATAAATGGTCCGATGGGTAGTGGCAAGTCTACTTTGGCAAAAGAGTTACAAAAAACTTTTTACCGGACTGTCCTTATAGAACCAGATTATATAAAATACACTATATCTGATTATAAAAACACTTCTAAAAGATATAATGATGATATTGCTAATATAATACTGAACAATTGTGAGTACTTCATTTCAAATAACTTTAATGTTATATTAGACAATAGTATTGAACAAGATAAATATATTAAATTATTAAAAAATCTTGCAAGAAAAACTAATAAATTATTTTTTGTTATACAAATTAAAGCTAGTGTAAAAACATGTTTTTTAAGAGCGACAAGCAGAAAAGATATTAATAAAATAAATAAGGTTTCACTCCACAAAATTAAATCTAAAATTTATTCATCTTTAAAAAACGAATACAAAATGGCAGATTTAGTATTAAACTCTGAAAACGAAACAATAAATGATTCTGTAAAAAGAGTATTAGAATATATAAATATGAAATATGAAAAAAAATAAAAAATTTGCAAAATCAATAGAGTTGCCAAATATTTTGCAAAATGCAGTATATAAGATGAATGTTCGGCAGGATATGAATGAATCCGAGTCCTTCAAAGTATTTTCAACTGCCTTAAAAATTAAAGATAATACCAAAAGAGCAGTAATCATGGGTATTTTACTTAATGGAATTATGGCTAAACAACCTAAAGTGGATGAGGTTGTAGGCTTTATAAAGGCAGCATTAAAATTAGATAATATAAATATTGACAACATACCCATCATAGATATTGGTCAAAATAAAAAAGTAATTGGAGTTGCAGGTAGTGGGAAAAAAGCAATTAAAACAATAAATGTTTCATCATGTGCTGCAATAGTAGCTGCATCAATCGGAGCATATGTGGCCAAACCATGTTCAAAAGCAACTTCATCAGCAAGCGGTTCTAGTGATTTTATAGAATCATTAGGAGCAAATATAAATATTAACAAACAAAAAATGATTAATATACTTAAAAAAACAGGCTTAGGTTTTTTTAAAATTGAAAATCAAATAAAAAAATTTGATTCAAAATATGGTGGTAATTTTTATGCACCACATGTTTTAAGTTTGGGCTTGGCTGGAACTGTTTTACCCTTTAAACCAAATGTACTACTTTATGGTTTATCTCATAATAGTATAAATACATCAGCAGAAGTTTTTTTAAAACTTGGATATAAAAATGTTATGGTAGTTACAACAACAGATGATGGTGTACATTTCTTTGATGAAGTTGGTGTATTCGGTACCACATCGATAATAGGAGCTAAAAATGGAGTTATCGGTAATATTAAAAGTATACAAACAGCAAATATTTTAAAATTCCCTAGATATGATAGAGAATCAATAATGCAAGGTAATAATAAAGAAATGAATATTAAAAAAGGAGTTCAAGCTTTATCTGGTAAAGGAAATGAGGCATTAATTGATATTATATGTGTAAATGCGGCTACTATATTATTTCTTTCAGATAAGGCTAGCAATATTACTGACGGTTATAATAAAGCTAAGATAGCAATAGAATCTGGATTAGCTATTAAAAAACTTGAGGAATTTATTATGTTGACTGGTGGAAACTCTAATAAATATAAAAAATATATATGAAAGCAATTGTAATATCAAAAAACAAAATTCTATATAAGGAGGTATCTGACCCAAAAATTATAAAGAATAATGATGTAATTGTAAAAGTTAAGGCAGTAGGATTATGTGGTAGTGATGTTCAAAATATAGAAAAAATAGGATATAAAGAAAAAAAAATATTAGGGCATGAAATAATTGGTGAAGTTATTGTTACAAACAAAAATAGAAGTCCAATAAAAATTGGAGATATGGTAGTCATTTCCCCAATAATTGGTTGTTCAAAATGTAGTATTTGTAAAAAAGGATACATACAACACTGCTTGAATAAAACAGCATTAGGTAAAAATGTTAATGGTGGTTTTGCTGAAAAAATACTTGTTACAAATAATAAAAATTTGTATAAAATACCATCTGATAAATTTGAATACAAATTTGTATTGGCTGATCCATTAGCTGTGTGTATACACGCACTTCAATTTATTCCAAATTTATACAATAAGAATGTTGGGATTATAGGTAATGGGACTATAGGAGAATTATTCCGTAGAGTAGCAAAATATAAAGGAGCTAAAGAAGCTATTCTATTTGATAAAAATACAAAAAACTATTCTAAATATAAAGATCATTTCGATATCACCGTTGAATGCGTTGGAAGAAACAATTGTAGTACAGTAAATACATCAATTGATATTACAAAAATACGAGGTACGATATTGGTTTTGGGTGTTTTTAAAGAAAACTATATTCTTCCACTAAACGCTAGAAAATTATTCTCAAAAGAAATATGTATGATTGGATCAAATTCTTACACCAAGACCAATAGAAAAGATGATTTTAAAAAAGCTATTGACCTAATACTCAAAGAAAAGATAAAAATTAAGGGTATCATTACAAATGTTTTTAAACTTAAAGATTTTAAAATAGGTTTAAAATTATTTAAAAACAAAGGTAAAACTCAAACTAAAAAAATAGTTTTTTTACCATAATATCAATCAAATATTGATATATCAATAAAACACTAAGATAAATCCTTATTTTTAGGCCACTTACTTAATATTTTATTCAACATTATAGAATATTTTTTTATAACTTTTGTCCATTCTTTTTTATCCCCTCTTTTACAAATAGAACGAATATCTTTTAATTGAGATGCGGTAAAATATGATGTCTGTTCCATCATTTGAAAAACAGCATTATTATCAATATTATCTAAAGAATCACTATTATTATAAAGTAATGATAATATTTCTTTAGGTGTATTTAATACGCTTATAGATGATTTTTTTATACTCTTACACATCTTAGGATATCCATTTAATCCTTTTATTATTTTACCGTAAATTGCCGAAATGTTAATTTTTAAGTTCATCCTCTCAACAACTTTTTTAGCTAAAAGAACATATTTATGTTCTTCCATTCCTAACATTACCATAATATTTTTATTTCCATTAACAGTCCCTAGATGAATAAAATCAGCAATCATTAATAATAAAGAAAGTTTCATGGGGAAACTAAAATTTTTATATATACCTTCTTTTTTGTATATATAAGAAATATCTTCTTCAGCTTCTGTAAAATCTTCATCTGTCAAATAGTGGGCTATTATAAAAGCTGTATGTAATACGTCAACGTGAGAATATTGATCTCTTAATATATTATTTTTATTATATCCTAAATTTTTCAAAAATTTTATATATAATTTTACTCTTTTACGCACAATATCAATTTCTTGATTTCTAGCATTATATGAATCAAGATCACCAAGAACTACCTGGGTATTTAAACCAGCTTTTGAAAAAGCAACGATTTTTAACATTTCAGATATACTACCAAGATGAGGATTTCCACTTAAACCAAAACCAGTTGTGATTATAGATTTTTGTCCTTTTTTCATATTATCTACAAACACATCTCCATTATGATGACAGACAAATTTACTTTCTAGAGTTGCGATATCTAAATTATTAATAGAAAAATTTATTTTTTTAAAGTCAACTGGATTATAGTTATATTTTTTAATAATTTCAGAATAATAACTATCGTCAAAAACCACTTTGTTTATATTCTTCTCCGAAATATTTTCCGTCATTTTACTTCAATTTTATTGATAGAACTTTTTTACCAATTTTCAATATAAATTCTTTAAGTGATATCTTAGATTCAAAAGAATCTAAAGGATTATCTACTTTTATAATTGTGCCATCATTACTTATTATCTTAATTGCTCCACTTGTAGCAAGTCTTCTAATATCTCCTTTTGATTTAAATAATTCTTTTTCTGAAAGAAAATCTAAAATTGAAGAGTTTCCATCAACTTGTTCGTACGAATTTAAATCATTTAATTCTAAATAATCTTTTTTAGAAAATCTTAAAGCAAAGTCTTTTTCAGCATCTTCTGATTCATTTTTGTTATGTAATACTGACACTATATATCTAGCTAACATTTTTTTGACCTCCATTGGATTTATACCACCATTTTTAATCATATTATCCAAGATATCCCATTCCTCATCATTAATTTCAGACATAGCTTTAAAGTAAGTTTCAAGTAATGAATCTGGTATTGACATTATTCTCCCATATATTTCCTTTGAAGAATGCGATAATCCAACATAATTTCCAAGACTTTTACTCATTTTTTGATCATTTCCTGTTATACCAGGTAATAATCCTGTTGTTATCAAACATTCAGGTTTATTACCTTCTATTTCCATAACTTTTCTACACATCTGTAAATTTAATAATTGATCAACTCCACCAACCTCGACATCATTATCAATATGTAAAGAATCCATAGCCATAATCACGGAATATATAAGTTCAGCTTGTGTCAAACCTTGTCCTTCTGATAATCTTTTACGAAAATCATCTCTCTGTAAAGAATCGGAAACATTAATTTTACTTAATAATTTAACAAAATCGGGTAACTTAATATCATTTAACCAATCACCATTATGTAAAATCTCAGCTTTTGATAAATCAAAAAACGGTTTAATTTGTTCTTTATAAGAACTAAGATTTTGAGTAATAATTTCATCAGTTAATGCTGGACGCTCTGCAGTTCTTCCACTTGGATCGCCTATCTTTGCTGTAAAATCACCTATAACAAATACTACTTTATGACCCATTCTTTGTAATCTATTTACTATAACCATAGGTACTGCGTGACCAATATGTATCTCAGATCCAGTTGGATCTATACCGAATTTTACAACAAGAGGTTTATCTTCCTTTTTTGATTTTTCAAGCCTCTCTAATAAATCATTTTCAGATATTATATTTAATGACCTATCTTTAATCAATTCAAATTGTTCTTTACTAGATAATTCAGATAAATCAAATTCTCTTCTATCCAATAATTCTTTTTCTAATATATTCAAAAAATCAGGAGATTCTATACTCTCTTTAACATGTTTTTTTGATTTATCAATAGCACCATTCTCAGAATGGTTATCTTCAATATTATTTTTCATTTCAAATTTTTCCATATTATTAACCTAATAAATTTATTAAATAATTATACCTGTATATTATATAGATATATTGAGATTATGTCAAATTAACAAACACTGCCACATTATCTCATCAATGTGCGCCGGGAGGGACTCGAACCCCCGAAGGCCGAAGCCGCAAGATTTACAGTCTCGTGTAATTGCCACTATACGACCGGCGCATGGAAAGCATAGTATCATTTATTATATGTTTTCTCAAACAAAATTTTATTTATATTTTAATTTGACACTCCTCCCTATTTACTCTAGAATCAAGCCAGATTTAGGACCTTAATATAGTTTACAAAATACATCTCAAAAAGGAGAGATAAAATGAACGAGGATGCGAGAAGAAAAGAAGGTACGTGTGGTGAAAATCACAAAAGGTTCTTGAACATTTTTTGTCTTAAAATCTCCCCAGCTGAAATGGAAAAATTGGACTTTGCCTATCAACTGGCAAAGTATGGACACAGAAATCAGTTCAGAGAAACAGATGCAAGATATTTTGAACATGTGAGAGCTGTGGCAATAATTCTCGCCGAAGAATTTGGAATCTTTGACGTAGAAATTATTATCGCAGCTTTACTTCATGACATCCTTGAAGATAGCTACATACTTACGGAGAATAGAATCAAAACTATTTTCGGTGAGCGAGTAGCTAAGTTCGTCTCAGCGGTAACAAAACCGAAAAAGGATGACCCGCGGTTTTCATCAAACAAGAAAAGACTTAAATGGTATTTTGAACATGTAAAGAATTCCAGTATTGAGGTTAAACTTATCAAACTGGCTGACAGACTGCACAATACAAGAACTCTTGATTCTTGTTGTCAGGAAAAACAGCAAAGAAAAATTAAAGAAACAAGAAAAGTTTTTTTTCCACTTATTGAGGACATCAATAAAGAATGTCCTGATAAAGCTCAATACATCTTATCTCAACTAAGAGATGCATTAGCAAAACTGGAAAAATAAACTCCCCCATTCAACACAGCTAGCCATGAAAATGGCTAGTTTTTTATTATTTAAAATTTTATGCATTCTAATTTAATCATTTATGCTATACTTTTTATAATGGAAACTAAGAAAAATATTGAAGTTGAGTTACGCTCGCTGATAGATGAAAAGAAGTTTATTGAACTAAATGATTTTCTTATTAAAAATGGTAAAGACCTGGGTGAAGATAATAAAGATTCATACTTCTATCACCTTCCAGATAAGCTTATAAAAGTTGTAAATAGTGAAACTAAAAATAGTGCCAAATTAACTTTAAAACTTCAAAAAATTGGCCTTGGAGATGACTTTGAAGAGATTGATGTTAATTTTTTACCAAAAGATATGAATAATGTTTTAAGAATATTAGATATTCTTGGTTACGGTGAAAATCATTTATACTCATACCAAAATCGTCACAACTATTTATATAAAGGAGTAGAATTTGCCATAAAATACACTGTCAGCTGGGGTTTTCATTGTGAAATGGAAATAGTGATAGACAACAAAGAAAATGTTCCTAAAACTATCAAACAAATAGAAGAAGTTGCTTCAGAACTAGGATTGAAAACAATGTCTAATGATGAATCAAAAGAATTTATGAAAAAAATCTTAACCGGCTGGGAAAGAGGTCCTTATAGCAGAGATGAATTTAAAAGCAAAAAAATATTTTAAATATATTATCCGCTATTATTTTTTTGACGGAAGAATAATTTCTGTATAAATATATTCCGGATCAAAAGCGAATTTTATAAATTTTACAACATCGTCATACAACACTTCTTCTGCATCTTTGAGCTGTTCTTTCTGCGTAATAATATGTCCATCAAATTTCGACACTTCGCGAACTGAAGTATTGGCGATATCGCCAGAAATAAACTCTGCAGATTTTAATTGTTCAATGTACATTTTCTTTATTAGATCAAATCTGGAGACATGTTTCTTATTCAGAATTTCATTTATAGCTTTTTCAAATTCTTTTTCGACTATCTCAATATTCTTCTCATCGGTTTTTACATTCATAGACATCTGAGAAAATGATTTTTCCGGCCAAAAGCTGACCATAACTCCATAACAAAGACTATTTTCCATTCTCAATCTTTCAAACAACAAATCGTATAGCAATCTGCCCGATAAACTGATTATTTCGTTTTTAGAATAAAGCATTTTTTCTGCAACCCTCATCACTGAAATCTCAACCTGTTCCTTCACTTCGCCAATTTCATCAGCGGTTTTTACAAATCTTTTGTTTTTCGGCCTGCCGAGCTCTCCGACTTTTTTAACGGTTTCACTCACTTTAGGCAAATCTTTCAAAAAATTTTTTAAACCTTCAACATGTTTTTCTTCCACGGCGCCAGCAAGAACTATATAAAAATTTCCGATTCCATAATTTTTCTTGTGCCAACTTTTTATATCATCCGCCGATATTTTTTCTATTGTATCCGGCCAGCCAAGCGGTGTAAAAATTCTCGCGTGAGAATGCCCATGATATAAATTATCATTAAAATCTCTGCAATAATTCAAATATTTTTCATTCAAAAATCCATTCCACGCTTCCTGCGTGATTACCTTCCTTTCATGCTCAACATCTTCATCCCGTGAGTACGAATTGAAAATCATATCTTTCATTCCTGGAAGAACTTTGTCATATTCTTCAGGCAAACATTTAAGCCAATAGCAAGTATTATCAAAATTAGTCCAGGCGTTCCATGTGTTCAATGTATGAATTTTTGACCATTCCTTTATCGCCTTTTTATTCGGCAAAGTTGGCGAACCGTTAAAAATCATATGCTCTAAAAAATGAGACAAACCCTCCTTTCCTATTGGATCATCAAAAGCACCAGTATTAAATACCACACGAATATGAATACACGGCGCTGTCGGCAAATTTTTATAATAGATTTTTACTCCGTCAATTTCCCTTTCGGAAAAATCATATGGATCAAAGTTTTTTGTATTCATAGATATATTGTATCAGAAAAATTTTAATTTTTTTTAAAAAAAACGAAAGTAAAGTTATATTTCTATAATTATCCTAAAATATTTAGAATATAGCATTATTTCTAGCCATATTTTGTCGCACAAACAGGCTGTGGATAGCTGATTGACAGATATGGGGAATAAGTGTAGAATATTAGCAGATAACGCCACATGAATTTTGTCAAATCTTTTGATTTGTAAGAAAATAATGTTGGCTTGTACTTTGAAAGCCACTTAAAAAATATAAAAATAAAATCCCGAAAAATAAAACATTAGTTTTATCTCGGGACAGGGCACTCTGGAGGTGCGAACATGAAAAAAATCTCATTGATTTTTGGAGTTGTTGTTACAGTTTTTTTTATAATCGTTATTGCCGCCGGGTGCACAAAAAATCCGGTGGGGCCGTCGACTGGCTGCGCGCTCTGCGCACAGGAAACGCAAACTGCAGAAGCTGGAAAAGCGACTGCGACGCCGACGAACAATGTCGTCGTGAATGCCACGCCGACGGTTACAAAAACGCCGACAGCTGTTGGAAATTCGACAGCGACAATTACGCCGACGTCAACGGAAACATCCACAGCTACAGCAACCGTGACAATCACTCCCCAATCCACTGTGATATGGGAGATTGTCATTACGGGAACGCCGGGAGATACTTTTACAATCTCCTATGGTGTTTACGACGAAGCGACGGAGCTGACAGCGTGGACCACGCAAAATTTGCAAGCCACGTTTGACAGTGACGGAAACTGGAATTCACTAGACGTTCAAACGGTCCCCTATGTGTCGGATTTGTTTTATCAAGGTGTTTGCGACAAAATCCTGCACGTAACCGTTTACAGAAATGGGAGCATTTATGGAACGAGTGCTCCTGATCCCTTACAAAACGGAGGAAATTTTTCAGGAAGTTTAGGCTAAAATTAAGTGGCAAAACTTCATAGGGCTCGGCAGATTAAATCTGCTGAGCCCTATTTTTATTTCATATTTTCATTCTCGTTTTTATTTCCTCAAAGATTCGCGGAATAGTTGTATATGAAATCTTGAACAGGAATAATACTTTGAATTCCGGAAGAAGAATCCCAGGAAACTTTGACACTTATTACGGCTTCATTTGTATTGCCATCATTCGCTGGATTTTTTCTTACAGTAATATATCTGGTGAATTTTGAGAGTTTTACAACTTCGCCAGAAGGAGCAGAGCTGGGAGTAAAAACGTTATTAACATAACCATCATATCCATATTTCAAAAAAGATGTTGCACCTTGTGAATTAACATTATAGGTCATTGTTAGTTTGGGGACTGGTGGTTGAGCAGGTTGAATATTACTTCCATCCAAAACTGTTGATGTCGTGTCTATCGTGCAAGATCTTAAGTGTACTGAATTAAAATTGCATGTATCATCGGTCGTGCAAAGACAAGGATATAAAAATCCTTGCGGATTTGATGCTGGACCTGTGAGCCAATCATCTCCTGGAGAACCGTTTTTTGAAATCTGATCTCTTACTCCCAGCACAGTTTCAATCGCATCTTGCGCCAAAGACCCGGCTATCGCCTGATCTTTATCCGACTCGGCAGCCGACAAACTTTTCTGTGCCAAAATCATCGGGCCGGTGATGGCAACCATGAGAACGGCGATGGCGACAAGAGCTTCAATCAAGGTGAACGCCTTTTTATTGTTTATATTCTTTTTTGAAAAATTAATATTCATAATTTTATTTAATAGATCTTTGCATAATCTTTGTCTGCAAATCAAATTCGGTTGTCGTGGTGCTTGTTGTTTCGGGAATGACGCCGGAAACGGAAATGAGAATGCCTGGCTGAGCTTTTGCGGAACAACTTCCCTCGCCGTTTTCACAATCAACGCCCATGACATAAAATTCCACATTGGAAATATTCGCGCCGGAATCTGAAGAGATGAGGTCTTCAGATGAGCAAGTTGTAAAATCTGAATCGCAAGTATTTTCCGTCAGCACGCCCGAACTATTCGTTCCGTTTGGCGGAGTAAAGGAATATTTTATATATTGACCGGAATTATTTAAATATCCGACTGATCTCGAACCGCCAGCACAATCGCTTTGTTCCAATCCTTGGGGACCGTCAGTCGGCGTGGAATCCTTCAAACAAGTATAATCTGTGCCGACTCTCATATCTCTCGACATCGTGTCTATTGCAAATGTCACGGCGTCTGTCGTCGTTTTTATATTCTGCGATTGTTTGTCTGCATTTATTATCGTTATCAAAGCTGAAACGGCAACTGTCATGACGGACATGAAGACGGCAGTGGCAACGAGCATTTCGATGAGAGTGAAGCCGGATTTTTTAAAGTTTTTCATTTTATTCATTATATTTTATCATAAATTTTAACAAAAGAAATCCAGTTAAAACTTAATTTATTCCGGTAATAAGTGAAAAAACAAAATGAATTACCGGCAAAATAAAATTCGGCAAAAACAATATAATAAGCAGGAGGATTATCAATCCATATTTCTCGGAAATGCTGAAAAATTTATATTTTGCCACTGGTGGTAAGAATGCGAAGAAAATTTTTGAACCGTCAAGCGGTGGCACAGGTATCAGATTGAAAATTGCCAAGCTTACATTTATAAGAACAACAAATGCAAAAATATTTAACAACCCAGTCATTGCAACAGAAGAAACAAGGCCAAAATAAGCCATGCCTCTTATCAAAAGTCCGAAAATAATTGCCACGAAAATATTTGATGCCGGGCCGGCGAGCGCGACAAGCGGTTCTGCTATATTTCTGTTTCTCAAATTGTACGGATTATATGGAACAGGTTTTGCCCAGCCGAACATTATTCCGGTTCCGGTCAAATACAATGCGAGGGGCAAAATAACGGAACCGAACCAATCCAGATGTTTCAGAGGATTTAAAGTAAGTCTGCCTTCATATTGTGCAGTTTTATCTCCAAAATAAAGAGCCATGAAACCGTGAGAGATTTCGTGAATGATGACAGAAAAAATAAGTATTATGATTTCGAAAATTACGTTCAATTGCATTTTGATATTTGTGTTGTCATTGCGAGCAAAGCGTGGCAACCCAGGTTTAAGTCTAGTTAAAAAAATAAGATCTGGTTTGCTTCGCTTCGCTCGCAATGACAATAAGGATAAGAAACTATTTAAACATTGCGTTTTTACAATATTATGATAACATGAAAGACCGTAAAACTAAAAGCTGAATTGTGAAGCAAATCTTTACTAAATTCTGAGTTTTATAAATTAATTCAAATAAAATTTATGGCAAAAATCTGTCCAATAACAAAAAAGACTTCACTTATGAGCGGTGGCTACAGCAACGCAACTCGTGCTACGCAGTTTAACCCAACAGGAAAAGTGAGAAAACAAGTCAATTTCCAGAAAAAAAGGATATATGTTCCTGAACTAAAGAAAACTTTCGTCTTAACTATTTCAACAAAAGGTATAAAAACTATTCAGAAAAATGGCGCTTATGCGACATTGAAGAAAGCGGGAATAATTAAATAAGAAAAATTTTAAAAGCCGTTTCAAGACGGCTTTTAAAATACCAGGTTTTCTTTTCGCTATGAGATTTCGCCGCCGCAAACGGCAAAACACAACTCGCTTCCCTCAAGTGATTACACTTTCGCGAATCGATCTACGATAAAAAAAAATTTAAAAGGGCGGCCGCGAAGCGGCCGCCCTTTTTATTTTAATTTTTACGAAACTGTCGATGTCGCATCACTGCTCGTCGCACTATCATCGGAAGTTTGGACAGGTGCGACATTTACAATTCTTTCGGCTGTTGAAGTGTTTCCGGAAGAATCGCTTGCAGTGTAAGTGATTGTGTAAGTTCCGGCTGTTGAAGAATCGACTGCGCCTGAAGTCAATACTGGAACTGTTCCATCTATATCATCTAGAGCTGTTGCTCCTGCATCTGTATATGTGTCTCCTGCTGTTATGTTTGTTGGATTATCTCCGTTTATTGTTATGACTGGAGGTGTGGTGTCTGCTGGAGTTGAAGTTGCTGTTGAAGTCGCGGTGCCGTCGCTGGAAGGAGTTGAGGTTGCTTGCGTGGTGGTTGCGGTTGAACTCGTGGAAGTTGCTTCAGTCGAGGTGGAGGTTTCGGAAGAAGAAGTTGAAGTTAAAATATCAACTGAAGAAGTAGAGGAAGTGGAAATTATATCAGGAGCAGAACTTCCGCCCGTACCTAGACTTTCCATTTCCGATGTTGATGTCGATGAATCATATGATGAACAATCTCCAGGTTTGTTAACAAGACTTCCATTGCTTACAGAAACGCAATACGGCTGTTTCGTCACAGTGTCATACATCGTAATTCCTTCAGGAGAAATAGTTGAACCAACAGTTAATCTTTCAACAACAATGTTCGTGAGATAAGCGATTCCATTTTCAACTTTTGTGATGAATGAACCGATTTCTTTTACGGAATTTACAAGAGCTGCGACTATTGGCCTGTCATCAAGAGTGAGATAACCTTTTGAATCTGTTCCGACTGCATTTGGAATGTTTGCTTGTACGTTTTGTGCAGAGAATCCTGTGTATTCATTTACCATATCAAGACCGCTTGTTGCATTCCAATGATAATTTATAGGATTCAATCCTTCTATTGCAGAAAGACCGATTGTTGAAGTTCCTGCAATGTCTTTCAATCTTTCGTCTGAGTTGTCATAGACAACTCCGTTTGCATCAGTCATGAGAGCACCACTTCCGAATCCTACAAGTCGCATAAGTGTGCTTGTTGGAGTTCCGGATATTGTGAGGACGGATGAGGCGCTCGTGGTGCCGATTCCAAAATTGCTTAGCATGAAACTGTTTTGACTTGATGTGCCGGAAAGGAATAATGCTGTGTTGGCATTGTCGTCCATGATGCTCAAACTTTGTGCAACTTTTAAGTTACCCATCTGGTTGCCGATGGAAATTTTCATCACTGATGAAGATGTACCGTTTACAACAGCCCACATATAACTTCCGTCAAATATCAAATCTGCAAGGCCTGTACCCACTCCAGGATCAGGAATGGAATCAATCATGGTTCCGTTATCCCTATCAAAAATTTCAACGAGATCTGGTCCGCCACCTCCCGTCCAAACATATTTTCCATCAAAGGCTATCGTATTTAAACCTGTTTCACCTTGCCATGTGTCAACCAGAGAACCGTCACTTGCTAAATATTTGTCGATTTTTCCAGTGAACCAATCGGAATCATATATATATGTTCCATCTGTAGCTATGCGATAAGAACCTTGTCTGGCGGGATAAGTCGTGTAACTCAAATCACTTGCTTTTATTTTGCCCAAACCATACGTATTAGCCGCCCAGATATATTCCACAGTCCCGGAGGCTTCTTCTATGTTTGTTATAGCCATTCCGTTTACATTATATTGTCCGGTTGTCGATGCAATAATCGCACCAGTAGACGGATCTACTTTTGCAACGGTATTAATACCTGCAATACCTATCCAAATATTTTTTCCATCCCAAACAATGCCTTGGATTCCTCCTGAACCGACACTTCCAGGATTCGTAATATATGTGGAAGAAGCTAAGGTGGTTGGATTAAATTTTATCAACGTGCCAAGACCGTTTGCACTGGCAACCCAAATATTTTTTCCATCATAAACCGCTTGTATTGGATTCGTGCCATAAAAAGTATAAGTAGCCAAAACAACTCCGTTTGCATTTACTTTTGATATGGAACTGTTGTAAAAATTCGTCGTCCAAAAATTCTGACCATCCCAAGCTCCATAATTTTCAGCACCAGGAACAGTTATATTTTTAACTATTTGTGGACCAGCACCACTCCAATATAAAAGTGGGTCTGTATTATATCTGTAAGATAAATTATCATTTTCCCCTTCTGTAGAATATGTATTCGGATCTGTATAAAGCTCTCCTGATGCTGTTGCTTTTACAAAACCAGAAGAAAGACTTGAGATTGTAGTTGAACCGATAACTGTAAGTGCCGACGATGGTGCGTCAGTACCAATTCCAACATTTCCTAAAAGATAATCTGTATTATTGCCATTTGTTACCCAAGAATTAAGATTGGATATTGTTCCAATTGCGTTCTTAGCAAAAAGAGTTCCGGAAGCATCTGCAAATATTTGAGGGGTAAAATATCCGCCAATCGTTGGATCTGTTTCAACTCCGTTTCTGACAACATTACTTACAATCATTTTATCAATTCTTGAATTTGTATTATAACTGTCTGAATAAGTTGTTCCATTTCCAATTACCATTGGTCCGATTGGAGAGGCAAAGATATTTATTGAAGAAGCAATTGTTCCGACTAACGAACTATCTATATATAATTTCGCATTGGAACCATCCCACTGGACTGAAACAAAATGCCAAGCATCAGTTGTAATTGAAGGATCATAGCCACAGCTATTCATCTGAGGAGCATACCCAAAACATACATCGGGTGAATCCGTTCTAAGTTCTACAGCCAAATCTCCTGTGGTTGTAGCCCAATTATTTGTAATAAAGGTACTCCATACACTAGGACTTCGTACTGAGCTAAGATATACCCATCCTTCAATAGTCCACTGAGATTCACTTCCAAGAGTTGTCATCAAAGAATTTGGAAATATATCATAATTAGCACCACTGCCATTACCAACCTGAACACTTTCTGAATATGAACCTTGTTTTATTAAATCTGTTTGAAAAACTGGACCGGTGCCTACTGGTGTCAAATTATAATTGCTGATTGAATCATTCCCATTATTTTCAAAATTATAAACTGCCAACGTATTTGTATCATAAGTTACGGCACTAGGAATAGAAACTGGGGCAAAATTCGCAGAGTTCAAAACTTCCGTTGAAGAAGAATACAAAAGATATGATGACGAAGCATATGCGAAACTTGGCGATGAATTTATCGTCCATAATGTGCTCGTACCCGTACTTTGTAAAATCATTCCAGCTGTTCCAGAAGCATTTGTGCTATCAAAAATTGCTCCTGACAAAGAAAGATTTCCATTCACCGTCAAAGCCTGCGATGGAGTTGTTGTTCCAATTCCGACATATCCAAAAATATTCATTCCACCTTGATAAATATTATCTGTAGGAATTATATTTGAATCTGTTTCGCCCGAACTCATGGCCCGATGAGTTCCATCTTGAGAAACTGCAACGAAAGTTCCATTTCCGTAAGCTACCGAATTCCAAGTATTTGCTTCAGCGGATGATCGGACTGTCCAATTCATTCCGTCGGGTGAAGTCATAACTTGATTAGTTGAGCCTAAGCTATTGGTGACTACAACAAATAATCCGTTGCCATAAGCTATTGAGCGTAATGAGTTTGGAATGGCTGATATTTGCGCCGTCCAATTTATTCCATCTGGAGAAGTTTCAACATCTCCACCACTAGCGACAGCAACAAATAATCCGTTGCCGTAAGCTATTGATTGCCATCCATCAGCTACAATAGATGTTTGTGTCCAATTTATTCCGTCATTGGAAACCGCCACATGACCGCCTCCAGAGACAGCAACAAATAATCCGTTACCATAAGTTATTGAATCCCAAGAGTCACCCGAAAATACAGTATAAAGTGTCCAATTTATTCCATCAGGAGAAGACATCGTCCATAGTCCCGCTGCTATCGCAACAAATTTTCCATCACCGTAAGTTACTGAATTCCACGAACCATTAACTGCTGTTTGTAAAGTCCAATTTATTCCATCCTTGGAAATCATAACTTGATGAGTTCCGCTGCTCGCAACCGCGACAAATAATCCATTGCCGTAAGTTACGGAAGTCCAACTGTTTGCTTCGGCTGATGTTGAAGTCGCCCAATTTATTCCATCGGAAGAATTCATTACATGACCGTCGTAAGATACCGCGACAAATTTTCCATCGCCATAAACAACAGACGACCACGCGGAAGTTCCTGGCGCGGTTTGAGCGGTCCAAGAATATCCGGCTCCTCCAGTCAGAGATTTAGTATCAGTCCATAAAGTAGAAGTTCCCGTGCTTTCCAAAATCATTCCTGCAGTTCCCGAAGCATTCGTGCTGTCAAAAATCGCTCCTGACAAAGCAAGATTTCCATTCACTGTCAGAGCTTGCGAAGGAGTTGAAGTTCCAATTCCGACATTTCCGTTTGTGAGAACTGTAAACACAGGAGTTGTCGTGCTGAATGAAACCGATAATCCATTATCTTTGTCTATGCTGAAATTATAATAAGGAGATGATGTCGTGCTCTGTCCGAAAAATGGAAGCAGTGTTTGGACTTACTTCAACAGAGTGAATTCCACTGCCGCCGTTTATATCTGTTCCACTTATATCAAGAGCAGTATCTTCTGCATATATATGCCCGCTATTGGAACCATTTTGAAAATCTCCGCCAAATTCAAATGGATAAACAAACGAGTCTCCTAGAGTACCATTTGATGAATTATTGAAACTTAGATGAATACCAGAATTTGTCACCTCTGAACTTCCATAAGAACTATCATTTCCATTATAAAAACCTGAATAAGTTTCGCCATTATTTATAGTCAAACTTCCACTGGAACCATCGTCCGATTTAAAATTTCCGGAAAGTCCTTGTTTGTAAAAATCCAATGATGCGCCGGCATTGCTGTCAGTCGGATCGGAAAAATTAAAATAAATTTCATTATTATTCAAATAACTTTCTATATTATTTCCATTACTATATTGCATTCCGTTAGGAGACTGCAGATTAATAACATCTCCGCCGGATAAAGTTAGTGAACTGCTTGCGTGAGAAGAAACATTATCTACTGTAACCATACCGATAACATCAAGAGCCGAACTTGGAGTTGAAGTTCCGATTCCAACATCTCCCTCATCGTAATAAATATTTGAACCATTTGTATTCCATTGGCTTATGCTGCTGCTGCTTGCAAAGGCCCAATCAAATCCAGTTGGAGAAGTTGAGGAAGCTCTCAAAAATAATCCTGGCGTTCCAGTTGCAAGACTTCCTATTACACTTGGAGATGTCCAATATGCCAACTGGCCAGCAACACCGCTGTTCATACTTCCATTTATGTTCAGTGAGGATGTTGATACCCATGTAGTGCTTGTACCAGTACTGAGCAATACCATTCCTGCGGTTCCAGAAGCATTTGTACTGTCAAAAAATGCTCCAGACAAATTCATATTTCCATTCACTGTCAAAGCTTGAGAAGGTGTTGTTGTTCCGATTCCAAAATTACTCAACATGAAACTACTTCTCGGTAGAAGTTCCTGAAAGAAATAAAGCCGTATTTGAATTATCATCCATAATGCTTAAACTTTGTGCAACTTTCAAATTACCTATTTCATTTCCTACGGAAATTTTATTTACCTGTCCAATCATATATGAAATACTCCACATATAAGTTCCGTCGAAAATCAAATCTGAACTGCCAGCATTAGGCAAAGTATAAATAACATTTCCAGTATCTCTATCGAAAATAGTCACGTTATAATTATTATCCGCTGTCCAAATATATTTTCCATCAAAAGCAATCGTATTCAGAAGTCGATTGGCCGGCCAAGTTGCAACAAGCGAACCGTCCTCAGCTGAAAATTTTCTTATTGCTCCATCTTCAAAACTTGCTCCATAAATGTATTGTCCGTCTGTCGCTATGCGATACGTATATACGCCTGAAGGAAATGACTGATATGTCATATCGCTAGCATTTATTTTAGTTATGAAACCATCGCAAGCAGCCCAAATATATTCAGTCATTCCATTTCCAGACGCTGATGGCAAATCCGTTATTGCCATTCCATTTACATTAGTCTGGCCTCCAACAGAAGCCAATACTGCTCCGGTATTCGGATCAATTTTTTCAACCAAACCAGTTCCACCATTATCTTGAGCAAGACCTATCCATATATTAGTTCCATCCCAAACAATCCCTTGTATTCCTCCACCTCCAGATCCTGAAGGATTCATTATATAATGGCCTGTAATAGTGTTAGTCACAGTATCAAATCTGATCAGTTGTCCATAATTATCGTAGCTTGCTATCCAAATATTTCTTCCATCATATGCCAATTGTAAAGGAGATGCTATATTTCCTAAATATTGAGTAGATAAAAGACTATAAGTAAATAAAATTTGTCCATTCTCATTTATTTTTGATATATTATCAGCTCCGCCGCCTGGAACCCAAAGATTTTTCCCATCCCATGTGCCATAATTATTCGTATGTGTAACACTTATGGTCTTTACTACTTTAGGAGCATCAGTCCAATATAAAAGCGGCACCGTATTGTATCTGTAAGATAAATTATCATTTTCCCCTTCAGTAGTATATGCGGTTGAATCAGTATAAAGATTTCCAGAATTATCTGATTTTACAAATCCGGAAGTAAGAGAAGAAATTGTTGTCGAACCATTGACAAAAAGAAGCGAGCTCGGCGTTGAAGTTCCAATTCCGATATTTCCAGCCAAATAATTTGCACTGGTGCCGTTAAGATTCCAAACTGAGGAAGAAGTTGTTGTGCTAACGGCACAATCAGAATCTGTCGGATAACATTGAGGATCTATTGTCTGTCCTGGGTAATACAAAGGTGCCGAAAAAGATTTTATAGGCAATAAAATAAGAGCTGCAGCGAAAAAAAATGGTATGTATTTTTTTAAATTTGTCATCTAAAGCAACTTTTTAAATATCTCCTATATTATACACATTTTTTAATTTTCAGTAAAGACAAACAGCATATAATAGTGGATTATTTTTTATATTTTCCTTTGTTCGCCAAATTATTTCTTTTCGCGGCTTCAACGAGCAATTTTTGAGCTGTCAAAAAATCTGCCGGATTTTTCGCCCAGCTTTGGAGCGCCGGATTTTGTATCGCTCTGCCATAAGAAAAAGTCAGAGGCCAAGGCAGTTTGCCGAGTTTCTTCATCGCATTCAGATTCAAAGTCGCTTCCTCATCTTCCTGTCCGCCGGAAAGAAAAACTATCCCGCCGATTTCAGCCGGAACATTTTCTTTCAAGCATTTTATAGTCATCTCCGCCACTTCTTCGGGAGCCGATTGTTTTTGCGCGCCTTTTCCGGCAATCACCATGCTGGTTTTCAAAATCATTCCGGGAATAAAAATTCCTGCAGATTTCAGCGCGGAAAAAATCATATCCAGATTTTTCGCCGTCACTTCATAGCACTTTTCAATCGAGTGGTCGCCGTCTATCAATTCTTCCGGCTCGACTATCGGAACGATGTCATGTTCCTGGCAAAGCAAAGCATACTTTGAAAAATTTTCTGCGTTTGCTTTCATGTCTTCCTCGCTCGGAGTATTTTCGCTGATATTATAAATCGCTCTCCACTTTGCAAAAGTCGCGCCCATTTTTTTGTATTCGTCCAATCTTTCGGACAATCCTTCAAGCCCTTCGGTAATTTTATCTCCCGGAATATTTCCAAAATCTACAGTTCCTTTATCAACTTTTATTCCGATATCGATTTTTTTTGATTTTAAAATAGAAGTAAAACTTTTTCCGTTTTTTGTGAACTGTCTTATCGTCTCGTCAAAAACGATATATCCCGAAATATATTTTTCAATGTTCGGAGCGGTGACAAGAAGCTCGCGGTATTCCCTTCTTTTTTCTTCGGTCTGCGGAACTCCGAGTTTTTCAAAACGGCTATTGCAAGTTTTTGTACTTTCATCTATTGCAAGAATTCCTTTCGGAGATTTTGTCAGCCTATCGATAGTTTTTATTAAAATTTTTGTATCCATACAATTACATAGAAATTATATCAAATTGCAACAAAAAAATCCCTGCCATATTTTCCAATTTAAAAAACCCTCCAGTACCATGCTTGTCGCAAGATACTGAAGGGTTAAATCTGACAGAGGAAATTACAATTTCGGCGCTGGCACAACTATAATTAAATTATTTTTCGCCGACAGGATTATCCCTGACAGCGAAGTGTCAGTTGGAAATGGAAACACGAACATATTTATTCCATTTTCCGAATGTTTTGCACTTACCAGGAAACAATGGCCATTCTCCCTGCATAAAAAATTATAGTAGTGGTCGTCGTCCTTGAAAAAGATCGGGTTATCTAGAAATTCTTTTACCTGGCTCTGTGTCAGATAAAGTTCATAAATCGGCCGATCAAAGAATCCAAGATAATCATCGGCTGTTCCGTCTCTGACAACTTCAAAAACCTGAATAGCAGTTTGTGTCGTTGCTTCAGCCGTAACAGTAGTATTTGAGGTATCAAGATTGCCCTTAAAACCAAAAATTTCTCCCGATGCAAGACCTTTTATTTCCGAAATTTTTTCTTTGCCGTCGGTCTTATCAATACCGACAGTTGCAACGCATGCAAGATAAGGGCCTTTTGCGGCATTTGTCTCATCGGCAGCGCGAACATAACCTACAACAAAGAAAATAAAACATACAAACAGAAATAATGATTTTTTCATTTTTTCTCCCCTCTCTATTTTTAAAAGATTAATCTTCCACAAAAAATAGTACACTAAAAAAACCAAAACGTCAAGATACTTCACATATCACACCTAAAAAGTTGGTATCGTAGCAGAAGATGTTAGAACTATTTTTGCAAAATTAAATGATGTGAGTATTTATATTCCAGTATTTTTGAATACACTATTTATTAACTGCAAATCACTTCATGCTAATATACATATATAGCATTCCGAGCACGAAACCTCCAAATACTGTGACAACGTTATGGAAGGGTTTCCAGATAACACCAAACCATGAGAGCGTGAGAACAATCGCCCATGCAACAGCAGTCCCAATCACATATATGTACAATGGATATTTTTTCATGACTAAATTATATCACGAGTGTCTTTAAAAAATATTTACAGTAAAAATTCTCTTGGGTGCCGTTGTAGAGGATGTAAGAACTGTGTTTGATAGATTAAATGATACAAGTATTTATATTCCCGCTTTTTACCCTACCCTCGAGTACACTATTGTTTAAAAACTATTTGGGTGATTTCCTCTGCAATCTTAATTTTTTCCACAAGAAATATGTTCTCTTGATAGAATCGGTTCAGAAGATTAAAAAGTTCTTGATTAATTTCTCTTATTTCAGAAAATCTCTGTTTGGGAGCAGGTATCCACAATTGTCGTATATCAAAAAATAACTCAGTTAGACCAAAAATTTTATTATTTAACAAAAAATTTGCTAATATTGGTTCTGTCTTAGAAAAAGCTCTTATTGCTTCTAAACTATCTCCTGCATCAAATTTCAGATGATTTAATTTTGTCTCGTCTAATGGTTCTTTTCCTTTGCTTATTATTTTCTGAGCAAATTTTTCAAGTTTTTTTATTGTTCCATCTTTATCATAAAGAATTTTTGCCACCTTCCACAACCCTGCACAATCATCTTTTTGACTTTTCCAATATTCCATAACTGATTTTTCTGTTGTGTATGTAATTTCAAAAGCTTGGTCATCTTTATACTCTACAGTTCTTTTGAACCCATCTTTAAGAATAACTATCAAATCAATATCGCTGTTTGGACGATTATTTCCTCTTGCCCAAGAACCGAATAAAATAATTCCGAGAACATTGGATTGTGTTTGTAATTTTTCAATAAATAATTTTGTTTCCTTATTCATACCAAAAGTATACCAGAGTAGAATTGGAAAACCAAAGTAATATAAGGATATATTATCTTAAAAATAATGCTGGGTGGCTATCGGGGATGTTTCCCTCGCCTCTCATCTCGTCGTCACTCAGCTTTGTCTGGGCACCAGCTCATTCGTTTTTCCTGCTGAAAAAACATCATTCCGCTGTTCAACTCCCGAACGCAAGCAAAGCAGTTTGCTTGCTTAGCCACCCAAATGAAAAAGACGGCTTAACGCCGCTTTTTCATTTGGGTGGCTATCGGGGATGTTTCCCTCGACTAAAGCTTCGTCGTCACTCAGCTTTGTCTGGGCACCAGCTCATTCGTTTTTCCTGCTGAAAAAACATCATTCCGCTGTTCAACTCCCGAACGCAAGCAAAGCAGTTTGCTTGCTTAGCCACCCAAATGAAAAAGACGGCTTAACGCCGCTTTTTCATTTGGGTGGCTATCGGGGATGTTTCCCTCGACTAAAGCTTCGTCGTCACTCAGCTTTGTCTGGGCACCAGCTCATTCGTTTTTCCTGCTGAAAAAACATCATTCCGCTGTTCAACTCCCGAACGCAAGCAAAGCAGTTTGCTTGCTTAGCCACCCAAATGAAAAAGACGGCTTAACGCCGCTTTTTCATTTGGGTGGCTATCGGGAGTTGAACCCGAACTAAAAGTTCCACAAACTCTTGTGCTACCGCTACACCATAGCCACCATTCATCAAAACATTGTTTTGATTTGCTATTTATAACAGATTTTTGCGATAAAATCTAGGATTAATATTTCGGAGATTTTTCCGCTCCATTTTCTTTTGCGGTAAATCTCGCAAAAGCATAAAGCAAACTCGAAAGTCTGTTCAAAAAAATCAGAGTTTGAGAGTCGATTTTTGCAATTCCTTCTTCGGAGACAGCAACAACTCTTCTTTCGGCTCGGCGTGCAAGCGTTCGGGCAAAATCAAAACTGGCAGAAATCTCATTCGCACCAGAAATTAGAAAAGTTTTAATTGGTGGAAGTTCTTTTTCAATATTGCTTATGATTTCTTCCAAAAAATTTACTTCTTCCTCTTTTATTTTCTTGTCTGCTCCGGCAACTTCAGCTTGAATAATAAAAAGATCGTTTTGAATCCGATGGATTATTTCCTTGTTTTTATCATCGCTAATTTTTGACTTCACGACTCCAAGATAGGAATTTATCTCGTCCAAACATCCAAGTGCTTCAGTTATTGCCGAACTTTTTGAAAGCCGCTGATTGCAGCCGAAAATATTTGTTTTTCCATCGTCTCCTTTTTTTGTGTAAAGCATTTTTTTTGAATTAAGCCAAACATTTTTTATCTACAAGTCCGACAAATTTTAAATTATTCCCAAACCCGATATTAATTTTGAACCTCCGAGCCAAAAAATCGCTGTCAAAATCACGTATAGTCCGAAGTGTATCATATAGCTGTATATAAAACCTTTTTTCGATTTTGTAATGCAGTAAGAAAAAATCAAACCTACAAAAAATGAAGCTCCAAAAAGGATTTTACCCGTGGAAGCATCCGTAAAAAGTATTGGCAGATGTATAAACATGGTATAAAAACCGAACAAAAGTATATCTATATATTTTGAAACATTATTTCCAAAAAGATAATATATGCTTATCATGAAAAATACCTGCTGGAACATTATTTCAAAAGCTTTAGTAACTATAAACTTTGGATCGAGCTGGAAAACTGCGGGCAAAGTATTTCTTATGGCTCCGAGCGGAGTATTTATGTTCAGGGCATTCAAAAAATAATATATCGATATGACGACAATAGAAAAAAGAACCATTGCCAATAAATCTCTCGGTGAAAATTTATCGATATAACCGTCCATTTCTTTTTTGAAGATCGAAGTGAGAGCGACAATAACAAGCAGAAAATATATGGCGGTAAGAAGATAATTATTTATATAATCGACTCCTTGTGGCTGAAGATAAAAAATAAAAATGCCCCAGACCGAGAACCATATGAAAGATAGGCCGAAAATTTTGTAAAATGTTTTCATAATGTTTAACAATTATACAATATTTTTTATAATATTGAAGAATTTTGTGTGGTCAGACATTTTGTCTTTCGTGAACTTAAGACAAATCTCCGACATAATCTCCTTCGTTACGCCCAGTTCAACTTGTATACTACAAAAGAAAATCGCCTCTAAATATAAGTTTAGCGATTTTCAATTATTTGCAATGTGCACGGGGCGGGACTTGAACCCGCACGCCTTACGGCATATGCACCTCAAGCATACTTGGCTACCAGTTACAACACCCGTGCATTATTTTGTCAAAACTCATACCTCTTTTGCTGATTATGTTCAATCTTTAAAACTTTGATAATTTTAATACGCTTGCGGGATAAACAAACAACCGTTTGATTGTAGTACATTCTTTTAATAATTTCCAGCGATTCTCTTTTGGCATATTTTAATTGTAACGTTTTTTTACTGCCATCATTAGTTATATGTCCTCTAATCTTTAATCTCTTTTCAATCTCAGATCTTATCCATAAGATATGTTTTTTACTCGCTGATATAAATTCCAAATAAAACATGAAACTAGATTTCCATCTTTTATCCCAATATGAATAAAATGTACCATCGCCATCAAATGAGCCTCGTAAAAAATCAAAAAAATATTTTGATGGAACATCTATTTTACCCAGAGTTTTTGATTTTGCACGAGTTATTCCAATAGATTCTAAAAATTGATAGAAAAAAATATCGCTAAACTGTACTACATAATATTTTTTTTCTTTAACAAAACCATTACTTTTTTTTCCTATACTGCAACTAATTTTTAATGCTTTTTGATAATTATTGATTTGTTCAATATCTTTTGAAGTAAATGATATATGTCTGCCGTCGGGAGATAAATTGCCATCTGTTGCAATAAGCCCGATTGCATAAGCAAAATTTGCAGACCATTTTATTTTTACTTTACTTCTTGGTTTTGGTCCCCTTTTCACCATCTTATTATATCATCTTATATATTTGGCTCAAGGATGTAGCGTCTACCAATTTAATTGGACAAAAAAACCACTCCCTGGTGGTTTTTTTGTTTGCTCAAATTATTTCTCTTCTTTCTTTTCTTTTTCTGCCTTTTTCGTATCGGTATTGCTTTCTTTTCTGGCTCCAAGAAGCTCGCTCTTCAAATGTCTCTTCAATTCTTTAGTGGCTTTTTCTCTGATGTAATAAAGTTTTGCTCTTCTTACTTGTGCTCTCTTCAAAACTTCGATCGAATCGATAGATGGAGAATATAATGGGAAAATTCTTTCAACTCCGACATCATCCACGACTCTTCTGACAGTAAAAGTTCCGCCATTTTCTTTTCCATGTTTCAAAGCCAAAACCATTCCTTCAAAAGCTTGAAGTCTTGTTTTTTCTCCTTCCTGTATTTTCTGCCAAACACGAACAGTGTCTCCAGATCTCATATCAATCTTTTTTCTGGCTTCCATGTCTATAGGCGATGTCTTGATTTTTTCAATTCCATAGGTTATGTAATTTAGCACATTAAATAATTTTTGACAACCGATTTTATTTCATTATTTTTTTTATAGCTTCCTCAAAATCTTCAGGATACGGAGCTACTATTCAAGCAATTTTCCCGAAGGAAGTTCTATTTCCAATTCTCTTGCATGAAGTGCCATCCTTTTGAATCCAAGCTGCTGTTTTTTCTTCAAAAAAAATCCGTCGCATAAAGTTTATCCTGAATAATCGGATGATTGATTGCACTTAAATGAACTCTAATCTGATGAGTTCTTCCGGTTTTTGGCATGGCTTCGACAAAAGTTATATCGCCCTTTTTATCTAAAACTTTGAAATATGTTACAGCTTCTCGTCTTTCTCCACGCACTCCTCTCTGTGCAGTCCATTTTCGGAAATCATTTGTACTTCTTCCGATAGGTCGATCTATCATTCCTCTTTCCTCTTTCAAATCTCCGTAAACAAAAGCTTGATAAATTTTGTGAACTTTTCTGTCTTTGAATTGTTCTTTCAGAAATTCAAAAGCTTCTTTGTTTTTTGCGATTATCAAAGTGCCGGTAGTATCTCTATCAATTCTGTGGACAATTCCCGGTCTTAATATTTTTGTCCCGTCATCCAAAATGATTGGCTCGCCGACATTTTTTGTCTTCGGATATTTTTTCAAAATCCAATCAACCAAAGTTTTTTCCTTGGTTTTTCCATCAGAATGGACGACAAGCCCAGCTGGCTTGTTTATAACGACAACATCTTTGTCTTCGTAGAGGATGGGAATTTTCATAAATTTATTTTAATAATTTAGCATAGATTTGAGATAACTGCTATTTAAACAACTCAGGGATTCTCGACGACCGTCGCGGGTACTTTTCCGTCTCGTTTCACTCGACACGGAAAAGTCTTTCGAATCCCTTACGCACGCAAAGCAATTTGCGTGCTAGCGCCCATCAAAAAATCTGCTGTCGCAGATTTTATTTGTGGGCGCTAAGGGATTCGAACCCCTGACCCCCTCAGTGTAAATGAGGTGCTCTAACCAACTGAGCTAAGCGCCCAAACATTAAACTTTCAAAACTTGTAAACTTGCATGTTAGCCAAAACAGCTAAGCGCCCTTGCAAAGTTATATTACATTAAAAAATGGAAAAAACAAATAAAAAATAATTTTTAAATAATCGAAGTAAAACAAACAATAAAAAATCCCCTGAAATTTTACAGAGGATTTTTTTAATTTATTTTAAAGCAAATTTATTGTGCATACTGAGTAATACTTGAGGAGTAAGGTAGTGATGAATAACAAAAAGGTGCGGGTTAGTTAAAAATTACCCCATCATAAATTCTGAATTTTTAGATTTCTGAGTTTCAAAATAAATGTTAGAATGACTGGATAAATGCCAAAAACAACTGAGCAGAAAATAATAGATGGGCAGGCAGTAGGAATATTAGGCGATTTACTAAACAAGAGATATTTAGAGCATTTACCCATAAATGGAAATTACCCCGGAGTAGACGGTCTTTTGCAGTTCATAGCAGATAACAAATCTTATACAAGTAAATATTTACTCTATCAGGCGAAAGGTAAAGTTAAGCTTAAGAAGTATTCATTCCCTTGCAGAGTATCGGACTTACAACACTGGGCAAAATCTAGCCCACCAGTAGTTTTTATACTTGTAGATAATGATAAAAAAATTGCTTGCTGGCAGGAAATTGATAAAAAGTTTTTAAGAACTTTAGACATAAAAGAAAATCAAAAGCACAAAACAATAGTTCTTGACCCTGATAAATCCATTAAAGATGACACGAACTATCTAAATGATTGGTACAATATTGCCCTAGGAGATGATAATTTCGTGGCTGATGAGTGGAATGCCATTGTTAATGGTATAGAAGAAAAGATACATGCCTTCATTGGTATTTTTTATTTATTAGCACCCATTCAGGATGGAGATGTGGCAAGTATTGATAAAATTAAAGAGAAACTTTCAATTGAAAACAAAGAGTTCACAGCCTTACTGTATGAGTCTTTAAAAAGAGGGCTAATTAAAAGTGTTGGTCGTATACTGTTAGTTTCAGATGAAAAATCAGGCTTAGCAGAAATTGCAGAATATATTTCTAAGCTTACAAAAAAAGAAGTTAACAGCATTACAGCTATGGCAAAAGATGAAAAGCAAAAGGCTGTGATTTTAGGAAAAATAGCAGAAATCAGAAATAAAAATTCAGAAGAAGTATTAGAAGACATTGCTGAAGAATATTTAAAAGACATAAAGAAAAAATTATGACAAATGACCAACTAATAGAAAAATTAAATAACTTAATGAAGTTTGCTTATAAAGTTCCTGATAAAGCCATAAAGATAGTTAGCGTTATTGTTAATACTAAAAAGAAAATCAAACCTAAGCCGTTGGGTAAATTTGGCCCACATGTAATTTACGGTAAAGCATACGATGATGTATTACATACAGCTATGGAAGTTCTTCAGAAAGTAAGGTACTTAAAAACCAAAGAAACATTGAAACTCTTATTTGCAGTTACAGAGAAATTTGAAGGTAGCCCTACTTCTGAAGCAAGAAAAACTATGGAGTATTTATCTAAATATGATTTTAATGCTTTAAAACAGATTGGGTATAGACCACAAGAAGTTGTACTAGAATTCATTAAAAGTTTTAAAAATGAAGACATTAAAGAACACTTGGAAGATTTGTTACTGATTATTGGTTGTATATTAAAACCATCTTTTGAAGGCACGAGCATGCAAGACTACAAAACCATGACTTTTCATTCCGGACCCCTTAATGCAAACGAAAGATTAATATCTATCAGAAAAGAAGCCATCTCTTTCTTGGAAAAAATGTATTCCATTATAGAAACATCTGAAAAGAAAAAGAAAGTTATAGAAACACTTGAAGAAGCAACGAGAAGACCCAGCAACCATTCTTATGGTGAGGATATGATTGATATGATTACTAGTGACACAAACACGGTGATTGATTTTTACATAGAAATTATCGATAAAGCAGACAATGTTGTGGTTAAAACAATTGAGGAACGAAAAAATTGGTTTTTACGATGGACTAAGAAGGAATCTCTCCCAAGGATTGAGGAACTTGAATCAAAAATCGCCACCAAAAGTGATTACGGAATGTTCAAGATTTTTGTAGGGCACGACCACGAGTTTTCAAAAGAATTAGACTGGGACAAAGCAAAAAATCAAAGATTGGAAAAGATAAAAGAATTTATTAGCTCAATGTCTATGTCTAATATTAAAGAGTGGAAAAAAAAAGTGTTTAAAGTGGTAAGTCATTATTCTTCAGATAAATATAGTGAATTTCAATATTTTAATATATTCCTATTTGAATTAGCCAAGGCGAAACCTGAAATTGGTTTTGAATTTATAAAGTTAGAAAAACTTTCGCCCTTCATGGTTAATCTTATTGCTGGATTATGGAAAAGTCCAAAGAAAAATGACTTAATAAAAATATTAAAGAAGTGGATTGGGGCAGGAAAAAACTTGCCAAGTATTTCATTCCTCTTTAGTTATGTAGAAGAAGTTGATATAGATTTAATTAATTTAGTGGTTTCAAAGGCTAAAGCAACTAAAGATTTTATAAGTTTAACAAATATTGTTGACTCTATTACAAGAAATTACGGGAAAGACGGTAGACTAAAGAAAATCTTAATTGAAGTAATATATGAACTAAGTTGTAAATTAAAGAATGATAGATGGCTAAATCATATATGGTTTAAGTCAGAACAAATCTTAAAAGATTTTACTCCTGCTGAACTAGATAAAATCTTAGAATCTTTACTGATTACAATTAATATAAACTACGATGCTGAATCCATGCTGACTTTTATTGCTGATTCTTACCCAGAAAAAGTTATACATTTCTTTGAAAAAAGAGTAGCAATTAAAACTCTTAAAAATCGCAAATACAAAGAAGATGATAGATATGATGCTATTCCATATGATTTTCGTAAATTGGCAGAATCATTAAGTAAACACGAAAAGGAGGTTATACCTATGGTTTTTAAATGGTATGAACTAGGCTCAGAAAAAGAAAACTGGCTGTATCGTTGGGAAGCAAGCAATTTAATTTCAAATATATTCCCTCAGCTTAACCCTACTCTCAAGAAAGAACTATTTAAGTTAATCAAGAAAAAAGATAAGAAGTCTTTAGAAATAGTCTATTCTTTATTGGGCAAGTATGAAGGCGAAGAATTTTTATATGAAATAGTTGAAGAAATAATGAAAACATATAAAAAAGACGGTGAACTTAAAAATATCAAGTCGCAATTATTTGGCTATTTGTCACAAACTGGTGTAGTTACTGGTGAATATGGTTTCGTTGATGCCCTCACAAAAAAGAAAGAGAATATAGAAAAATATACTGTTGATAGAAGTAAGGAATTTCAAGATTTTACCAAAGAATATGTTTTTAATTTAGAGAAAAGTATTGAATATCAAAAGAAACGGGCAGATGAAGATATTGCTCTTAGGCAAAGTGGTCTTGAATGATCTCTCTCAATAACTAAAAAAATTCAACATTTAAGCCTCTCGATAGGTCTCACATGCATGTGCCCCTAACGAGCCTAGATTCAAAACCATTGATTGAATTTCTTTGTAACCTTTCTAAGATTATAAAGAATATTGAAAAACCTCAGATTTGGACATATTCTTCAACAAATGATGTTGAGAAGTTATCGCTTAATGATATTAAAATCTAATTAATATGAAAGCTGGTAGAACATCAACTATAACTGAAAAGGTACTTGCGAAATTAGAAGAAGCATACGCAATGTGCTGTACTGACAAAGAAGCTTGTTTATTAGCTGCCATTTCAACAGATGCTCTTTATAGATACCAGGTTAATAATCCTGATTTCGCAGTTAGAAAACAACAATTAAAATTGTACCCAAACATGACAGCCAAGTTTAATATTGTTGACGCTATTCAACGTGGTGATGTAAAAGTTTCAATGTGGTATCTTGAAAAGAAATCTCCTGATGAGTTTGGTAAAAAATAATCAATTACTTCTCAATGCATTAATAATAGGTGAAAAAATAGAAGGTGGGTAATTATCAGTGGAAGATTCTTTTATTACCTCTGGTTTTGAATAAATAATTTTTCCAAAAATATTCTTTTTGAATGGTATCGCAATTAACTTAATTTTATTAGTAGATAAACAGGCAATTTCAATTGCTTCTTTAGCTCTACCACTTTGTTCTCCTGTTGGGAAAAAATGTGGGTTTTTTTCATCATAATCGTATCTCCAAATTTCTGCTATTGTAAGTACAAACTTAATATTATTTTTTACAATTTCTGAAGCAATATTATCCATAACCATTATTTTATGCTCCTGGTTTTGAAATTCACCAGATATAATCATTGGCCTTTTATCATTTATTTTAAAAAGGAAAGATACTGGAATAAGATGTTTATCTTTTTTTAGAGCAGCAACAGCAACTTGAGAAAACAGTTTCATTTGATTAAATGGATATTCATCTGCAAAAAGACCTTCAAGTAAAGCTAGTGTCTCATCTGATTTCCATTTGTCACCATATCTTTTATGTGCAACATCTAAATCACTTTCTTTTAATAAAATTTTTTCTGTTTTCATTTCAAGGGAAGCTCCGTTTTCAAAACTAAATTTTAAACAACGTTCTTGTGATGTAATTATCATACATTTTAATTTATTTTTGTCATTTAATTCATTCGTACAATAATCTCCTGTACTATTATTTTCTTTTATGGGCAAAGAAAATTTTTCTTCTGCATCTTTAAGTATTTCATAGAGAAAATTATATGAATGAGAAATCGCATCTAACAATTCATAATCTGGTATTTTTTCATAAACCCATTTTCTTTCAAACTCAAATATTAATCTTTTTTTAAGATCTTCTGCTATAGGTAAATATTTTGCATATGTATCATAAAAATCCTTTGCAACAGTGTAACTATCTTGTAAAGGATCAAAGGTGAACGCTGTCTTTTCAAAATCCATCCAACCTTTTGTGGTTGCTTTGGCAGTACTATATAAAATTAAATCCTCTTCTTTAACAATAATGTTTCTAGCATCGTGAAGTTCTTTAAGAATAGGATCATTTTTCATCTTTGATTGCCAGCCTGCATACCAATTATCAAAGTTCGGCAAATTATCTTTTTGTTTTTGTATTGCAAAAGTTAGATTTCTAAGTGCTTGAATCGCACTATTTATACCAGCACGAAAATCATTTATTTTATGATAACCGCTTAATGCATTGTGCCAAGATCTATGTGCTTCATCTAAACGATTATATGCTGTATCTAGTGGTGATTTACAAATATTTATCATAATTTTTAACTATAGATTTTCCTCAAGATTTTTAATTGTATTTTCTAACTTATGTATTAAATCAGTGTAAGTATATACGTCTATTGAAGATAAGCTGCTTCTTAAACAATTTAGATTTTCTTTCCAAACTTCTGATTCTTTAGTTTGTCCAATAACAATAATACAACGTGATATATTTTTCTTTTCTTTCAGACCAAGCTCTTTTATTTCTTCAGTGGTTGCGCCTCCATACCATTTTTTATATCCAAGTACTTGCGGTATAGCTCTAGCTAATTCTTTAGAGATTCTAAATTCTTCAACTTCTCCACCATTAGCATTTGGTTTTAATTCAATGTCAAATACATCCGCATTCGGAGATTTTAATTCAATAATTACGTGGTTATCTCTGTTTTGTTCTGCTAGAACATCAAATTTTTTACCAGACAATCTCCCCTCTCGTTTTGGATCTACATAATCTATTCCAAAAATAAGACATCTTTGTTTTCTATACTTTCCATCATCTTCATCAATCCAATTTTGAATAAATGTTTCATTCTTATCTAAATTTTCTTTAAGAAAAGAAACATGTGCTTTAAGAATTTGAATCTGAATTTTAGGAGTATTTTGAATAATAGCTAGCTGGACGTCTTTATCGGAAAGAAATTTAGAAAACAATAAAATAAACTCCTCGCTTTTTATATCTTGTCTTTTAGTCTCATCATTTTGATTGGCAGGTTGTAATTGATTTAAAGCATCAGTTATATTTTTTTTAGACTCAGGATCAAGATTTTTACAGGCTTCTAAAAGAATTTTTTCATCAGCGTTTGCTTTAATATATTCTTCTTTATCTTTTTTTGTCGCACTGATGTCTTTTAAATTAAGATTTTGACTTAGAAAAGCCTTGGCTCTTCCAGTAGTTCTACTTTGGATAGCCTCACAAAATGTCATATATGAATCAATATTTATAAGATAGCCATCTTTAATCTTCTTAAATGGTTTTATTTTTTCATCCAAAGTAAAATAAATATTTAATCCTGGATTTTCAGATATAAAGGCAAGAATATTTTTGCAATAAGGAAATCTGCGTGTTTTTTTCTTATGTTGAAAATGTTCATGAAAAACATATTTTTTATCAAAAAAAATCTTACTTTCGCCGTAAGGAACCTCTCTAAAATCACTTGGTGTTATTTCTTCTTCTATGGTCATAAGTTTTTATACTGTACCATAAAATTATAACTTTGTGAATATTAACTTTATCTGCCCAATAAAACGTGTGCTAAATTTTGTCTTACTTTACTTTTTGATTATATTGTTTAAACTACAACTCAATATGAGTAATTTAATAAGCACAATAATAGGAGGTGTAATTGTTGCAGTTATAGTTGCAATCATGGGTATTAATACCAATAAAGTGGTTATTTCTCATGGAGAGAAAAAGAAAAAAACTGGCAGATGGATTATATTTTTTTCATGGTGTGCAATTTTTGGTGGTTTGGCTTGGGCTGGAAATAGTGCTTCTCAACATGGTGGAATTGATTTAAATACACCACAGACACTTTATGGGTTAACTTTGGCTGGCTATGGTCTACTATCACTTTTTGTAGGTAATATAGTTAAGTTTTTTCAGGATTAACTAAATCTAATATTCCTCCTTTAAATATTGAAGATAGCTTTTAAAAAACTTGGGATTTATTTTATTTAAAAACTTTTCTTCAGTTTTATTAACCTTATCTAACATCTTTTTGTTTTTCTTATCATACTTCTCAATCCATTCTATTTTTTTAAATATATCATTTAAATCATAAAATCCATCTTTAATTCTTGCTTTTGTTTTTGCAACAATCCATTCTGCAAGAGCATTTCTAAAATCTTGATATAATTTTTCCAATATGTATTTTTGTTTTTTCATATTTTTTTAAAAATTATAATTCAGATCCACAATGTTTACACTTAGTAGCCTCTTTTTTTATTAATTCTGCACACTTAGGACATTTTTTCAGTTCACTTTCAAGAGTAATCTTTGATTCATTTGACTCGGATTTTATCAATGACCAAATTAATGCTACAACCCAACCAATAAATGTCCACCCCAAAAGTAAATTCAACCACAATACACTTTCTTTATTCTTCATTTTTCTATCATATGCTACAAATGTAGGAATAAAATATATTCCCAATCCTATTATTATTTCTATTAATCCAATTATTTCCATGTTTTTGTTTATTAACTAATAAAATTTACTTAAACTCCTTTGCTATCTGAATGGTTTTAATTACAGCATTCAAATATGTGTGAGTGGAAAGTTTTGGTCTGATAACATCTAAAATCTCTTTTATTGTTATCACCTTTATATCTCTTTTCTCACATTCCTTAATAAATTCTTTCAAGATATCTTTATTCTTAAAAGAAACATTTCCAACCACTAGATTTTTACTATACTTCTCTCCAAAAGCTTTCGCTACATCATTCTCAACTGCTATAAATTTCCTTTGATAAAATTCTTCTGCTAATTCACTTGGATTTCTATCATAATTAGCCATTCTGACTGATACTGAAACTTCAATGTGTAATTTTTCTTTCTTCTCAGTATTTACCGCTAAAATATCTATCTCTTTATTATGAGCTAGTCTTATTGAAGACTGAAGAAAATATCCATTTTCTTGAAGCCAAAATTTTACTATTTCTTCTGCTGGATTCATTATTTATATTTTATGTACACAAAAAGCCCACCACATGGTTAACAGCAAAAGCTGTTTATACTGGTTTCCCAATATAGCCCAGAAAGACAACCCCATATGATGGGTTTTTTATGTCTTTCTGGGACTTCATTTTCACCATGCTTGATTTACATCAAGTTTAGGCTACTTTCGTATTAAGTTGTAATGAAATAGTATCACAATGACTATGTTGTTCCAAGTGCACTATTTTGAATTAAAGACTAAAACATTGTTTAATTGTATTTAATTGAAAATAGAATTTTTAATGCAAGGGTATTTTTGAAATATACGTCTCAATAAAAGGGATGCTTTTTAGTCTTTTAGTGGGTAAAAATTGTAAATAAATTACTTTATAAATGGTAAAGAAATGTTTGCTAAACTAGTTGAAAAATATTTTGTATCATTTCTAGAAAACATTCAGCTACAGTATGTGTATTTGAAATATCAAATATTAATTTTAGTTAGTTTTTCAACTAGTTTCGCAAATAATTACATACGAAAATTGACCATTTTTCTTTCCACAGTTTAAACACAGATTGATTGCTAAATTTATTTGACATTTCTTTCAGTTGGGATTACTCTGTGTGCAGAAAAGTGTTCATTGCAAGATTTATAAGCCATAAACCCCAAATTCTAGGGGATAAATAATGACAGGCCGTGTCATGACTTCGTACATCCGAGAACCCATAAGTTCAAAGTGTTGCTGATGATAATATTGTATTTTTACAGAAATTACTGCGTTTTGGACCTCGTCCAAACCATAGATTAAAAAGAAACAATATTGTTATAAAACTAGCTCTTAAAGTTAAATGCAAATCTCTTTTTAAAATAGAGATGTGCTTTTAATTTTGGTAGTTAGTTTTTTTATTCCTAAAAATGGTAAAAACACTAACTCCTCAATAAAGTGTTAAATAATACTGGAAATTTGGAGAAAATAGCAAAGCTACTTTCTCTGCATTTTAGGAATTTAGGAGAAGAAGAAATAAACAAAAAGGCTGAGCATTTATACAATCTCAGTGTCTTTTTGGTTGGACTCGCTAAGAAAAGAGCCTCTAGAAAAGGCAAAACAACATAAGGACAAGGATACAAACTAGATAACAGGGAAACCTTTGTTTCCCTGTAAAGGGAAGCTTTACAAACAAAATTAACAATTAAAAATATGAAAAAAAACATCGTGGTTATTTTTATCAGTTCTCGGGCGTATGTTAAGGGTGAATGTAGAAAAGCAGTTTTACAGGAACTCTTCTGTAAAAACAGAGCAAAGAAATTGGGATGTACAGTTAAAATCTTCAGAGAGAATACCGTGGCTACCAAAGTAAGTGACAGATATTATTTGAGAGAAGCTTTAAGGTATTGCAATGACTATAAAGAAAATATAAGAGCTTTTATCGTAAATGATAAGAGCAAAATATCGGTAATACCAGATGAGCTTCAGAGGATAGAAAAGATGATTAAAGATTACGGAATAGAACTGATAGCAATTTATTAACTTGATTAACTCCTTTTCTTTTTAAAGGAAAGGAGGTTTAATTATAAAAACAAATATTATGAAAAATATAAATAAAATAAAACCAAAGAATGCTTTGGTTTACGTAAGGGTTTCTTCAAAAGAGCAGATCCTAAATTTTAGTTTGGGAAGCCAAGAAAAAACTTGTAGAGAATATGCACTGAAGCATGGATATGAAGTTTTAGAGATATTCAGAGAAGAAGGAGAGAGTGCTAAAACTGCAAACAGAACTCAACTCCAATTGATGTTGAGATACTGTGAAAAAAATAAAAATAAAATTGGAATTATTATTTTCTACAAAGTGGACAGACTTTCTAGATCTTCGTTTGATTATCCATATCTCAAATATTCTTTAAACAAAATGGGTATTACTTTAGTTTCTGCCACTGAAAATATTGAAGATACTCCGGCTGGTAAGCTATATGAAAATATGCTTATTTCATTTGCGGAATTTGATAATAATGTAAAATCACAAAGAACTTTTGATGGTATGAAAGCCAGAACTCTTAAAGGTTATGTCAATTCAAAAGCTCCTTGGGGCTATGTAAATACTATAGATAGACTTGGCAACAAAATAATAATTCCTCACCCAGAAAGAGCACCTATTATTAAAATGCTTTTTGAGGAATATGCTACAGGTAAATATACTTTTAAAGAATTGGCAAAAAAAGTTAACAAAACTGGTTTAAAAAGTCGCCGTGGAATAAAATTCTATAAACAGCTTGTAGCTAACATAATTAAAAACCCAGTATATTATGGATGGATTATTTCTCCCAAATTTGAAATATCTATTAAAGGCAATCATGAACCAATCATTAGTGAGAAGTTGTTTATTGAAGCTCAATCTGCAAGAAATAAATCTGCTAGTAAAAAATTTCCAAGGAACATTGATAATCCCATGTATCCTTTGAGAGGGGTGAGGTGTGGTGGCTGTGGTAGAAGTATTAGTGGTGGAAAAAGTAAAGGTAGAGGTAAATACTACCATTATTATAGTTGCTATTGCTATGAGTGTGGTAAAAGAACTTCCATAAATAAGGAAATCTTTGAAAATGACTTTACCTCTCTTCTTAAAGATGTAACTCCTGATGATAATCTATTTGAAGTCTTAAAAGAAACAATTAAGATAGCTCATAAGCAGGAACTCCAGTCTACAACTGCAACAAAAGCAGGTTTTGAATCTAAAATACTAGAGAGAAAAGATAAAAAAGAAAAACTGCTTGATTTGAGATTGGCTGGAAAAATATCTGATGAAGATTTTACAGAAGCTAATGAAAAAATAAAATTTGATATTTATGAACATGAAAAAGCTATTAATGAAATCTTCATTCCAGAACTTGAATTAGAAAATGTCATTGACTCTAGTTTAGACTTTCTTAAACATCTTCCTAAAGAGTGGAAAAACCTAGATGTGAAAGACCTAAGGGTTTTAAGAGAGCTGATTTTTCCTAGAAATATTGAATACACATATCCGGGGTTTAAAACCGCAGAACTAAGCATAGTTTACAAGCTAAAATCTGAGTTTACAGATAATGAGAAACATTTTGTGCGCTTAATAGGAATCGAACCCTCTCGGTCTCACTAGCGGGATACATTGAAAAATATAGTTAAAATATTTCTCGGTTCGATTCCTTTCGGGGTTGTTTTTTTCAACGCCAAAAAAGCGAGGATTTAAGCCTCTCGGTCTGTCTCACATGCGTGTGCCCTTGGCAGGACCGTGAGTACACTTATCTCTCCTTACAGGAGCTGTAGTCACGCATAATTTTCTACTGAAAATTTGCTCGACCCCGACTCGACTCGTCAGTCTCCGTCTTTGAAATGCTACATGTATTCGCATTTCAACCATTCGTATTTTTTCACTTTAGTAAAAGCTCAAAAATATACTCAAGGTTTTTCGATTCCTGCACGGAAGTGCGTCTGAGCACTTCCTCAGGGGCACAAAATTAAAAAACGCCTTTCAGCGTTTTTTAATTTTGTGCCCCTGGCAGGAATCGAACCTACATCAAAGCCTTAGAAGAGCTCTGTTCTATCCATTGAACTACAAGGGCATGGATGTTTCTTGAGATGCCAAAACAATATAACAGTTTTATATGGAAGGGTCAACCAAATTATCAATTTTCAAATCGGCAATATTGGCTTTTTTATTTTCAAAATCATTCAATATATTCTGCAAGGTCGACGAATCGAGACTTTCTATGACCAATTCATTTTTCGATATTGTCACATACATATTGCCGCTTGAAATTTGCAGATACATATAAACATCAAAACCGACTGAAATAAGTATGAATACCACGGACAGAAAAAGAAGTATAGGCCAATCCCTTTTCGGATTTACCAGCTTGCCGGAAAAATTTATAGTTCCGAATGTCGATGTTTTTTTTGCGGGATTATTCATGATTTTATTTTTTATCCGCACACTAACTTTGTCATCTTTGCCTTATGTTTTTAATATTATACAACATTAACTTTCATTTGCAGCAACAACACTAATTATTTATTAAATATCTTTTGACAAAAAAACACAATGACAAAGTTAGTGTGCGGATTAATCTTTTATTTTTACGACTGTGAATTGAAATTCGCCAGACCACTCTGAAACATCTTTTCCGCCTATCGTATAATCTGAAATTTTATTGAAAGATACGCTTTGCATGTCTATTCGGAGCGGATAATTTTCAAGCATTTTCATAAAAAATTGTATGTTATTCCATTCGCCGGTAACGCTTATATCGACTGCGAGCAATTCCTCGCCGACTGCATTTCCTTTGTCATACGGCTCGGTCGTCACACTTTTTATATCAGACTTTATATTGCTGTTTGAAACCAACTGTCCCAAAGTTTTTATAAAATCGACTGTTCCGCCTGAAGATATCATATAAGCCGAGAGCTCGTTCTGGTAATTTTCACCATTCGCAAGATCATTCTTCATCAGAGTTCTTGCTTCGTCTGTTTTTAATTCAGTAAATATTTGATTTTCCATGTTTATAGAATCCGCAATCATCCGCGATGTCATAGAAAATAAAAACACAAAAGCTCCGACAGATATTATATCTATCGCCAAAAATATGATAACTAATATTTTTGTTTCTTTCTTGGGCATTTTATTTATTTTTATAGATTAATGTTGCGAAGAAGCCTGAATTGGAATCCTGGATGAAATCCGTGATAGGAAAAGATATGCTGTTGAAAAAGCCGTCGGTCTCAAGGGCATTTTCATAATCTGTCAAACTGTCTCTCTCGCCGGCAATACCGTTCAGCAATATTTTCTCGGTAGTAGGAGTATCCTCGGAAATAGAAATCGATAATATTTTTATATCTTTATTTTTCAAAAAAACTATTTTATTTATCATATCACTGTAATCCGTCGGATCGCTTTTAAGTGCAAGAGAAGTCGCCAATATATTTACATTTTTTACAAAAGCCACGGGATCCACGCCTTTGCTTGCATTTTCCTGCTCTACAGAAGCAAGCTGTTGCTGGAAAGAATTATCCTTAATTTTTGCATAGAAAAATGTAGGCACGAATAAGGAAATCAAGACTATGCTGGATAAAAAAATGAACAGCAATAAGAAAAATGAAAGTCTGAGAAGATATTCCGAGACGATTTCATTCTTATTTTTTTGTGGTAGAAAGTTAAGCATCTATTTCTTTATATGATGATACTACAAGCCCGATAGTTGTGACAAAAGCAAGAGAATCGCTGAATTTCATGTTCGGAGTAACCTCTTTTTTATCAAAAACATTCGACCAAACGTCGGCCAAGACTATATCTGCATTTATTTTTTGATTGATATGCTTCGCGAGCCCGGGCAATGTCGCACTTCTTCCACATAGAATTATCTTATCGATTTTTTTTGAACCGGATAAATCCATGTCGGAAATTTTATTTATCGCGTAGTCGTTGAACTTTTCCAATTCATCTTTCAAAACGGAAAATATATTTATAAGAGAATCATAAGATTCTTTCGTGTAAGTCGTTTCAAAAGAAAAATCATTTTCAAAAAATTTGCCACTCGCCAATTCATCCGAGAACAATCCCGTTTTCAAAAGCCTATCTCTTATGAGGCTTTCTCCTATCGCCACCGATGACGTAAATCTGGCTACTCCGCCGACAACAGCAATGAATATTGTGGAATCATCTTTTATATGCAGGATTATAAAATTTCCGGCATCATTTTTTGAAATGACCGAATCCACGATCATCTTCGCTTCCAATTCAAAAGATAATGGATATATTTCCGCCTGTTCAAAAATATCCGCATAATCGGAAAGAACTTTTTCAGGAATGACCGATACATTTACATTTATATTCTTGGAATTTTTTTTATTGTCATTGATGATTTCATATTCAAAAGATGTTTCTTCAAGCTTGAGCGGGACATTTTCTTCTATCTTGAATCCTAAAGCTTCTCTTATATCAGACTTCGCTTCCGCCGGCATTTCCACATCAAATATATAAGTTTTTTCTTCGGGAATTGAAATTGTCACAAAATCAGATGAAATTTTTCCTTTAACTTCAGCAAGCGCTTTTATAAGTGCGACCTTGTTCAAAATATCTCCATCCTTTACGGTATCCGGAGCCAAAAAAACTTCTCCAAAATTCTTCAAGGAAATATTTCCTCTTTTATTTGAAAACTCTATATATTTTATGGATTTGTTGCATATCTCTATGCCGGCAACCGGCAGAGATAAAAAGTTCGGCAAATAGAATATTTTTTTCAAAAAATTTGTCTTCATAAATACTACCTGAAGTATATCAAAAAACTTGCAGTTCGGAAATAACGATGAAAAAGATGCTGATTATTTTTTAGACTTTGATTTTATCAATTCAGAAAATAACGGAAGAAAAGATATGATTATTATTACGATGATTATCGGAAGAATATACTTGTCTGCGCCGGGGATAATCCGTCCTAAAAAATATCCTGAGAAAATCAGCAACAAAGACCAAACCAAGCCTCCAGCTACATTGTAAAATATGAAATTCTTATATTTCATCTGCCCGACTCCGGCTACAATCGGAGCAAAAGTTCTTACGACTGGCACGAATCTCGCCAAAAAAATAGTTTTGTTGCCATACTTGTCATAAAAATTCTGCGCTCTTTCAATATGTTTTTTATGGAAAAAAAATGAATCTTCCCTGTTGAAAATCCTCGGACCAACTTTTCTTCCGAACCAATATCCAACGCTATCGCCCAAGATTGCGCATATGAATGCGCCGAAAGCGAGAATCGCTATGTTAAAATAATTTTGCGAAGCTAAAAAACCAGCCGTAAAAAGCAGAGAATCTCCCGGAAAAAAGAACCCGAAAAATAATCCAGACTCGGCAAAAACAATTCCGAGCACGCCGATGAGTCCGACAGCTTTTATTATTACCATTGGATCAAGAAGATGAAGAAAATTATTTATCATATGAATTTTTATGGATTAACTCAAAGCCGATCCTTCTTTTATGAAATCAGGAACTTCCAAAAGTGCAAGGTTTTCTTCGGATTTGACGGCGAGTATCATTCCATTGCTTTGCATTCCCATGAGAGGTTTTGGTTCAAGATTCGTCACGAACGCGACTTTTTTTCCAACAAGGATTTTTGAATCTGGAAAAAACTTGGCAATTCCGGAAATAATCTGCCTTGGTTCGCCTTCGGCAAAATCGACAGAAAGTTTGTAAAGCTTGTCCGAGCCGTCAACAGGTTCCGCAGAAAGTATCTTTCCGATTTTCATTTCTATTTTTTTGAAATCATCATAATTGATTTTATTATTGGTTTGCTTCGTGTCGCTCGCAATGACATTTTTCTTTTCTTCCTCAGTTTTCTGCTTCTGAATTTTTTCTTTCCTATTTTTTTCCTTATCCATAAAAGTCTGCAAAATTATTGAAGCTGCAGAAGCATCGAGCATGTCTGTCTTTCCAAAATTTTTCTCGACTTGCATGGAAGTCATGAATTCCGGTTCTAGAGAAATCGGCATTTTCAGCTCAGCGCCCAATTCCCTTTTGAAAAAAATTATCTCCGGATTTATTTTATTGTCCTCACCTTTATAATTTTTCGATTCGCCGATGACAATAGCTTCTACATTGTGCTCTTTGCACAAATCCAAAATGTGAGATTTGAGATTAGGATTATTTTCCAAAACAGTTTTCGGAAAAGCAACTCTTCCTTCTTCATCGGAAATCGCTATTCCGACCCTTTTTTCTCCATAATCTATTCCAAGATATTTCATGTTTAGTATCTTACTATGTAAATAAAAAATGTAAAATGACGATTTTTATTTTGGAAAAAATATCATTTTACATTTTCAACAATTTTCTATATTTTCAGATTCTCATTTATCACGCCATTCTTTATATACGCGATTCCGCTGTGGAATATTTCCGAGTAAGACTGGTCGTCATTTTTCTTGTCTACCGTAATATAATATTTTCCGCTCGGCACAAGCGCATAGTAAGCTCCAAACTTATCAGCAATCTTTTTGGTAAGAGGAATATCTTCACCTTCTCTGAATATCTTTACGATAGCGAAAGAAAGAGGAGCACCGGTTGATTTTTCCGTGAGAGTTCCAGATTTTTTGTTTTTGAATACGATGTAATTTAAAATATAAGAGAGAACATACAAGCCGGCAATAATATAATTGTATGGTGCTGGAGCTGCAACCAAAGCAATCGCGGCAACAATCGCTCCGATGAAAAATATTATTCCTGAAATTTTTGCCCAAGTTATATCTCTCTGTCTTATAAACTTATTCACATTCATCTTAGTTTTGGCAAATTCATTCCAATCGAATGAAAGAGAATCCATAGGAATATTCTTTGAAATAATTTGGCCTTCTTCAGTGACGTTTATATCTTCACCGAAATAAAGATCGCTATAGACTTCATCGAATGATTTTCCTTTCATTTTGACTGAAGGTTCGATGTAGTTTGTTTTCTTGGCTTCAATTCTGTATTTGCCCGGCAAAACTAGAAAGCCATATCTTCCATCGATATCTGTAATTGCTCCTGCCACTTCTTTGTTCGTCTCGACATTTATGAGAGAGACGTAGACAGGATCAAGAGGACGCTTAGTGATTGAATCGTAAACGGTGCCCCAGGGTCTTTCTTTCCTTTTCAATCCCCAAGCTCCAAAAAGCAGTCCAAAAAATCTGATTATGTTGAGCCAGAGATCAGAAAATGTGATAGAAGTTAAAGGTGCAGCTACGGCAGAAATTATACCCAAAGTTGAAATTGATTTTGTAACAACTGATCCTTGAGGAGTATTAATAATTTTTTTACCTCCGCTTAATATTTTTTTTACATCAGGAATTAAATTCTTAATTATGTTATTGAACATCAGACTTATATTTACAGAAGTCGATGCTTGAGGTTGAGAAACAAAAGTTTTTCCCGGTGCTGTATTAACAACAGGCAAACCGCTTTGATTTACTACTGGCTCGCTATTTACAGGATTTTCTGGAACTTGAGAAGGGTTAGTTGGGGTTTCATTATTTTCTTCGGGCGGAGTTGTATTTGTGGGAGGAATCGGTGTTGTCGGAGTTTCCGGAGGAACAATAGGAGTGCCGATCAATACCGGTGGATTACCAGAAATGCCTCCTCCACCGCCTCCGCCAGTTGGTGGTGGTACAGATGGCGAGGTTGTCGCTCTCCAATCCGTCGATACATTACAATGAGTACAATCAAAATTAATTATTCCATACGTCGCGCCATATGCCTGGCCAGTAAATTTACCGGAAGAATTTATGCTTACTCCGGAAAAATCTATAAAACCTGCGCCTTGGCTCCAAGCAAATCCGGATAGATTTCCATTGCCGTCATTTTTTACGCCGGAATAGGTCGGACTTAGATTTATCCAGCCGTAAATAGAATCCCATGCGTATCCTGAAAGCCCAGATGAAGTGACATGAACATCGCCATCGGCTGTGCCGAAGTTTATCCATCCAACATTATTTCCCCATGCATATTGATCAGGATTTAAAATTGTTCCATTAGTTGTAGAGGCAAAAATAGATTTAGGAAAAAATAATATGCTCAAAAACAAAAAAGAAACCAGACAAAATAATTTTTTATTATTCTTAAAAAACATGTTTGCAACTTTTATAATAGATATATTCTATCATAGAATTATAAAATATTCCGTATAGCATAATATAAAAAAACCGCACTCCAGTCTATTATCAAAGCGGGAATGCGGTTTTTTAAGAAATTAATTATTTCGTTGAGGTCGCTGCAGTTGTAGCTGTACTTGAAGCATTCTGATCCTGCAAGAATATAGGACCGACATTTACTATTATATTTCTGCTAGGAGAATATATGACTGCTTTTGCAGCTTTCTGATATACCAATACTACATCTCCATTTTGAGCACCTTTATAAAATACCTGATCTTTTATCAAAGATGCCGCATCATTTATTGTAGCGACTACTGGCTGTTCTCCTGTTGGAAGCATTATAAGCTTGCTTACTTTTGCAACAATGTCTTGAACTTGAGCCTGTTGAACTTGAGTAGCCAACTGTGCTGGGGTCTTTGACATATATTTATCCCAAGCAAAAAGTGCTCCTGCTCCAAGTATCAAACCTATGATAAACCAGATGATAACCGGCATCACTTTCATTTTTTTAACTCTGACAACGTTTACATTGTCTTTCACAATATTTTCTACCATTTTTTTTGTTGATTAGTTTTTATAAAACTATAAAAAAATAATTAAATTAATAATATTAAACACAAAAACTTATATGGCTATTATACAGCAACGTTTTAATAAACAAAACTGCATAAAGTTGATAAATTGTTACATAATATAATAAGCAAAAAATTATTTCTTTTCAAGAGTCTGCCCGTCAGATGTGAAAATGATGTCGCCAAGATCAAAAGTAGCAAGTATTTGACTTTTTATTCCATTTAAATAATCAAGTATTTCCTTATTGGGAAAGCCATATTTATTATTTTTCCCCGCTGAAATTATTGAGTATTCAGGATCTACGGCAGATAAAAAAGCCGGGGAAAGAGAATTTTTTGAACCATGATGCGCGACTTTCAAAACATCACTTTTCAATTCCTTTCCATCTTTTTCGGCAAGTCCGTCCAAAACATCCGTCGGCGCATCTCCGGTAAACATAAAAGTCGAATCGCCATAATAAAGTTCCGCGACGATTGAATATTCATTCGTGTCCGTTCCCTGCGGATTTTTGTCCGGATATAAAATTTTCAAAAAAGCTCCGCCGCCGAGATCGAATATTTCTCCGGCTCTCGCAATATTTGTTTTAATATTTTTTTCAGAAATTTCAGATTCCAGATGTTTGAATATTCCCGTGCTCGAAGTCGCTCCGGTATAAACGAATTCTCCGACGGAATAATTTTTCATGACTTCCGGAATTCCTCCGACATGATCAGAATCCGGATGCGTCGCCAAAACTGCATTGATTGTCTTGTCATAAAAAGGCAAAACTCTGCCGAGCGCATTCAAAATACTTTTGTCCGGACCGCCATCGATTAAAAAAGTATTTCCGGTCGGCGATTCGATAAGTTCCGCGTCGCCTTGCCCGATATTCAAAAATGAAACTTGCAAAATGCCGTTTCTGTTTTCTGAAATTACAGCGTAAAAAATCATTGCATTTGCAAGCAAGAGAAAAATCAAAAAATATATTTTTATATAGCTGAATTTAAACATGTTTTTGCTTTCTGCCTTCATAAAAAATCCAGCCGAAAATAATTAAATAGCTCAGAGCCATGAGAGCCGAAGAAAACCAGGGAATATTTATCGAAGAAAACGGCAGATCGGCAAAAAATTTTGAAATATTTATTATATATGCGAGAAAAATCCAAGAAATCCAAGCAAAAGGAAGCGCGAGCGGAAGCCAAAGAAATCCGAGCATTCCAGCGATGAAGCCGAAAAGCATCGTCGCCGGAATGGAAGCAATCACAAAAATATTTGCGGGAATCGCAACAAGCGAAAGCGTCCCCATTGAATAAAGTATAAGAGGTAAAACTAGAATCTGTGCTGAAACTGTGGAAGAAATCGTGCTTCTCAAATTGAATTTTTCGGTGATGAAACCGAATTTATTTTCCAAAATCGGCGCGACATAAATTATTGCGACGGTCGCAATGAAAGAAAGCTGGAAAGACAAATCAAAAACCAAGATTTTCGGATTGAAAATCACCATCAGAACTCCGGCAAAAATCAAAGCTCTGCCGGCCTGATAATTCCTGTGAGTCGCATCCGCCAAAATCACGATGAGTGCCATGATTCCTGCGCGGATTGCGGTTGAAGAAGAGCCAGACATTATCACAAAAAGAATTATTCCGAAAACTCCGCCGAGAAATCCGATGTTTCGCGGAAGAAAAGAAAATGTTTTTTCAATCGCATTCGCCACGACCGTAATATTGTATCCGGAAAGAACCACAATATAAGAAAGTCCGGACTTGCGGAGAATTTCCGTCGTATCTTTATCCATTGAATTTTTCGCGCCGATAAGAATTCCTCCGAGAAACGATGCTTCCGGCTCGACTATCGTTTTGTTAAGATTTTCAATAAAAGCATCTTTTATTTTAAACAAAAAAGCCTGCACTGAATTTCCGTGTCCTGAAGAAATAAATTTCGCCTGCGCAAAATCAATCTTGTAATAAATATCGTCTTTTGCCAGATAAGAAATATAATCGAAATCATCCGTCGTGCTCGCTCCGCCAGCCGAATTGGAAAAATTTTCCGGTTTTGAAAGCGTTCCGTAGATTTTTATCAAATCGCCATAATTGAATCCAGGATATAAATCCGTGCTGACGATTCCCTTTCCGGAAACCGCAACACTGGAAGTTGAAATAAAAATATTTTTGAAATCAACGGTTAAAATCTGCTGCTTGTCCGTTTTTTCCGGCTCGCTCGAAATAATTCCGCTGATTTCTATTTTATTACCGATATTGTTTTCCAAATTCGCATCAAGAGGTTTCAGGTCAATCAATCCGTATCTCAAAACTCCCAAGCCAAAAGACAGAATAAAAATTGTAATGAGAAAAATTTGCCGCCGACATTCAGAATTGGAAACAAAAAATTTTCTGAATAAAAATAGGACTGCTGAAATAAAAATCAGAAAAAATGAAAAAGTAATTCCAATTTTGAAAAATGAGCACAAAAAAATTGCAGAAATAAAACCGACAATCGAAATTGCCAAAGAAAAATCATTTTTCACCAGAATATTTTAGCATAAAAAAACCGCCGGTATATAAAATCCGGCGGTTTTAAAATTTCTTACTGAAAATATTTTTGGAGAAAATTTATTTTCTTCTTGCCGTAATGCGAGCGTATTGCGGCAACGCAATGTATCCGTCAAACAGTGAAATGAAATAAGTTTCTCCAACCCATTTTCCCACAATATAATTTCCATAAATGGGAATTATAGCTGGGATTATTTCCGCTTGCCTGCACTCAACATCATCCTTATGCATGATGATGGAAATGAGTGCTTCCGCGTATCCGATTTTCTTCAAACCGAAATGTTCGGCCACATAAATAAAATCGAATACTTTTATCCAATCATCGTCATCGATTCCGATCTCCTCGTTTGATACCAAGGCGAAATCGTCCTTAGTGATTAGACCGCAGTCAAACTTTATTTGCGGAAGAAAATCCATTACCTCCTTTCCAATGACAATTCCGTTTCTCTTTGCGAGAGTCAAAAAATCTTCTTTATTCTGCAAAGCAATTTCGTAATTCTCATCCTGTACTTTATCAGAAACTTCATTCATAAAAACCTCCTTCGGCCGAAGCCATATTTGAAATATTTTTATTTCATAGAAAAAACGTCTTGAACAATTAAAGCGCTTTTTGAAAAAATGTCAATTTAGAAATAAAAAAAACCGCCAGAATGACCAGCGGTTTTTATTTTGAACTTTTACTATTTCTTTTTTAAGGCAAATATTACGGTGCCCGCCGGAAAAATGGTTTCTTTCTTTAAGTGATAAGCCTTTAAAAGCTTATCCTCTATATGGAAAATAACATTCGTTCCGTCATGATCTTCCAGAGAGTCCATCAGAATAAAACCCTTTTCACTTACGAAATCCGGGTTTGATAACACCTCAAATGCAATGAGCGAAAGAGGTATTTTGCCAAAGCTGTTTTTTCTTGCTATTTCGTTCACATCTTCGTAAGAGCTGTCCGTTGGCACAGAAAAAGATGATACAATAAAACTTCCTGAAAGATCTATATCGTCTGTTGCAATCTCACCTCTGTACTTATTGAGAATGACTTTCGCCCATCCAGCAAATGCACCTTTTTCAACATCTAATACTTTTTCCATAAATCCTCCTTTTTTGGCCAAAGCCAAATTTTAAAAATAGAATTAGTTCTTTTTATTTTTGCAAAGAACTCTGTTCACTCAATTAAAGCAATTGAAAGGATTATTGTCAATTTTAATATTAAACACAAATGGGCGGCCAGCTTCGCTGGCCGCCCATTTATTATTATCGTATTCCCCACTCTTTCAAAATTTCTTTTTCATTTTCCAGGCTCGCCGATTTTTTGAATTTAACATTTCCTTTTACGCCTTTCACTCTTTTTTCGCACTCCAGCCAAGTCTTATCAATATGTAAAACTCCGTGAACCAGGCTCAGATAAGAATATGCCGGACTTTTATTTTTGGATTTTTTTGAAATTTTTATTCCATTTCCTTTCGTGTCAGACAAATTAAATTCATAATCAGAAATCTTACCTTTGAAAAGTTTTATTTTTTCATTATCTGCAAATGAAGTCGCTATCTCATCACATCTTTCATTTCCTGGAACTCCAATATGACCGCCGACATAATTCCATTTTATTTTTTTACTATCAGAAACTTTTATCAACTCTTCCCATAAATCGCGATTTGAAACTTCATCTTTTGTAGAATTTATCCAGCCATTTTTCTGCCAGCCATAAACCCATTTTGTAATTCCATTTATCACGTATGATGAATCCGTATTTAAAATTATTTCTTCCTTTGATTGTTTAATTGATGCAAGCGCATTTATGGCGCCTAAAAGTTCCATGCGATTATTCGTCGTGTGATTTTCTCTTCCGCCAATCTCCAAAGCTTTTTTTTCATCTGCGATAATTGCGCCCCAGCCTCCCGGACCTGGATTTCCTCTCGATGAACCATCGCTGAAAATGATAATACTTTTTTGCATATTGTTAAGAATTATATCATATAAAAATATCAAAAAAGTATTGTCATCCTCGCGAATGCGGGGATCCAAAATTAATCTAGATTCCCGTTTTCACGGGAATGACAATACGAAAACTTATAACATTATTTTAACCGCACCTTCGCGCAAAACTTCAATCTTGTCTCCGTCAATTTTTACAAGAGTTGAAGGCTCGGATTCAATTTTTCCTCCATCGACATAAAAATCTACTCTGTCATCAAAATAAATTCTCGCTTCATCGATATCTTTTGCCGGCGCCAGACCTTCAGGATTGGCAGACGGAGCGACAATCGGTCCGACTTCTTTTATTAATTTTATTAAATCTTCTTTTTTCGGAAATCTGAAAGCCAAAGTTCCGCCCATTCTGTCCAAATAAGACAACTGCTTATTATTGAACGGCAAAACAATGCTGACTTTTCCCGGCCAGAATTTTTCCATGAATTTTTTCGCAGACTCGGTAATTTTCACGCCGAATTTTTCCAAATCCTCAATCGAAGAAATAAGGATTATCAAAGATTTTTTCTCGTTTCTGCTTTTTAAATCATAAATTCTATCAACGGCTTCTTTTGAAAACGCGGAACCGACAAGCCCATACAAAGTATCCGTCGGCAAGACTCCGACTCCATTTTTTTTTATAATTTCTGAGATTTTTCTGTCCATAATCTAGCCCAAATATTCGTCAGTTGTATCCACTTCAGCATCTTCCTTTGTTTTATGAATTACTCCATCTCTGTGATGTGGTGGCATGTAAATTGTATAAAGTTTCAAAGGTTTATCGCTTGAAGTATTAATTACATTATGCTGTGAACCCGCTGGTACGACTGCAGCAAAACCGTCCGATACGATTGCTTCCTCGCCGTCAATTATTACTTTTCCTTCCCCGCTTTCAAAACGAAAAAATTGATCCGATAATTCATGGACTTCCATTCCGATTTCTTCATTCGGAACTAAAGTCATCACTACGACTTGCCCGTGAACTGAAGTAAAAAGAACTTTTCTAAAATTATTATTATCCAAAGTTTCCTTTTCAATATTTGCTACAAATCCTTTTTTCATATGTTTAAATATTAGGCTGATAACAAATATATTATATACCTATTGAGTTTTTTTAAAACAGCAAGAATTTTCAATAAAAAATGGCGCGTCTTTTGACGCGCCATTTGGCATAGCATTATTTTTTAAGAATAAGCCGCCTCTTTCATTATCTCGGCAACTTCACTTTTTGTGACTTTCTTTTCCTCCATTTCTTTTCCATGAAGCAACCAGAAAGCTTCCACTGCTTGATTGATGACCATTGGAATTCCGTTCAAAGTTTCAAAATTATCTTCCTTTGCCTGCTCCAACATCGGTGTTGGCTCATTTCTAAGAATAACATCGCAGACAATCGTTCTCGCTTTGAGTTCAGAAAGAATTTTTTGCGATTCTTTCAGATTCTCATCGATATTTTCTTTCGTTGCTGGTAAAATCGCAGGAGCAAGTGCGGAATATTTTTCAAAATCCCCTGCCGCACCTTTGGTAGAAACATTTACAATTGCATCGGCATCAGCAACCTCTTTTTCAATATCATCTTCACCACCGAAATTGCAAATCTCTTCTCCCAGAAAAGAATTTATCCTTTCCGCGAGATTTTGCGCTTTTGCTACGGTTCGATTCAAAATCACAACGTTCATTCCACTGTTGGCCAAAGAAAATGAAACTGAATTACTCGTACCTCCAGCTCCCAAAACAACTGCTTTGGAGCCTTTCATTTCTTTTGAACCGTCTCTGAACTTTTCTTTCAAGCTCATTGCAAAACCAATTCCATCGGTGTTGAAACCTTTTAACTTTCCTTCCGACGTTTTCAAAATAAAATTGATAGAGCCGATAGCTTTCGCCATTGGATCAAGTTCATCCACAAGATCGAAAGCGACATCTTTGAAACCAACTCCGGCACCGCCACCGATGTATTTTGGATCTTCACGAAGCACATCCAAAATTTCAGCGCATTTTTCCGGATTACCAACCCCCATAATATTTCCAATATCCATACCCAGTTTCTTGTACACAGCATTCCACATGACTGCGGTTTTTGCCGGATAATCATGTTCAAGCAGAGACACCTCATACTTTTGAAAATCAAGAGATTCCAGATTGCCTTTCGGCTGTTCGGCGAATGCAAGCAGATTGTCCAATATCATCTTTTTATCCTCCATATTTTTATTTTCTTCCGGATTCATCATAGCATAATATATATACTCACTCAATTAATAATAAATTCACTAATTTTAGATGTATTGAAATTTTATCTTTGTGACAGAAGATTCATCATTGAGTTCATCAATCGATAAATTGTAAATAAGTCCCAGATGATATATCAAAGATTTTTTGTCACACACATCAGGGGAAGAACCGAGAAAATCTTTACTCGTGAGATCTTTTAGCTTCATAATTGATGTATCTATAATTTCTATTATTTTTCTGAAGTCGGTTTCAAATTGTGGTGCAATCTTTGCCCAATCAGCTCCAACATTTTCTATTATTCTTATTGTTATTTTTTCGCCTAGACAGTAGCTTCTAAAATCACCACACAGTCTTTTTCCAGGACGAAAAACCGTAGTAATTTTTTCACCTGCCACCAAATCTTTATAGATTTTTCTAAATGCCATTTCATCTCTCGGCAAATCAAGTTTTTTATCCATATTGTTTTTATAATTACATATCATCAAAAAATACGCAATAATCATGCATGATGATACGGTTCTTTTTTTATCACAGAAATCGCACGATATAAAGCTTCTGATAAAATAAGCCGAACAAGCTGATGCGGAAAAGTCAGTTTTGAAAGTGACCATTTAAAATTTGCTCTCGCATAAACATTTTCGGAAAATCCATAAGCTCCGCCAATTATAAATACAATTCTTTTATCTGAAGCGGACATTCTTTTTTCAATAAAACCCGCAAGTTCTTCGGTTGTCATTTCTTTTCCTTTATCGTCGAGCGCAACGACAAAATCTCCACCATCCAAATTTTTTAAAATCGTTTCTCCTTCTTTTTCTTTATCCGAAGTTGGAATTAATTTCCATTCAATCGGAAAATATCTGCTGATTCTCTTTGTATAATCGGCGACAGCAACTTCAATATCCGAATCATTCTTCTTCCCGACTGAAATAAATGTGAATTTCATATTGAGGAAAGTATAGCAGATTTATGCTAGAATCTCTTCACCCGCTAAAGTTTTTGCTGACGCATTAAAAATGCAAAAATATTGTATAATCTAGTAGTCAGATAGACTTTAGCACATGAGTGATTCAATAGTCCTTCAATCACATTTTTATCAGCAAAAATTTTCTCGGGTAAATGTTCACGAAAAACCAAGCAAAACTTATAAAATCGCTGGATGAAAAGAAAAACAGAGTCGAGCTCGGACTATTTTTAGTCGAAGGAGAAAAAAGCGTTTCAGAATTACTCGACTCAGATTTTGAAATTGAACTTTTACTCACAACGACGGAATTTTTTGACAAATATGGAGAAAAAATAAGAGAAAAATCAAAATCATATGAAATTGTAAATCAATTTGATTTGGAAAAAGTCGGAACCTTCGCGACAAATAATGCGGCACTTGCTGTCGTGAAACAAAAAGAAAACAAAAATTTTGAAATCAAAAAAGATGAAGTTGTAATTGCACTTGATGAAATCAAAGATCCGGGAAACCTAGGAACAATCATTCGCATCGCAGACTGGTATGGAATAAAAAATATTGTTGCTTCAAAAAATACCGTAGATTTTTACAATCCAAAAGTTATCACGGCGACAAAAGGCTCTTTCACTAGAGTAAATATGTTTTACACGGATTTGAAAGATTTTCTCTCATATACAAAACTGCCAATTTTCGGTGCATTTTTAAACGGTGAAAATATTCATGAAACAAAATTCCCAGCAAGCGGAATTCTCGTTATGGGAAATGAATCAAACGGCGTAAGTGAAGAAATTGAGAAATTAATTACAAAAAAAATCACAATCCCAGCTTTTGGAAAAGCAGAATCTTTAAATGTAGCGATTGCGACCGCAATAATTCTAGATAATTGGAAAAGAAATTTATAAATAAAAAAAGGTCCTGAAAAACAGGACCTTTCTAAAAATGAACCATCCGATCCACCAGGGTTTGTGTTCTCTGATGTTCGGATATTTACTTCCGTTGTTCATTTTGCACCTCCTAAAATTTTAGAACCACAAAATATTATAGCATTATTTTGATGGTGTTGAAGAACTCGTAGTAGCTATATTATTTTGAGTTGTTGTAACAGGAATCATTGGCGCATTTGATGCTGACTGATTTTGGGTCGTTGTAGAAATTTCTGCTGGTTGATTTTGAATATTATTTGACGAAGTATTTGTATTTGCAGAAAAATATTTATAATAAGCATAAACTCCGCCACCCAAAAGAAGAAGTAACAAAAAAATTATTCCGAAAGATGAACCTGATTTTTTATGAATAATTTTTGCACTCTTTGGCTGAAAAGACGTGCCGATTTTATAATTTTGTGCTGACACAGATGACTGAACAGGAAATTGTACCGGCATTATTTTTGGTGCAGTTGGTTGAACTGATGCTTGTGTTGGCATAACCTTTAAAATATTTGATTGAACCGGATTTTCTATCGCTGCCATATTTAATTTTATTGGCTCAGCAGGATTTTGTACTGGAGTCGCTGGCTGAACTTGATTTTGAATATTTAAATTATTATTGATAGAAGCTAGTGTTGACATCGGTGCAGGTGCAGGAGCAGGTGCTGGATTTTTTGGAGGTAGTACCGCAGAAAAACCTTCATTGACATCGGCGACATTCCATCCGCCACCTACTAAATTTGACTGGATAACATCTCTTGGCGTGCCTTTCGCTAATTCAGTTTTTATATAAGTCAATAAATCTGGAGTAATCATTTTTTTTAAAAATTAGTTTAAGAAATAAAAAATCTTTGCTGGTGCAATTATATCATATATCAATAATATATTTGTCATAGATTCTGCTTTTATAATCATAGGCTTTCATGTTAAACCTGTTATACTTCACTCATGTGCTTTTCAGCTCAAGCTAGTTTTATCGCAAGCGGAGGTCTCGCTGTCATCGGTGTCGCTTCTTTAGCTTCGGCAAAAAAAGAGAATAAAATTCTTGCAATCATTCCACTTCTTTTCGCCGTTCAGCAATTTTTTGAAGGTATTCAATGGATTTATTTGAATAATGGCTCAATATCGCTCATTGCTGGTTATGGTTTTTTATTTTTTGCATTCGTAGTATGGCCGATATATTCTCCTGTTGCAGTTTATATACTCGACAAAGAAAAACGCGATGTAATGAAATGGTTTGTTTTTTTGGGAATTGCAATCTCAATGTATTTTCTTGTAATTATAATGACTCAAGCTCCCGTCATACAAGAATTGAAATCATGCATAAATTATAATTTTAATTTCCCATTGAAAGATTTGGTAGCCTCCGGATATCTTTTGACGACTCTTCTTCCTCTTATAATTTCCAGCCGGCAGATTTTCAGAATATTTGGTGCCATCATCACAGTCCTCGCGATTATTTCATGGCTTTTCTTTACAATAGATTTTACATCGGTTTGGTGCTTCTTCGCAGCAATTGTCAGTTCAATGTTTTTTGTTTATATAATATATGATCAGAATAAAGTAAGTTCCAAAAAACCAGGACTTTAATTAAAACGAAATTATACCGCAGATATTTTATATGCAATTTATAAAAATTCTTGCTAGAATATCAGACTATGGTGGTAAAAGCAGCAAAACGTTTTCTAAAATATGTCGCAATCGGCGCTTCAACTTTCGCCTTTGATCTTGCGCTTCTTTATATTTTCACAGACATGCTGAAATGGAATTATATAATTGCAACAGGTGCTGCATTTACCGTAGCGATATCGATAAATTATCTTTTCAGCCGACATTATGTTTTTAAAGGTTCTCTTGCTTCAATACACAAAGGATATTTTGCCTTCATGGCGATAGCATCGATAGGTATAGCGATAGCAATGCTGGGAATGAGAATACTCGTGGAAATATTCCATATGGAATTTCTGGATTCGAGAGTAATCATCGCAGCAGTCGTCGGTATTTGGAATTATATTATAAATCTTTACGTCAATTTCGAGGTTGCTGGAAAATACTAAGCTTGCCAGCAATAATTGAAATTAAGTTTTTATTTGATATAATGGTTCCATGAATACACAAACAGCATTAAGCGGACCTTTGTTTTCTTTCATGATTGCACATCCATTCATAACTTTATTTGTGATAATTTGGTCGCTCGTTTGGAAGCTTATCGCCCTGTGGCAAGCAGCAAAACATAACCATATGACAATGTTCATAATTATGGGAGTCGTAAACACTGTCGGTTTGCTTGAAATAGGATATCTTATCTGGCTTTACTTCAAAGATAAGGAAGAACAAAAAACCGCATAATAAAAAACAGAACATTTTAAAAAAACCGCACGAAGCGGTTTTTTTAAATAACTATTTTTTATTCTTCTTTGGTTTCTTTTTGTCTTTTTTCGAATTATTTCTATCGTTGGCCATAATATTTATTATATTATTCTAATAATGAATAAATTATATCACAAAATGATTAGTAAAAGTCATCATTTGCAATGTTTAATTATTTTGTTAATATTGACCCCGGAAGTTAATTTTTTCGAAAAGGAGAATCAAATGGAAAAACCGACGGGAAGAAAATTTTGCCCAAATTGTAGAACGTATTATTTCGGTTTAGTGCACTCAAATTGTCATAATAAAAACGGAGCTCAGCTGGACGTAAAAAAAGCTTACCCGAAAAAAGAAGAGACTGAAAAAATCTCAGAAGAAAAGAAAAAAGAATCCTCGACGTAGAAAATACGCCGAGGATTTTATTTTATTGAATAAATTTGAAACTCTGTGCGATTCCTTCAAGAACTGAAGTTACAGCAGCTTTATCAAATTCCGTCACTCCTTGATCCGGACTGTAATTATAAATATTCGAGGAATGAATCGTGTATTCCACCGCGTAGCATTGATTGTTATAAATCGTTCTGTAACTTGTCGTATCATAATAATTTCCTGCACCGGCGTCGGTAAATTCCATTTTTGTGAATTCTCTGTCTCCTATCATGGCTTCGCTTGTCGTTCCCACCGGACCATAATTATAAACGAGACAATTTTTCACAGCATCCGGATCTGCACTTGTTCCAACTGTAAATTTTGCATCGCCAAAATTAGTTTTTGCCGTGAAAAAATTTTGAGGAATATAAACTTCAGTCAAAAGAAGTCCTAAATCATTTGTGTCGGCACTCCAATCTTGAGAATATCCGAAATCTCCGCCAAAAAGTTTAAACTGGCTCGGATATGAAAAAGAAAAAGTTTTTGATAAATCGGTATAAGTATTCGTTCCATTTTTCAATATTTGATTTCCCGCGATGCAATTCGTATAAGTCGTTGTTCCGATTGTAAGAGATGCATTTGAACCTTCCCCGATAAATGTCGTCGAGCCGAGTTCATAGCGGATTCCTGAACCTGAAGTTGCCTGCGGCAAAAGAAGATTTGTTTTGTCAGAAAATGTCAGCAAAACATAATTTTGTCCGAATTCTCCCTGAAAATTTCCTTCCTGACAATAAAAATTCACAATATTTCCCGCAGGATTTTTATTCTTATTTTGTAAAAAGAAATATAACGCTACAGAAACAGCTATTAAAATTATGAGAGTAAACAAAAGGATGAATCTTTTTTTCATAACTATATCTTAACACTATCTAGCACTATTTAAAAATACAACAAAAAAACCTTGGCAGAAAGCCGAGGTTTTTTTGTTTAAATTAAAGTAATTTAAAACTTTTATTGTGCCGGGGTCAGCGTTGTCGCTCCAGCATTTATGTTAGGCGCCATATTGTTGGAATATGTCCTCGTATGCATAATTCCATTTTCAGATGCTTTAATAAAACCAGTCATTTGACCTAATTGGAAACCGCACCAAAAAATAATTATTACAATAACAAGCTTCAAAATTATTTTTACAAGATGATGCTTGCCTCCATGATGCATTCCGCATCCGCAAGAGTCTTTTGATTCCATATCTCCCCACTGCTTTTTGTCCATGTTTTCCATAAAAAATTTTTATTACTAATAAATAAGACTGACCTTTTACAAACGTAATTCTACATCAGTTCCAATAAAATAGAAACAAACGGATTATCAACAAAAAAACTATATTTTCAGCGAACTTTTTGAGCGTAGTGTAATTTATTGAACTGTAGTCGTCGATAAACTGACTGTAGAAACTGAATTTATTATTGAAGATTCATTTCCGCACTGCCATCTCCACAATAAAATCGGAGCAGAATAATATACTGTTACCGGCAATCTTTCTTTTTCATAATTTTGCAAAGAAGCAATAGTGTTTGAATCGGTGACACAATAAGTGTCTTCTTGCGACGATTGCGGATCGGTTTTTACATATACCGTCCACGTCTGTAAAATTATTCCTGATTTTTCAACTGAAGTTATGTAGCCGGTGTGCTGGCCAGAATTTGGATTTTGAAAAATACCAAAAGTTATTACAAATAAAATAGCAAGAATAATTATTATTATTGATATTATTATTTTTTTCATTTATTTTGCGAAATAACGTCGAGTAACCATCATTTAAACTCGACGCAATTTATATAGATTAATTTTTAAATTATTTTAAACCAAGTTTTACTCCTTTTGAGATATCGTTTTTAAGTTGAACTGATTTTTTAATCATTTTTCTGCCGCCTTTTCCAACCATTTTTTTAATAGCTTTTTTTGCATCAGCTTCCATTATTTTTCTTCTTGGCTCGCTGGCATCCCATCTCTTTTTCATATCTTTAATAATTCTTTTACCTTTAACTTTAAGATATGCGGCATCTTTCGCACCTTGAGAAACAAACTTGCTTACTGATTTAACTGTTTTTTTATTTTCTACCATTTTTCTTGCTCATCAAAAATATTTTTTATCTGATAAGCGCATATTAATTATTAAATTTTAATGAACCAAACTATATTTCTTCATCGGTAAATACTACCAATCTATCAGAATAACTCTTTTCTGCTGCGTTCCAGATTCCTTCGCATGTGACAAGATTAAGATGTGCCTTTCCATCGCTTGAATCAAAAACATTTGCAGAATCTGCATTCTTATCAAAGTTTCCGATTTCTTTTACGACAAATGTAGTAGTTGCTCCTGAATAATCCTCAACATATATTTCATCTCCTATTTTCAGTTTGGACAAATTATCAAATGAGGCCGGTATATTATCTTTCCAACCATAATGTCCTGCAATAACAGCATCTCCAATCTCTCCAGGACGCGGTCCTAGATCAAACCACGCCACGTCGCTTGGTCCTTTTGGAACATCCATTGCACCTGTTGAAGTTAGACCCAGATACTCAACAAAAGCATCAACGCTTATCTTTGGAATCACGAGACGCGCGGGAAGCGTTGAACTCGATAATTCTGCAGGAGGTACAGCATGAACAATATATGCAACTGGCGGAACAATAGGAATCAAATTTTGCGGTGCACTATTATTTTGAATGAATAAAATAACTAAAGAAAATATAATTATTATTCCACCAATAATCGACAATGATAGCTTCAGTGAGATTTTCGATTGCATATTTTTAATTAATTATATGTTGGTTTTAACAACAGATAATTAGACTAAACTTTTGTTTTATTTTTGTCTTTCTTCATTACTACAGCAAGCCAAATCGCAAGTACTACGACAGCAAGAGCAAGAATAATTGTAAGCCATGAAATAGTTATGCCAGCAGGAGAAAATCCTGTGTTAGGAAGTGTTGGAGTTGATACAAGAACATTTACAAAAGAATAAGCTAACGCTGTCAAACTGTTTGCACTGCCTTTTGCTGTAGCAACACTTGCAGTTGAGACTGGAACATTTGCCGTACATGTATATTTCCATGTTTCATTTGTATCAAGCAAACCATTATTGTTAGAATCACCGGAAACTAAAGTCACAGTGCTGCATTTGTTATCAACAACAGAAACATTTTGAAGTGAAACTACACCTGGATTTGTAACCGTATAAGTGTAAGTTATATTACCACCTCCAAATGGAAGCGCAGTCAATTGACTTGGAACTTTTACAACGTTTATGAGCGGTGGTGTAAGTGAAGTACCGACGACAACTGTAGAAATCGCGGTTGCAATTGCTGCTGTATGAAAACTGTCATCGCTATATCCGGTTGCAATTGCAGTATTCGCAGTAGTGCTTGTGAGCATTGTGGTACAAGTATATTTCCAGTCCGCACCCTTATAAAGTTTTTCATCGCCATTAAAATTACCAGAAACTAAAGTTACGGGACTACATTTGTCATCAACGACAGAAACATCAGTTAATGCCGTTTGCCCTCCAATATTTGAAACTGTGTAATTATAAGTAACTTCCCCAGGACCTAAAGGCAAAGATAGAGGACTTGGGACTTTTGTAATTCCGATTATAGGGATAGTTGGAACTGGTGCTGATGGTGCCGAATAATATCTATTATGCGAAGTAATGGGAGCAGCAGAAGCAGAAATCCCGATAGTATTACTCTCAAGGGTAACTGCAGTTTGAGCTAAAGCTTTTCCATTTAATGTTGCGCCAGTGACCATAGCTATATTTGTTTGATCCAATATAATTCCAACCATATTTGAGCCAGCTAATAGATTAGTGGTTCCGGTCACTTGCCAGAAAACATTTTTTGCTTGTGCACCTCCAGTCAAAATAATACTTTTAGCAGCCTCAAGAGTTAGAGTTCCAGTTATTTGAAATACCCAAACATCATTTGCTCCTCCAGAAAGAGTGACATTATTTGTTATATCTACATTACTGTTCCAAGTATAAACACCGGGAGCAAGAGTCATTGTGCCGACTGTTCCAGCTGGAGTTCCTATGTTCAAGAAGGCGCCAGTTCCTGCTGCTTCACCCGCAGCATAAGTATAAGCAGTTCCCATATCAAGCACTGCATTATCAATTAAAGTTTTATTTGTTCCGGGACCCGCCATAACACAAGTATTGTCTGCGCTTCCTCCAGGACCGCCTGCAAAAGCAGTTAAAGCATCAACTGTGTAAATTGAACCTGAAATTTCTGGACAAGTTACTCCGATTTGCGCACCTGTGGCTGGACTTATTCCAATATTTCCAGTAATTATAGAAGCTGGTACATCAGTTATCGCAGTTTTTCCGAGAACTACAATATTATTTGTATCTATTGATCCAAGAGGTACTCCTGTTGCAGTAGCTGCGAAAGTGGTGATCGGTCCAATGAGACCGAGAACAAAAAGAAAAGAAACGAGCGAAGTTATTATATTAAATTTCTTCATTTTTTATTTATTATTAATTATTAATTTTTTAAAATTGTCCAAACAAAATTATGTCTAAGCTTCAAGAGTCTCTAAGATTTAGATTGTGATTTTACGTATGTTTAAATTATTTTATTGTTTTAATTAATTATTTTTTATTAAATTAATCAATTCGACCAAAATACGTAAATTTACAGAATAGATACAAAATGAACCGATACAATTATAGCACTACTAATCCAAATGCAATAATGTAGTAAAAAAAATAATATCTATCTGTAAGAGTAACCATTAATCTTAGCCAATCAAGAAAAATTAAAAAACACGCTGTTTTCAGCGGTTTTTTTGTTTCAACAAAATTATTCTTTATTTTTAGACTTTGAATGCAAAATACAACAATACGATTGTCAAAGCATTGAGAATCACCAATATCAACGCCATCTGCCATTTCTGCGGAAAAGGTTTTATTAAAATATAAACCGTGTAAATTATTGCAACAATCGCCGCACCAATAAAATTTCCTCTTATCATCATAATTTTTTGAATTGAGTTAATTAAATATCCCGACTTTTGTAATTATACCATACTTTTTTGTAGTAAATTTTACAAATGCGGAAATACTCGTATCAAAACTTTTTGACAACAAGGCCTATGAAGTTATTAGAATAATTTTTATATTATTATAACAATGCATTTCATCATGCGAACTAAAAAGGATAATGTCTATTAGTAAACAAAAGGAATTATCCTTTTTACTTTTTTCATATAAGTCGCGTATTCTGGAAATTGTTTTAGGAGAAATTTTTCCTCTTTATTTATTTTAAATGAAAATGCACAAAATATAAAAAGCAGAGCCAGTAATCCTTTTGGTTGATTGTATATCAATATGGTTCCTATAATTCCGAGCAAAAGCCCTGTGTAAATCGGATGTCTTGTAATTCCATAAGGTCCTGTTGTCAATAATTTATGATCTTTTTTTATTTCAATTCGTCCACTCCAATTTTTCCCGATGTAATATCTTGAATAGACTGCAAAAGCTAAACCTATAAAGGCAATCATAAATCCAACGCAATAAAGCAATAATGAAGAAGTAAAAATATAATTACTCAATCCAAATTGCACTAGAAAACTTTCAGAGAATAATAAATAAAAAGAAAATGTCATTATTCCTAAGAACAATATTCTAGAAAAAGAAGACTCGCTCTCTGTCGATGTCTTATTTTTAAAAGACATTAAAATCCAATATAGTCCGACTAAAATCCATGCTGTAATTATTGCTATCATCTTTTTATTTTACCATAAAATTATTTTGCGGAAGAGGTGAGATTCGGTCCAAGTTTCTAATTCGCTTCGCTCATAAGAACTTGCGACCCCGACTCGCCGATTCATTCACTATCGTTCGTGTCGGCTCCGTCTTTCGAATCTCACCTTTCATCCATGACGCCAAAATAAAAACAGCCTTCCCAGGCTGTTTTTATTTGTCGTTGCGGAAGAGGTGAGATTCGAACTCACGGGACCCTTGCGAGCCCTCCAGTTTTCAAGACTGGTGCTTTAAACCACTCAGCCACTCTTCCATTTATTTGTCGAACAAAGACTAATTTACCCCAAAATTACCGAAATCGCAAGCAAAAACATATTTAAACTATATCAACAATTCTCAATCTCAATTCTTCTCTCCCAGCAAAAAAACTCTTTTCAATATTCGCCAACAAATTTATTTTTTCTCCCTTTTCGATTTTCACGGGAAAATCTTCCGGTTTTTTGAAAAATGCGATTGCGGAAATTTTTTGTCCTTTTTTATTTGCAAAATCTATCTTCAAGTGATTATTTTTCTTTCCAAAAATTTTTGTATCAAATATTTCAATATTTTTAAACAAGAAAATCGGCTTCGGATTATCCATTCCAAACGGCGCGAGTATGCTGATTTCTTTTTCCAAATTATTATTTACATCATCGATATTTATTGAAATGTCAGCGATTAATTCTTTTTTATTGCTTCCGCTCACACAAACTTTTTGATATGAAGCTTCAAGCCCGTCGGCAAGCAAATCAACTTTTTCAAGAGAAATAGAAAAACCTCCCGAAGCAGAATGTCCGCCATATTCGTCAAACAAATCTGAAGCTTCTCGCATCATCGCGACAATATCAACGCAACCGTCAGAACGGCAAGAACCTTTCAAAGTTTTTCCTTCTTCTCTGCCCCAAAGAAAAATCGGTCCGTCATGTTCGTCCAAAAGAGAATTCGCAACAAGACCGAGAAGCGACGGCTTCCAATCCGGATTTCCCGCGACCAAAACTTTTCTTTTTTTCTCCGGGTCAATTTTATTCCAATGTTTTCTAATTTCTTTGACCATTTCTGCGACGATTCCTTTTCTCTCGTCGTTTATTTTATTCAAATGAAATGCATATTTTAGCGCTTCATTATCATCTTTTGTTACAAGCATATTAAAAGCGTCCTCCGGAATTCCCATTCTTGAAGCGGCATTTATTCTCGGAGAAATCATAAAACCTATGTCGTCCTCGGTAATATTTCTTTGATCAACTTTTATTATTGAAAGAAGTTTTTGCAAACCTGGACGCGGAGATTTTCTCAAAACTTTTAGGCCAAAATAAGCGAGCAATCTATTTTCTCCTACAAGCGGAACCATATCTGAAATCGTTGCAATCGCGACCATATCGAGAAGCCATTTTTCCCAGCCGGGAGTTAGTCCATCAAGTCGAAAGTCTTTAAAGTCAAAAGTATTAATTCTAGAAATCAAAGCTTGGACAAGTTTAAAAGCTACACCAGCTCCACAAAGATTTTTGTCTGGATAATTGCATCCTGATTGTTTCGAATCAAGTATTGCAAACGCTTTTGGCAATTCTTCTTTTCCTTTCGAATCAATTCTCGGCAAGTGATGATCCGTTATTATCAAATCTATCTTATATTTTTTTATTTTTTTCGCTTCCTCGACATCGGCGATTCCGCAATCCACTGTGATTATCAAATTAACTTTATTTTTTGCAAACTCATCGATTGCTTCATCGTTCAATCCGAAACCTTCAAGAACCCTGTGCGGAATATAATTTTCAAAATTGTCATAGCCGATTTTTTTAAAGAAATCGTGAAGAACTACCGCGCCAGGAATTCCGTCTGCATCATAATCACTGTAAATTATTATTTTTTCTTTATTTTCAATCGCCTGAAAAATCCTTTCCACTGCAATTTCCATTCCGAACATTTCAAATGGGTCGTTGTTTTCTTCAAAAATCGGATTCAAAAAACTTTCGGCTCCTTTTTCCATCTTTATTCCTCGATAATATAAAAGCTTGCGCAAAATTTCCGGATATTTTTCCAATTCTTTATTTATTTTTTCGCTTAATTCCGGTCTGACTGAATAATTATTCATAATATGATTATAACATGATACTGTGTCATTCCCGCGCAGGCGGGAATCTAAGTTGAACTAATTCTGGATTCCCGCCTGCGCGGGAATGACAAAAAATAGTCTTTTCAATTAAAATATATTAAAATACTATTCATGAAAGACAAAAATTGCATATTTTGTAAAATAGTCAGCAAAGAAATTCCGGCTGAGATTGTGTATGAGGATGATAAATTTCTGGCATTTCTTGATATAAATCCTCGTTCTGCCGGGCATAGTTTGGTTATTCCAAAAGATCATTATAGATGGGTTTGGGATATTCCAAATGCCGGAGAATATTTTGAAGTTGTAAAAAAAATCGCCTTAGCTCAAAAAAAGGCTTTCAATCAAGAAATAATTCTCGGACGCATTGAAGGAAAAGATGTTCCGCATGCGCATTTCTGGGTTTATCCGGATAAAACATCTGAAAATTGCGATAGCAAAGATTTCAAATGCAATGCGGAAAAAATAAGAGATGCACTAAAAAATTAATTGCATCGCACCAAAAGGACTCGTGCGATGTGATTCCGCAGAATTGATTTTTGTACCACAAAAATCATGTCTAAATGTTTTTATTACCTAAAGGATAATAAAAACTTTAGACCAAAAAAGGGCGACCGCGAAAGCAGCCGCCCTTTTTATTTTATTTTATTCCCTCGATAAGCTCTACAAAATTTTTTACTTTCAGACTTTCTCTGCCGACTAAAATTCCATCAACATTTCCCTTCTCGATTATTTCCTTGAAATTATTTTTCGTGACAGAACCGCCGTAAAGTATTTTGACTTTCTCCATTTCTTTTGCGCCAAAAATATCGCTTAGCAACCTCTTTATAAAAATAGTTATTTCGCGAAGCTGATCCGGTTTTATTGCTTCATTTTCCGGTCTGCCTATCGCCCAAATAGGTTCATAAGCGATTATAAGATTGCCGACAAATTTCTTTGGAAGTTTCATGATTGCATCTTCAATTTGTCTTTTCACTTCATGATAATGATCGCCGTGTTCGTTTCTTTCTTTTTCTCCGACACATAAAATAGTTTTGAAACCGCTTTTTATCGAGCCGAGCATTTTTACTTTTACAATTTCATCGTTATCAAACAAAGCTCTTCTTTCTGAATGGCCAACCAAAATATATTTGACTCCGGCAGATTTAAGCTGGTCTATTCCAATTTCTCCGGTGTGAGATACTCCTTGTCCGACAAAAACATCCTGTGCTCCGAGAAAAATTTTCTTGGAAAGAGAAATTATATTCGAAACTTCGTCAAGAAAAATAAATGGAGGGCAAACTATCAATCGAACATCGCCAAAATTTTTCGATTGCTTATTTATTGAAGCGACTATTTCTCTTGCAGTCTTTGCAGACTTAGGATTCATTTTCCAATTTGCTATTATCAATTTTGTACTCATGCAGGCAATTATATCATCATGAACGATAAAAAAAAGCCCCGCTTTTTCAAGCGCGGCTTTTATTTCCAAAAAGTTTTTTGAAAAATTCAAATACTATTATAATTACAAGCCACAGCACCCCGATAATCAAATTGCAAAAAACAAAAGGTCCGCTATCCATATCTCCTTTCATTTCAATCCTCCCCATTAACTTATTTTTAAAACACCTGAACTGATTATACATATATGCCGAATACTTTCAACATATTGGTGCACTGTGATTTAAAATGATATAATTTCCACATGGAAAATAAAATTTCTTGGAAGGCTCTAGAATATAAAAGAAAAGAAAAAACTGCCGATTGGTATTGGGCCGTCATATTGATCGCTCTTTCCATAGTTGTAATCTCTTTCATCGTGAACGACGCGCTTTTCGGAATATTAATAATAATTGCCACAGGGCTTCTACTTTCAATTTCTCTGACGCCACCAAAAGTATTCGAAATAAGCATCAATCAGAAAGGGATAAAAACTGGAAAAGAAATGTACCCATTCGCTTCGCTTGAATCATTCTGGGTTGAAGCTTCAGACAAGAGCAATCAGAAAATTTTATTAAAATCAAAAAAGCCATTGATGCCTTTAATATCCATTCCGCTTGAAGAACACAATCATCTTGATGTCAGGGAATTCCTGCTTCAATATCTTCCAGAAGTCGAAATGCACGAACCGCTCGGACAAAAAATCATGGAAAAACTCGGATTCTAAATCCGAGTTTTTGTTTTACTTTTTAATGTCTTTATCATAAACTGCATATGTTTAAGTATGCGCCTGTCGTTCAATGGATAGGATGAACCCTTGCGAAGGGTTTGATCGTGGTTCGATTCCACGTAGGCGCACATGATAGAAAAACACGAACTGCTTCGTGTTTTTTGATACATGTGCGAGACGGAGTTATGTTTTGCTAGCAAGCAAAACAAACGAGTCAGGGTAGTGAAAATTTTCGAGTGACGACGAGAAAATTATTCCTGACCACAGTACAATTAAAAACACCCTTGAATATGTGTTATTTTTACTACTCTTGACATTAACGTAATTAATGCTATAATAGGTAAGAATGATGTTTTACAAAAAATTGGAGGTGCAGAAATGCTTATTAGACGACTACTGATTCGGGTTAGAATGTCACATGTTCCGCTTTATATCAAAAATTTTTTTGGAAATTTGATGGACAGACATAAATTTCCAGGAGAGGTTGAAGACTGGCTGACTGAGTGCGAAAGAAGCGTGGCGCGGAACATGCTAAGATCTATAAGAAAAAAGACTAAGTCCCGCAGAACTTTGGAAAGATACAAAGATAAAATAAGGGATAAACTTAATCATGGTATTCTTTCATTCGCAGACATAGGAATAAGCTGGGGGGAACTTAGATCTTGGGTTAAAAAATAAACAATTGTATATTATGTGTATTAAAGGCGTCCTCATTTGGGCGCCTTTTTTTTATTCAAAAACACCCTCTCGGGTGTTTTTTAGAAATTATTTTTCTGCTTTCGCTTTATTCAAGAATAAAGTTATTCTTGATTTGTATCTTGCTCCGGCATTCTTTTTTATAAACTTTGTTTTTACTGCTTTGTCGATTGCTGTATAAACTTCCGGCAGCATTTTTTCCGCTTCTTTTATTTTATTCGCTGTGACAAGTTTTTTTATTCCTTTCAAAGCTTTTTCCATAGCATTACTTCTGCGTGTATTAAATACTGCTTTCTTTTTTGCTACTCTTAAGGCTTTTTTTGCTGATGCTATTATAGGCATTTGTTTTAATTAATTTATTTTATCAAATAATAATCGAGACACGATTTATTGATAGGTTTATACACTAACACTTTTGATATGAGAAATCAATGCCAGTCGATTGATTTTTATTTTTTGATTTTCGTAGTATCATTAACCCGTTAAAGTTTTTGCTGACGTGTTGAAAATGAGAAGTTGGCAGAGATATCTTTTTTGAAAGATAAATCTTAATCAAAACTGCCAGTTCATGTAACATCAACACATTTTCATCAGCAAAAATTTTCTCGGGTAAATGATATCAAAAATAGAAGGTATAGTTTGGGACACAAATGTTAAATTTCTAACTGTCGGAGTCGGCGGAATCGGTTTTAAAATTTACACGACAGCAGAAACAAAAGAAGTCGCGCAAAAAGGAGAAAAGATTTCCTTGTTCACTCATTTAGTCGTCAGAGAAGACGCACTCGATCTTTATGGATTTCTTTCAGAAGAAGAATTGCAATTTTTTGAAATGATAATTTCTATTTCTGGAATCGGTCCGAAAACTGCCGTAAATGTTTTGAACATCAGTTCTGTTCCAGCACTCAAGCGAGCAATTTCAACCGGCGACACTTCCCATCTTACAAAAGTTTCAGGAATTGGAAAAAAGATTGCAGACAAAATGGTGCTCGAGCTAAAAGATAAGGTCGGCATATCAGGTGATGAAAATGATATTTCACTTCGCGATGAAATAGACGCAATCGAAGCTTTGAAAGCTCTCGGCTACAATCCGAAAGATGCACGTGATGCACTTCGCGATGTAGAAAAAACAATTACAAAAACTGGAGACAGAATAAAGGCGGCACTGAAAATTTTAGGAAAATAATGAGCGAAGCGAATATATTTTCCTTATCCTTTAGGGTTAGGAAAATGAAAAATCGGGCGGGTTTTGCGAAGCAAAACCCGCCCGTATTTTTTAATTTAATTTCTGATGCACCGGACAAAAACATGCGCTCCTTCCGCCGACTTTTATTCTTTTAATAATTCCTCCATCTTTTTTCTGACATTTTTTTCCTTCTTGCCCGTATGCTTTGTGCAAATTCTGATAACCGCCTTTTCCACCAAGCGGATTTCTGTAATCCGACATTGAATCTCCGCCGATTTTTATCGACTCGGTTAAAATTTTAATAATGTTTTTAAAAAGTAATTTCAATTGCGTCTCAGAAATATCTTTTACTTTTTGCAGCGGATGAATTGAGGAAGCCCACAAAGCTTCGTCGGAATAAATATTTCCTATTCCGGAAATTATTTCCTGATCCATCAGCACCGTTTTGATTTTTCCATTCGATTTTTTTTGCAGTCTTTCTTTGAAAATCTCATACGTAAAACTTTTCTCCAGAGGTTCCGGACCGAGCTTCTCAAGGTCAGCTATCTCGGACATTTTGTCTGTTTCAAAAACATAAACTTTTGCAAATTTTCTTGCATCGGAAAGCACCAAAGTATTTTTATCCGACAAACTAAACGCAAGATGGATGAAACGGTTATACGGATCCGCGAGCGAGGTGCCAATCGGGGGAAGCCATTTTCCGTCTGAAAATTTATATTTTCCGTATAAAAGTTTTCCCGTCATCTTCATGTGCACGAGAATAGTCTTGTTTCCTGAAACGTTAATCAAAACATTTTTTGCCATTCTTTTTACGTCTAAAATCTTTTTATTTAAAATTTCTTTTCTGAATATCGGAAAATATTTTTTGTCCTTTATATTATTTTTTCCGGCGTGAAATGAGGAATCATAATCCGTCCACACGTCTAAAATAGAAAGTCCTTTGACTTTGCTGTTTAAAATATTTACAGTTGTTTGCACTTCTGGAAGTTCTGGCATAGCTGAAGTTTAAAGCCAAAGCTAAAAAAAGTAAAATACAAAAAGGGCGGCCCGCTTAGCGGGCCGCCCTTTTTGTATTTTACTTTTTCAACAATTTTTTCAATTCTTCCTCTCGCCACTTCCGCATCGCTCCATTTTTCTTTCTCACCATTTTTTCTCATGATGTACGGATCCGTTCCCTTTCCTGTGATTATCACAACGTCTCCACTTTTTGATTTTTGAAATGCTTTCGCAATCGCTTCTCTCCTGTCCATTATTATTTCCGGTTTTTTATTTTTAAAATATTTCGCCATGTCTTCCACAATTTCTCGCGGATCGTCATCGTATGGATCTTCATCTGTGAGAATCACCGCTTCGCAATAATTGTCTGCAATTTCTGCCATTTCTTTTCTTTTCCATTTGTCACGGCCACCACCGCAATTTCCAAGCACCACGATTTTTTTACTTCCAAGATATGTTTCATAAATCGCTTTCAAAGAATCCGGCGTGTGAGCATAATCAACGACAACTTTGAAATCCTGCCCTTCTTCAATTCTTTGCGCTCGCCCTTTTATTTCTTTCAATTTTAAAAATGCTTTTTTTACAATTTCCAAATCTATTTTTTCATGTTCGGCATATTTTATCGCGCCGAGCATATTATAAATATTAAATTTTCCCGGAAGTGTTGTTTCCATCTTTACTCCTTTGTAAGTAAATTTTGTGAAATCTTCCGACGCAGAAATATCTTTTGCTTCGGCCAAAGAATAAGTAATTTTATTTTCCAACATTTATTTTCAAAAATTTTTCTCCTTCTTTGTCGTCGGCATTCACGATCATCGCTTTGTTTTCTTTTGAAGATTTTTCCAATTCTTTTGCAATCGCAAGTTTTGCCTCGACATATTTTTCATAACTTCCGTGCGACTCAATATGTTCAGGCGCAAGATTTGTAAAAATCAGAGCATCAAGATCGATAAATTTATTTCTGTATTGTTTCGCAGCTTCGGAAGAAATTTCAATTATTGCATATTCGCATCCGGCGAGAACTGCTTTTCGTAAAAATTTTTGTATGAAAATTCTTCCCGGCATCGTCATCTTGTATAAATTCGGTTTCGATTCATTTCCAATTTTAAATCTCAAAGTTCCGGCGACAGCTGTTTTTTTGCCAGCTTCTTCCAAAATCGCATTCACGAACTCCACTGATGAAGTTTTTCCTTTCGTTCCAGTCACGCCGACAACTTTTATTTCTTTTGATGGAAATCTGTAAATAATCGCGCCGAGAACTGCAAGCTTGTAATGATAAATCGGCTGAAGCTTTTGCCACAGTTTTTTCGGCATTAATTTTTTAATTTTTGAAATTATTTTTTGCATAGATATATAATAACTCTTATAACATCTTGCTGCTAGTTGTGCAAAAGAAAAAACCGGCGATATTACCATCGCCGGTTTTTATTATTATTGAGCGCAAATATGTTGTTCAAAAGCGGGATTAGTAAATTCTAAAATTCTTTCCCCTTTTACCATATACCACTCACTGGTATATCTTTTATTTATAAAGTCTACATCATTTTGATTTAAAGCTAAAAACAAAAACATTCCATCGGAAAGAGCTAGTGGAAACATACCCTTTATCCAGTGTATGTCTCCAAACTTTACAAGTTTACCCTCCCTTTCCAAAAACTGTTTTATCGTTTCTTTCTCCGGTTTCACTTCATACAACATATGACACCTCCATATAAATTATTTTAGAACTGATTTCTGAATAACAATACCATAAAAATAAATAATGTCAAATAGGTTATTTTAGTATCTCATATCCAGCGATCCCAAACGAAACTGAAACATTCAAAGATTCTTTTTTGCCTTTCATTGGAATTTCTGCAATCACATCACAAAGTGCTAAAGTTTTTTTATCAATTCCGTCGACTTCATTCCCCATCAAAATCGCCGCGGGAAATTTCATCTTAACTTTTTTATAATCAACAGATTTTTCGTCCTGTTCAACCGCAATTATCTGAAATCCTTCTTTTTTTAATTTTTTAATTATTTTTTTAGTATCTAAAAAATATTCCCAAGCAATATCTTTTTCAGCTCCGAGTGCAACTTTAGCCAAATCTTTTCTTGCTCTGCCAAATCTGTCAGTTGGTGTTGGCGTGCAACCGCATAAACATATTTTATCAATTCCGAGCGCATCAGAAGTGCGGAAAATAGAACCCACGTTATGAACGCTTCTTATATTGTCAAGAATCACAACTCTTGCCCTGCGTGAATTTTCACTTTGTTTTAAATTTGGCACAACTTTTGTTAATTAGATATTATAAAAAACTTAACATTTGAGCTATTCTTATAAAATTCTTTGCGGGGTTTTGTTTATTTTTCACAACTTGAATATACATCAAACTGTGCAAAGATTAAAGGCGAGTTTTTGACTTTGCCGAAAACCCGCCTTAATAGTATACTAATCGCATATGATATTAAATACATTTCCAAGTTTGCTTACATTCAGCCAGATTTCGCCTTTGATGTTGAGAGTTGTTCTTGGACTTATCACGATCAATCTCGGCTATCTTAAACTGACAAAAGAAAAAACCGCTTGGCAGAAACTTTTTGAAACGATAAACATCCAGCCGGCGAAGATTTTCGTAAAAGTTCTGGCATTCATTGAAATTCTCGGCGCACTTATGCTTTTGGCCGGAGCTTACACTCAAATCACAGCTATGGTATTCGCACTGCTCTTCTTCTGCGAGGCAATCCTGGAATACAGAGAATCAGACTTGGAAAAAAGAAATCTCACTTTCTATATATTGATGTTCACGATTTCCCTTTCATTGATTTTCCTCGGCGCCGGCGCTTTCGCCCTTGATTTGCCTTTATAATTTATAGTTGACAAAACTCTTTTTTTTGGTTATACTATCATAGAGTAGTAAGTTCTTTTAGATATAAACGTCATCTGTAATGGATGATTGTTTAAATAAAAAACGCCAAAAAGGCGTAAAGGAGGTCATTCCGAATGATAACTCACGGAGCTTAAGAATGTAACAAAGGACATTGCTCTAATGAAAGAAGTAATGAGATCTATCGTTGCTGAAGTTCTACTTGAAGGAAGAGAATGTAATGTGGGACTAGAAAAATTAGCTTCGAGGGTACAAAGTGGGAATGGAAAGTAAATGATGAAAACTTTCCCAAAGCCACCCGAGCCGAGATTGATAGAGAGATTATCTTTATTCAATTTCGGTAATGCTTCTGTTAAAGAAGCTGAGGAAAAAATGTCTGTGATTAGGTTTCATACCGGCAAATATATATGAAACAATGGCAGGCATCAGATAAGAATACATGGAATGACGATGGGTATGATGGTGATGGCTTGCGGATCAGTTTATGATCCGATCGAAGATTATCACATGTATACCATTGTTAAGATTAACGGCGAGCATATACTGAACTGTCGTACTAAACATAGACAGCGAGCCAAAATTGTTCGCCGGAGTAAAATTATTAAGGAGGCTGGATGTTAAAACATTCATTCTCCTTTTTTCTTTTCCAAAAATTAAAAAACAAAGGCGAGCTTTTCCGCTCCGCCTTTTCTATGCTTTTATGAAGATTTAAAAACTTAGCAAAGATATTTCTGCTACCTTTAGCGCGTTTATTACTTTTCATAATAAAGTTGGCTTCCCTCATTAGGTTAGAGCTCCCTCTGCCAAGTTTGAACGGAATTTTTTCCTTGTTTAAAAAAGATTCCACATCTTCCAGAAAAGAAAACCACTTATCACCGGAAATACTTTCTGTGCATTCCTTTAATGCAATAACTTTTCCCTTCTCATTATTCATACCAACGACGTTTACTTCCATTTTATTCCTCCTCTAAAGGATAAATTTTATAACTTGTCTGACAGATACTTTACGACAAAAAAATATTTTGTCAAATTTATTTCAATCTCTTCAAAATAATAGAAAATAAGCTATTGAATCTTACCAGCAATGTTTTTTGCCAGAGCTTCAACATTCTGCGCATTCGGACCAATTATAACAAAATAATAATTTCCTTTGGAAAAGTTTAATGCGACTCTGCCGTAATCAAGCTGATCTTCCTGAGCTTTTGCTCCGCTTATATCCACGGAATGCGTACTCGTGCCATAGCTGAATAAATCATTGTTATATGCCAAGCCGTTTGTATATTGAGAAACCATCAGCAAATCAAAAGTCTTGCCGGACATTGGATTTGATTCTGAAGAATTATTTACCCAAAAATAAAGATTCGGCGACTGATACATATTATTTTCCGGCGACTGCTGACTGACACCGCTGTATCCCGCCTGAGAAATATCACTGGATGTTATATTTATATATTGATAATCCGAAGAATCTGCTTTGGCTTTATGCTGGAAAAAACTTGCATTTAATATTACAAGAACAAGAACGGCAAATATCGAAGCAAAAAATATTTTATAATTAAAATTCTCATAGATATTATTATACAAAATATAAAAAACAAAAGCATTCTTATTTCAACCTATTTTTGTGCCTTTTCCAGAAATTATTCTAACTATTTTTAATGATAATTATTATATGGAAGAAATGTATGAGAAGCTGATTTATATAATAGACAAATACTATATATTCTGATAATCTATTCACAGATGTAAAATCTTATTTGAAAAGGAGAATAATATGCAGAAGCTTATTATGAATTCTGTTTTTGTCGGAATTTTTTGGGGAATCTGGCCGCTTTTGATGAATAAAAGCGGGCTTAGTGGAAATATTTCTTCACTAGCATTTGTAGTCATAATGTTTGTTTGTATTGTTCCTTTCAACATCAGCAGTTTTGGAAAAATTCCAACGGGAATAAACTGGACATTTGTAATCACAGCAGGAATTTGTGGAGCAATAGGTACTTTGCTTTTTAACAAAATGCTGCATGAGGCATCGGTAAAAAATGTCGGGTTACTTATTGTTATTGAAATTCTTGTATGCCTTGTAATCTCTGCTGTTTATCAGGTGTGCAACAATGGTATAACTCTTAAACAAGGAATTGGTTTCGTTTTTGCAAGTCTTGCTGCCATACTTTTAACAGTATGATTTCTATGAATAAAAGCCCGTACTGAAAAGTGCGGGTTTTTTATATGCAAAATATATTCCGACTTACTTCTAGTAATCAGAGCAGAAGCTAATATTTGAGAAAAGTTAACAAATACTTCCGTCTCTTTTCACCCACTTATCAAAATTCATTATAATATAGTCTTTATCGTTAATTCCGTTCAGTTCATAAATCTGTGTGGCTGAACATATCACTTTATCTTTTAGATCAAATCCCAATTCTAGAACTGTAGCATCCACATCCGTCCAGTTTTCTCCCTCAATCTCTAAATACGTATTTAAGCGTGGCCACGTATCAATATCAAATGTTACACTTCCTTTTTTCCAAGTTATACGTTTCTTCTCTTGAGAAAACTTTTCTATCATGCCAATTTTTTTTAAAAGAGAAATTGTATCCTCGTAACTACTAACGATTATTTCTATTTCCTCCATTCCGCTATCATTCTGACCTTTTACTCCCGTAACACCAAGACGTTTTTTATAAGCTAAAGTTACTTTTTTACCATCATCTCTGAATGTATCCATGATGCATCCTTATCTAGAGGAAAACCAGGAAAATCAAAACTAATGGATCTGAAAAATACTTCACCAGCTTTTACCGCACCAATCTAGAAAGTTTCCTTTCAAGCTTTTTGAAATCTATATTAAGTATTTTTGTCTCGTTTTCTTGGGCCATATTATATGCTACAATTTTACATTATAGTTAATAAATATGAAAGAATCATTATCAAATAAAAAAGAAAGAGAAATCTCTCCTGAGGAATTGGCGCAAAAAGTCTCTATGTTTATGACAAAGCCTGAGAATACAGATACACCAGCACCACTTTTATTGTTTCTCAAAAATAATGACTTGAAAGCGGAAGTTTTTCGTTTTACCTTAACTGAAGATATGCTTACAAAACTCTATCCAGATATACAACATTCGGAGGATTTAATCGAAAGCTACCAATGATCATATGTTGGGAAAAGAAGTCGAAGTATTTTTAGTAACAAAGGATGAGGAAAATACATCAGAAAAAAGTGTTCTGGAGGAAGTCGTGGACCTAGTGGGAAAGAAAACGAAACCTGAGGATAATGAGGAAGGTACATTAAAGAAGACATCTTTCTGGAAAAACAGAATCATTTGTAGATAAATCTGGAAAAGTTGGGTGGTATGCAAAAAATGGATTTCACCGACCTCTTACTCCAAAAGAATTAATGGAACATTTGCAAATTTTTAATCTTTTAAAAGAAGCTGAGAAACTTGTGGAAGAGTCAAATTAAAACTAATCATACAAAATAGGTTCTAACTTCTTCTAGCAATCAGAGGAAATTTTAAAATAAAAAAACAACTTACCGAGGTAAGTGTAACACAATATACGAGTACAAATAAAATATTTGCTTTATAGAATCTGTATCTATAAAAATAATTAAGAAAGAACGGGTGCGATGGTTTAAAGTCTGGATACAAAGTATCGTAAATCGCACAGATTGGGAAGTTAATCAAAAGATTAATATCCCGTGAACACCACTGATTAACGATCAGTTGGTGTAGATGTTTAACTAGTGTTAAATATCTACACTTGTAGTATACACGATAAATGTTATTTGTCAATCTAAAAACTGGTTCATTCCAATCAGAGTCTTCTTAAACTATCTTCATTTGAAACTTTGATTTCACTGTGGCTATAACTTTTGCTTTTCGTGAACTCAAAGCAAAGTTACAGCCCGACCTCCTCACTCCGTTCGTCCGGTCCGCACAACGCAAGAAAAAATCGCCTTATAGATAACCGGCGATTTTTAATTGCTTGCGTTGTGCGCTTGAGTTGGAATCGGCTACTACATAGCCAGGTACTTTTCCATCTCATTTCGCTTTGCTCATTCGATAAGGAAAAGTCTTTCGATTCCAACACGAAAGCACGCAGGTGCTTCCTTAAGCTGCCCAAATTTTTATAAAAAATTTGTGCGCTTAGTTGGAATCGAACCAACGACCGTCTCCTTAAAAGGGAGCTGCTCTACCGACTGAGCTATAAGCGCATATATTAACCACGAAAATATACCAAGAAATTTGCTAAATGTCCACATTTATGAGAAGATACTACTAGAAATTTAAATCTGCACACCAAAAGGAGGTAACACTCATGAGTGCAACCGCGATACACTTTAGAAAAAATTTCGAGAATACGAATAACTATCTATGGAATTGCTAATGATGATGTATTCCCGGAATTTATCAAACTCAAGGAATTTAAGAAATTTCTTGAGGAAAAAGGAATTGAGTATTATCACGGTTATTACAGCCCGCGCATTTATTTTGCGGATTTTAAAACAACAGATGTCAAAAAAGTTTTAAAATGGCTAAAGAAAAATGGGTGTAAATCACCGAAGGCGGTCTAAAACCGCCTTTTTCAATACATAATTTTTAGATTACAAACTCAAAATAAATTTTTCCAGAGCAACATGGAAATCAATATTTCCTCTGTGCGCTTCGTGGAACATACCGACAAGTTCCGAAGAAAGTTTTTCGAGTTCGTCATCTTTATAATTTCTGGAATATTCGCGAGCTTTTTGAAACGGATAACATTTCATTCCGGCTTCATGGCAGTTTTGTATTTTTTCCCAAGCAACATGCTTTTCACTTGCCAGAAAACATTCCATTTACTTCTTCCGCCGGAAACTTGTTCTGCAGCGCATTCTGATAAAGACCCACAAACCCCTTTTATCCCGTTTGCCAAGTGCGTCGGCGAATTCGAAAAAATCTACTTTTTCGCCGATCAAAGCGAGCTTTTCTTTTTTGTCCATAGGTTTTTCCGCTTTTACAAATTTTTTGACCTTTTCCGCGGATTCTTCAATTTTTGCAAGTCCAGCTTTCTGACTTTTCCTTCCGCAAAAATAAAAATATTTTCCGAGTTAGCAATCTCCTTTATACTTTTCAGAATTATCTCCTTGTTTTCTTTGTTTTCAAATGTATTATGAAAAAAGACAATATATTTACTGGAAAAAAGCGCCTGCCCGCTTGCAACTTCATGATTTTCCGCTTTTCAATTCTTCCTCTCCGATTTTTATCAAAGTTGCATCCGGTTTTTTGGCAAGCAAAGAATCGACGGTTATTTTCGCTTTTTTTCTCGCATTTTCTGTGTCTGTTCCATAATAAAAATAAATCATTGTTTAAATGATATATTTTAAATGAGTAAAAGTCCAACCTGTTCAATTTCAAATAAAATTGATAATATAAGGTTATGAAAAACCAATTATTTTGACTCGGCAAATGGTCCATAGAAGATTCTTCAAATGCTGCTACTCGGTAAATGAACTCATAAGGATACATAATGAAAAAACATAAAAGACGAATTGGGACTTTGAATATAAAATGACCTTATTAAAGCTATGATGGCTATAATATCATGTATTAAGAACTATAGATGATGAACCTCAGGACAAAAAAAAATCAGTGAAATATTATCTAACACTATAATAATTTTCGGCCCATATACGTGATGAATATGGAGCAAAAACTGGTGATGAAGCTTTAGACCTTATAGAAAAAAGAAAAATTGATTCCGAAACTATATAAAACAATGGATTGATGGGGGTATAATCAAAAACGAACCTAGCCATTAAAAATTATCAATAAAAATAGGATATCCGGAGTTTAAAGATAACTTCAAAAGAATAAAAATAATTATTTCAAAAAGTATTAAAGCGCTTACAGACAATCACCGCGGTTTCGGCACGAAGTATTTGCGGACCGAAAGAACGCCTCTTATTCCCTTCTTCATCAAATAAAAATCTTTCTTTTTCTGACCATCCGCCTTCTGGACCTATGAAAATTCCAATTTTTTTATCAGTATTTCTGATAGAAAAAATGTTTCTGAAAAATTGACCGTCAAAATCTAGGACAAACAGTTCTCCGTCAAAATCAAAAATCGCCTTTTTCAAATCTTCTGGCTCGAAAATTTTCGGTAAATTTGTTTTGCCAGATTGTTCCGCTGCTTCCTTCGCAATTTTATTCAATCTTTCAATATTCAAATCTTTTTTCTCGCTTCTTTCGGAAATTATCGGATGAAATGCCGACGCGCCGATTTCCGTGCATTTTTCTACAATCAATTCAAAATTATCTTTTTTAATTATTGACTGGAAAAGATGCAATTCAATATCCGTAGGTTTTTCACTTTTTCTTTCTTTGTCTATGACAAGCACGGCTTCATCTTTTGAAAGAATTTTGAAATATCCTTCATATTCTGAATCTCCACCATTGAAAACAATTACTCTGTCGCTCGTTTTGAATCTGAAAACTTTCAGCCACTGATGCAAAAGCTTTTTATCATTTATGCGGATTTCTTTTACTATTTGTTTGATCTATATAAAATCTGTGAAATCGCATAAACTAAGTATATATTCAAAAGTATAAAGTGCGGAGCATTTGTCTTTTTCATTGACTTTATAGATTTTGTCTTTTAACTAGATTTTTTATACTTTTAAAAAACATATGAACCTAATACCAACAGTAATAGAAAAATCACAATTTGGCGAAAGAGCTTTTGATATTTATTCAAGACTTTTAAAGAAGGAATAATTTTTTTTGGCGGACCGATAGATGATGACACAGCAAATATTGTTATTGCACAATTCTTTTCTTGCAGTCAGAAGATCCAAAAAAAGATGTAAAACTTTATATAAATTCTCCTGGAGGAAATGTAACGGATGCACTGGCAATTATAGATACAATGAATCATATTAAAAATGATGTTTGCACGGTTTGCGTCGGAAAAGCAGCATCAATGGGAGCAGTCATACTTTCAGCCGGGGAAAAAGGAAAAAGATTTGCTTTGGCAAATGCAGAAGTGATGATACATCAACCAAGTGGTGGCGGACAAGGACAAGCTTCAGATATTGAAATCAATGCAAAACATATCTTAAAAATTAAAGATAAACTTAATAAAATGCTTTCAAAAAATACGAGCCAAACTTTGGAAAAAGTAGAAAAAGATGCTGATAGAGATTTTTTCATGTCAGCAGAAGAAGCTAAAAAATACGGAATAGTTGATAAAATACTGTAGGCAAAATCAAAAAAGAGCGGCGCCGTAGGCGCCGCTCTTTTTCTTTATTCTAAATTATTTTCTCAATTATCTTTTTCAACTCCTCATAAGTAGTTGCCACTTCAATTTCTTTTTCTGTTTCTAAAAGTTTTGGTGATGGTCTAAAAAGAATTCCTTTATTTGCGCCTTTCAACATTTTCAAATCATTGAAACTATCGCCTATCGCAATGGTAGAAAATCCAGCTTCATGCAATCTATTTATCATTTCAATTTTTCCATCTTTTTCTCTAAGTTTGTAACCGACGACATTTCCCTCTTTATCTATTTCAAGCGATATTTGCAAAAGTCAGCGGAAATCCAAGTTTGCTGATAAGCGGCATAATATAATCGTAAAAACTGCCCGTGAAAATTATTGGCTGAGCTTTTCCGGTTTCTCTATCCATTTTATAAATTCCGGCGCACCGTCGAACGGTTTCATTTTTGCAATAATCTTTTTCATTTTTTGAATCGTATATCCTTTTTCTTTCAGAATTTCAATTCTCATTTCTATGAGCTTGTCATAATCAGGAACATCTCTTGTGGTCAGCGCAAGCTGTTTTTATTCCAGTCGCTGCGGCAAATTCCTCCCAAAATTCAGGTAAATAGCCACTTTTCCAAATCCATGCATATCATTTTCATATTTTTAATTTTTAAATTAATAAGATAATTAAATTATAACCTAATAATATAAAACAAAAAGCCGCGCCCTTCAGGCGCGGCTTTTTATTGTGTTTTATTTACATCAGTGTTTTGCATTCATCTCGTCTTCTTTATATCTGATTTTTATTTTTCCATCGCTCAAAGTGAAAAACTTCGGATAATCGAATTTCATCGAGCTTGACCATATTTTTCCTTCAAAGCTTCCGCTTTATCATTTTATACAAACCATTTTCCTCTATGTAGCAATCTTCATCTGTCCAGCATGTGCCTCGGCATAAGTTATGGGTTAGGGTTTTTCTTGAAAATTATTTCCTTTCCATTGACAACTTTTTGCAAATCTTCGGTGCCTGTAGTTATCCTCTGGGTTTTTTTTACCAACTTTTCCTTGTTCAACATCAGTTTCAGCGAAACTTCACATAAAATATTTTGATTCTAATTTTTCTAAATCATCTGATTCCGATTCAATTTGAACTTCTTTCATTGCATTTAAAAGTCTATCCGCCAATTTTGCTCTTTTTAAAAATTTCATGGCATCGATTGCCTTCATGCTTCAGCTATTATCAGTATGCAATCGCTACTTCAAATTCTTTTCCTCTTCTGCAGTTTGAAAAACCTCCGTCTAGGTTCAGGATGTGTTTTACTTGTTCCAAAATTGTTCGGCCTTCCATATTCATGATTTTGTTATTTAACCGCTTTTTCTATGCATAATATTCTACTTCTTTTTAAAAAATATGTCAATACCTGGTTTTTCGATGCTAAAAATAACCCTATTTTATAGGATAAAACTAATAGACAAAACAGGAAAATTACTATAGTATAAGTATGTTAGTAATTTAATTTTAAAGGATTCAGTTTTTTCAGATTTTTAAATAAAATATTATGTTTTTAAGAATTATAGAGAAAGTTAACGCAGTGAAGACGGTAGAAAACTACATAAAGATATTGGAAATCTAGAAAAAGACGAGATCTTTTTCACAATAATATGTCATTAAGAATAATAGTCCTGTTCGCAAGCATCGCAGGTCTTGTCGGTATTGCGCTCGGATATTTCTTGAGAATCATCATATCTATGGGACAAAAAGGTTCTTTGGAACTTCAAGTCAGGCAGATGATGCTGAGTGCTGAAGAAAAATCAAAGAAAGTGATTATTGAAGCAGAAACAAAATCTGTGGAAATAATAAGCGAAGCGAAAAAAGAGGCCAAGGAAAAAGAAGAAAAATTTAGAGTTACCGAAGATCGTCTTATAAAAAAAGAAGGTCTTTTGGACCAGAGACAAATTGATATAGACAAGGAAGAAGGAAATATAAAACAGAAGCTTGTCGAAATAAAAGATGTCAAAGAAAAAGTCGATAAAATAGAGGTGGAAAAAAACGCCGAGCTTTTGTCAATCGCAAAAATGTCCGAAGAAGAAGCGATAAACACTGTTCTTGCTTCAATGGAGAAAAAATATGAAGTAGATATTATGAGCAGGATGAAAAAACTCGAGGAAAATGGCGAAGAAAAATTTGAAAATAGAGCGAGAGAAATTCTTGCAACTTCAATTCAAAGGCTTTCAACATCTGTTGCTCCGGATATCATGTCCACTATTTTAAGCATTCCTTCAGATGAAATGAAAGGAAAAATTATAGGAAAGGAAGGAAAAAATATAAAAGCTTTTGAAAGAGTCACTGGAGTTGAAGTCATAGTTGATGATACGCCAGGCATTATTACAATTTCTTCGTTTGATCCGATCAGAAGACAAGTTGCCAGAGTCGCTCTTGAAAACTTGCTTCTCGATGGAAGAATCCAGCCGGCAAAAATAGAGAAAGTTGTTGAAAAAGCTCAGCTAGATATAAATAAAATAATAAAAGAAAAAGGAGAACAGGCAGCTTATGAATGCGGAGTTATCGGCTTGGATCCTAGAGTCATTGCAATTCTTGGAAGACTTCATTTTAGAACAAGCTACGGACAAAATGTTCTTCAACATTCGATAGAAATGTCATTGCTTGCAGGAATGATTGCTGAGGAACTTGGTGCAAATGTTCAAATAGCAAAAACTGCCGCGTTGGTCCACGATATCGGTAAAGCACTCGACCATGAAGTTGCAGGAACTCACGTTGAAATCGGCAGAAGAATCTTGCAAAAATTCGGAGTGAGCGAAGCTGTAATAAAAGCGATGCAATCTCACCACGAAGAATATCCTTATGAAAGCGTTGAAGCGATTATTGTTCAAGTTGCAGACACGATTTCCGGCGGAAGACCAGGTGCAAGAAGCGACAGCATTGAAAATTACATAAAAAGACTTGAGGAACTCGAAGCTACGGCAAATTCATTCCCAGGGGTTGAAAAATCATATGCACTTCAAGCTGGAAGAGAAATCAGAGTCTTCGTCACGCCAGACCAGATTTCCGATCTTGATGCAAAAAAACTGGCTCGCGATATAGCCGACAAAATTGAATCCGATTTGAAATATCCAGGAGAAATAAAAGTCACTTTGATAAGAGAAAATAGGATTATTGAATACGCGAGATAAGAAAAAATTTTAAAAGGGCGGCCGCGAAGCGGCCGCCCTTTTAAAATTTTACGCAATTGCTTTTTTTATTTCCGGCAAAACCTTTTTAAAATAATCTTTCAAATTATCATAGCTGAGCTTTTCCACGACTTCATCATACGGAATCCATTCCGTTCTATCGCCGGGAAGCTCCGGTTTGATTTTTGAATCATCTTCCGATGCGACAAGGAACATCTTTGTAGAAATTTTCCCTTCATCTTCATTTGAATATAAATTATCAGGCAATTTTTTAATTATTTTTACATCCAATCCAGTTTCTTCTTTAATCTCTCTGATCATTGTCTGCTCATAAGTTTCACCTTTTTCAACATGGCCTTTGGGAAAGGACCAGTCATTCAAACTGATTCTATAGATTAGGACAATATTACCTTTATTTTTAGCGCTTAAAACAATTGCTCCGGCTTTTTGTACCATTTTTTTCATATATTTTATATAATAAAACAAATAACAAATTAATTCCAATCAAATTTAGCGAACATTATTAGCATTTACGCCATATTTTAATAAAAGCTATAAAATAATTTCAAAAAATGTCAATATATTTTCTCCTATTGCGCTTTAAAAACAAGGTATTATAATATTATGCAGGTCATTAAACATTTCATATGTCGGGAAAGCATATGAAATACTTAAAAGCTTCGCGAATCCAGACCTGATGCGCGGAATAATTTGCAAATTATTATGAATAAAGCAGGAATTGTAGAAGCTGTGCAAGTAGTTCTAGGCGGAACAAAAGTGCAAGCAGAGCAGGTCGTTGATAAGGTTTTTGATTCAATAGTCGCATCTTTGAAAAAAGGAGAAGAAGTATCAATAGCAGGCATCGGTATATTCTCAGTCAAGCAAAGAGCTGCTAGACAAGCAAGAAACCCACGAACAGGTGAAACTATTCAGGTTAAAGCGATGAAGGTTCCAAAATTCAGAGCAGCAAAGGCTTTGAAGGATGCAGTTAAGTAATTTTGAATAAAGATTCTTAAGAAATAAAAAATCGCCCTCTAGGCGATTTTTTATTGGAAAATAATGAATGTAACGATTATATTTTTCTGTATCCATCAAACTAATGTTTGTCATATAATTAAACTATATTCTACTATTTACAAATCAATATATCTATGATAATGTATTTTTAGAGAGGAGGCATTTATGAAAAAAATACCCACAAAAGAAGATGCTAAAAAGTTTTTAGAAAAGGCCTTAACCGAAAAACTTGTAGTGCCCGAAGAAGCTAGAAAGCTCCAAACAGATACAATAATAAAACTTCATAACATGGGGCTGTTAGACAAAGAGGAAATGGACAGTTATCTTTATCTAACTAAGGCTACTGCAAGAGCAATAGCACAAAAAAAATAAGAGGATGCTTAGAGGCAGCCTCTTTTTTTATTTATTTTTTGCCATTACTTTTAATATTTCGATCCATTGTCCATGATTTGCTTCCAAATCAAAATTTCCTACTAGACCAGAAATTTTACCAGTTTTCTCTTCAATCAAATCATCATCAATGCCTTGCTCTTCAACAATCATTTTAAATGATTCCAATGAACTATTATATACATCTCTAGCTGCAGTATTCCCTAATTTTTCTGCTAATTCAGTAAAAAAAACTAATTGAGATAATGTTTCCTTTATAAAATGATATCTTAATACACAGTCTTTGGCTTTTTCTTTTATATTTTCATCATCTGGATTTTTTTCGTAATTTAATAAATCATTTTTTGATTTATTCAGAACATCATCTGGACAAGACATGACTATTCTAGGAATTTTAAAATCTCTAAGTTTTATGTTTTTATCTCCATCTTTTGTTTTAATATCAGCACTAAAATATTGCATTGACGGAACTTTTCCACGAGCAATGGCTAGCGACGCTTCAAAAACTTTATCTAGGGCTGATTTTTCAGATATTGTAAAATCAATAGAAAATCCAATACATTTTAAATCATTTTCATCCTCTATTATTTCATCTGGGAACATCTGCACGACATTATCAATTCCTCTAAAATAATCATCCCAATCGGAAGGTCTTATCACATTTACATTTTCTCCAAGCCATCCAAGATTTCTGATTGCTTCTGGAATGGAAACCTCAACAAACTCTGCAATTTTATTTCTGCTCTTCTGATATTCAGACATGCCAGCTTTCTGATTAAGTATTTCCTTTTGTTTTACTTCTACATCTTCTATATCATGATCAATCAACTTTTTAGAAAATAATCCGCTTTCATAAAAATCCTTCGGATCAATTCTTCTATTTTCTGGACGATTTTTTATTTCCTCAACTGTAGTCTCAATCATTTCCAAGTCCAAAGTTTCCTGTGTTTTTAGTTTTTCCATAATTAAATAATAGCACAAAAAATAAATGTGTTAATCATTACAAAATGAAAAATCACTCAGAAAACTGAGTGATTTTTCATTTGTGCGGGCAGGGTGAATCTGCTACGACGTAGCCAGGTACTTTTCTGCTTCGCTTCGCTCATATGGAAAAGTCTTTCGATTCACCCACACGAACAAAGCAGTTTGTTCGCTTGCCTCGACAAATGAAATAACCAACTTAAAAAAGTTGGTTATTTCATTTGTGCGGGCAGGGTGAATCGAACACCCAACCACAGTTTGGAAAACTGTTGTTTTACCACTAAACTATGCCCGCCGAGTAGTAGAATTTGGCATCAAAAAGTTTTTTAGCCATATATTTTACTATTATCCTATTCAATTATTGAGAACTAAAACTAAACTCTGACCCAAAATGTTACTTTTTAAAAACAATGCCAAATTTCACAACTCGGCCCGCATTGAAAAGAACGCTGTAATATTAGCAGAAATACTAATTTGAAGCAATTATTTAGCCAATTTTTTTGTTATAGCCACCGCTGCATCAAAATTATCATTTTTCTCCAAACTCTGTCTCTTTTTAAAACCACATTTCACACATTTATGATTTATGATATATTTATTTTTTTCAAAATCTATTTTTACTGGTTCCATCATTCCCCCACAATTTGCAGCTCTATCTCCAGGATTAATATCCACGTGTTTGCTCCACAAACATTTACAACAATGATTGGTAAAACCTGTGCCGATATTTTTCGCTCCGCATTTCTCACAATCAAAATCTTCAATTCTTCTTGTAAATTTTTTTGGTTGATTTGTCATTATAATAATCTGATTATTTTTGCAATTTCTTTCGATTTTTTAATTTCAATTTCATCTCCATCATTCAAAGGTATCTCTACTTCATCATTATCAGCATAAGCTACCGCAGGTCCGCGCACTATCTTTATTTTAATCTCTGAATCCTCTTTTAAAACCATATGATCGGACTGCTCAGTACTATTATTAAAAGCTAAACCTATTCCAACTTCAAATATACCATCTGTAATTGACCTGTAATATCCAGTTGAGCCATAAGGTGTAGAAATGATTACTCCATCCCCTATTATCTCGCTGTCAATTTTCTTATCATTTACAAAAACTTCGTAGCGTATTGCCCTTCTCGGATCAGAATTGTGGATGATTATTTCGTTGAGACCCACTATTTTTTTGCCTTTGCACACAGACTCTATTTTTATGTCCTCTTCAATCCTATATTCTCCTGAAAAAACTTTTCTAAACATTTCTTCAATAGGAAGGTCGTGACACTTTTTGCAAATTTTACTTTTTTTTAATGCAAATTTTGGAATCCCTGGAAATTTGCTCTCAGCTTGCATAAAAGTTCCATCACCACCATAACTTGCTACGACATCTGGATTTTCATTTACAATTTCAAAACCAGCTTTCTCGGCCAAGTGTTTTATTTCATCTGTATTATGTCCGTAAAGAAGGAGTTTCATAATTTATATAATAACATAATCGCCGGGAGTTTCGAAACTTCCAATCCAGATTTGCCGGGAATTTCGGTCGTTACACGACCAGTATCCCGATTGGATTTTTTACTTCGTTATTAAACTTGTAAAAAATACACAATCGGGCTTCGAATCCCTTTCAAAGTGCTCCCAGCACTTTGAACACTCCGACAAAAACTAAAATAACCTTCAATTGAAGGTTATTTTAGTTTTTGTCGGAGTGCCGGGATTCGAACCCGGATCGCATGCTCCCAAAGCACGAATGCTACCGTTACACTACACTCCGATATAACAAAAAGATATTAGCACAAAATACAAAAATAGGCGAGAAACAAAAATTATTTTTTAAAAAAATTGTTTGAAATATAATCAAGCATGGATTGTATATCACTTTTTCTATTATCCGAGCCCAAAGTAATTATGACTATCGGCCGAGTGCTGGTGCTGTTTGCTATGGGCAAATCAAATATTGAAAGTTCAGTTTCTTTTGCTGCCGTAGTTTCTCCGACTTTTCCTCCGACAAAATTTGGATTATCTGTAAAATCATTGAAATCTGACATACCGGTAAACATATTCGGCTCATAGGCGGAATTATTTATTTTTCCGGATGTGATATTCAATATAAATTGCCTATTGTAATAAATATATTTTGCCAAAGTTACCAAATCTTCAGCCGTGGAAACATTGTCCGCAGAAGCTCCAGACGGATCCGCAAAATGCGTATGAGTCATTCCAAGAGAAGCAGCTTTCGCATTCATGTCAGCAATAAAATCATCGCGACCAAAATATCTAGCGATAGTTTCAGCTGCTTCATTTGAAGATTCCATAAGAAGAGGATAAAGAAGCTGATAGACGCTTATTTTTTCTCCGACTTTCAAACGCGGAGTGGAAGTATAAACTATAGCTTCCTGCGGAACAGTCGCAATATCATCAAGATTTATATATTCAGTCGTAACGAGCGCAGTCATCAATTTTGTAATTGAGGCAATCGGCAAAACTTCATCGGGATTATTTTCTGAAAAGACATAATTATTTCCAATATCTACTGCGATTGAAGAAGCCCCAGACAAAGTCGGAACCGCTTCCGTGTATTGAAAATCATCGGGCTCAAAACTATTTTTATAAACAAGAATCGGGTATCCAATATCTACCGCATCATAAAGTTTTTTTGCATCATCAGTTTCGAGTCTGATACATCCTCCGGAATATGAAGTAGCGACCGGCGTTCCATCGGAAAAATAAGGAATACCATGAATGTAAAAATTTCCCTGAAATTCCATGCTCCACGGCATATAAACATTTCCCATAGAAGAAAAATGAGTCGGTTCTTTTGTTTCTATTTTATAAAGTCCGGCAGGCGTTTCCCACCACGAGCCTTCCCTGCCAATTGTTTTTACCGGTAGATCCAAAACATCGTCGCCATTTTTGTAGACCTTTACATACATGTCAGAAAGATTAACTTCAATAAAATTTACTTTGTCGCTAATAAATTGATTTTTTACTTGATCAAAAAAAACTGGATTTGATAACGCTGGCTGTTCCCCATAATTCAAAGTTTCTGTTTTTGTGCCAGGAATTACTGAGGCTAAATTTATCGTATAGCTATAAACCGGATTTTTAAAATATAAGAAAAAACAGGCAAATAATCCCAGAAAAACAAAAATTAAAAAAATATTCATAACTCTCGGAATTTTTGAATGAAAAATTTTTGAAAAAGAAAAAGCGTCGGTTTTTTTTGATGAAATACAACTTTTGTAAGCCGCATTTATATCATCGATAGACCAGCCATATTTAATAAGCTCATCTTTTATCGATTCAAAAGTATTTCCTTGCTTTAGCTTTGCAATAATATATGTTACAAGTTCTTTGTTCATGAAATAAAAACAAATTTTATCTGACCTTATGACTCTTTCTAATCTCTTTCAATTCTTCTTCATTTTTTTCTTCTTTTCTTTCTTTTCCTTCCTCACCCATTTCTCGCAACTTTTTTTCCGGGAGCTTAATAAGTTCAATTGCTTTTTTATTTAAATATTCTTCAGTATTTAATTTTGGATTATCTAAAACCTCTTCAAGAAGTGCATGTAAAACAAAACCGATTTTTGGTCCAGGAATTTCGCCCGTAACTTCCATAATTTTCTTTCCATCAATATTAAGCATTCCTACAGAAATCGGATCTCTCGTCGCTTCGTCAATCATCGCGTGATATTTTCTCAAACGATATGGATCTTCTTTTGGTCTGCCCATTCCTATTCTGTCACAAGCGCGTAAATCCATAAGATCCCAAACATTATCTTTCCCAACTCTTGCAACAATTCTTCGAACAGCTGACAAACTAATAAGTTCCGTGTCGGCAAAAAACATATGATTTCTAACGAGTTTTGTGACTTTTTCAATTATTTTTGTCGGAAATTTCAGATCCAGCAAAATTTTTTCCGTCATTCTTGCACTGACAACTTCATGGCCGTAAAATGTCGGTTTTTTTTCTCCTTCCCTTTTTGATTTCGGTTTTCCTATGTCATGCAAAAGTGCAGAAAGACGAAGCTCCAAAGAAAAATTTTTGTCGGCGGCAAATTGTAATGCTTTGAGCGAATGATTCCAAACATCGTAAATGTGCGCTCCGCCTTGTTCAACATTAATTGTTTTTTCTAATTCTGGAATAATAAATTTTAACAATCCAAATTTCTGACAAGATTTTAATCCTTGTTCTGGATCTTTCGACATAATTATTTTTGCAAATTCATCGCGAATTCTTTCTTTTGCTATATTTGAAAGCAAGTGAGACTCTTCTGCTAATGCTTTTTCCGTTTTACTGTCAATTTCAAATCCGACATAGTTCCCTATTCTCACAGCGCGCAATATTCTAAGACCATCTTCTTGAAATCTTTCATGCGCGTCTCCGACAGTTCGCAAAATTTTATTTTTTAAATCTTCCTGTCCGTGAAATAGATCGACAATATGTCCTTTATAAAAATCTTCCTTGCTTCCCTCATTTTCAATATCCAAAGCAATAGCATTTATTGTAAAATCTCTTCTTTTCAAATCATCTTCGAGCTTATCACTGAAAGTCACCTTGTCAGGCCTTCTATTGTCAGAATATTCGGATTCAAGCCTATATGGCGTTATTTCAATTACCTTGAGCGTTTCATCAGAAACCGTTTCATTCACTACACCAACCGTTCCGTAAACATTTTCATAGAAAGTATCCGGAAATATCCTTATTATATCTTCAGGTTTGGCGTTTGTCGTAATATCCCAATCTTTTGGTTTTAAACCGACCAAAATATCACGAACACAACCACCTACCAAGTAAGCTTCATAACCAGATTTTTTAAGTGTTTCTGAAACTTCTAAAACTTCTTTTGGAATTGGACCATATTCTAGGATAGTTTTTTTCATTGTTTGAATTATATCAAAATAACTAAATATAATAAACTTTTTGTACCCCTGGAAGGAATTGAACCTTCACCACTGGTTTCGAAGACCAGTACTCTATCCGTTGAGCTACAGGGGCATTATTGTTTTAAGCCATTTAAAATCTTTTGACGTCTTTCTCCTATGACAGTTCGCACATCTAATATCACATTTACTTATTTCCTCCAGTATTACCTCCATTGGGTAACCACATCTTATGAGAGTTGAAACAGCTTTAAATTTTTTTGATCGATTTGTGTGATCAAATTCAAGAACTGCAATATCTGACTCTCCACAATCAATACATGACTTATTTGATAAGTAATTTTGTAAATATTTAACAATGTTTGTTTTAATTTCTAAATTTCTTTTTTTAGCTTTACTAAAATAATACTGTTTATTCTCATTATAATGATTTTTTATTAATAATCTAGTACATTCTTTACACTGACACTGTCGTAATTTTAAACCTTTATTTTTAAAATTAAATTCATCATCTGATTTTTCTTTTTTACACTTTGAACATTTTTTCATTGAATCAAAATTCTATCATGTAAATATTCGAAACTCAACATAATTTCGAAACATGTAATATGTTTTGAATATTTAGATGGTAGATTTTTAAAAAAGAAAATGCTAGAATTACTTCGTTTAGTTCCAATATACATCAAATAAGGCTTATGCGAGTGTGGTTTAATGGTAGAACTAGTCCTTGCCAAGGATTGGGCCCGGGTTCGATTCCCGGCACTCGCACAAATGAAAAACACTCAGAATTCTGAGTGTTTTTCATTTGTGCGAGTGAGCAAGCAAACAATTTTGCTTGCGTCCGGGAATCGAAAAACCTTGAGTATATTTTTTAACATGTACTCATGTAAAAAAATACGAAAGGTATACCGTCCATGTAATGGAAGATAAGCGAAGCGATCTCGGCGCGTTTTCCGTATTTGTAATTTGGGGTGGGACCCAAATTACAAATTATTGTGTTCCCCTTCGTTCGCATTTCAAAAATTATTTCCATAGTTTTTTGAATTTTTTTCAAAGACACTCTCAATTTTTTATCAGACACATCACAACATAATTTATAAAAAATGGAATTATATTCAAAAATTTAGGCTTTAAAATAAACACTTTTTGGGTAAAACTGTGGATAACTCTGGGGATATGTTAATTAAAGACAGTTTAAATATATTATATGACTTTAAAAAGATATAAGTCTTTTATCTTAAATATGGCTATAAACAAGCCTATATTTGATAATTTACATAGATATCACTTTTGTCTGATAGAAAGTGTTTCTTAGTAACACTTTATATGTGTTACACATGAAATGTTCATAAAAAGTAATTTTTAATAAAAAAATTACATAAGAAACATAACTATGTTAATATATTTAATATAATTAAATGACAAATATAACAGATAAAAGAAGAACTGGTAATTTAGGAGAAGATCTGGCATGCAGATTTATTGAAAAACGAGGTTTTAAAATTATTGAAAGAAACTATCTAAAAAAATGCGGGGAAATAGATATAATAGCTAAAAACAAAGATAGATTACACTTTATCGAGGTTAAAAGTGTTTCATGCGAAACACTCACTAATGTTTCGCATGAAACGAATGATAGTTTTAGACCGGAAGATAACCTTCATCCTTGGAAATTACAGAGATTAGCAAGAACCATACAAGTATATCTGTCGGAAAAAAACGTTTCAGATGAAACGGAATGGCAATTTGATGTAATTACGGTTTATATTGATAAAAAACGGTTGATTTCAAAGATTGAAATTATAGAAAATGTAATATTATAGCTGTTTAATGTTTCATGCGAAACATATCGTATGGAAATAACCCTGTAAATACATAAATTCAGCGAGTATTTACAGGATACAGGGAAATATAGTCGCTTCGCTCTTTATTTTCCAATAAAAAACCGCTCCAAATACCTGAGCGATATTTTTGAGCGGCTACAAATTAGATAATATCTCGTAAAAATTTTATACTCCTTTAATTACTTTTTATAATATATATAAATGATGTAATTTTTAAGGATGGGAAAGATATAATCTTTTTACCAAACAATTTCTATTTGATTTTTCGAAAGTTAGCTAGACTTTCATTGAAAGAACATACTTTTGTTATGATGAAAAGGAGGACATGGAAAGCAGTTGCATACTATTCCTTGTCTATATCATCAAAACTATTTTCCGATATCATTATATGTCCTATAGAAATTATGTAAAGGACATAACTGTGGATAACTTGACATCAATATTTAATTGTAAAAGACATAAAATATATGCTTTAAAATAAGCTTATTTTAGAAATTTGACTCACATGTATTACGAATTAATTCAACTCTAAAAAAATAGGGCAGTGATCTGAACCAAAAATATTGTCAAAAATTTCCGCTTTTTTAATTTCATTTTTTAAATTTTCTGAAACAAAAAAATAATCGATTCTCCATCCAATTCCTCTGTCTCTAGCGTAGGATTTCATATCCCACCAACTATATTGTATTTTATCCGGATGTAAAGTTCTAAAAGTGTCCAAATATCCATGTTCAATAACTTTATCTATCCATTTTCTTTCCATTTCCAAAAAACCCGTATTGTTTGCGTTTTCTTTCGGATGAAACAAGTCAATCTCTGCGTGCGCAGTATTAACATCGCCACAAAACACGATTTTTTTGCCTTCTTTTTCCAATTTATCGATAAATTTTAGGAATTCATCGTAAAATTCCATCTTATACTCAAGTCTGTCTGGACCACCTCCACCATTTGGGAAATAAACATTTAACAGAACAAAAGCCTTATAATAAGCCACCAAAACACGACCTTCATCATCAAACTTTTTTATTCCAATGCCATATTCAACTTTATCTGGCTCAACTTTTGAAAAAATAGCAACTCCGCTATATCCCTTTTTAATTTTTGAATGGTCAAAATATGAATGATAACCAGCAGGAGAGCGAACTTCATCTGGAAGTTGGTCTGGATGGGCTTTTGTTTCTTGCATACAAATTATATCCGGATCAATTTCAAAGATAGAACTAAAGGCACCTTTTTTATATAAGGATCTGAGACCATTAACATTCCAAGATATTAATTTCATTGTCATATTATTATACTATGTTTTTTAAGACTCGCACATGCATACATTTGTGATATAATTTGGTTGTTAACAAGTCGAAAAAAATAATTAAATTATAAAATTATGAAAAAAATTATAGCAAGTTTATCATTGTTTGCATTACCAGTATTAGCTTCAGCTCAAGGATATATGATGAATTATTACCGAGGAGGATATAACGGATTTCAATCAAATACTTCATGGCTTGTTTTTCCCTTACTTTTAATACCTCTAATCTGGATTTGTTTCTGCATATTTGTCTTTGTATTCTGGCTAGTTATGCTTATTGATGCAATTAAAAATTCTCCTGAAAAGATGAAATTAATCTGGGTTATCGTCATTATTTTTACTTGGATTATCGGTGCACTGATTTATTATTTTGTTGAAAAGAGACCGAGAGAAAAAGAAAAAAAGATGCATCAACATCCAGAACATAAAAAAGAAGAGGATAAATAAAATGCATTAAAAAAGAGCGGCGCCAAAGGCGCCGCTCTTTTTTAATGCATTTTATTTTTTGTCATGAAAATTTTTGTGAATATCTCTGAGATGTTTGTCTGTAATGTGAGTATAAATCTGAGTCGTGGCGATATTTGCATGTCCAAGCATTGCCTGAACAGAACGCAAATCCGCACCATTACTGAGCAAATCTGTGGCAAAAATATGTCTTAAAACATGCGGTGTAACTTTCTTAGAAATGCCGGCTTTAATTGCATAAAATCTTATTATTCTTTCTACGGATCGGGAAGTAAGAGCTCCAGAAATTTCATTCGATTTTTTTTCAGAATTTTTTATCGGTGAATCAATCTGAACAAAAAGTGCATCGGACATATCATCTCTTTTATCCAAATATTTTTTCACAGCATCTTTCGCATCTTGTGAAAGAAAAACAACACGAACTTTTTCTCCTTTTCCGCGAACAGAAAATTCATCTCTGTCCAAATCAATATCGCGAGGAAGAGAACACAGCTCGGAAACACGCAATCCGGTTGAAAACAAAAGTTCAAAAATAGCCTTATCCCGCGAGCCTTTTAGAGTCGCGACATCCGGGCCTTTCATAATTTTTTCCAAATCATCTCTTGAAATAAGATCGAGAGATCTTTCACCGACTTTCGCAAGCTCTATTATTTCCGGCGATATCGTTTTAATCCCGATTTTATTTGCAAACTTCAGATAAGCACGAAGTGCGATAAGATAATAATTTTGGGTTTTCTTTTTTAAAGTTTCAGAACGTCCGTCTCTTTGATATAAATTTTTCCCGCGGTTTTGCTTTATCGTCTGTCTGTTCAAAAACAATCTGTATTCACGGAACATATTTTCATTTATGTTTTCGGGGCTTATATCTCCAGAAAATTCTATGAATTTATCAATATATCTATTGTAATTAACAACGGTTTTTATGCTACGTCCGCGCTCTATTTCTGTATATTCAAGAAATTGTCTTTTAAGTTCAGAAAGTTTCATTAATAATATTTTACCATGTCGCAAAATATTTTGCGACACGTTAAAATAATGTCCTTTATATAAATATTGCAAAAATCTAATTATTATGATATCTTATGAGCCATGTTAACAAAGACAAAAAAAGCGAAAGTAATCAAAGAAGTTGCGACACATGCTACGGACACAGGATCTCCGGAAGTTCAGATTGCCATCCTTTCAAAAAGAATCGATGAATTGACAAAACACTTGAAGAAAAATGCAAAAGACAATCACTCGAGAAGAGGATTGCTCGGAATGGTTGCCGACAGAAGAAAACACCTCAAGTATCTACAAAAAACATCACCAAAAAGATACGATGTTATAATGAAGAAGGTGGAACTAAAATAAGAAAAATAAAAAAAACCGCATAACTGCGGTATTTTTTATTTTTCTTATTTTAGTTCCACTGCGAGCTAATGCGCGGCAGTCTAGAAACTGGATTGCTTCGCTTCACTCGCAAAGACTAATTCATGATATAATTTACATTGGTCGTAATTTAATATATAAATATAATTTTAATATGTCAGTAATAAAACATAAAGGACAAAGAGTAGGAATTTTTATAGATACGCAAAATATTTATCACTCTGCGAAAAATTTGTATGGAGCAAAAGTAAATTTTGGGCAAGTGGTGAAAGATGCGCTTGATGGAAGAGTTTTAATAAGAGCGACAGCATATGTTATTTCCACAGAAGCAGGAGATGAAAAAAACTTTTTTGAAGCACTGGGAAAAGTGGGAATCACAACAAAAACAAAAAATTTGCAGATTTTTGCCGGTGGATCAAAAAAAGGGGACTGGGATGTGGCGATGGCAATTGATGCTATTTCACTTTCACCCAAACTAGACGCCGTGATTTTGGTAACTGGTGACGGCGATTTCATTCCGTTAGTTGAATATTTGAAAATAACGCAAGGTTGCCAGGTTGAATTGGTTTCATTCAGCAAATCAACATCAGGAAAACTCGTTGAAACAGTGGATGATTTCATGGATTTAGATAAAAATCCTTACAAATATATGATAGGACAGAATAATAGAAGATAAGAAAATAAAAAAACAAAGGGCGGCCGCGAAGCGGCCGCCCTTTGTTTTTTTATTTTTAAAAATTAATTTTTATGCTAGTATAAAACTGTTCTTTTATTATTAGTTATTAATTTATTTTGCCAACAAATAAACAGCTTGGAACATTTGTTTCTAATCTGGAATTTGTTGGTAAATCTAAAAAAATGCACAAACAAGAATTTTCGATGGAACTAAACGGCAAAAAACTTACTGCCGAGTTCAATGATTTGGTAGAAAATGCCAATGGTTCGGTTATTTTAAGATACGGCGCAACAGCAGTCCTTGCAACCGCAGTGATGTCAAAAAATAAAAAGGATACGGATTTTTTTCCTTTGACAGTTGATTACGAGGAAAAATTTTACGCAACAGGACAAATTCTCGGTTCAAGATATACGAGAAGAGAAGGAAAGCCATCTGACGAAGCAATTTTATCCGGAAGAATTACAGACAGAACAATCCGCCCGCTTTTTGATCAATGGATTCGAAATGAAATCCAAGTTGTTTTGACGGTTCTTTCTTTGGATCAAGATGATCCTGATACGCTTGGAGTTATTGCAGCGTCACTTGCGCTTGGAGTTTCAAATATTCCTTTTCATGGACCAGTCAGTGCGATAAGAATCAGCAAACATGCAAATGACGGCTTTCAAATAAATCCAACTTATGTTGAAAGAGAAAATGAAACTTATGAATTAGACTTGCTTGCCTGCGGAAAAGACGGAAATATAAATATGATTGAACTCGGCGGAGAAGAAGCGCAAGAATCTACGATTGTTGATGGCTTTGAAGCTTGCTTCGGAACAAATCGAAAAAATAAATGCTTGGCAGAAGGAAATAATCACAAAAATCGGAGTTAAAAAAGTGGAAATTCCAGCCCCAGAAATGCCAGAAACTGTCAAAAAACTTTTTGCAGATAAAATCGAAGGAAAATTTGAAAAAACTGTCATGAGCGGAATTCCAGGACATGAAAAAATAATGATGAAATCATCAGATGAATGGATGAAAATTGCCGAAGAATCTCTTTCTGAAGATGATTTTGCTTTTGCGCCGACAAATATATTGAAGAAAAACTTGATGAATTGATTCATGAACAAGTTTTGAAGTTCGATAAAAGAGCAGACGGCAGAGGAATTGATGAACTTCGACCTTTGTTTGCACAAGCCGGCGGAGTTTCACCCATTCTTCACGGCTCAGGAATATTTTACAGAGGAGGAACGCATATCCTTTCAGTTTTAACACTTGGCGGACCGAAAGACGCGCAAGTTATTGAAGGAATGGAAGAAAAAGAAGAAGCAAAAAGATTCATGCACCATTACAATTTTCCACCATATTCAACCGGAGAAACGGGAAGAATGGGCGGAACAAATAGAAGAATGATCGGCCATGGAGATTTGGCAGAAAAAGCTTTATTCCCGATGATTCCGAAACAAAAATATTTTTCCTTACACGATAAGATTGGTTTCAGAAGCAATGTCTTCAAATGGTTCAACTTCGATGGGCTCGGTTTGTGGTTCGACTCTTGCACTTATGGATGGAGGAGTTCCGATTAAAAAGACCAGTTGCTGGAATTGCTTCAGGATTGATGTCGGATGGAAAAGGAATTTATAAAGTCCTTACGGATATTCAAGGACCGGAAGATCATTATGGCGATATGGATTTCAAAGTTGCCGGAACAACAGAAGGAGTGACTGCAATTCAAATGGATGTAAAAGTTAGCGGTATTCCAATTCCAGTTTTGGCTATAGCTTTTGAAAAAGCAAAAAAGGCAAGATTGCAAATTTTGGACGTAATTAAAGCTGCGATTTCGGAAACAAGAAAAGATATTTCGCCGAATGCACCAAAAATATTGGTAGTTAAAATTCAACCTGATCAAATCGGCGGAGTAATCGGCTCAGGAGGAAAAACAATTAAAGCAATCAAAGAAAAAACTGGTGCGGAAATGGACATAGACGATGATGGAACAGTTTATCTCACAGGAAAAAATGGTTCTGCTGAAAAAGCCAAAGACATAGTCGAAAGCATGACTCATGAATACAAAGCTGGAGAAAAATTCGAGGGAACAGTTGTCAGAGTCGAAGCTTTCGGAGCATTCGTAAATATCGGATATGACACAGACGGCTTAGTTCATGTTTCAGAAATCGCACCGTTTAGAATAGATAATGTCGCGGATTATCTTAAAGTCGGCGACAAAGTGCCGGTGGTTGTAAAAGGCGTAGATGAAAGAGAAAGGATTGCATTATCAATTAAATCAGCCAATCCAGACTTCATCAAAAAGAAAAATCCTCCAGTTCCTCCAACTGAACCGAAAAAAGCCTAATCAAAAAAAGCCGTTTCTGTCTAAAAAAAGACAAAAACGGCTTTTTTTAGTTAACCCGCTAAAGTTTTTGCCAATGTTATTGAAAATCAATATTTATGATATCATCTTACTAAGAGAAGAAGACCAATTTTAAATGTTACTGGACTTTAATCAATAACATTTTCTTTGGCAAAAATTTTCTCGGGTAAATAATTTTCTGAAGAAAATTTTATGGACGAAGAAAAAAAAGCAGAACCGAATATAATCGACCAATTGAAAGAAAAAGCGGCTATAGAAAGCCAGCTCGATTCTTATATTAATCCGAGTGAAGCACCAAAAACAAACAGCAATATCATTCCTGAACAGACGCCAGAAATAAAAGCCGAACCGTTGATAAAAATCAAAGACGAGTCTGAAATTCCTCCTCCCGAAATAAAAAAACAAACTCGGCCGATAATCAGGACTTATAAAAGCGATGTTGAAGAAACTATTCAAGCCGGTCATATATCTTCCATCAACATGGCTCTCGCCGAGAACAAAAAGATGATCGGACAGGAAAGAAAAACGGAAGTAGGAACAAAAAAACAAGGAATAAATAAAATAATCATAATCATAAGTTTGATCCTAGTTTTCGGCGGTGCACTTACTATTTTCATACCTCAACTTCTCATCAATATGCAATTCGGCCCGAAAAAAGTTCCAGTTGAAACAATTTCTTCCCAACCGATAATAACTGCGGATTTGGAAGAAGAAATAAATTTAGATACGATAAATCAGAACAGACTTAGCACGACGCTCCAGGAAAGAGTCGATGAATCATCGACACAGCTTGGACAGCTTGAAAATATTTTTCTTACGGAAGGAACCAGCACAAATGAAAAACTTGTGACCGCAAGCGAATTTTTGCAATTAATCGGAGCAGACGTGCCTTCGCAGATAGAGCTCACGCTTAAAGATCCGTATATGTTCGGTCTTTACAATTACAATGGAAACCAGAGATTTTTGATATTGAAAGTGGGCGATTATGATACGGCTTTTTCAGGAATGCTTTCCTGGGAAACAGATCTCTGGCAGAATTTCAAAGAATTATTCGAATTGCCAGATAATTCAGCTTTGTATTCAAGCTCATCATTGAGCACGGCAATAAAATTTCAAGACTATACTATTGATAACAAGGATTGCAGAGTTGTTGAAGATTCTTCGGGAAATATTGTTTTTCTCTACTCAATTATCGATCAGAATACCATAGTCATAACGACAAGTGTCAACACTCTCGAGGAAATCATAAACAGAGTGAGCAAAGCGCGAGTCGTCACGCAGTAAAAAAACAGAACTTGTCTAATAAATATAGTTTGTTACAATTTATACATATGGATATAAAAAAACTTAAAATAAAATTGGACGACGAGATGAAATTGGTGGAAAGCGAAATAAGTAAAATTGCCCGAAGAAATCCAGAAAATCCGGATGAATGGGAAGCTGTGGAAACGGATTTGAACTTTGACGGCGCGGATGACGATGAAGTCGCGGATGAATTGGAAAATTTTGATGAAAATGAATCTTTATTGCAAAGGCTGCAGAAACAATATGACGATATAAAGATTGCACTGGAAAAAATAAAAAATGGAACTTATGGAAAGTGCGAAGTCGGCGGAGAAAATATTCCAGAAGAAAGGCTGGAAGCGAATCCTTCCGCAAGAACTTGCATCGAACATTCGAAAAAATAAGAAAAATAAAAATTAAAAGAGGGTTTTCGCAGAGCGAAAACCCTCTTTTAATTTTGTTTTTTAAAATTTGCCTGTATAATGTTTTCTTCACCCGTTAAAGTTTTTACTAATGCACGGAATATAATTTTTTGTAATAAAAAGGATATTCCGTGCAAAAAAGTTGGCTAAAAATGATGATATGGTTTAAAATGAACTTAGAATAAATATATGCCAAAAACAACTTTTTTATTAGTAAAAATTTTCTCGGGTAAATGAGCTTTGCAAAAACTTTCAGCGCACAGACGATAGGCCTTGGCGCAAAAATAATTGATGTTGAAATCGATCTTTCAAAGGGATTGCATAATTTCACTATCGTCGGTTTGCCGGACAAGGGAGTCGAGGAATCACGGGACAGAGTTTCAGCTTCAATAAAAAATTCCGGTTTCACTTCTCCAAAAAGTTTGAATCAAAAAGTCGTCGTCTCGCTTGCTCCCGCGGACATAAAGAAAGAAGGACCGATTTTTGATGTTGCAATTTCTCTCGCATATCTACTTGCAAATGAAGAAATAGAATTTAATGCGGAAAAAATACTTTTCTTGGGTGAGCTTTCGCTTGATGGAAATCTGAGAAGAATAAACGGCGTGCTTCCGATAGTCGCGCAGGCCAAAGCAAGCGGATTCCTCGAAGTCTTCCTGCCGAAAGAAAATGCAAAAGAAGCCGCGCTGATTTCCGATATTAAAATTTACAGTGCGAACAATCTGAAAGAAATAATCGAACATTTGAATACAAAAAAATTAATCAAAGAAAAACAAAAAGAAGAAAATATTTCAAAAAAACTGGAACAACAGCCTCCGACAGAAATAATCTCGGAAGTTGACGAGATGCTTATTGATTTCAGTGAAATAAAAGGTCAGGAAACTGCAAAAAGGGGATTAGAAATCGCAGCTGCAGGCGGACACAATATTGCAATGTACGGACCTCCAGGAACCGGAAAAACAATGCTGGCAAAAGCTTTCGCGCATATTCTGCCAACACTTTCTTTTGACGAAATTCTGGAAATAACTTCAATTCATTCCGTCGCAGGTGTTTTGAAAAAAGATATCATTACAAAATCACCAGTCAGAGCTCCGCATCATACTGCTTCATATGTTTCGATTGTCGGCGGAGGAGCAACTCCAAAACCTGGAGAAATAACTCTCGCACATCGCGGTGTTTTATTTTTGGATGAGTTTCCAGAATTTGACAGGAAAGTTATTGAAACTTTACGCGAACCGCTTGAAGAAGGCGAGATAACTATTTCAAGATCGAAAGGAACAATAACTTTCCCGGCAAATTTCATTTTGATTGCAGCAATGAATCCTTGCCCTTGCGGAAACTTCGGCTCAAAAACAAAGGAATGCATCTGCAAGCCGATGGACTTGCTAAGGTATCAGAGAAAAATTTCTGGACCAATAATCGACAGAATAGACATGTGGGTTGAAGTTTCACAAATCAATTACGAAAAGCTCGCCGAAAAAGATTCCGGCAAAAAAGAAACCGCTGAAATAAAAAAACGAGTAATCTCTGCGCGAGAAATTCAGAAAAAAAGATTTGCCGAAGCTGGCAGAAAAATAAAAACAAACAGCGAGATGGAAGCGAAAGACATAAATAAAATCTCCGGACTGGAAGATAGCGCAAAGGAAATTTTAAATACTTCAGCTAAAAAATTAGATTTGTCAGCCCGCGCATATCATAGAATAATAAAACTCGGAAGAACTATCGCGGATTTGGAAGGAAATGAAACAATAAACTCATCGCATATTCTCGAAGCGCTTCAATACAGACCAAAAAGAAATCAGTAAATTAAAAAAAATAAAATACAAAAGGGCGGCCGCGAAGCGGCCGCCCTTTTGTATTTTTATTTAATATTCACTTTTATTCAGCATGAAGTTATGCGCGCCTCTGACTTCAAAGTGTAAATGCGCACCAGAGTTTGGATGAGCCGCTGTCGGTGCAGGGAAGACATCTCCGGTGTTTCCTGAAAGACCGATTGTCTGTCCTTGTGCGACACTTTCTCCTTCGCTGACAAGAACTTGGCTCAAGTGAGCATAAAGAGTTTGCGTTCCATTATCGTGAGAAATAACAATATAATTTCCGTAACCTCCATTCCATCCAGAAGATCTGGCAACTATGACTTGTCCGGCTGCCGCAGCATATATCGGCGTTCCGATAGGAGTTCCTATATCGACTGCGTTATATCCATGCAAACCTTGCGTCATAATTCCCCCGGCAAGAGGTCTGACATAATAACTGTCTTCGTTTGAACCACTTCCTCCTCTGTAAGGATTGTAATATGCCCCTCCGGCAGCAAACGGATTTGAAGAATTTGTTGTAACACTTCCGCTGATTTCAACTGAACCTTCTCCATTTGGAATAATCAACGTATTGCCAACAACAAGCGGCACTTTGGAATCCAAACCATTGAACTCCGCGATGTCTCCAACATCAGCATTATATTTTTTTGCAATTGATGCTAATGTATCTCCTTTTACAACAGTATGTATTGTTCCAGAAACAGGTAAGATCAAAAGCGATTCGCCAGTATGAATAGTTGCTTTGGAAAGATTATTTGCCCAAACAATTGTATTTGTTGTAACTCCATACATTTTTGCGATAGATGACAAATTGTCACCGGCTCTCACAGTATATTTACTAATCTGACCTGTGTTAACAGTATCTCCGATATCCGCAATCGTCCCAGAAGGACCGCTTTCAGACATCAATGCCTCGCCGTCATCTGAAACAGTAATATTTCCTCCACCGACTGCAGCATTAGCATTCAAATTTACGCTGCTTGCAAGCAGGGGCACATTTTGAGAATTTGAGTCATCAGGTGTTTGACTGTCATCGGGAGCCACGACTTGGGAATTGCCTGAAAATAAAGTTGAAATATCAGACACAATATTTGCATTTGCAAGAAACGGGATTATATAAATAAAACCCAAAGTAAAAATAAAAACCGTAGACCATTTCGTGAAAACAGTTAAAAACTTAGAACTTATGGGCTGACTCTTGGAGTTTTTCTCGCTTTTAGAGCCAAATATAGATTTTTTTCTTAAAATAAGCCGATTTTTTAAAGGGATTCTGTCTTTTCTGTATAATATGGCTAAACAAAGCCATATTTAAACAATCAATCATCATTAGCGGTACGGGAATAATGATACCATTTGAGCGATGGAGGTCAAACAACTTATCCACAGCACTTTTTATTTTCGGTTAAGGTCTAAATTTTAATTTTTTAACTTTTAATTTTCTGATTCAACTTTCGTATGTTATATTTACCCGTACACCTACCGGTATACTAATAAAAAATGATAACAATATAAAATCAAGTCTAAATTATGGATAATAATCATCAAAATAATAAAGTAGGTGAGCGGGTTTATTCGATGACTCATCTGGAAGGACTAAACGAACAACAAAAAGAAGCTGTTTTACAAAAAGACGGACCGATCTTAATAATCGCCGGAGCAGGAGCTGGAAAGACTAAGACGATTTCTCACAGAATCTTACATTTAATAAAAGAAGGAGTAAGTCCCGAAAGCATATTGGCTATCACATTTACGAACAAAGCTTCAAAAGAAATGCGCGAAAGAGTTGAGAAAATTATTTCTGAAGAGAAAAGTTTGAATTTTCCCGTAAGTTACAATCACAAACCATTCATCAGCACATTTCATTCTCTCGGCGTTCATATTCTTAAAGAAAACGCTCGGCTCATCGGCCTCACGAGAAATTTCAGCATCATGGACAGGAGCGACTCTTCAAAACTTGTGAAAGATTGCTTGAAAAGTTTGGATATAGATCCAAAACAATTTGAACCGAGCAAAATCTTGAATATTATTTCAAGGGAAAAAGGTAATTTAGTTTCCGTGGAAGAATATTCTGCTGGTTCAGATAAAAATGGATACACTCTGCAAGCAGTCGTCGGAAAAGTCTGGCCAATGTATGAAAAAAAACTTGCACAGGAAAAAGCTCTTGATTTCGATGATTTACTTTTGAAAACTTACAATATTTTAAAAAATCATCCGGAAGTTTTAGAAATATATCAGAATCTTTGGAAATACATTCATATTGATGAATACCAAGATACAAACAAAGTCCAATATATGACAGCAAAACTTTTAGCTGCAAAAAATAGGAATATCTGCGTGGTAGGAGATATCGATCAAAGTATTTACAGCTGGCGCGGTGCAGACATTCAAAATATTTTGAGTTTCGAAGAAGATTATCCGGAAGCAAAAATAATTCTGCTTGAACAAAATTATCGCTCGACACAAACTATTCTCGCCGTCGCAAATGAAGTAATAAAAAATAATAAATTGAGACGTGAAAAAAATCTCTTTACAAAGAACGCCGAAGGCGAAAAAGTCTCATTTTTTAAGGCTTTAAATGAAACTGAAGAAGCTAGATTTATAGCCAGAAAATCGCAAGAATTGATTGCAAACGGAGCAAGTCCGAGAGAAATTGCAGTGCTTTACCGCGCAAATTTTCAATCGCGCGTTCTCGAAGAAGCATTTCTCACAGAAAATGTTCCGTACCAAGTCCTTGGAACAAAATTTTTTGAAAGAAAAGAAGTAAAAGATATTCTGGCTTTTCTTCGCGCGAGTTTGAATCCGGAAAGTTTGTCTGATATAAAAAGAATTATAAATGTTCCGGCAAGAGGAATCGGCAAAGTCACGATATTAAAAATATTTGAAGGAAAAAAAGATGAACTTCCGCTCGGTGTGAAAGAAAAAGTAAATACTTTTTTCAATTTGCTTTTGAGAATCAAGAAAGAAGCTGAAAGTATAAAACCATCTGAAGTAATTCGATTTATAATTCGCGAATCGGGAATTGAACTCGAATTGCAAAAAGGCGGAGACGAAGATAAAGAAAGATTGGAAAACATGCGCGAGCTTGCAACTCTCGCAATCAAATACGATCACTTGCCAAAACTTGAAGGCGTAGAAAAACTTTTGGAAGAATGTTCGCTTGCTTCGGATCAAGATACATTAGAAAAAAATGAAAATGCGGTGAAGCTGATGACAGTGCATGCTTCAAAAGGTTTGGAATTCGATTATGTTTTCATTACCGGACTTGAACAAGATTTATTTCCGCACCAAGGAATGAGCGGTGCAGAAAAAACTCCGGAAGAAATGGAGGAGGAGAGGAGATTATTTTATGTCGCTGTCACGCGCGCAAGAAAAAAATTATTTATGACTTATGCAGAAATGAGAACGATTTTCGGTTCGATGCAGATGAATCTTCCATCAATTTTTCTTGGGGAATTCGACAATGGCTTTTTGGAAGAAGAAAAATTTGAATATCGGGAGAAAATCGTGTACCTTGAATGGTAACTTAGAGGCCTTGCCTCTAAGTTTTAATTTTGTTAATATTTACAATATGAGTTCTAGAAAAGTGCCATTTATTAATAATGAAATATATCACATATATAATCGTGGTATTGATAAGAGGATTATATTTGGTAAAAATGATGATTATGAGAGGTTTTTAGAAAGTATTATTGAATTAAATACTGAACAAACTTTTGGCGGTTTATATTCGAAATCTTTTTTAGAAAATAAAAAATTACAAAATACTCAAAATCAAAATCGTCTTGTTGAAATAATTGCATATTGTCTAAATCAAAATCATTTTCATTTAATAGTAAAACAGATTTCTGATAACGGAATATCACAATTTATGCAAAGACTTGGAACTGGCTATACTTTATATTTTAATAATAAAGAAAAAAGAACTGGATCATTATTCCAAGGTAAATTTAAGGCGAAATATATAAAAGATAATGAATATTTGCTATATTTAAGTGCTTATGTAAATCTAAATGATAAAATACATAAGATAAATACAGATAAAGTATTCTCAAGTTTAGATGAATATACTAAGGATTTAAACGGTATTTGTGATAAGTCTATAATACTTGAACAATTTAATAGCAAAAATTCTTATAAAAAATTCCTTTCTGATTCATTGGGTGAGTTAATGAGACAGAAGGAACAACAAAAGGAATTGGAGGAATAACAACTGAGAGGCCTTGCCTCTAAATTATGGAAATACATGCAAAAAAATCGCTCGGTCAGAACTTTTTGAAATCAAAAACTGCTCTTTTGGCGATGATAAAAGCTGGGGAAATTAATTCAAATGACCGGGTTCTCGAAATCGGGCCAGGGCAGGGAGCTTTGACTGAAAAAATTCTTGAAACTGAGGCAAAAGTCATCGCTGTGGAAAAAGACGACCGACTCATCGAATACTTAAAAGAGAAATTCGCGTCTGAAATCCAAAACGGTCAATTTAGCCTTATTCATGGCGATATTTTAGAATTAGATTTGGAAAAACTTGGTTTTAAAACTGTGGATTATAAGTTGATAGCCAACATTCCATACTATATTACAGGTCTGATTTTCAGAAAATTCCTTTCCGGAAGCATCCAGCCGAAAAAACTGGTAATAATGGTGCAAAAAGAGATAGCTGACAGGATAATCGCCAGAGATTTAAAGGAAAGTTTGCTTTCTTTGTCAGTAAAAGCCTATGGAATTCCCAAGAAAATAATGAAAGTTGAGAAAGAAAACTTCAGCCCTGCACCAAAAGTTGATTCTGCAATTTTACTTGTAGACAATATTTCTAAGGATTTTTTCCACGAAAAGTCTGCTGACCTCGTGGCAAGCCACGAAAAAGCTAAAGCTCTCGTGGCAAGCAAGGAAATCACCGAGGAAAAATTCTTTGAAGTCATAAAAGCTGGTTTTGCACACAAAAGAAAGATGCTAATAGTCAATCTGAAAGAAAAATTCGGCAAAAATGACCTGCAGAAAATATTCCATGAGCTTAAAATACCGGAAAAAGCCCGTTCGGAAGACTTGAAGCTTGAAGACTGGAAAGAGTTGATAAAAAAACTGATTTGATAAAAACGGCATTTTAAAAAGTTTTTTATCTTAGAAGTTTTATCTTTGTAATTTGCCAATATTAATTATATAATATTGATAGTTTTAATAGCCACGTATATAAAAATATGAACAATCAAAAATCTAACTTTTCTTTCAATAGCAGGCTTCCAGGCTGGCTTGAAAAAATGTCTTTGGCTGTCTTTGTTTTATTCACTCTATTCTTAGTCGTTCAATCGGCACAATCTGCGGTAGTTATTCTGGGACCGACGCCAAGCACGACGACAACGCCTGTTGCTTACACGCCAGTTTTTACCAGAGTTTTAACAGTCGGCTCTTCAGGACAAGATGTTTCAGCTCTGCAGGCAATATTAAATTTGGAAACTAAAGCACAGCTTCCAGTCACCGGCACATTCGGAAGTGCAACACAAAATGCCGTAAAGGTATTTCAGCAAAAATATCCGCTTGATATAATCATACCTGCAGGTTTGCCAGCATCAGGCGATGGAATTGTCGGAACGACAACAATAGCCAAGCTGAATACTTTGGCTACCCAATACAATATAAAATTAAGCGATTTCGTTCCTGTCGTCGTATCGACATCCACTGCACCTATAACTGCATTCAATAGAGATTTATCGCTCGGAGATACCGGCGATGATGTAATTTTATTAAAAACAGTTTTGAATTCCGATCCAGACACAGCTTTGGTTTATACTATGACATCGCCGGCAGGAGCGCAAAATCTTTATGATGAAGCGACAGCAGTTGCTGTATCAAAATTTCAGATGAAATATGCAAGTGAAATATTAACTCCTTACGGTCTGACGACAGGCACAGGAACAGTCGGTCCTTCGACGAGGAAAAAGTTGAACCAATTGTTAAATAAATCTTTGACGGGGAGTTCAACATCAACACAAACATCAGTAACACCAATTTCAGTATCAAAAATAAACATAACTCAAAATAATCCAGTCCCAGTTACACCTTCTGTTGTGCCAACTGCACAAAATACTATTCCCTATTATTGGTATGTTGTCGGCGATTGGGGATCTTGTACAAACAGCCCCCATACAACCAGCTGGACCCAAACTCGTACGGTCACAAAGGAAGTTGAACTTGTTGCAGTTCTGCCGCAAGGAGGATCTGAACCAGAACCTGCGGCGGTTCAATCTTGTATCCCCAGCTGCCACTGCCATGGTTGGCAGTTTGGCAGCTGGTGTACGTTTGGTGAATGGGTATGTAATTAAACCTCTTTATTTTTTATTTCTAAAACATTTTAGCTAATAACCTTTCATAAATGATAAATAAAAAATATCTGCCATCAAAAAATTTTATAATAGCGCTTTCAGCAGCAATTGTTTTGGTTGTTGTTATTATAATTTTAAATTACTGGAGACCAAGCACCACAAAATATAGTAATAATAATTTGACAGCTTCAGATGCAAACGCTACATCTTCAGTCATGACCATGGATTCAGATGGCGATGGACTGCCAGATTGGAAAGAAATTCTTTACGGCACAGACCCTCATAATATTGATACGGACGGAGATGGCACGCCAGATGGAGAAGAAATCACTGAAAACAGAGATCCACTTAAAGCAAACACCGCTCCAAAAGGACAAGAAGCGAATGACAAAATTGATCCGACTCTCGTCGCACAAAGTCAGGAAGCAACCGCGGAATATGAAAAACTAAATTCCACGCAAAAAATCGCGGAAGATTTGATGTCAAACATCATCGCTTCACAGCCGGCTGACGGTTCGCAAATGGACCAAGCAACCATGGATTCTCTCACTCAAGGAGCGCTTCAAGACATGCCTACAAAAACATACAACGGCATCACACAAGAATCCGACTTAAATATAATATCAATCGATGTTAGTACCAGTACTCTTGCCAGCGAACTGGCTTCATACAGAACAGATTATTACAATGAAACAGAAAAATTTGCGGGAATAATGGGACAGGATTTAAAAATAATCGAAAATATCTCAAGTTCAACTGGTAATGGCATAAGTATTTCTGAAGCTAAAAAGGAAATGTCAACAATTACATCCGATTATCAGGCTATAATAAATAATTTAATAAAAGTTCCCATTCCGGCCGCGACAGATTCAGCTGGAGTCATGTTCCATTTGGCTTTGATAAATGATTTAGAAAAATTAATACAAATAGATAACGATATGGTAAATTCATACGGCACAGATACCGCTAGTGTATTTTCAGATTTATCAGTGTATAATTCCACAATAAGTGAACTTGTGATGGTGCTTGACACACTTGATACTGTTCTTAAAATTAAGAGATAATTTTCAAAAAACTTTTATAGAAAAGCATTTAGTAAATAAAAATAGAAAAATGAATCTAAAAAAATACAAAAAAATATTTTTATTCCTAATAATATTTGTTATATTCATAAATATATCTTATGTAATTATTCCAAGTAAAGTAAACGCACAGACTGATCCAGTTGTAGATGCTTTTTGGACGCTTGGTGGAAAACAGTGGGTTCTTAATCAGACAACAACCGTCCCCGCTCAAGCGGCCAGCCTTACTTCCATTGCAGGATTTGTAAATCCAGCGACAGCACATTTAAATTCGACGTGGGACATATTTAAAAATTTTAGTCTTGGGGACGCTGCTTCATTACTGGCAAATAAGTTGGCACTAACTCTTGTTCAGAATCTTACGCAAGCCACAGTAAGTTGGATAAATGGGGGGTTTCAGGGACAACCGATGTTCATAGCAGATCCTGCAAAATTACTTTCCGACACGGCAAATCAAACTATAGGAAATATGATTTTAAATAATCCAGATTTGAATTTTCTCTGCGCGCCATTTCAGGCTCAAGTAAAAATCGCTTTGGGCCTAAGCTATCCGACATTCGCTCAGCAGATAACATGCACACTTCCAGGAATATTGAATAATGTAAATAATGCAGTAAATTCCGCCAGCGTTAATGTCAGTGTCAATACTCAAAATGTATGGACCAACTGGCTTCAAACAACTCAAAATCCGCAGGATGATCCTATTGGATCTTATTTGATAGCCAAGGCAAGCATTGACGCGCAAGTTACCAGCGACCAAAATGCAAAAACACAAGAATTGAATTGGGGGCAAGGAGCTTTGACTTTCAGTAATTGTTATGACACATATCAAGATATGTCTGGAGCTACTGTTGGTACTCAATCACCCACATATATAAAAGGCACTCAACCACCCGCTACCCCAACAGATATCGGAGGTGTCAGAACAGTGCAACATTGTTCAGTAGCAACACCAGGAGCAATCATTACAAATATGCTTGGCTTCCAAGCAAATTCAGCTGGAAATATTGCTGAACTACAAGGAGCTTTGGGAAATGGTGTAGATACTATTCTCGGGTCATTGCTCAGTGCTCTTGTTAATGATGCTGAAAGCGCAATTACAGGCGGTATACTAAATAATAACAATTCACAAGCTGATCAAAATTATGCTTCTACATTAGCCAACGCAGAAAAGCTAGCAGAGGAACAATATGCCAATCAATCAAATCAAGCTAACACCGGAAATGTAGACCTCGGTTCTCTACTCGGTCCTGGCTTTGAATCGCAACAAGCAACAACATCTACATCTATTTCAGTTGTGCCCGGTATTGATACCAGTGATCCTCTATACACAGAAAAATACAACAGTGCTGTCAGATTAAATAATTTGATAGATTCTGAAACCGAATACCAAAATGATTTAGGCATTGCACAAAATGTATTGACGACAGGCAGAGCCGAATTCGTTACAGCAAGAACTTGCAACACTGGCTACAGCAGTTCAACAACATTCCTCCGAGCAAATCAAATACAATCAAATGTCATAACAAATATAGACGGAATAGGCTACTCAGGAAATGCACCGATACAATGGAATTTATATAAAATACAAACTTTGATAGATGCATCAAATAAAAACCTGGACCTTATAAACACTGCGGAAAGCGCACTCGAATCGGCAACAAACGTCGGTCAAATAGCCGACGCAATGACTCCGATAAATTCGGCGTCGGGAAATTTCGATTCTCCCGCCACAACATCCGTAGCATATGTCAAACAATGGCTTATGCTCGTCAAAAATAATTATTCCATCGCGCCATGCTTGATAAATATTGATCCTGCACTAAATATTTCAACATCATCTCTATCAAGCGGAACAACAGTGACCGTTACTTCTTCGCAATAAAAAAGATTTGGTATTTTTATCAGAAATATATTTGGTGTTTTTTTGAACAGAGTGTTATAATTCTGTCATATATAGATGAAAAGGTTTTTTACAAAAAAATCTGTTGCATTAATTTTACTCTTCTTAGTGTTGGGTGGCTTTTTTGTTTTTCATAATGTTCACGCCGCTGCTAGCACGGGAGCCACAACTGCAACAACAGCTACTACTAACAGCGGACCAAACTATACACTTAGTGGTGTATGGGACGTGGCAGGAGGAGTTGCGAACCAAGATAATTTTGTACAAACTGGTATCATTCTTAGAATGATAGTGGCAGTTCTAGGCTGGTTTCTTTCTTTTTTCGGATCTTTATTTGATATGGCAATCAATTTTTCAATCTTCAACATTAAACTTTTGTTTGATAGTGCGGGTAGTATAAATATACTCTGGCAAACACTCAGAGATACAATAAATATTGTCTTTATTTTTATCCTTCTTTACATCGCCATAACAAAAATAATCGGAAGCTGGGGAGTTAAGTCAGCAACAACTCTTACAAACGTGATAATAGACGTGATAATGATAAACTTCAGTATGTTTTTTACAAAAATTCTTATAGATGCCGGCAATTTTGTTGCAGCTGCACTTTACAGTCAAATACAAATTATAAGCAATGGCAATATATCGAATATACTGAGCACCTCATTAAACATACATAGTTTTACTAATATGCTTTTAACTGTTTCGCTGGCGTCGCAGCAAGCTCAAATCACAGCAATGGTATTGCAATGCGTGGTGATTATCTTACTTATGTGGGTATTTTTTTATGGATGTTGGCTCTTCATAGGAAGAACTGTGATGCTGATGTTCTTGGCGATAGCTTCTCCTATAGGTTTTGTTTTCGGCTCCATACCATGGATAAGCCAGCATTCCAAAGATTGGTGGAAAGCGCTTACGAATCAAATACTTGTGGCCCCGGTATTCCTATTTTTTCTGCTAGTGGTCGTAAAATTGCTGCAAAATAATACTTTAGCCAATCTCACATCAAATATTACTCAAAGCGATGCTTCACCAGTAGCTGCGAATATGGGATCATATTTCTTTTACATATTAGTAATAGTATTGCTACTGCAAGGAATGAAATTGACTCAAAAATTAAGCGGAAAAGTCGGAGAAATTGCAGTGAATGTTGGAAAAACAGTTGCAGTTGCAGGTGCGATGTTAGCAACGGGCGGACTGGCTGCTGGGGCAGAAGGGCTTTTGGGAGCTGACGCAGCAGAGGCAGAATTAGCAGCAAAAACAGCCGGAAAAGGAAAAGTTGGACAACTCCTTGCTCGCGGAAATAATGCGCTTAAGAATTTTCCTACAAGTTTTGGAAAAAATGTTACAAAGGTATTTACCGGCGAACATACTGGCGTAGCTGGAATGGCCTCAAATGTTGTAAAAAGTAATCTTTATGGGGGAGTTAAAGGTGCAACTGGCGGATTCGTAGATATAGATAAATTGTTGAAAAACAATGAAAAAAATCAGAAAGAAAATGAAGATAAAATAAGGAAAGCAGCGGAAGCCATAGGTCCTAAAAAATATCAAGACAGACAAAAGGAAATAGAAGCAACAAAAGATTCTTTTAGAAGTCAAGCTATAAAATCTAAAGAAGTAGGTTCATCAGACGAGAAAAAGGTACGAGACAATTCTGAAGAAAAATTTAACAAACTAAAAGAAGAATCGGCAAAAAGTCCCAATGATCCACAAATAAAAGGAATGTTGGACAAAGCAAAGGCTGATTTTGATGTTGCAGATAAGAAATTTAAAGTCTTCATTGAAGACGAAGCCAAAAGAATTGCCGAAAGATCGGGAAAGAGTTTTGATGTGTTTAATAAAGAAAATGAAGAATTGGATGAAAAAATAATTAAATCGAGTGAAGCCAGAAATAAATACATAAGCAATTTGGAAAAAACCCCGAGCATCACATTATTTGGCAAACGTAAACAAAAACTTACTAATGAATTATGGGCAGGAAACCGTCAGGATATTTCAAAGGCTTTCTTAGCTTTGCAAAAACAAATGAAAGAAGGCGGTTATAATATTAGTAGCGAAGAAAAGACCGAAAATGAAAAACCTGATGCAGGTGGGCCAAAAGCTACGGATAAACAAAATCCAAATGATAAGCCAATAATATAAATTTAAAAAAAATAAAAATATGGACGACACAACAACACAAGATTTGCAAAAACAGTTCAGCGCGCTTCCTCCGGAAGTTCAAAGAGCTATTACTGATGCTGATTTGTCTGCAAAACTTCAGGAGATTGTAAAAAATAATAAATTATTGATTGATCAAGCTGCAGGATTAGAAACTGCAACGATGCTGGTTCTTTTCGGTCTTGAACCTCTGGAAAATTATACGCAGAGTCTTATGAAGAATGTCGGCCTATCCAGCATCCAAGCTTCCGTCGTCTCACATGATGTCAATGAAACGATTTTTAAAAGTGTCAGAGATTTTTTGAAACAGATAAATAGCGAGACAGCCGAGGCAGAAGCTTCTGAAAAAATCACTGATGAAAATAAAGAAAATGAACCTCTTGCTACTCCGATAAAATTAAATATTCCGACTCAGGAAATCCATGCCGATATGGCAAAAGAGGGAATAGAGATACAAACGAATAATCTTCCGGAAGTCGCTCCAGTAGCATCGTTTCCGACAAGTTTTATATCCGCACAAAAAACGGAACCTCTGCATCAAAATATTCCGCCGATTCAAAATATTGTAGAAACAAAAATGACAGAACCTGTCGCAATACCGAAAGAAACAGTAATTTCCGAGGAAAAAACAAAACTACCTGAAAAGCCAGCTTCTTCAAGCGATCCTTACAGAGAAACATTCATGTAATTTTAATTTCAAAAAGAAAATTTTATGCAGTTTCAAGTTCCACAATTCATAGAAATAGAAGATAAAATCTTTGGTCCACTGACCTTGAAACAGTTTTTATATTTGGCTGGAGGTACAGGAGCTTGCGTGGCGTTGTTTATATATATACCGTATAAAATACTGTCAGTAATCATGATAATTCCCATCGCCGGTTTTACTCTGGCTTTAGCTTTTTATAAAGTAAATAACAAGCCTTTTATCGATATGGTCCAATCGGCTTTTTATTATTTTTTGGGAGACAAACTTTATTTATGGAGAAAAGAAGAAAAAAAACCGATTTCGCAATTTTCTGACCAGGTAGAACAGGCAAAATCACTAATCTCAGTTCCAAAAATGTCTGAAAGTAAACTCAAAGATTTGACTTGGAGCTTGGATGTAAAAGAAAGTTTAAATCCGGTCACGAGAGAAGAAAATGACGGACAATGAGGCGCAAAAAACAATATCCATATAATGTTTCCGGTTTTTTGTGTATAATAAGCAAATACAAATGGCAGTTTCAAAAGCAACACAAGATTTTGTTCCAATAAAAGAAATTCGCGACGGTATCGTGATGTTGAAAGATGGCTCCATGAGAGCTGTCGTCTTGGCTTCATCCATAAACTTCGCTTTAAAATCTGCAGACGAACAACAAGCTGTAATATTGCAATTTCAAACTTTCTTGAATGGATTGGATTTTTCCATCCAAATTTCAATACAGTCCAGACAGTTGGACATTAGGCCATATATAGCGACGCTCGAAGAAAGATATAAAAATGAATTGGGAGATCTTATGAAAATACAGATAAGGGAATATATTGCATTCATAAAAAATTTTGTGGATCAGACAAGTATAATGACAAAATCATTTTTCGTAGTAATTCCTTATTCTCCCGCGACAATAAGTTCATCATCTAATCCATTTAATCAGATAATGGGCAAACCGCAAACAAAATCCTCTGAAACAAAAAATGATCATTTTGAAGAATACAGAACACAGCTTGAAGAAAGAATAGGAACAGTTTCTCAAGGATTATCCAGATGCGGAATCAGAACGATCCAGCTTGGAACGGAAGAAATTGTCGAATTATTCTACAAAATATTCAATCCTGGAGATCTGGAAAAGCCGATAATGCCAAATAAATAAAAAATATATGGGACCACTTGATTTTTTAAAACCAAAAAAGAAAGACGAACAACTGACTTCATTCCTACCACAGGAAATATACGAAGCGGGTGTTTTGGAATTGCAAGATATCATCGCACCTTCAGCTTTAAAAATCTCACCGAAGGAACTTAATCTCGGAGAAAAAATCGTCAGAACTTTTTATGTCATTTCATATCCTCGTTTTCTGTCGGAAAGCTGGTTTTCGCCGATGATAAACCTTGATAAAATTTTCAATATTTCAATATTCATCCAGCCTATAGATACGGCAAAAGTTTTGAGACAATTCCAGAAAAAAGTGGCCGAAGTGCAGAGTCAGATAAATGCCAGAGAAAAAAAAGGACTTGTCAGAGATCCTGTGCTCGATACCGCATATCAAGATTTGGAATCTTTGAGAGACAATCTTCAGCAGGCTCAGGAAAAACTTTTTGATGTAGGACTTTATATCACGATATATGGCGATTCCGATGAGGAATTGGATAAAGTTGAAGCTGAAATAAAATCTATACTTGAATCAAAGCTGATTTATGTAAAGCCAGCTCTATTCCAGCAAGAACAAGGCTTCAAGAGCATATTGCCAATAGCTACAGACTTGCTTGATATCCATTCAAAATTAAATTCTTCTCCGCTCTCAAGTATTTTTCCATTTGTTTCCTTCGATCTTACATCAGATAAAGGAATCCTTTACGGAATAAACAGACACAATGCAAGCTTGGTAATTTTTGACAGATTTTCTCTTGAAAACTACAGCTCTGTGACTTTTGCAAAATCAGGTTCCGGAAAATCATATTGCACAAAGCTCGAAATTTTGAGAAGCCTTATGTTTGATGTTGATGTTATTGTCATTGATCCTGAAAAAGAATATGAGGCTCTTGCGGAAGCCACAGGAGGAAAATCATTTAATATTTCACTGAACTCAACAAGTCATATAAATCCTTTTGATCTGCCAATGCCTGCCGAAGATGAAGCTCCTGCCGATGTACTAAGAAGCAACATTATAAATCTTGTTGGACTTTTTAGAATAATGCTCGGAGGATTGACTCCAGAAGAAGACGCAATAGTCGACAGAGCAATCGCCGAAACATACGCATTAAAAGACATCACACCCGACTCAGACTTTTCAAATGTTGAGCCTCCGCTTCTTTCAGATTTTGAACTCGTTCTTTCAGGAATGAAAGGTGCCGAGTCAATTGTTCAAAGACTTTCAAAATACACCCGAGGAACTTGGTCTGGCTTTTTGAATAAGCCGACAAACTTGAATATAAATTACAAATTCGTGGTTTTCTCGATCAGAGACATGGAAGATGAATTAAAAACTGTCGCAATGTATATCATCACTCATTATATCTGGAACGCAGTCAGAAGAAACAAAAAGAAAAGATTGCTTGTCGTAGATGAAGCTTGGGTCATGATGAAATCAGACGATGCGGCTTCTTTCCTTTTTGGAATGGCAAAAAGAGGAAGAAAATATTTCCTTGGACTTGCCACGATTACCCAGGATGTCGAAGACTTTTTGAAATCCCCTTATGGTTTGCCGATTGTCACAAACTCCTCAATCTTAATTCTTTTGAAGCAATCGCCGACAGTCGTGGACAACTTACAAAAAGTTTTCAATCTGACAGATGAAGAAAAATATCTTCTGCTCGAATCAAACGTCGGGGAAGGAATGTTCTTCGTAGGTTTGAAACATGTTGCCATTAAAATAATCGCTTCATATACCGAGGACCAAATTATCACTTCAGATCCATCACAGCTTCTGAATATCAAAAGAGCAAAGGAGGAACTCAAAATAGCCCAAGGAATATAGTATATATTTAACAAATATGTGTTATAATTTTAGTTGAAATGCCAAGTATTTTTAAAAAAATAATAAGCTCAGCGCATATTTTTTTTTCATCTCTCAACACAAAACGATTGGTTGGAGCATCTTTACTTGTCATAATATTTTTCTGCGCTCAAACTATAATCTGCAATAAAGTTTCAGCACAATCAGCTCAAACTAGTGCTATAACAATAAACGCATCCACGCCAAATCCGCAGGAAGGAGATAATGTGACTTTAACAGTATCGAGTTACTCTGTAGATTTGGATTCGGCAAAAATAACATGGTATGTTGACGGAACCATAAAAGAAAATGACATCGGAGCAAACAGTTTAGTCGTGCAAGCCAAAAATGGCGACCAAGCCACTGAAATAAAAGTTGTTGTTGAAACATCAGACGGCACGACTTTTCAATCTTCAACGGAAGTCAGAGCATCGGATGTGGATTTAGTAATAGAGCCGACATCTTATGTTCCTCCTTTTTATAAAGGCAACGCTATTTTCGCCAGCCAAGGAACGGCAAAAATAATTGCAATTCCTGATGTATTAATAAACGGCAGCAAAGCCAGTTCAAAAAATCTTATTTTCAGATGGAGTGTAAATGATACATATATGTCGGATGATTCCGGAATGGGCAAAGATTCAATCACGGTAAACGGCAGTGTGCCAATAAGAGACATAGATGTAGATGTGGAAGTATTGGATTCATCTGGAAACACACTTGCCACAAATTCAACCGTAGTGACAGCATCCGATCCCACAATACTTTTTTATGAAGATAGCCCGATTTACGGAATATTATATAATGAAGCAATAACAAATAATTATTATTTAGGAACAAAAGAAGAAGTGAATATAATAGCAGAACCGTTCTTTTTCAATCTTCTCAGCGATTCCGGAAGCGACTCGTCATATCAGTGGACAGTAAACGGCAGTGCCGTAAGCAGCGGCGACAAGCCGAATGAATTGTTAATGAAGCAAACTCAGACAAATCTCGTCGGAAGCGCATCGGTTTCACTGACCGTCAATAATATTTCCAGAATATTCCAATATGCCACCGCCGGCTTCAATATAAATTTTGGACAATAAATACCATGAAAAATTTATTAAAAATATACATATTAATAATGGCAATAATCACAGTCGCATCTTTTGCACCGGTGGCAACTTTTGCACTTGGAACCTGCGACTCAACAAGTGGATTGTATTTTAATAATGGAAATAGTGGCTCAGATTCCAGTACTAAATGTTCAGTATATGTTCCGCTTGAACCAGCTGCTTTCATTGGCGTAGGAGTTACAAATTCAATTACCAGCTTAAGCGACTTTTTGACGCAAGTTTTTAATTTCGGAATAGCAATAGCTGTAACTCTGGCTTTTATAATGATGGTTTGGGGAGGAATAGAATATATGACAACCGATTCATGGGAAGGCAAGGACAATGGCAAAAAAAGAATCGGGGATGCACTTTGGGGATTAGGTTTAGCTTTGGTTTCATACACGATTCTTTGGACAATAAATCCATGCCTCGTAGATTTTGCAGGACTTGGAAAAGGTGTGGGGTGCAATACCGCGAATACTTTTCTTTCCTCAAATAATTCAACATCATCAGACGTTCCCAACTATTCATTTTCTGATTTGTATAATGGTACAACTACTCTTACACCTGGGACCGCGGGAGCTGGCGCAAATGCTGTAAAAAATGCTGCACCAGTTAATCCAAACCCAACTCTTACATGTACTCCACCCGCGTTGCCAGACGTAACTGGGACCAAATGTATATAAATTATTAACATGTCCAAAAGAAATTCAATCATAATAATATCCTTAATTGTCCTGCTTATTGCGGGTGGTTTGATTTTCTTTTATTTTTATACAAATCAATCAAAAAAATCCTCGGCCGGTCCGACAAATCAAAATCCATTTGGAACCCCTTCAGCGACTCAAAATTCAGCATCGACAACAAGCGGAACTGGCCAGAATATTACGCAAAATATAAAAACCACGGCACAGCTGATAGAATTATATAAAAATCCAACATCCGGCTCAAATTTATTTTTAAATAAAAGCAATCAAGATGTAATCAGATTTGTCGACAGATCAAATGGAAATGTTTATGAATATATTCCGTCCACGCAAACCGGCGCGCCGACAAGACTGACGAATGAAACCATACCGAAAGTTCAGGAAGCAGTCTGGCTGAATGGTGGAAATAATTTAGCTTTTAGATATCTTGATACTGGCACAAATGTTATAGACAGTTATTTAGCCAAAATAACTGTTGGCACAAGCACTGCAAGCGGAGTTTTGGGCAGCATAACCGGATCTTTCATAACTCCAAATTTGAATCAGCTAGTTGCAGATCCTGCAGGAAACAGTCTTTTTGGATTAATGATTAATAACAACGAAACATACGGCGTAAGTTTGTCTTCAACAGGCTCTTCAGAAAAACAAATTTTCAATTCTTCAGTTCTCGATTGGAATATTTCATGGCCGAAGGAAAGCGTTATAACAATGACAACAAAACCGTCATATAAATACAAAGGTTATCTATTCTTCTTCAGTCCTCAAACAGGCTCAATGAGCAGAATAATAGGAGGTATGCTTGGTTTGTCTACAATCACAAACAGCGATGCAAGCCTGGTTGCTTATTCCACAAGTAATGGAAATTCTTTTTCATTCAATGTTTACGATGTAAAAAATGAAACAAATAAAAACATACAGGCAAATACCCTGGCTGACAAATGTGTTTGGGGAATAGAGGACAACACAATGCTTTATTGCGCGATTCCAAATGTAATTACTGCAAGTAATTATCCTGACGCTTGGTATCAAGGTCTTGTTTCATTCAGCGACAATATCTGGTCAATAAATACAAATACAGGTGAAACAAAATTACTATACCAAGTTGGAATAAATGAAAACGCGCAGATAGATGTCATTAATCCGATGATAAGTCCCGACGATCAATATATTTCTTTTATGAATAAAAATGATCTAAGTTTATGGTTGCTGAAGATTAATCAATAAAATAAAAATGGCGGCCGCGAAGCGGCCGCCATTTTTATTAATAAACTACCTCGGTGCAGAGCACACGAGGTATTTGTTATTTCATATGTCTTTGCGAGCGTAGCGTGGCAATCCAGGTTTGTATTGTATGTAATTCTGGATTGCTTCACTTCGTTCGCAAAGACAATACAGGATATGGTCCGATACAGAGCATCGGGGGAATAGCTAAAATTTAAAACCAACATTCTTATTTCTCCTCAATATATTTTATAACCAGCCGTCTGTCTTTTCCTTCTCCCGTGGATTCTGTTTTTATATTCGGCTGTCCGGAAAGCACTCCGTGAATGATAAGTCTTTCGTAAGATGTCATCGGCTCCATCTCCACATTTGCTTTCATGTCTCTTGCTCTGTTTGCAAGCATATTTGCTTTTAATTTTAAATTTTCAACCATCGATGATCTGTAATCATTCACATCGATTGCAAAATCCGCCATTTCCTCCATTCCTTTGCTGGCAATTCTTCTTATCAAATGAGAAAGCGCCTGAAAAGTGTCTCCGCGATCTCCTATAAGAAGTCCGGATTCAGGAGTTTTTATAATAAATAATTTTTTCTGAGTAATCGGATCTTCCGTTTCTTCCACGGAATCATATTTCACACCAAGAGTGGTGAGAAGGTCTTCAATTATTTTTTTGTTGTCTTTTTCCTTGTTCATCCCAGATAAAATATTAATTTACTGATAATTTCGACTTCATTTGTTTTTATGACTTATCCGCTGATATCTGAACTTATTGATAATCTGAATTTTCAACGGGACAAGTATATTTTGTTATAGCAAATTTATTGTTTTTTTGCCACCTCTATTGTGCCAGCGTTATTTTTATATCTGCTTCTCATATAATATTCCTGGCCTATTGCAAAAAGACTGCTTGTAATTAGATATAATGAAACGACGACAGGAAAGTTCTCAGCAATGAAAAACATAACTACAGGCATGACATATTTCATCTGCATATTCATGCTTTTGGCCAATTCATCGCCAAAACCCGGGTCTTTTCCATCTTTTGAATCAACTTTCTTAGGCTTTGGAAGAGTAATCTGCATTTGCAGAAACTGTGCCAGAGCCACAAAAACTGCAAAGACTATGTTTTTGCTTGCGACGCTTATTCCAAACAAATCCATATTTATGATACTCGGTATTTTTGTAAACGAATATATTGATTTAACATCTATTTTAGGCAAACCGCCTTTCAAAAAAACCCAGTATAAAGCGATAAGTATTGGAAACTGGATAATCATAAGTAAAATTCCGGCAAAGGGATTTATTCCCTTGTCTTTATACAATTGCATGACTTTTTCCGCCTGAACCTGCTTGTCATCTTTATATTTTAATTTTATTTCATTCAGCTCAGGTTCAATTTTCTTCATCTCAAATTGAGTTTTGACGGATTGCTGAGAAAGAGGAAAAATTATTATTTTTACGATGCAAGTGAATAAAATGACTGCTAAACCAACACTATGGAAAGGAATTATGTTTATAAACCAAATCAGGCCATTATAAAGCGGGGCATAAAAGAAATTGTGGAATAAAAAAGACATGAAGCCATTCTATACGAAAATAATCAAATATACAAACAAAAAAAATAGGCCGGTTCGCTTGCGCAAACCGGCCAATACCATATATTTTTACCCGAAAAAACCTATCCTCAAAAATCTCGTGCAAATCTTTGCTGAAATCAATCTCTTTGTGTAGTAAATTTTACCACAATAACACACAGCCGCCTCTATCACATACCTCTTCTTCTCCTTTTTACCATCATCCGCTTGCACCTCTTCCTCACCAAAAAAGATCACATAGATCCCTTCAGTAATTTTTTTTATCTGACTTCCTACAAGCTTAAAACTTTCAAGATCTTTTTCTGTATTGAGCGGAGTACAGCCAACTTTTTTCTGAGCAATTTTATAGATCTCATCATAAGTGGCTTCTTCCGGCAAATCCAGATCTGCTTTAGAAAACCAAGCTACTTTCTCGAAATATGCTAATCCAATCCTTTTTGCTTCCCATTTTTCTTCGTCTACCTTTTGAAAAACAGGTTTTGTTTCTGATGATAAAAGATTGGCCGTGCTTTCTTCTTTTTTCACGTCAGTAGCAACTGTACCCATAAACACCTCCTAAGTTTTTAAGATCATCTACTGTAATTTTATACCTGTATATTTTTTTGTCCAGAAATTATTTGTAAAAACCGGCTTTTTCTAGCACAAATTTTACATCTTTTTTGGCTTCATCATATTTAATCGCTTCATTTGTTTTTTTAAGGAAAAAAACAATCGTTTTTTTGAAATTTTTGTTCATTTTTGGCAAATTTTCCTCTATAAAACTGCTGATTTTTCTTTTAATCAAATGTCTGCCAACTGAAGTTTTTTCATTCTTTTTTGAAATTACAATGGCAAAACCGGCTTTTACGGCTTCTTTCCTAGAGATTTTGGCATATAAAATACTGCCAAAAATAGATACTCCGGTTTTCATGGTCTCTCCTATATCCAGCCTATTTGCTCTATATTTGCGGCTCAGCATCAGTTGATTATATACTTTAATACATTCATTATCAAAAGTTGAAACAATCAAAAAAGGGCTTGTAGCCCTTTTTTTTGATTTTGCGAAATCACGTCGTGCAACTGTCCTATAAGTGCGACGTACTTTAGACGGTTGTTAATTTCTTTCTTCCGTGCTGTCTTCTTCTTTTAAGCACTCTTTTTCCGAACTTTCTCTTGTTTCTTGCAAGAAAACCGTGAGTCTTTGCTCTTTTTTTCTTTTTTGGTTGATATGTGACTGACATGAAGGGGAGTATAAATCAAAAAACATAAAATGTAAAGTGCTTAAATACAAATTTTTTCCTTAACGCCTGCTTCCTGCGGATTTAAAATATCATTTGTTGTTTCAAAAAAATTCTTTTGATTTTTCTTTATCCACTTTTTATACACAACTTGTAAACAAAAAATAATTTCTATTAATAACTGCAGAGACTTATAATTGATCTCAATGAACGAAAACAAAACTCTATGGAATAATGTTCTGGCTCAAATAGAGCTGGGAATCTCAAAGGCCAACTTCAGCATGTGGTTTAAAGATACTTTTATTATCAAACAAGAAGACGGCACTGTTATTTGGGAGTGCCGAATGTTTTTGTAAAAGATTGGCTGATGAATAAATATCACAAGGATATATTGAAAAATTTAAGAAGTTTCGGAGAACATATAAGAAATGTAGAGTATGTCGTTTCAAAGGATGAAAATAAAAACTAATGCGAAAGAAACAACAATCCATTCAAACGAGCTTCCATTGAATAATTTTTATATAAACAAAGAAGACAATTTGAATCCTAAATATACTTTTGAAACTTTTGTTATTGGACCTTTCAATGAGCTCGCACATGCTGCATCGCAGGCAATACTTAAAAAGAACCGCGATATATAATCCTTTATTTATTTTTGGAAGCACAGGGCATGGAAAAACTCACCTGATACAAGCTGTGGGGAATTATTTCAAAGCAACAGATCCGAATAAAAAAATTTTTTATCTGACATCGGAAAAATTCGCAAATGATTATATAAATTCGCTGAATAGTGGAAATATAAATACTTTCAAAGATAAATATAAAAAATATGATTTGTTGATTATTGATGATATTCAATTTTTTTCATCAAAAACAAAAACGCAAGAAGAATTTTTCAGCTTATTCAACAGTTTTCACGACACCGGCAAACAACTCATTTTTTCTTCAGATAAACATCCAAATTTCATTCCTGATATAGAAGAACGCATCAAATCACGATTTAATGCCGGTATGATTGTTGAAATTCAAAAGCCTGACTTTGAATCGCGAATTCAGATTTTTAGGAAAAAAGCTTCTCTGATGAACCTAAATATTTCAAATGATATTGTGGAATTCCTTGCCGGTGCTGTGAAGGCAATATTAGAGAATTAGAAGGTATTTTAAACCTTATTTTATGCCAAACAGAGCTTAAAAATAAAGAACTCAATATAAATGAAATTAAAGAATTGATTAAAAACACTTCTAAACCAAAGAAAAATGTTTCAGTAAAAGATGTTATTCGTGTTGTTTCTGAATTTTACGGCATAGAAGAGAATACTATTTTTGAAAAAGGTAGAAAAAAAGAAGTAATTAAGCCAAGACAGGTGATTATGTATCTTTTGAGAGAAGATTTTGATATTTCATTTCCATCTATTGGAGATAAAGTTGGAAATAGAGACCATTCAACAGTAATTCACTCATATGAAAAGGTAAAAAATGATTTAAAAACCGATCCTGAGTTGGTTCAAGAAATTAGGTCAGATACGTTCGATGTTGAAATAGTTGTGGATAAGTTATTGATAAGTTTATGTATAATAGGTTTGAGTAAATGTTTATAAGTTTGGGATAAAAAATAATATAAAATAATTAAACACAATACAAATAACATTATTTAAAAAAATAAAATTAAAATAAGGCTATAAAATAAAGTTAAAATAATTATAAACAAATAAAGGTCTGTAATAATAATTAATAGATAAATTTAAAAAAAAAATGAAAATTGAATGTGTAAAAGAAAAACTTCATCTCGCTGTATCAAAAGCTGAAAAAATTGTTGGTAAAAATATTAATCTTCCAGTTTTGTCTTGTTTATTATTTGAAACAAAAGGAAATAATTTAATTATAAGATCAACAAATCTTGATTTGGGTTTGGAAATATCAATTCCTGTAAAAGTTGAAGAAAATGGAAAAGTTGCCGTTCCAGCTAATATAATAAGTAGTTTTTTGAATAATCTAAGTGATGATAAAAATATTATCTTAGAAACAGTAGAAAATACTTTAAAAATATCATACACAAAACAGCGAAGCCAGTATAAAAACACTTATCTTCGGAAGATTTTCCAACTGTTCCTATGATTGATAATGAAAAAACATATAAAATAAATTCAAAAGATCTTGTAAATGGAATAAAATCTGTAATATATAGTTCGTCATTATCAAGTGTAAAACCCGAGCTTGCGAGTGTTTATATATATTCAAATGAAGATAATTTAATATTTGTAGCGACAGATTCATTCAGACTGGCCGAAAAAACTATAAAAACAAAGAAAAAATATGGATTTGAATAATATATTAATTCCTTTCAAAAATGCATCGGATATTCTTAAAATTATTGATAATATTGATTCTGAAATAGAAATAAATGCGACAAAAAATCAAATTTCTTTCGTTTTTGACGGAACATATCTTGTTTCAAGAGTTATCGATGGAGTTTTTCCTGATTATAAGCAGATTTTACCAAAAGAAGAAAAAACAAAAGTTGTTTTATTGAAGCAGGATCTCATCAATTCATTGAAAATTTCAAATATTTTTTCCGACAGTTTCAATCAGATGAATATAAGCGTAAAAAATGGAGAGAAAGCCATAAAAATAAAGACAAAAAATAATAATATTGGAGAAAATATAAATAAGATCGATGCAAATATAGAAGGCGAGGATATAGAAGTTAATTTTAATTACAGATATATCATCGATTGTCTTCACTTCCATCGCTTCTGACAGCGTTTCTTTGATTTTTAACGGCATAAATAAACCGCTTATCATAAAAGGAATCTCTGATAAGACATTCACATATCTTGTGATGCCGATGAACAGATAATTTTCTAATAAATTATGTTTGATATAGCAAAATATCTTGAAAAATTCAGAGTCATGTCCACCTCGAGGAATTTTTTGAGAGATTCCGTAGCGGAAGCAATAAAAGAAGTTTGTAATATTGAAATTGATCCGGCAAAAATTGAGATAAAAAATTATATTGCCAGAATCAGCGAAAAACCAATAGTTAAAACAGCAATTTTTTTAAAGAAAGCGAAAATTTTGGAAATTTTGGATAAAAAAACTGATGGAAAAATAAAAGAAATATTGTAAAAAGAATTGGCAGCGCCCGAAGGGTGAGGAAACAAAAGTCTTTGCTTCCGTAAGACCTTGAACGTTTTGTAATCAAAATGTGAAAGGTGTACTGCGCCTGTAAGGCGCGGCCAATTCTTTTTTTTTAATTATCTATCTTTGGGAGCAAAACTCCCGCCTTCAGGCAGTCCTTTTAAGATTAGTTTTGGATGACATTTGTCATTCCCGTGAATACGGGAATCTAGGTTTGACTTAGCGAAGTCACTCGCACAATCGTCCTATATAAGTGCGACACTATTAATTCTGGATTCCCGCCTTCGCGGGAATGACACACGAGTATGGGTCTGCATTTGTATTTAATATCGGACTTTAGTCTTATCCAAAACTACCGGTAGTAGTTTATTTTTATTACTGAATTAATATGGAAGTCGTCGCTTCGCCTTTATTATAAACACTGTCTGTAATTACAACTTTTATTTCATTATTTCCCGAAGCGAAGGAATTTTCAGATGAAGGTATAAAATTAAAAGCGAATGGCGTACTGCTCGATGTTCCTATCAGTTCATTATTCAAGTAGAAGTCAGCTTTCATTACAGGATAATTTTCTTGTGACGAGAACATTATATTCATCCTATAATCCTTGTTGTATGTTGAATTCAGCAAAGGAAAAGTGACTGTCACTTGCGGTTGATTTGCAAGAGTATGGATGTCATCAAAAGTTGTTGGAGGGGTTGTTGAAGCTATTGGATGTGCTGTCATCCAATTTTGCACTCCATATTCCCAAGAATTGAATTGTGGATCTGAGCTTGCTTCAGTCGGAACTGGTCCGAGAGGATTGCTTTTGTCTACCCAATAAAGGATTGAATGGACATCCGGAATGGAAACTTCTTCTTTTGTTTCTGGAGGAGTTAAATTTGTTGCCAGCTTTCCGGAAATTTTGTCTATGAAATATGTTTCATTTCCTTCCCAGAATCCACGCAAGGCCGGTTTTATTGTAGGATCGGTTGGTTGAGGCTGTACAAAATTATCTGGTGTAGTAGTTCCAAGTGCTATATCCATCAATTTTCTCCAAAGAGGCGCGACAATCAATCCAGCAATATTTTTTACCATGGGAGTATTATCGTTGTTTCCTGCCCAGGTTCCAATGACAATATCTGGAGTATAGCCAACAGTCCAAGCATCTCTTGAATCATTCGTGGTGCCAGTTTTTGCCGCCACTTCTCTATTATTTGGAAATTCAAAAACTGAACCGGTTGTTCCATATTCAGGAGCTTTTGCAACATTGTCTGAAAGAACATTTGAAATCAACTCAGCGATATTCGGCTGTAAAACTTGCTGGCTACTTGTTGCAAACTGCTCAAGCATATTTCCATTTGCATCTTGGATTGAGAGAATTCCCGTATAAGGATTTCTTACGCCGTCATCTGCGAAAACTCCATATGCACTCGTCAAATCAAGAAGGGAAACTTCTCCTCCACCGAGAACCAGAGTCAGTCCGTATTGATTCGGATCGTCCGAAAGAGTTGTGATACCCATTGATTTTGCAGTATCAAGAGAATCTTTTTCTCCGGCAAGATATAAAAGTTTAATTGAAGGAATATTCAAAGATAATGCCAGTGCGCTTCGAAGTGAAACTGGACCGCGATACAATCCGTCGAAATCTGCTGGCATGTAGCAAGCTGATGATGAAGAAACTATTGCATTTGGGTCGATCTGTTGTCCTTCTGGAGTGCAGGTTGTCTGGAATTCAGTCGGCACATCAAACAAGACTGTGTCTGGCGTATAACCTTTTTCGAAAGCTGTTGCATAAACAAAAGGTTTAAAGGTCGATCCTGGCTGGCGAGTTGCAAGAGCAACGTTGAATTGTCCGTCGGTTGTCGTTGCAAAATAATCTCTTGAACCGATCATTGCAAGAATTTGTCCGGTTCTCGGATCGATTGCTACGGCAGCTTCATTTGAAGCGTCAAAATTTATTTCATTTTGCACTGCATAATTTTTTACAAGCGTTTCCATTTGAGATTGCAAATTGTAATCCAGAGTTGTGATGACTTTGTATCCGTTCTGATTTACTGCGTCCTCGCCATATTTATTTACCAAATATTCTTTTATGAATTCCACAAAGTGCGGAGCCAAAATACCTGTTGGTGCTGGTGTTTGAAATTGGACTTGCTCTTTTATAGCGGCGTCATATTGAGCTTGCGTGATAAAATTATTTGAAAGCATTTTTTGGAGAACAATATTTTTTCTGGCATCAAGGGCGCTTTTATTTTGTCCATATGGAGAATAATATGTCGGCGCATTTGCTATTGCAGCAATGTAGGCGGCTTGTGCCACATCGACATTTGCCGAACTTGTGGCAAAGAACATCTGGCATGCTTCTTCAACACCGGAAGTATTTCCGCCGTATGAAACTCCATTAAGATAAATGCCGAGTATCTGATCTTTTGTCATCACTTTTTCAAGTTCAACGGACAAAACCCATTCTTTGAGCTTTCTTGAAATGCTTTTTTCGCTGGTAAGCAAAGAATTTTTTATAACCTGCTGTGTGATTGTCGATCCTCCCTGGCTAAAACTGAGAGTAGAAATATCCACCAAGATTGAGCGCAGGATTGATGTTATTTCTATTCCGCCATGTGTGTAAAAATTAGGATCTTCTATGGCGATAGTCGCATTTTTTATATTTTGCGAAATATTATCAAAAGGCACGACTGTTCTTTTTTGATCTTGATGAATATCATAGAGAAGTATCGTTCCAGTTCTGTCATATATTTTTGTCGATTGTGTGGTTTGTATAGTGTCAAAAGAGCTTAAATCCGGCAATTGAAAAGTGGAAATCCAAAGCGCTACGGCGCCGAGACAAACAAAAAATAAAGCCAATAATATCAAAATGACTTTTTTGGGATTATTTTTTACGAATTTCAAGGTTTTTTTCGCTGTCGGTTTGATTTGTTGCTTCAGATGCTGGCCGGTTTTCACGAATTTATCTTTTAACATGAAACAAATTATAACATTTTAGCCGATAGAAAAAAACTAATTTTTATGATAGATTTGATATATGAAAATTGATACTGATCCAAAGAAAATTCAAGAAATTCTAACTCGTGGAGTTGAAGAAATTATTGAAAAAGATAATTTAGAAGCAACAACTTAAAAGTGGTAAACAATTACGCATAAAACTAGGGATTGATCCAACAAGTCCAAATATACATTTAGGCAGGTCTATACCCTTATTAAAATTACGTCAATTTCAAGAATTAGGACATAAAATAGTTTGGATTATCGGTGATTTTACAGCTGTGATTGGTGATACTTCTGATAAAGAAAGTGAAAGGCCAATGCTTTCAAAAGATCAGGTAAAAAATAATATGAAAAGTTATATAGCTCAAGCTAGTAAAATTATCGATATAAAAAAATGTGAAATTCACTACAATAGTAAATGGCTTGGAAAACTTGGATATAATGAAATTTGTGAACAAGCGAATGTCTTTTCATTGAGTAACTTTATTTCAAGAGAAAATATTAAAAAAAGACTTGATGCAGGGAAAAGAGTATCACTCCGAGAATTATTGTATCCACTTATGCAAGGATATGATTCCGTTGCTATTAAAGCGGACGTTGAAATTGGGGGAAGCGATCAAAAATTTAATATATTAGCAGGAAGAGAATTACAAAGACATTATAAACAAGAACCACAAAATATTATTACTAATCCTATTATTGAAGGTTTGGATGGTAGAAAAATGAGTTCAAGTTGGGGAAATACTGTAAATCTTTTTGATTCTCCAAGTGATATGTATGGAAAAATATTGTCATTAAGAGATGATTATATTATTAAGTATTTTATTTTTACTACAAGAGTTGATACAAATATTATTGAACAATATAAAAAAGATTTAGAATCTGGCACTAATCCAAAAGACATAAAAATGAAACTGGCTTATGAGCTTGTTAAATTTTATCATTCCGAAAAAGAAGCGAAAAAAGCAGAAAATGACTTTATTAATACTTTTCAAAAAGGTGGATTACCTGAAAATATGGAGGAAATAAAAGTTGAGAATGGTAAATCTTTGATTGATTTATTAGTAGAAAATAAAATTGTTTCTTCAAAAACTGATTTTAGAAGACTTGTGACAGAAAATGCGATAAGTAATGCGGTTTCTGGAGAAAAAATTACAGATGTGAATTTCAAAATACATAGTGGAATTACTCTTAAAATAGGTAAGAAGAGGTTTGTTAAAATTACTATATGAATCCCGTAGTAGAATTTCAAATCATTGCTTTGTTTTTATGCGGGGTTGGTTTATGTCGAGATATTATTAGTAAATAAAACTTAAGTTTTAAATTGTGTATATAGCAATATAAAAACAATTTGAAATTTCACTACAGGATGAAAGTCATAGCAATCGACCCAGGTTATGAAAGAATGGGTGTGGCGATAATAGAAAAAGTTTCCGGAAAAGAAATTTTGGTTTTTTCTGAATGTTTTAAAACTTCTGCAAAAATTCCACACGGTGAAAGATTAAAATTAATCGGACAGGAAATTGAAATGTTGATAAAAAAATACAAGCCGGAAGCGATGGCGATTGAAACTTTATTTTTTCAGAATAATCAGAAGACTGCGATGCATGTTTCGGAGGCGAGGGGAGTAATGCTTTATGTTGCAGCGGTCGCAGGACTTTCTGTAAAAGAATTTTCCCCGATGGAAATAAAAATTGCTGTGACAGGATATGGTAAAAGTGAAAAAAGTCAGGTTACAGAAATGGTGAAGAAACTTATTGAGATAAAAAAAGAAATAAAATATGACGATGAATATGATGCAATAGCTGCGGGGCTGACATATTTTGCCAGTGTAAGAAATTATTAATAAAAGGCGGGCCGTTTACGGCCCGCCTTTTATATTTATTTATATCTTCTAAGTTATAAAATTTACCACTCATCCGAAGGCTTGTAATCGCCTGAATCAAATTCGTCATCGTCATCTTCTTCGGCCAAAGTATCTTCTTCTTCAATCTCAAGCAGGGGATCGACTGGAGCGACTTCTTCAAATGCATCCAAAACTCCATCTGATAGTGCGCCGCCTTCCTTTTCTTTCTCTTCTTCGTCTATGTCGACTTTTTCCTTTCCAATCTCTTTTTTAGAATTTTTATTTTCAGGTTCGGCGATTTTTTTTGTTTTTTTAATTTTCTTATTTTTGCCCATCTTAATTTTATTATCTTATTTTGCTAAATAATTTTGCCCGAATGGGCTAGTAGATACATTCTCCAAAATTTTTTAAAAAAAGCAAATACCTCAAACTGTTGATAACTCAAGATATAAAACAAAAGCCGTTTTTCTTAAAGAAAAACGGTTTTTGTTTTAATTATATGCGTACTTATATAATGAAATCCATATTTATAAGTCCGTTGTTTGCATCAATTACTTCTGTTTTAAATACTTTATCATATTTTTCATCGCCTTCTTTTTTGTCTATTTCGATATAATATTTACCTTTTGGCACAAGCGCATAGTAAGCTCCAAACTTATCAGCAATCTTTTTCGTAAGAGGAATATCTTCACCTTCTCTGAATATCTTTACGATAGCGAAAGAAAGAGGAGCACCGGTTGATTTTTCCGTGAGAGTTCCAGATTTTTTGTTTTTGAAAACTATGTAGTTGAGTATGTAAGCTAATACATAGAATATTGCTATTGCAAGATTATAAGGAGCTGGTGCAAAGATTACCGCGATAAATGAAACTACGGCACCGATGAAGAATACGATTTTAGATATTTTTGCCCATGTGAGATCTCTTTCTCTTATAAACTTATTCACATTCATCTTAGTTTTGGCAAATTCATTCCAATCGAATGAAAGAGAATCCATAGGAATATTCTTTGAAATAATTTGGCCTTCTTCAGTGACGTTTATATCTTCACCGAAATAAAGATCGCTATAGACTTCATCGAATGATTTTCCTTTCATTTTGACTGAAGGTTCGATGTAGTTTGTTTTCTTGGCTTCAATTCTGTATTTGCCCGGCAAAACTAGAAAGCCATATCTTCCATCGATATCTGTAATTGCTCCTGCCACTTCTTTGTTCGTCTCGACATTTATGAGAGAGACGTAGACAGGATCAAGAGGACGCTTAGTGATTGAATCGTAAACGGTGCCCCAGGGTCTTTGCTTTCTGCGAATACCCAAAGCTCCTAACAATAGTCCGAACAATTTTGCAGGAAGCAACCAAAGTTCTGAAAATGTTATTGGATTTGCAAATGCTACTGCTGATACTGAAACGCCGGCACCTGCGACAATTCCCGCTGCTGTAACTGTTTTTGTGACAACCCCTCCTGCAGGACTTGTGACAACTTCTTTAACCGTCTGTATATCAGCTGGAGTAATTATTGAATTTTTCAATCCCTGAACTATGCTGTCTCTTATGCTTTCAACGAGATTATTTGTCGTGCTGGCTGTTGTTGTTTCAGTTGCCGTAACTGCAGTGGTCGATGCGGTCGTTGTACTTGGTTGTGAAGGAATTATTCCAGTTGAAACTCCTGCTGGTGCAGATGTAGGTGTTGTCATGGGAGCTGACACGGATACATCTTCTATGGCTACGCCTTCATCAGTGAATTTTTTTGCTACATTGACTGTTGTTGATGTTGATATTTTACCGGCCGTTACTGTGACTACAGTTGTTCCTTTTTTATTCTTCGCAGTAAATAATCCTTTTTTATTTATTGTTCCAACAATAGTTCTTGAACTTGTCCAAGTTGTCGTTGTGGCAAATGGTTTGCCATATTGGTCGAGTGTATTTGAAATAAATTGTATTGTTGATTCATATATCGCGTTTGGATTCAGTGGTGAAATATTTATCGAAGTCAAAACTGGAATATAAGTGACCGTGACTAATGTTGAAGTCGACAATGTTCCTGCGGAAGCTGTAACTGTGGTGGTGCCGGGATAAATCGCCTCAAGTGTTCCGCTTGCATTTATCGTGGCTATTGAAGTGCTTGCAGTTGTCCAGTTTGTTGTGGTCGAAAATAGACTTCCGTTTTGATCCAATAAAGTTGAAACGAAAGTTGTCGTCGAATTTACCGGCAGAGAAAGATTCAAAGGTGCGATAGCTATCGAAGAAAGAATGGGCGTCGTCGTGGAACCGGTTGATGTTGCTGTCGTGTATGTGATGACAGAAGATCCGTTGCTAAATTTTCTTCCCAAATTCTGATTGCTGTTGAATGTCCAATTCGAATTGTATCCTCCATTTGTACACATTCCATTACAAACAAATGGGAAGGAACTTATGTTATCCGAGCCGGATACCGACAAGTAAGCGAAGTTTGTATTTGTTGTTGAATTTGTGCTTAAAATTTTGAAAGGAGAAAATGCTGATGGTGAAAATTTTTGGACAATACCGCCTTCATCCGCGACGAATATATTATTTTCCGGGTCAGCCATTATTTGTTCTGGAGCAGTGAGTTCTCCATATCTGCCATCTCCGAATATCACTTTTCCGAAATCTGCGACGAAGTTGAAACCTGGATCTAATTTTGTTACATATCCACCCGATCCTGTCTGGTGTGACACATATGAATTTCCTGCGGAATCAAAAGTCATACTTATTGGAAAAACGAAAGGACTTGCTACTGGTCCGTCCGATGCAGATACAAATGACAAATCTGACAGATTTAATTTGACTATCTGAGCATTGCTGGTATCCATGGCATAAATATATTTACCTGTTGGATCTATGACTAATCCAGTTGGATTGAAATTCGAAGCCAATCCGAACGGTCCCTTTGTAGAAGCTGCGATTGAAAAATCTGGATTAAACTTAACCAATATATTATCGCTTTCATTGGAACTGCTTTGAGATGAGACAAAAATATTTCCACTACTATCGACTGCAACACCCTGAGGAGTATTTATGGATATGGAATCTAAATATTCGCCATCGGAATTGAATTCTATAACTTTATTATTATCAGAACTTGTAACATAAATATCATCCGAAGAATCTACAGCAAGCTGTCCTGAATAATAACCGAATTTCAGTGATAGAGCACCGGGACCAGAAGTATCGAAAAATTTGATGAAGTTTCCGTTTGGATCGAATTTTTGTATAGTTTCGAATTTTGAGTCCGACACATAAATATTTCCAGCGGAGTCGCGAACTATTCCTGCCGGCCTTGCGAAATTTCCTTCGAGACTGGTCGGCAAGCTTGAAGCGAGCGAGCCGTCTTGATTGAATAAGAACAGATAGCCTCCGGAATTCGCATAGATTTTTGATGATGAACTCAATCCGATATCAATAACTCCGTCCAAAGATGGAATTGAAGATTCAAATGATCCGTCAGAATTTAAAGTTACTATCCTGTCGCCACTGCTATCGCCAATGTAAATATTATTTGATGGTGAAATTATCATTCTTTGGGAATATCCTATTTGGCTGGAGTCCGGCAGGCTGAAATGATATGTAGTGTTTGCAGTTCCGTCAGAATTTAAAACTGTAATATTATCTGAACCTGTATAAACATATATTTCTCCAGTTTGAGAAAGTGCTATGGAATTGACACCGCTCATATTTATTCTTGTTGTCGTTGCGGTCGTTCCATCCGGGTTTAATATGATAAGTTTATTATTTCCTCCATCTCCGACGTATACTTCTCCGGAAGGAGAAACTGCCAAACCATTTATATATACATTGCTTCCAGTAAAAGTATAGCTTGTCGTTGAAGCGCTTCCGTCAGGTTCGGCGACATATATATGATTGTTGTCATTTGTTTTTGCATAATAAATTTCTCCGGTTTGAGAAAGTGCTATCGGTCCTGAAAGATCCGGTATTGAAATTGTTGTCGAAGCTGTTCCGTCTGAATTTAAAATATCAATTTTTGTATTGCCATTTGTGTCGGAGTCCAAAATATAAATTTCTCCCGATGATGCGACTATGAATTGTCCCAGACCCGGAGCCGAACCGCCTATTTCACTTGTGTATTTATATGGAGCTCCTGTCGGGCCAATCGTTAGGAGATTTGCCGAACCCTGATCAAGATTGCCCTGAAGAGTCAATTTTCCTGTAATCGTCGTTGTTGTTGAAGAATCAAAAAGCAAAGATGATGGAACATTTGATATTTTTTCAAGATTTTCAAAAGTTTCTCCTCCCAAAATGCTTTGTGTCGATGTTCCAACCATGTCGACTGTTCCGCCGTTGTTTATAAGCTCGCCTCCAGTATTATTCCAGTTTCCGTTTACATAAATTGTATAGCCGTTCAAATCCAAAGTTCCTCCTGAAGCTAGAGTAAGATTATTCACATATGTATCCTCGCTGAGAGTTAGAGGATAATCAACGGTCATATCACTGTATGTTATCTGATAAATCGAACCGCCGTTTGTAATCAGAGTTCCGAGATTATCAATTGTGCCGAAAACATTTAATGTATATCCATTTAAATCCAAAGTTCCTCCGGAATCTATCACTAGGTCTCGAACATTTTCGTCGCTAACAAGTTTTATATCATTGCTTATATTTGCAGTGTCATTTACTCCCGGATAATCTACGCCGGCTACTATCGTAGGGGTTATTTCATATGTCGTTGAAGCGGTTCCATCTGAGTTCAACACGACAATTCTTGAATGAGTGTTGTCAGCCACATAAATATTTCCATTTGCGGATATTTTTATTCCCTCTGGATTAATTGGAGCAAAAGTTCCTCCATCATATGTTGTTGAAGCAGTTCCATCTGGATTCAATACTACGATTCTGTTATTTGTTTCATCGCTGACATAAATATAGCCGGAATTGGATATTGTTATATTTTGAGGATACATCGGAGCAAAAGTTCCTCCATCATACGTAGTTGAAGCAGTCCCGTTCGGATTCAGCAAAGCAATTTTTTTTCCGGCAAAGTCAGATGCATAAATATTGCCTGAACTTGAAATAGCAACAGCAAATGGGCTGAAAGAAAGTGGATATGTTGTTGAGGCGGTTCCATCAGGATTCAACACAACTATTCGATTATTACTTTGATCAGCAGCGTAAATATATCCCGAGTTAGAAATAAAAATCGAGTTTGGATTTATCGGCGAGTATGATCCTCCATCATATGCGGCATAAGTTGAGCCATCAGAATTCAGAACTAAGATTACTCCTAGATTTGTTGAAACATAAATCTTGTTCTGATTTAAAACTATGCCTGATGTAGCCACGACATTTCCATTATATTTTAGCGAATATGTCGTCGAAGCGGTTCCGTCAGGATTCAATACGAATATTCGTCCATTATCAGCGACATAGATTTCGCCAGTTGTTGGGGATATGGCCAAGTCATACGGAGTTGGAGCGACATACGCATTGCCCCACACGGCTGGATTGTCCCAATTTCCTCCGCTTGCTGATGTAAAAACTGCGGCAAAATTTAAAAAATTAAAGCTGAAAATTTTCTTCCAATTCTGTTTTGGAATAAAAATGAGCGCGGATGCGAGAATTATCATCAAGAAACAGGAGATTATAAAATATGGAAGTTTTATTTTTGTTTGAGGTGTTTTATTTTCCATGTTTTTTATTTAACCGAGATAATTAGTTTTATAAATCTAACAAGCCTCTAATTGGACTTTGATTAAAGACTAATTTTTAGTATCCTTTGATTAATTCTACAATTTTTTTATCGTAAATACAATTAAAAAACCGAAGAATTTCCATGTTGAGAAAATCTCTCGGTTTTTTTGATTTTGTGGAATCACGTCGCTCAATCGTCATTTAAGTGCGACGTAATAAATTTTATTCAGCATTCGTATAGATCTCTTGCACCTCATCATTGTTCTCGAGATCATCAATCAATTTTTCCAATTTTGAAACATCTTCTTCAGGGACAACAACCATTGTTTTTGGCATCCAACCTTCCGCAGTTTTTTCAAATGCCCAAGATGCACTACCAGAACTTGCAAGGGAAGTATTGTTTTGTGAAAGAATATGTTTTACTTCTGCTGCTGCTTTATTTCTGTTTGAAGTCAAAGCTTCTATCATGATAGCGACTCCGGCAGGTCCATAAGCTTCATAAGTAATTGTTTCCATATCAGCTTCATTTGCTCCCATAGCTTTCTTTATTGCTCTATCAATAGAATCATTTGGCATGTCTGCAGCTTTTGCTCTATCTATAACAGCTTTTAAACTTGGAGAACTAATATTGCCGTTAACTTTTTTTGCTTCCATTTGAAGCATTTTTGCAAACTTAGTAAAAACCGAGCTTTTTTGTGCATCAGTCTTTGCTTTTAATCTTTTTATTTTTGAAAATTTATTATGTCCACTCATATAATATAAGGATATATTAGAAAATCTAAAAATACAAGGAATATTTAAATTGACAAAACGGTATTAAAGCCTAGAATTAAATATGATTTATTAATCTTATCTACAAAAATATGAATGAAATTTACATTGATAGTGAACAAAACAAAGGGAAAAATCTAGAAAATGAGCCACTAAATAAAGGTGAGATATTCAAAGTTATGATTTCAGATTCCTACTCAAAAAATTTTAGAGAAGAAAATAAGGAAATTTTAAAGGAAGCAGAAGATTTGGAAATTAAAGAAATCAAAAAACAGCCTTATGAAGGAGAGGAGAGTATTAAAGGTTTGCTTGATGGTCATGAAATTAATATGATTATTAATTTTATTCCTGGCAAAGACGTTTCTGAATATCAGATTAGTGGGTTAATAGATGGCGAATTATTGAATGAAGAAAGCTCAAAAACATTTATTGAAAAATATGGAAAGATCATATCTTTTCACCTTGCGCATTTGTATGTTGAAAGATATAAAAAAAGTGAATCAAATAAAAAAAATAAATAGAATACAAAAGAGCGGCGCCGTAGGCGTCGCTCTTTTGTATTCTATAAATCTAATCCTTTTAATTTCTTTCCCAAATGTTTTCTTGCTCTATCCGTCACAGTTCTTCCTCTCGGAGTTCTTTCAATAAGCCCAAGTTTGAGAAGATATGGCTCATAAACATCTTCTATCGTCGCTTGTTCTTCTGAAAGTGCGGCGGCAAGAGTATTTAAGCCCAACAGGACCGCCATTGAACTTCTCATCTATTATATTTAACATCGCTCTGTCTTCTGCATTAAGGCCGAATTCATCAATACTAAGCATTTCAAGAGCTTCTTTTACTAATTTCATTCGTCAGTTTCTGTTCTCTTACTTGCGCCAAGTCGCGACCTCTTTTTAAAAGATAATTTGCGGTTCTCGGTGTGCTGCGGCTTCTTTTTGCAATTTCTTTTTTGGCTTCGGTATCAATTTCAACTCCGAGAATTTTTGCAGAACGCTCAATTATTTTTTCTATCTCTTCATCTGAATAAAATTCAAGTTTAAAAACTCCGCCAGAAAAACGGGAACGAAGTGGAGCGGAAAGCATTGCGATTCTTGTTGTTGCGGCAATCAAAGTAAAAGGTGGAAGATCAAGCTGAATTGTTCTCGCCGACTCGGACCTTTACCGATGATAATATCAAGCGAACCAGATTCCATAGCAGGATAGAGAACTTCTTCAATAGTTTTGTTCAGTCTGTGAATTTCATCTATGAAAAGAATATCTCCTGGTGAAAGATTTGTAAGTATTGAAGCAAGGTCGCCAACTTTTTCTATTGCCGGACCAGAAGTTGCTTTGAGTTGTGCGCGAGTTTCTTTTGCAATCAGATTTGCCAGAGTTGTTTTTCCAAGTCCTGGAGGACCGTAAAAAAGCAAATGTTCAGGAGGATGTTTTCTTTGCTCGGCAGCTTGAAGTAGAATTTTTAGATTTTCTTTGATATTTTTTTGGCCGATGTATTCATCCCAGGAATTTGGTCTGAAGCGTTTGGTCTAGAAATTTTTCATCCTGTAGTAATACGGCTATTTTCTTGGTTATTTTTAGGTTCTGAGCAGTTTTTTTGTCATTTTTTCTTGACATAATGTTTTTCCATGATATACTCTTTTCAGAGCCTTGAAGGGGCGTTTTTTATTTCCCCAATTTTATTTTGTTTGATCGTTCTGAATATAAATCTCTAAACAATTATGCTCGCAAGAGGTTACGGGTTTTTTTTCAAGGACATTTTGGTTTATTTCTTCGGAAATATTGCTGAGGTTATCCTTAAAAACTAATTTAACTTTTTACCGCCAGGTTTAAAGTATTGTTTAGAGATTTATGTTTTGAACATTCTGAAATTGCTTTCAGAACCAATCTCGTTTTTCATATTATCATTGTTTAGAACTTTTGCAAGCGATTAAATTTTTAAGACACATTTAATTTTCTTCTTCAAGGTCTATAACTCTGCCCAGCTCATCTATGGAGCTTATGCCTTTGAATACTTTTAGTATGCCGTCCTGTTTCATATCAAGAATATTCTGAGATTCTGGCGGCTTCTTTGATTTCTCTGTCGCTGGAATTCGCCATAATGACTTTCTCCATTTCTTTTGTTGAAAGTATGGCTTCAACTATGGCTATTCTTCCTTTATATCCGGTATTGTTGCATTTGTCGCAACCGACTGCTTCGCAATATTTTTGCTGTCTGGATTCCTTCCAGATACGTTTTATCATTTATTGATTGCCAGATGTTTTCGTCTATGATATTTTTCTATCATGTTCGTTCGGATTTTTTTCTTTTTTGCAGAAAGGACACAGCTTTCTCAGAAGTCTCTGCGCCATTGAAACATTCAAAGCCGAAGGAATTGTTTTTGGATTCACTTTGAGATCGATCAGTCTCGGAAATGCTCCGGCAGCGGAATTCGTGTGAAGTGTTGAAAAAACCAAGTGGCCGGTGAGAGCCGCCTGAACGGCAGTTCCGGCAGTTTCATCGTCTCGGATTTCTCCGACCATTATTACATCCGGGTCTTGTCTCATTGCAGCGCGAAGCCCTGCAAGAAAAGTATAGCCTTTATCTTCCTCGACTTGAGTCTGAACGATTCCATCCAAATGATATTCGATCGGATCTTCAATCGTGAGTATTTTTATTTCAGGATTATAAATTTTTTTTATAAAACGCATAAAGCGTGGTGGTTTTTCCGCTGCCTGTAGGACCGGTAATGAAGAAGCATTCCATTCGGCTTGTTTATTTGTGTTATCAAGCACATCAAGAGTTCTTTTTTCTATGCCTAGCTCTTCAAGAGACACGGCGATTGATTTAGGATTCAAAATTCTCATGACTATAGATTCATCATAAGCGCCAGGCAAAAGGGAAGTTCTGATTTCAATATCACTGTCTTTTATCTTTATGCTGAAACGGCCATCTTGCGCTTCATCTTTGACATTTAATTTCAAACCGGAGAGAAGTTTTATTCTGGAAAGCATCAGAGCATAAGTCGGCTCATCAAACGTATAAGTATCTAGAAGAACACCGTCTATCCTGAATCTCATTCTCACCGCTACTTCTTCAGGCTCAATGTGAATATCGGATGCCCCGAGAGCGAGCGCGCCTGCGAGCATAATTTCCAATATTTTTGAAATCCTGTAAGTCTGTTTCACGCCCATCAAATCATCCGTCAGTTTTTTTATATCATCTATATGTTTTACTTTATCCATTAATTTTACGACAGAGTCGCTTGCGATATCAAAAGTTCCGGCCGTGCTTTCGGTAGAATATGAAAGGTCTTTATATCTGCCCCAAGCTTTTTCCAAACTTTTTTTTGAAACCATATGGACGACTAGGGAAATATCCTTCTCCGTTTAATTTGTTGAGTATGGCTATGGTTTTGTCATTATTTGGAGATATAATTGCGACTTGAATTTTTTTATCAACCATATCGAATATTGCCGCATTGGATGCGCGAGCATCTTCTTCATTCAATATTCTCAAAGCATCGCTGTTTATTGGAATTGCGCTCAGATCCAGATAGTTGTAGCCGTATTTTCCGGCCAAAATCCTGGAGACATCTTCCTCCTCATTTTTGCGCATTTCTTCAAGGCGCTTATTTTGTTTATCTTCGTCAAAGTCTACTGGCATATGCAATATGATAACATTTAAATTTGCATAAATGAATAGAAAGCATTCAAAATAAGGGTTTTAGGGGTCATATTTTTAACATTGGGTTAGCTATTGACTTTTTTTCACATATGCTATACAATATGCCAAGCAATTATAGAACCGTTTATATCCAGATTTTATGGATAGGCGGATTCATATTGACCCCGTAAAGAATTTTTAAAGAATAAACTTAGTTTTTAAAGATGTATATAGTTAATAAATACTAAATTACATATAGATATTAAGATAAAGCGAAAATTCACACAGGGTAAATTAAAATAAAAAAATTATGGAAAATATAAAAAATACAACTAAATATTTCAAAGCACTCGGGATCATTTTGATTGCGGTATTTTTTGTTGTCGCTTTACCTGTCAGAACATTTGCTGATGATTCTTCAGATTGGTCAGATAATTCAGATTGGTCAGATGAACAAGCTCCTGTAGTTACTTCTAATTCAGATTGGTCAGATGAACAAGCTCCTGTAGTTACTTCTAATTCAGATTGGTCAGATGAACAAGCTCCTGTAGTTACTTCTAATTCAGATTGGTCAGATGAACAAGCTCCTGTAGTTACTTCTAATTCAGATTGGTCAGATGAACAAGCTCCTGTAGTTACTTCTAATTCAGATTGGTCAGATGAAGTAACTCCAAGTTATACAACCGGATATTCAACGTATGTCCCTTATTATTATGTTAATGGGGGCTCGACAGTTACTTCCGGAAGTTTTTCCGGTGGTACGACATATGTAACGCAACCGACTTATTATGTTCAACCGCAAACACCTGTTACAACCGGTTCTACAGTAGTCAGTCCTGTAGTTTATTACACTCAGCCTGCAGTTACTTCTACTTATGTTCAACAGCCAACAACTTATTACAGCGAGCCAGCTACAACAGCAGTTCCAAATCAAGTTCAAGCTTATACAGACACTCCAAATGTAAGTTCAGTTTATTTGAGTGATGTTCCTTACACAGGTTTTGAAGATTATGAAGGAATAATAATTTTCATTTCAATACTTGTGCTTTGGAGCGCAATCTTGGCTTACATTTTCTTGAAGAAAAAAATCAATGAACAGAATTCTCTTGCAGTTGCCTATGTAAAAAATACAACAGATGCAAATGATTTATCGAATGATTCAGTTGCTTCGGATTTATTGAGCAAAATAGCTTCCGATAATTCAGACATAATAAAAGTTGAGGAATATGCAAGAACGAATAAAGTTTTGCTTTCAAGCGATGCATCCGCAAAGCTCGTCAAACTTTCAAGACTCGGACAAATAAATGTTTCTGATTATATAAGAAGCATTGCGACAGGCGAATGGACAGCAATAGGAGAAAATCAAATTAAATAATTACTCATCGCGCTTAAATGATGGTTGCACAAAATCGAAAAACAGGCCTTAAATAGGGCCTGTTTTTGCTATTGACAAAAAAGCTTGTTTAGTGTAGACTATTAGCAGATCAAATTGAGTCAAATCTGTTTTTTTTCTGAGGTGAGATATGAGAAAACTTGTACCATACCAACAAGAGAAGCTTGCCAGAGAAATGGCAAAAGATTATGCAGCAGAAAGAAGAAAGAAAAAGATAGAGAATTTCGAAGAAATAGATTCACAAAAGATAAAACAAGTTCTTTTCAAAAAAAGCACTGTCACCAGTGCAAAAAAAACGGAGGAAAGAAATGAAAAAAACTGGACGGCAGGAAATTAAGGAAATCTTTCTTATTGTCGGGGTCGTTGTGTTAATACTGTTTTTTGGGAAGGGACTTCAGAAAACGATTCCAACACCAACAGTCGTAGCTGATGTCCCAATGACACAGCCGACGGTGACTACTGCCTTGGTGAAGGCGGATGTTTACATTTCCACGACGACTCCTAAGGTCGTCGTCGTGCCGAAACGGAAACATCACCACGTCGTAGAAATTTCAACATCAGCCGAGGGAGTTAACCTGGTTGAGAATAAGATCTATGTTCGTGTACCCAGAAATTTGCGGGTTCACGTCATACAGGCCGGAATTGGACAGGAAGTAAAAGACTCTCCTTTCACGGGAGAAGTTTACGTGGCTAATTACAAAACTGGCCGCGCAACTCTTATTGCGAAAGTATGTGCAAGAGAGGCAGATGGGTCAGAGAGGTTTTTATATGAAATCTCTGACACAAAATTCAAAGGAGGTGCATGGCTCTGGAATTTTTACAGGGACCATGCGGAAAAATCCCAGGATTTCGCTGGGTACAAAAACGTTATTAATTAGGGGATTATTCCCCGAACCCTACAACAGTACTGTTGTAGGGTTTTTATTTTGGGCGGGATTTTGGCGGAGCCAAAATCCCGTTTTTTTTGATTCTGCGGAATCATATCGCACCACAAGAGTACTTCTTGTTTACTAAATCGCCGAGTACAGCTCATAAGTAAACAAAGTCGCGTAAGTCATATAGACGCGATGCAAACAAAAATATGATAAAATAAGTATATGAATCCCGTAGTAGAATTTCAAATCATTGCTTTGTTTTTATAAACTCGGGGATCATAATAAAATCGTTTTTTATTAATAATATTTAATTAAAATTTTAGATTGTTAGGCAATGAAAACAATTTGAAATTTCACTACGGGATGAAAATTGTGAGCAAAAGCTTGTCGGACACGCAAAAAATCGCGGAGGATTTCATAGAAAAAATATCTATGGGTTTTTATCCGAATGCTTTAGTTGTCGGGCTTTATGGAGATCTTGGCTCAGGAAAAACTACTTTCACCCAGGCGGTGGCAAAAATTTTTGGTATCAAAGAAGATATTACGAGCCCGACTTTCGTTATTGAAAAAATATATGATATTTCTCACAAAAATTTTAAAAAATTGGTTCATATTGATGCTTACCGTCTTGATTCGGCAAAAGAGCTTTCTGCACTTGATTGGGAAAAAACTATGGCAGATCCAAAAAATATTATTTTCATAGAATGGCCAGAAAGAGTATTGGAAGTATTGCCAAAAAACCATGCAAAAATAAATTTCAAATTTTTGAGCGAGAATGAGCGTGAGATTGAAATTTAAGGGTTGTCATTCCCGCGGAGGCGGGAATCCATTCTTAAATATAAAATATTATAGATTCCCGTTTTCACGGGAATGACACACAAAAATGAAAGAAAAAAATAAAAAAAAAATTCTAGTATTGCTTGATGTCCATGCGATTATTCATCGCGCTTATCATGCGCTTCCAGAATTTGCGACATCAAAAGGCGAGCCGACCGGCGCGCTTTATGGACTTTCAACAATGCTTTTGAAAATAATTTCTGATTTGAAGCCGGATTATATTGCCGCTTGTTATGACTTGCCGAAGCCGACTTATAGGCATATCGCTTACAAAGAATATAAAGCTGGCAGGGCGAAAACTGATGAAGAACTGGTTTCTCAACTCAAAAGATCTTATGATATTTTCAACGCTTTTAATATCCCGGTTTATTCGAAAGAAGGTTTTGAAGCTGACGATATGATTGGCACGATTGTCGAGAAAAATAAAAATAATAAAAATTTAAATATTGTGATTGCCTCCGGCGACATGGACACTCTTCAGCTCGTCGATGACGATAGAGTCAGAGTTTATACTTTAAAAAAAGGAATCAAAGATACTATTATTTACAATGAAAAAGCTGTGAATGAAAGATATGGTTTTGGTCCGAAGCTTTTGCCAGATTTCAAAGGATTATCGCGGCGATCAATCGGATAATATCATCGGCATAAAAGGAATCGGAGAAAAAACCGCGACCAATCTGATACAAAAATTCGGCTCGATTGAAAATATTTATAAAAAATTAAAAAAAGACAAAGAAGAATTTGAAAAAGCTGGAATAAAAGAAAGAATAGTTGGTCTGCTTGAAGAAGGCGAGGAAGAGGCGAATTTTTCAAAAATGCTCGGAACAATCAGGCGCGATGCTCCGATTGATTTTGAAATTCCGGAAAAAACTTGGAAAGAATCTATCGATTCGGAAAAAGTAATTTCACTTTGGAGCGATTTGGAATTCAGGACTTTAGGCGCAAGATTGAAAGATAGTTCTCGGCGAAAAGCAGAAGCTATGAGCTTGAAGATGAAAAAGTTCCGTCTGAAAAAGTTGCAGCTTTCAACGAAGGATTGTTCGGTTCGAATCTCGATCAGGAAAAAGTGAAAGAACTTTCGGTTATGCTCTGGCTGATCAATTCAAATCTTACAAGTCCAACGCTTGAAGATATTTTCAATTTTACAAAAGTAAAAACTTTAGACGAAGCGGAAAAAATTATTAAAGATGAATTAAAAAAGAGGGAACTGACGAAAGTCTGGGAGACAATTGAAAAACCGCTCATTCCGATTATAGATAAAATGGAAAAAGTTGGAGTAAAAATTGATAAAAAAGAATTGGCAAAACTTTCAAAAGATTATCATGAAAAACTTTCAGCACTTGAGAAAAAAATTTGGAATTTTGCCGGCGGAGAATTCAATATCAATTCGCCGAAACAACTCGGAGAAATTCTTTTTGTGAAGCTTGGACTTAAGCCAAAGAATCAGAAAAAGACTGGCTCTGGCGCGATGTCGACAAAAGAATCTGAGCTTGAAAAGATGCGCGAAATGCATCCGATAATAGGTTTGATAATTGAATATCGAGAATTTCAAAAACTTCTTTCAACTTACATCGATGTGATTCCTGATTTGCTCGATAGCGGAGACAGGCTTCATGCAAAATTTTTGCAAGCAGGAACGACAACCGGCAGAATGGCTTCTTCAAATCCGAATTTGCAAAATATTCCAAATGAAAGCGAGCTCGGAAGAAATATTCGCGCAGCTTTTGTTTCAGACAAAGGAACAAAACTTTTATCTTTTGATTATTCGCAGGTTGAGCTTCGCATCGCGGCATTTTTGGCAGATGATGAAAAACTTTTGGATATCTTTAAAAAAGGAGAAGATGTTCACACAGCAGTTGCTTCAGAAATTTTTAATGTTCCACTCGACAAAGTTGATAAAGAAATGAGACGCCGAGCAAAAGTAATTAATTTTGGAATAATGTACGGGATGGGAGTGAATGCATTGAGAACAAATCTTAGCGCAGGTTCTTCACTTGAAACAAAAGCAAATCCATCATGTCAGCAACAGTTAGCAGAGAAGAAGCACAGAAATATCTTGATGCATATTTCACGAAATTTTCCGGTCTTGCCAAATTTTTGGAAAGAATAAAAATTGAAGCGGAACAAAAAGGATATACGGAAACTTTTTTTGGCAGAAGAAGATATTTTGAAGGACTTCGTTCGAAGATTCCTTTTATTCGCGCGATGGCGGAAAGGATGGCGATAAATGCGCCGATACAAGGAACGGAAGCCGATCTCATAAAACTCGCGATGATAAAAATTGATGAATATTTGAAAGAAGAAAAACTTTTGGATAAAGTAAAATTGATTTTGCAGATTCATGATGAACTTGTTTATGAAGCTGATGAAACAGTTGCGGAAAAAATTGCCCCAAAAATAGAAAAAATAATGGAAAATGTGATTCCTCTAAAAGATTCAAAAGGAGTCGTGATGAAAGCTTCAAGTATGGAGGGAGAAAATTGGAAGGAGATGAAATAGTAAAATTGACAGAATGTCATATTTTGCTAACATCTCATGCAGGAGTTATTTAATTTTCCAGGGAGGTCATCATGTCCAAGAAATAAAGCTTTTTTGATAAGCTTTATGAGGCGGGTGTTATCGAAAAATTTGAAAGAGATATAAATGGGAGTTTATCTTTATATCTAACTACTCTCAGATCTACACCGATAGATCCCATGTCTGTTTCAACAGCACTCGAGCGGCGTAACGAAAAAGACAGGGCAATAATCGAGGAAAACTTCGAGATCAAAAACAACAAGGCAATTAGAAAAAAGAAAACCGGGGATTGAATTTCCCCGGTTTTTATTATCCACCTTTGGTAGCAAAACTCCCGCCTTCAGGCAGTCCTTTTAAGATTAGTTTTGGATGACATTTGTCATTCCCGTGAATACGGGAATCTAGGTTTGACTTAGCGAAGTCACTCGCACAACCGTCCTATAACTGCGACACTATTAATTCTGGATTCCCGCCTTCGCGGGAATGACACACGAGTATGGGTCTGCATTTGTATTTAATATCGGACTTTAGTCTTATCCAAAACTACCGGCTTTTAGCCGGTAGTAGTTTATTTCTGGCTTTCCAAGAATTTAATCACTGCATCATTCACCAAAACCATTTCTACATAAGCGGTAACTCTTTCAGGATCGGCGGTTTTGTATTGATCCATGAGATTTTTAACTTCCTTTTCAACTTGTTCTTTGCTCGGTTCGATTTTTTCTTCCAAAGAAATCTTTTGCAGAATCATCTGGGTCTTTGCTCTTTTTTCTGCATCAGGCATCCATTCTTTTCTCAAATCTTCCCAAGTTTTTTTGATATGCTTCAAATATTCTTCCGGCTGAAGTCCCATTTGCGCGATGTCGCCTTTGAACTGAGCTTCCATCTTGTCGAGTTCGCTTTCAATTATAACTTTTGGTAATTCGAATTTTGTTTCGCTGACGAGTTTTTCCATGAGTCTCGTTCTCTTTTTATTTTCAGCATGGACTTCTTTTTCCTTTGCAATATTTATTTTTAATTTTGATTTGAAATCCTCGACATCTTTGAAGTCGCCGAGTTTTTTTACAAACTCATCGTTTATTTCCGGAAGAGGGAGTTCCTCGCCTTCTTTATGAACTTCACCTTCGGCGTGTGTATGGTTTTGTTGTGCATACATTTTCCTTATTTCTCCGATTGTTTCTTCAACTTGTTTTTCGGTGACTTCTTCAACTTTTTCTTCAACAGAATTTTCTTTTTTGGCAATTTTTTTGTAGTCGGGGAGTTTTATATCCGGCATTATCGTGACTTTAATTTTGAATTCAATAGGAGAGCCGATTGCTATCTTGCTGATTGCAATATTTGGTCTGCCGAGAAAATTAACTTTTGCTTCTAGTAGGATTTCTGCGGCACAATCGTTGATTGCCATTTCGCCCGCATCTTCAAGCACGCCCATTTCTCCGAATTTTTCTTTCAATTTTGCATCTGGAACATGGCCTTTCCTGAAACCGGGAAGTTCTGCGACTTCTTTTATTTTTTTGAAAGCTTTTGTCTTATAATTTTCCAATGCTTCTAAAGTAATTTCTGCTGTTATTTCAACCTCGCTTTCGGGAAGTTTTTTCGTATCTTTTATTTTGTATATTTTTGTATTTTCCATAAAAAACAGTTTATATTAAAAGTTGGAAAAATGCAAAAGGGGCGGCCGCGAAAGCGGCCGCCCCTTTTATTTTTTTATTTTGAAATATTTATCGTTGAAGTCGAAATTGTTGAAGTTGCCTCCTGCAAAGTTGATTTAAATTGTTTGCGTTGTTCTATTCTCTGTTTGCCGAAATATAAAGCTCCGACAAGCAATAATATGACAACAATTATTATGCCGGCCATCGCTCCAAAATCATCTTTTTGTTGTTTATTTTCTTCCATATTGAAAATAATTTATTGTTTGAACTCTTATTCACGCTTATTATATAGTTTATCGTTTTATTTGCAAACAAAAAGGGCGGCACCATTGGCGCCGCCCTACTTTTATTTATTTTGTTTCCTCCCCGTCTTCAGCTTCCACGTATTCTCCTTCGACTGAAATTATATCTATTTTCCATCCGGTAAGTTTTGCGGCAAGCCTGACATTCTGTCCGCCTTTTCCGATGGCGAGCGATTGCTGATCCGCTGCGACTTCCACCTCAGCTTTTTTCTCAGCTTCATTCAGTGTGACTGAAAGAATTCTTGCCGGAGAAAGTGCTTCTTCGATAAATTTCTTTGGATCTGCGGACCATTCGATGATATCAATTTTTTCTCCGCCGAGTTCTGACATCACAGTTGAAACCCTGACACCTCTTTGTCCGACAAGCGAGCCGACTGGATCTATATGCTCATCTTTTGAAGCGACGGCGATTTTTGATCTTGAGCCGGCTTCTCTTGCGATTGATTTTATTTCAACGATTCCAGTTCCAAGTTCTGGAGATTCGCTTCTGAACAATTCTTCCAAGAATTTTGGATGTGAGCGAGACAGTCTCAAGAATATTCCTTTCGGAGTTTCTTCCACTTTATAAAGATAGCCTCGGATTCTTTCTCCAGGTTTATATTTTTCTCCAGGAATTTGTTCTTCAAATGGAAGTATAGCTGTCGCTCTTCCCATATCCACGAAAAGATTTCCTCTTTCAAGTCTTTGAACTGTTCCTGTGACGATCGTTCCTTCTTTTTCTCCATATTCGTTGAAGACGGAAACTTTTTCAGCTTCTCTTATTTTTTGGACGATGACTTGCTTTGCGGTTTGCGCGGCAATTCTTCCATAGTCTGATTTTTCTTCAAGAGGGAAGACAAGCTCGTCTCCGACTTTTGCATCTTTTTTTATTCTTTTTGCATCCTCGAGAAAAATATGATGTTCGGGATTGTAATAAACTATTTTTTCTCCTTTTTCATTCAATTCTTCTTTTTCTTCTTCAATTCTTTTTGATCTTTTGAATCTTTCTTCAGCTTCGGCATCATCTTTTTCTTCACGGATGACAACATCGTTTTTATCAACGACAGTTTTTATTTGGACGAATTCCATTTTTCCGCTCGAGAGGTCAATCTTAGCCTTAATTATTTGTCCTCTTTTTCCATATTCTTTTTTGTATGCAGTGGCAAGAGCCATTTCAATAGCTTCAAGCATTTTAGCTTTTGGCACGCCTCTCTCTTGCTCCATCTGTTCAATTACTGAATTTATTACTTTTAGGTCTATCATTGTTTTATTTGGTTATTTGTTAATAAAATATTGATGCGTTGTCTTTATAATTTTTTAATCCTAAAGGATAAAGAAAATATAGTCACTTCATTCCTTATTTTTTTAAAAAAATGAGCCCGCCTTTCGGGCGAACTTCAATACAAGTATATTATCAGTATATGTTTTTTTGTCAACTGTTGTGAATATTTTTATAAAATCTTGTGTTATAATTGTATTCAGTTTGATTTAACAAAAAATTACTAAATAATATGAAACACTCAAAAATTTTATCAGTATTTGTCATTGCTTTTGTTTTTATCCTTTCATCAATCACTCCGGTAATTGCGAAGGCTGATTGCAATATCTTTTGCCACCTAGGAGGTGCAGTTCATACTGTTGTAACAGTAGTTGTTAATCCTGTAATTAATGCAGTTGTAGGTGTTGTTGAAGCGGTAGGCGGTGTTGTTACAACAGCTGCTGGTGCCGTGGGTAATGCAGTTGGTATTAACAACAGTTTAGGACAGGTAGGTGGATCTATGATTCAGGACGGAGAAAATAGGCTTACGAATGCTGTTACCGGCGTTGGTGATATTTCCGGTTCTCATCCAGTGAGTTGTGGTGTTGAATCATCACCTGTTACTCTCGGCAGTCCAGCCACTTGGTATGGCGAAGGGGAAGCCGCGGGCGAGATGTTTTCTTTCATTGGTTCTGATGGTTCTAAAGTTATCACTTATAGTGCCGCAACACAGAATAATAATGGAGAAATAAAATATTCTTACACCTATAATACTCCAGGCACATATTCTATGACTATTAATGCTTCAAATCTTATAGCATTAAGACTTTCTGATGGTATTTGCAACGCTACAGTTGTTGTTGTTCCAAAAAATTCAACCGCCGATCAGCCCCCTGTCGGAGAATTTAATCCTATCAGTGGTTCAGTGTCTTTGAATCAAATTACCACTCAGATGGCGAACAGCAAAACTTCTAATTTTTTAGGTTTTTTTAAAAATGTATTTGACAAAATAAGTTCGGTTGCAACGACGATATATAGCAAGACATACAATATAGCATATGCTGGCACCTCATTATCTGGTGTTTATTGTGCACCTACAGCTATTACCTCAAATAATTATACGGCAACTGGAATAGTTAACGGCGGTGGAGGTACAATTTCTGTAAATCAATCTTCTGGTATTTGCCAGGGCGCTGATATTATATTTACTGCAACCCCAGATACAAATTATAAGGTTGGTACTTGGACAGAGATTTCACCAGTCAGTCAGACACCTACAAATTATCAGACGTATACCGTAGGGAAGCCAGAACAATATGAATTTGCAAGTGTATATTCTGATATTAAGGTGTCGGTTACTTTTATTCCAGTTGGAAATGTTATAACATCAACTGCCGGAACAGGCGGAACAATAAACCCTTTGGGTACTACAGTAGTATCAAATAATAGTTCACAGTTATATATAATTTCTACGACTTCGCCAAATTATATTATTTCAGATGTTACAGTTGATGGGAATTCGGTAGGAAAAATAACAAGTTATAATTTTACTAATGTAAATACATCTCACACAATAAATGCCACCTTTACTTTAGTTCCAGCGAGTCAGCCAACTCCTGCTCCTACTAATCCTGGTACTTATTATACTCTCACGTCATCTGTGGGAACAGGCGGAACAATAAAACCAGCTGTCACACCAGAAACCGTACCCTTAGGAAGTAATTTTACATATGTAATAACTCCAAATTCTGGTTATAACATATCTTCAATTTTGGTAGACGGCAAATCCGTAGCAGTAAACTCATCTTACACATTCTCAAATATTAGTGCCAGTCACACAATATCTGTAGCTTTTGCACCTATAGTAGTTGCACCAACAACTTACACAATTACAGCATCTGCCGGAGCGGGAGGAACAATAAGTCCTGCAACTACAGCATCTGTGTCCTCAGGTTCTTCTAAAACTTATTCGATAAATCCATTATCTGGATATAATATTTCGGATGTATTAGTTGATGGCAGTGACAAGGGAATAATTTCAACATATACATTTTCAAATGTAACCGCGAATCACACTATATCAGCGACTTTTGTAGCAATTCCAGTAAACAATCCAACCCAAACAACTCAATCAGTTACACCGGCTTTAGTTTCCGCTCCAGTATCGACAAGCTGTCGAGTTGAAGGATGGGTTTGCGATCCCGACGATTATTCTGCTCAGCTTCCTGTTGTAATAAGTTCGGGAGGAACAACACTCGGCACAATAACAGCGAATCAATCTGATTGGTCTACGGATGTTTCCTGTGGAGGTTTTCCAAATCATAGTTATGTATTTAATATTCCTTCGGGCTCTGTTTTCGAAGACGGGAAATCGCATCCGATTACTGCTACTGTCGAAAGCGTGGATTATTCAGGAACTTCAAACGCTTTGAATAATAAAGTTTGGAATTCAACTTTGACTTGTTCGCCGTCTAACACTGGCGGAATTTCTCTTTTACTCAGCACTTCAACAGGACAAACACTCGTGAATTGGAGTGCAACTGCTGGTTCATGTTCTTTAGAAAAAAATGGTGCCGCAGCAATACCACCAATATCAGGATTGCAGGGAACTGTAACTCCAACTCAAGATGATCTTGATAACGGCGTTAACTATGTTCTCACATGTTTATATGATGGAAACTCTACCAGTGCAACACTGAATCTTTATCCAGGATTGAGATGTACTCCATCACAATCCGGCAATGCGGCTACTGACACTAATATATATGTAAATAAACAAATGACATGGAGTTTGTCGGCTACGGATAAAAAAAGTCCGGTAAGTGGTGCTTCATTTCCTTTCGTATCAAATTCATACAATACAATTTATACAACCATAGGCCAAAAATCTTTCCCTGTCTCGGCAATAGTGGGCAACCAGTCAGCTTCGACACAATGTATGACTACTGTAAAGCTCGGAGTTTCGACGAGTTCGGAAATATAAGAAAAATTTTAAAAGGGCGGCCGCTTCGCGGCCGCCCTTTTAAAATTTCGTATTTTTTTGTTTTTGACATTTATTACATTTTCTTATTTATTTGCTATAATATGTCAAAGCGTTTTGCGGTTATTTAATAATTTTATTATTTAATAAAAAAATGAAAAAAATATTTATATCTCTCCTTTCAGTATTTGCGCTCGGAGCCGCCTTTTGCGGAATTGCCAGTGCGCAAACGAGTGCCGGTGCTCCTGTTTCGGGAGGAGTGCTTGTCGCGACAGTAAATATTTATAATGCAAAAATCATTTCTCAAAATGACAGAGATTTTTCAATATCTTTTGACATCTCAAACAGGATCGGAGCTCAACCGCAGATAAAATATGCAGCTGAATTGCTGGACGTTTCATCAAATCAACTCGTCGATGAAAAAGTTTACGATGAGGTTCTCTCGCTGGGAGAAAACACCACGTTAAATAAAACAATAAATTATACGGTTCCTTCTTCAATACCGGCTGGATCATACAATTTATATATTTTAAGCGAGAATGAAAGCGGTTTGATACTCGCTCAAAGTTCTTTGGGAAAAGTTAATATTGCAAAAAGTTCCGCAAGTTCGGTTGAAATAGTTCCGAATTCTTGCGAGCTTTATGCGAATTCAGAATTATTGGCATCGTCCTCAGTTGTCGATTCTACATCAACTATTACTGCAAATTGTACGGTAAATAGCAGCTATACCGGCAGTGTAGATTTGGTTCCGAATTTTGTCACCAGAGCAAACACATCGTTTGGAAATATTGCCAGCACGGCCGGCGGTTCATCTGAAAGCATTGAAATAAAGCCGGGTGCGAACTCTATATCCGCGGAACTTCCAAAAGCTTCAATTCCGCAAAATTATTACGTGGCTTTTTCTCTTGCGTCAGCAGACAATTCAATCGTTTCAAATACAGTCGGTTTAAATTATAATACTTCCTCTTCAGGTCCGTATGGAATAATCAACAATGTTGTTTTTGACAAGACTTTTTACAAAGCCGGAGATACGGCGAATATTCAAGTTCTTACTTTTGCAAATGTTTCTTCAACCACTGTCGCTATTTCTGTTTTAGATAGCAAGAATGAATCATGCAGCAATCAAGTAAGTGTTTTATCAAATTCTTTTACAACAATTCAAGTTCCAATTGCAAAAGATTGCATCAATCCAAAAGCAAATGTAACTCTTTCCGCAAACGGCGTCGTTCTTGATGCAAGAAATTATCAAATTACTACTCCGGAAAATGTTTTAGCTTCGTCATCAATTCTTTCCATTTTTTCTTCAGGTCAATTCAATATAAAAACAATCGCAATAATAATTGTTGCACTCATCATATTGATTATTCTTTTTGCTTTAATTTATAAAAAGAATCATTCGGTTATAAACGTCATAATATTTATTATTTTAGGAATCTCAATATTTGGTTTTTCAGGAAGCGTAAAAGCAGATACTTATAATTATCAGTACAAAGTATTCGTTGCGCATGGCGTCGGCGCGTTTTTCATATACGCATACAATTTAAATGTCAGTGTAAATCTGGATAAAATTACGTATAATCCAGGAGATCAAATTCAAGCCAATACATCTTTTACAGGAACAGAATCTTTTTCTTGTACGGGAAATGTATCGTGTGTTGCTTCCCAAGGCAATGTTTCAGGCGTGACAGAACTTTCCCTTGGAATTGATAACGCTAATTATATAAGTACTTCGACTTCACCTTCATATCTTATTGCACCTAGCAATACAGGTAGTCACAATTTATATGTAAAGTCTCCAGCCGCGGGATCTTGCGGAAACGGATGCGCTGTAACCGTGCAGCAGCCCATTGATAATAGTGGAAGTCCAATACCTTTCAATGTTTCATCGCCTGTAATTAATTTAAGTTTAAGTGCAAACCCAACTTCAGTTTTGACCGGTGCCAGTTCAACTGTTTCTTGGAATTCATCCGGAGCTGATTCATGTACATTAACCAAAAATGGAGTTTTATTTGTTGGTTCTACCCCGGCTTCTGATTGTGTCGCTGCCAATGGGACTTGGGATGCGAATACAAATATGTGTAACGAATTTATGTACTTAGCATCAACAGCTCTTCTTGCATTGTCTAGTAGTGATTGCACGAATCTTGGTGGTACAGTAAATGCTACATGTGTAGGAGGAAATTCGTTGAGTTGTACATATTACTGTTCCGTGCCGGAAGCAAATGTTCCAAAACAACCCTATACATCAGATTCTATTTCTTCAGGTCCGTTAACTTCCGACACAACCTTCAATCTTACATGCTCAAATTCCGGCAATTCAGTTTCAACATCAACAACTGTTAAAGTTTCTACCACTCAAAGTCATTTTTCAAGTCCGACTTGCTCCGCAACTTCTCAATCCATCACTTGCCAGCCGGTGTCTTCATCAACTGATCCAAGCTATTCTTGCAAAGTGGTTGATCAATCATCCGGAGATCAGATTGCATCTGAAATCAATGATGGAATTTTGACTACGACTGGTGCTTTGTCTGAAAGCACAACATATGTGATTCCATGTTCCGATAATTCTGGCCAATTATCACAAACGTCCGTGAATATTCCGCAGTCGGGATTAATTTGCATCCCTCTTCAATCCGGCAGTAATAATATATATGTAAATAAAGCGATGACTTGGACAATGCCATATAGTGCCGGAACGTCAACAATTACATGGAGTGGCACGAATGTTTCGGGTTTAACTGGCAATCCAGTAAGTAAAATTTATACAACGATAGGCACAAAAACTATTACCGGCCAAGTAGTGGGAAGCTCGATATTTTGCACAGGCACAACTACTGTAAAAATTGGAACTTCAACGAGCTCGGAATTCTAAAAGAAAATTCAAAAGGCGGGTTTGCGAAGCAAACCCGCCTTTTGAATTCGCCAAATTACATTGCCGAATATCTTCTGAATTCGTGAACTGTTAATTGCTGTTGAACTTAATTATTTTCTGATATAATTATCAGGAATAAGGAAAATTAATCCGTTAAAGTTTTTGCTAACGCATTATGCAATATCTATATGTATTACAAAGTAAGAAAAATGGCGAATTATATACAGGTTGTACCAAGGATATAAAAAATAGATTAATATTGCATAATGCCAAAAAAGTTACATCGACGAAAAAAAGCGCGCCATTTGCACTTATATACTATGAAGCTTACATAAATAGCAAAGACGCGTATAATAGAGAAAAATATATGAAAACACAATATGGTAGAAATTATATCAAAAAGGTCCTAAGTAACTTTTTTATTAGCAAAAATTTTCTCGGATAAATGGCACTAGAAAGTAAACAACTTAAAGATTTTTTAATAGATACAGGTCTTGTCACGAAGACTGAGTATGATGATATTGAAAGTCTTATAAAAAATGGGAAGCTTAAAGATACTCCCGAGAAAGTTTTAGTCAGTCAGGGAAAAATTTCCGACGATGATCTTCGTAAAGCGCAGGCTTATGTATCCGGAATTCCTTTTGTCGATTTGAAAAATCAAAAAATCGATTTTCCCGTGCTTTCGATAATTCCCGAACCACTTGCCAGAAAAAATAATATAGTAGCTTTCAAGAAAAATCCGGATTCTCTGGAAGTCGCGATGCTTGACATAAATGATTTGCCGGAAATAGAATTTATAAAAAAGAAAGTCGGATTGAAAATTCTTGCCAAGACTGACGGACACAGCTTCGATAAAAAGCGCGCTTCTCCAATATCAAAAAAGTTTGAAAGCTGAGTTCGGGGAATTGATACAGAAAGATGTTCAAGCTCTGAAAGACTCGGGAAATCTTGAAATTGGAAATAAAGGCGAACCTCTCGAAGAAACTTTGAAAAATATGGCGGAGGATCTTCCGGTCATCCGCATCGTAGAAACTCTTTTGAAACACGCAGCTTTGCAGAATGCTTCGGACATACATATTGAGTGTCTGGAAAATGATATTCTTGTCAGATACAGAATCGACGGGCTTTTGCATGATGCAATGATTCTTCCAAAAAATGCCGGAGAAAGTATAACTGCCAGGATAAAAGTTCTTTCAAACCTAAAGCTTGATGAAAAAAGATTGCCTCAGGACGGAAGATTCAAAATCGACATCAATGGAGAAAAAGTTTCTTTCAGAGTTTCAATCATTCCGACATATTTCGGAGAAAAAACTGTCATGCGTCTTCTGAGAGAAAATGTCGGAGCTTACACTTTGGAATCCATGGGTTTTCATGGAATAAATTTGGAAAGAATCCACGATGCAATGAAAGAAGCGAATGGAATGATTCTGACAACCGGACCTACCGGAAGCGGAAAGACGACCACTCTTTATACCATTTTGGAAGTATTGAATACTCCCGATGTAAATATTGCAACGATTGAAGACCCGATTGAATATCAAGTCGCAAGAATAAATCAGACTCAGGTAAAACCGGAAATAGGATTCAGTTTTGCAAACGGACTTCGTTCGCTTGTCAGGCAGGATCCTGACATCATCATGGTCGGAGAAATCAGAGATGATGAAACCGCTTCTCTTGCCGTGAATGCAGCTTTGACCGGACACATGGTGCTCTCGACTTTGCACACAAATTCCGCCGCCGGAGCGATTCCAAGACTTATGGATATGAAAATCGAGCCGTTTCTTCTCGTATCAACGATAAATATCGTTTTGGCTCAGAGGCTTATCAGACAATTGACCAAAGAAAAAGAAAAATATCTTTTGACCAAAGCGGAATTGGCTTCTCTTGCAAAAATTGTCGATTTGAATAGGGTTTTGGAAACGTTGAGGAATGAAAATCTGATTTCAAAAACTGACGATTGGGAAAATATTTATTTTTATAAAGCCAAAGCATCTATTGATGCGCCAGACGGATATGCCGGAAGAATCGGAATTCATGAAACATTAAAAATGACTCCGGCGATAAGAGATCTCGTCATGAAAGGTTCGACTTCGCAGGAAATAGAAGTTCAAGCAAAAAAAGAAGGAATGCTCACTATGCTTGAAGATGGGATATTCAAATGTGTTACAGGTATGACGACGATCGAGGAAGTTTTGAGAGTTGTGACGGAATAATTCACCCGTTAAAGTTTTTGCTAATGCATTATGCAATATGTATATATTATACAAAGTAAAAAAATGGAGAATTGTATACTGGTTGTACAAAAGATATTAAAGCTAGATTGATATTGCATAATGCCAAAAAAGTTGCTTCAACAAAGAAAAGAGTCCCATTTGCACTTATATATTATGAAGCTTACATTAATAGCAAAAGACGCGTATAATAGAGAAAAATATATGAAAACACAATACGGTAGAAATTACATAAAAAAGGTCCTAAACAACTTTTTCATTAGCAAAAATTTTCTCGGGTAAATGAAATTTAAAATTAAGGTTATTAAAAAAGATGGCACAAAGTATGAAGGTATAAAAGAATCTACCGATAAATTTGCTTTGTATGAAGAGTTGAAAGAACAGGGCGACACTCTGATATCTGCATCTGAAAATATAAAATCAAAATGGGATATAGACCTTCCTTTTTTTAATTCTGTTCCCGAACTGCAGAAAATAATTTTTGCTAGAAATTTGGGCGGAATGATAAACGCGGGGCTTCCTCTCGCCAAAGGTTTGAATATTCTTGAAAATCAAGTGACGAATAAAAAACTCAGAGGAATCATCGGAGATTTGGGTTTGGAAATAAGAAAAGGCAAGCCGCTCAGCGAAGCTTGCGCCGAATATCCGGATGTTTTTGAAAAATTATTCGTTTCGATGGTAAAAGCAGGAGAAGAGTCCGGAAAATTATCCGAATCTTTGAAAATTATCGCAAACCAGATGGAAGGAAGCTACAAGATAAAAGAAAAGGTCAAAGGAGCAATGATATATCCTGGAGTAATATTATCCGTGATGCTAGTTATCGGCGTGCTCATGATGATATTTGTCGTTCCGCAAATCACTTCCACTCTTGCAAATCTGAACGTTCCGCTTCCCTTTATGACCAAAGTTCTGATCGGCACGAGCGACTTTTTGAAAAATAATATTCCGCTGACTTTGCTCGGAGCCTTGCTTATTTATTTGGGCGTATATTTTACTCTTCGTTCAAAGCTAGGAAAGCATGTTTTTGATTTCATAGTTTTGAAGATTCCCGTAGTCGGCGAACTGATAAAAGAAACGAATTCCGCGAGAATTACGAGAACGATAGCGTCGCTTTTGTCTTCTGGAGTCGCTTATGAAGAATCGATTTCCATAACAAGAGATGTCATACAAAATGATTATTTTAAGGCTATTTTAGCTACGGCAAAAAGCAAAGTTGAAAAAGGTGGAACGATTTCAAGCGTATTTTTAGAAAACACAAAATTATGCCCTCCATTTGTCGGAGAAATGATGGTCGTCGGAGAAGAAACAGGAAGACTTCCAGCCATGCTTTTGGAAGTGGCGACATTTTATGAAGATTCCGTGGATCAAAAAACAAAAAACATGTCGGATATAATCGAGCCCGTGCTTATGGTAGTCATAGGAACTGCCGTAGGATTTTTTGCGTTAGCCGTAATAAAACCTATTTATTCTTTGACGAGTTCGATAAGCTAAAATTTGATGAAGAGTTTTACTCAGATTTTTTTCTTTTAAAAAATAGAGATAATACAAAAATTATTATAAGCGCGTAAATAGCAAGCCAGTACCAGAAATTATTATTGGCTGTTGTTTTTGCACCAGGATTATTCTGGACGGCGCTTCCGTTTGGATTGGAAACTGAAGTTTCATTTGCCGAAACGGTGTTGTTTGAACTTGAAGCATAACGGTTCGCTTTATAAACATTGATATCAAAGTTGTTCGTGGACATATTGGATATTATTTCTGCTGGAATCGGCCGGGGAGAATTGTCTGTCGTCGGAAGATTTTCCAGTATTACTGCCGAACAATCGGCTGTGAATGAAAAACCGATTAAAAATATTATAAATAATGTTATTAATTTTTTAGCCATGATTTTTAATTGCTGGTCCAATTTATCTGCTGATAACCCGAAGCTGAAAAAGGGAAACTCGGCGGAGGACCGTAGAGAAGATTGCTGTCATAGTTGTAATAATTATTGGGATAACCGGATACGACATCTGTGCCGATGTCATTTGTCCACACGAAGTTGTCGAACCACCAGCCAGCTTCTATGATTGCGCCGTAGATTGTGAGATTGTTTTTTATGTCTCCATTATAATCGAAAAATTGCACGCTGCTGTTTTGTGAAATGATTGCTGCATCGATTTCCAAATTATTCGGCGCATGATATGTCGGAATAATATCTTTCTGCCCGATGAGTCCCAATACATCCGAACCGTCTTTTGCCTTGTAAACTATATTGTTTGGAATAAAAATCGTAGGAGCAGATAAAGAATTATATGGAAGCGTCGCAGCGGCCACAGTGACTCTTCCGTTCACTGTTCCTTCAACCCAGACATTGTCTTCGACATAAATAATTCCATTTGAAGGTATGGAAACTTTATATTGCAGAGTCCTGTTATTATAATCCGTATATTCGTCTTCAGTTATCCAAGTCATATTTACATCCCAGGTGTTGCCGGAAGGATTTGATTTTAAACTTGTAACTTTGTAGACGCTTACGGTTCCGTCGCCGTTGAAAACTAAAGAATATCCTTTTGCGTTTGACGGAGGCAGATAAATTCCTCCGCTTTGCGCCAAACTTTTTATGCTCGCTAGATTTGAAGTGAAGGCAGAAAAATCAATTGCCGGCACGGGATATTGCCAAAAGGATGAATTCCCGGAACCCCAGACTCCGGGCATTGTTCCTTGCGGACAGTCTTGCCAAGACGGGCAAGTGTAAGTTGCTTTTGAGGAAGAAATCGGCGCATTGCCTTGCACGTCAAAGCGTATTCCATTATTCGACTGGACTTGTCCGCTGAAAATCGATGGAGAATAATAAATCCAGACAGGACCGTTGTTCAATATCGCATATTGGGCCAAAGAAGGGATTCCATATTTTACCGTGACGGTTCTTTTTATCTTCGGATTATCAATTGTCGAGCCGGTCGATTTTATCGTGACGATTGTCGAGCCGGTCGTCGGCGCAGTGATTACCAGGCTGAATTGCCCGATAGTTTTTTGCGTATCGAAATCTACATAATTGTGCACATAGGGTCCGGTAGTGCTTGCTCCGTCTTTGTAATCGGATGGAAAATGCGCCAGGTGCCACTGATAATAATTTGCTCCAGCATCGGCAATCTGCAGAGCCTCTTCATTGTCAATCGTAGAATTTGCCACTTTCATTTCTGTTACTACCAAATTTATGAGAGGCATGAGCATTGTGGAAAAAATAAAAATAATGATGAGCAGATATACCAGTGCATAACCTTTTTTTTGATTGATTTTTTTTTCCATAAATTTAATTTCCCAGATTGGTTTTTAGATTTCTTATCGAAGCTCCGGCGGAAATATTGAATGTCGTCGTGGATGTGTTCGGCTGTTTCAAAATATTCATATTCATTATTACATATTTTACCTGGTTGACATTGATCGGCTGGACAAGGGGAGTCGAACTGCCGTTATAGTTGCCATCATAATAATAAAATATAGGTTTGCCGTTATTTGAAACATCATTTTGAACATCCTGGATTTTTTCTTGCGATAAATTGTAAGACAGCGGACTTCCTGAAGGAATCACAATTCCTTTGTATAATGTTTTTCCTGACAAATAATATCGTATGCGCGCCACGATTCCCGGACTTTGCTTGTAGTTTGAGTAAAAAATTATTTGCGTGTCGCTGGCTTGGTTGATCGGATAGTCGCCGGTATTTCCGGTTGATGCGATTCGAATTTCATTTGTAAAATTCGTTGCCACCATCTGAGCCTGATCTATATCGCTGATTGCTGCAAATCGCCCTTTTGAATTTATAAATATATTTGTGAATAAAGTGCTTACGCCGAGTGCCAAAATGGTAAAAATTAATATGGCTACCATAGTTTCTATCAAAGTGAATCCTGATTCTTTTTTATTTTTTTTAATCATTTTATTTTTTATTGGCTCATTAGAATTTCCAAAGTTTGATATCCGTCGATAACCAGCGGACTGATTGTTTGAGTAGTGTAGCCTGATGCACTTGCTGTTATCTGATATGGAGTGTTGCTTGATGATGACAGACTTGGAAAGAAAACCTGTCCTGGCGTATAGCATCCGGAAACATAATTTACATTTACGCTTGTCAGCACGGGAGTTTTTGAACTGTCATTCGTGCTCAAAAAAACTTTGTAGCGGACATATCTTGCGCCCGGCGCATTTATTGTCGTTCCGGAAGTCGTATAAAAACTTCCGCTTGTTCCATCCGGTCCGGTAAAATTCCAAGTCGTGCTTGCGTCATCCGTATCGCTCACAGCGATTTGAAACTCGATTAGCGTCGCAGGATCATTTGAAGTCGGCTGCCAATTCAATGTCGTCCAAGTTGTCGAAGCTGTTCCAGTATCAAAAGTCGAAGAAGTCAGATTTCCGCTCATGGCGTACGTGATTCCGCCGTCGTAGCTCAGCAAACGCAAAGCTGTCGGCAAAACATCCGCGCTCAAATCCGAACTGTCGGAATATTTTGTTTCATCCGTCCAATCCATCTGGCCTCCTCCGCCGGTCCAATCGGAAGAACTCCAGACGCTGCCTCCGGTAATTTCGCTTTCATCCGTGTCCAAGAAAGTATTTTGCAATTCAACGTTGGCATTTTCAATCGGATTCAAACTTGTCGCATCTTTGACTATGACGAGCAAGCTGTTTGTAGTTTTTGGTCCGAGAAGTAAAGTAAAGTTTTGGTTTGTATTCGGTAGAATGCTGACTTGCTGTATCGGCGATGAACCGTAAATCATATAATTTGCCCCGGTCAGAGTTGGAGTGTAATTGTCCCATTCAATTGTTCCAAGTGAAATCGCACCAGAGGCATCAGAGGAATAATTATTGTTAAATTTTAGCACATTGGGACTGCCGATAAGTTTTGCACCTTTAACATTCATTCCAATACTGGAAAGAATCTGGCAATTTTGATCCAGTGTAGTGAAAGAAAGCGAACTTAATTTATCAATTGAAAAGCTGATCTGCGTGACTTGTCCGTTTGCGATAGTTGCATCGGATTTTACTGGATCGGGATTGCTTTGCGTGCTTGGATAAGTCTGGTCGCTTGAGTATCCGGCTTTTGTCGCTGTAATATGATAGCTGCTTACGCTGTCAGGCAATCCGACCTCAATCCAATTTCCATTTGCGTCTGTTGTTCTGGTAAGATTTATATTCGGCGTTATGCTTGTGTTTGTAATATTTATTGTGGCATTCGGCACAGGCTGTCCGACGGCATTAAAAACCTCGATTGAGAGTGCTCCGCCGTTTTCTAAACCTTCCAGTCCCTTTGGCACAATGTTCGTGACAAAATTGTATATTTGTCCTGAACTTGAATTTTTTATATAAAGTTTGACTTGCTTATAATCATCTGGAGCAAAATCTGTTCCGGCCAAAGCAGTTCCGTCTGCCGGATCATCAATATAATTGACCACATAGTAAATTTGGTATTTTATGCTGTCTACATTTACATTATACGCATTCGGCAAGTCTGGAAGATTTCCATGCGGATTTCCGCTTAAAGTTCCAACGCTCGAATATGGCAAGTTGTGGACTATTTCCATATATTCATCGGCGAGGCTGGAGATGCTGACATTTTGGCGATATGCGCTGACAGTTTTAACGAGCAGGGTGGAAGTCTGATATATTGCAACCGCCAGCACCGCAAAAATTCCAAGAGCAATCAAGTTTTCAACAAGTGAAAATCCGCGGTTATTTTTTTTATTTTTAATCATGCTTTTTCTTACCGAGTTTCCATACTGCATGGGCTTACAGCATAGATTTTATCATGTTTAGTTTCATACTTCTATAGATGGAAAAATGTGGAAGCTTGCATAAAAATATTTTTTCAGTTTGCTTTTAAAAAACGATATTAAGTGCTATTATTTATTTTATGGAAATCGAAAACAAGCCAATAAATATAAATATTACTCCAAGCTCCATATTTAAGGGTATAGGATTAGTTTTGCTGGTTTGGTTTCTTTATTATATAAAGGATGTCGTTCTTGTTGTTTTAGTTTCAGTTGTAATTGCATCTGGAATGGAACCTCTTATTACATGGTTCAAAAAATATAAAGTTAGCAGACTTCCAGCTTCGATTATTTCATACGTTGGAATATTCAGTATCTTTATCGCGTTGATATTTTTCTTCGTGCCGCCAGTACTCGATGAAGCATCATCTTTTTTGAATGATTTGCCGCAATATTTGGAAACGACATCTCTTTGGAATCCTTTGAATGTCAGCACTGAAAGTGTTTCAACTTCTCAACAAGTTGTAAATACTTTGTCTGCAGGAATAAATGGCACCGGCCAATTAGTGAAGACTGTTACACAAGGCCAAACAAGTGTGGCAGCTCCAGCGGGAACTTTTGGACTGGAAGATCTCATCAAAGGCATCCAAAGCATTACTTCAAACTTCTCTACAAATTTCATAAAAATAATCAGCGCGATTTTCGGAGGTCTGCTTTCATTTATTTTGATTTTGGTTTTGTCTTTTTATTTTCTCGTTCAGGAAGATGGTGTTGCCGACTTTTTGAAATTGATTACTCCGCTTAGAAATGAAAAATATGTCGTCGATTTATGGAAAAGATCTCAGAGAAAAATCGGCCAATGGATGCAAGGGCAATTTTTACTTGGAATCATTATTGCAGTTCTTTTGTATTTGGGACTTATGATACTTGGCGTAAAAGACGCTTTGCTTTTGGCCGTGCTTGCAGGCTTGTTGGAAATTATTCCGGTATTTGGTCCGATAATCTCTGCAGTTCCTGCGATAATAATTGCTTTTGTCGGCGGAGGATTTACAGCAGCGATTCTAGTTCTCGGTCTTTATTTAATCGTTCAGCAATTTGAAAGCCATCTTATTTATCCTTTGGTTGTAAAAAAAGTTGTTGGAGTTTCTCCGATATTAGTCATTCTAGCTCTTATCATAGGTGCAAAGCTTGCCGGATTTTTGGGAATCGTATTGTCAGCTCCGGCTGTTGCCGCTCTCATGGAATTTTTTGACGATGTCGGTAAACGGAAAGTGATGCAGTGGCAGAAAGTGGAAGAAAAAAGCAAAGCATAATTTATTTTAAAATTTAAATTGGAATGTCTGATTCAACGAAAAATTTCTATCGCCGACGTAGTGCGAGCAAAAGAATCCGTATCCTACGGATTCTTTTTCGAGCCGAGGAGAGCGAAATAAGAGCGCAAGCTGCTTTTATATAACGACGACATTGCCGTATGTGAATTCTGATCCTCATATCGGTTTTGCGATGGAAATTATTCGAGCGGACATGATTGCTAGCTACAAAAAACTCCAAGGTTTTGATGTTTTTTTCAATACCGGAACGGATGAACATGGATCGAAAATTTTCAGAAATGCCGAAGATTAGAAAAATCAGCCCGCAAAAATATGTAGATGAATATGCAGAAAAATTTAAAGCATTGATTCCACTTTTGGGAATTTCAGAAGATGTTGTTTTTACAAGAACCACCGATGAACATCATATAAAATCAGCTCAAGAATTTTGGAAACTTTGCGATAAGAATGGTTTTATATACAAGAAAAATTATACAATAAATTATTGTGTTGGTTGCGAGCTTGAAAAAGCAAATTCAGAACTTGTAGATGGTTGCTGTCCGCTTCATCCAAATCTAGAAATTGAACATATTAACGAAGAAAACTATTTTTTCAAGTTTTCAGAATTTCAATTCAAACTTTCTGAACTTTACAAAAATAATCCTGAATTTGTAATTCCAAATCACAGACTAAACGAAATAAAAGCTTTTGTTGATCGAGGTTTGCAGGATTTCAGCATTTCAAGATTGAAAGAAAAAATGCCGTGGGGAATTGAAGTTCCTGGAGATGAAACGCAAGTTATGTATGTTTGGTTTGATGCTTTAGTAAATTATATTTCTGCAATCGGCTGGCCGGATGACATGGAAAAATTTAATAAATGGCAGGTTGAAACTGGTGGAATGGTTCAATATTGCGGGAAAGATAATCTTCGCCAGCAGTCTGCGATGTGGCAAGCAATGCTTATGGCTGCGGATTTACCAGCTTCAAAAAATATTATTATTGATGGCTTCGTTACTGGTGCTGGCGGAATAAAAATGAGCAAGAGTCTTGGAAATACAATTGACCCAAATGAAATTGTTGCTGAATATGGCACTGATGCCTTGAGATATTATGTTGCGCGAGAAATTTCTCCATTTGAAGATACGCCTTTCACAAAAGAAATGTTCAAAGATGCTTATAATGCAAATTTGGCGAATGGTTTGGGAAATCTTGTAAGTAGGGTGATGACAATGGCACAAAATAACGTCATTGCGAGCGAAGCGAAGCAAACCAGGGAAGTTGTACTGGCCATAAATTTCATAGAAGCGGTAGAAAAATATAATCTCCAAGAAGCTACAAATATTATTTGGAAAAAAATAGGTGAATTGGATTTAAGAATTCAAACATCAGAACCATTTAAACTTGTAAAAACAGATAAAGAAAAAGCAATTGAAATAATAAAAGAATTAGTGCAAGGAGTTTATGAAATCGCAGTTCATCTTGAAGCTGTTCTTCCAGACACTTCAGAAAAAATTAAAAATCTTGTAAAAGAAAATAAAAAACCAGAAACTCCTTTGTTTGTTAGAAAAGAATAAAATGGAAATTAAGTTTATAGATATTCATTCTCATTTAGATTTTGGCGATTATGGTCAAGATTTGAAAGAAGTAATCAAAAGAATGGAAGAAAATGGTGTTGCGACAATTACTGTCGGAACGGATTTGGAAAGTTCAAAAGAAGCAATAAAAATCGCAAACGAAAATGAAAATATCTGGGCATGCATCGGTGCACATCCAGCTGACCACGAAAAGTCTGCTGACCTCGTGGCAAGCAAAAGAGATTTTGTATTTAATGAAAAAGATTTTGAAGAGTTGGTGAAAAATCCAAAAGTCGTTGCGATAGGCGAGTGCGGTTTGGATTACTACGTAAATCCAAAGTCAAAAGTTGAAAGTGAAAAGTTAAAAGTAATTTCTGAAGAAGAAAAGGAAAGACAAAAGTTTGAATTCAAGAAACAAATAGAATTTGCAATTAAATATGATAAGCCACTTATGCTTCATATTCGCGAAGCCTACGAAGATGCTTATAAAATTCTAAAAAAATATTAAGGAAAGGCAAGAGGGAATATACATTTTTATGCCGGCAGTTTAGACTTTGCAAAAAAGTTTATTGAGCTTGGTTTTACAATTTCTTTTACGGGTGTAATTACTTTTGCCAGACAATATGATGAAATAATAAAAAATATTCCGCTCGAAAAGATGCATGCGGAGACTGATTCGCCTTTTGTTGCGCCGATTCCTTATCGCGGAAAGAGAAATGAGCCGATTTATGTCATTGAAGTTGTGAAAAAAATCGCTGAAATCCGCGGAGAAGATTTTGAAATGGTTTGCAAACAACTATTAAAGAATTCAAAAGATTTTTTTGGTATCTGATTTTTTAAGCTTGATATTTTGTTTGCTAAGCGCTATAAATATGTCGGACTAGAACATTACAAATAAGAAGGAGGTTTTATGGCAAAAATGATGGAGGCTTTGACAGAGGCTGGAAATTTAGTGAAGTCGTTTAAAGATTATCATTCCAGCCATGTAAAAAAGAAAAATCAAAATAAGAAGACAAAAGCAAAATCTCCAAAGAAATAGGAAATAAAATAAAAGCATGAAGATGCACCAATGCGGTGAATTCATGCTTTTTATTTTTGTATTTTACTGTTATAGTATTTTACAAATATGGAACCGGAAATTCTAACAACTAAACCAAGCGCGGACTACGAGCTCATAGACAGTGGAAATGAAGAGAAGCTTGAACGTTATGGAAAATATATTTTGAGAAGACCGGATCCGCAAGCTTTGTGGAAAAAGTCTCAGCTAGAAACCGAATGGAAAAATGCGGATGCCATATTTCTCGCGGACAGAAAAACTTGGAAAAAGAAAAACGAAAGCATGCAAAATGAATGGCAGATTTCTTTTGGCGATTTGAAATTTAATATCAAGCCGACAGCTTTCAAGCATACGGGAGTTTTTCCAGAACAAGAATCAAACTGGCAATTCATTAAGGAGAAAGTCCAAAGTCGAAAGTCTAAAGGTAATACAGAACCGATAAAAGTTTTGAATCTTTTCGGTTACACCGGTGGTGCGACGCTTGCCGCGCTTTCTTCCGGAGCGGAAGTCACGCATGTTGATGGTTCAAAATCTGCAATCACTTGGGCAAAAGAAAATGCGGAACTTTCCGGACTCGATAAATAAACCAGTCAGATGGATTATTGATGATGCAAGAAAATTTGTGATGAGAGAAATAAAACGCGGTGGAAAATATGACGGTATCGTGATGGATCCGCCATCTTTTGGAAGAGGAGGAAAGGGTGAAATTTGGAAAATTGAAACTGATTTTATAAAACTTTTGGATGAATGCCAGAAAATCATTTCTGACAATCCTTTATTTTTTATAATAAACGGCTATGCTTCAGGCTATTCTTCAACTGCATATTATAATGCGTTAAAACCCATCGTTGAAAAATATGGAGGAGAGTTTGAAATGGGCGAGCTTACGATACTCGAATCAAAAGGCGGAAGACTTTTACCTTGCGGTATTTTTGCTCGTTGGTATAAATAATTATTTTGACAAATCTTTATTATTTGATTAGTCTAGTATTAGACTAGCTTTAATATATAAAAATATAAGGGGGACACCATGAATCTTAGTGATTTTGAAAGTCGTCGTGTCGTTAAGATTGCATTGTCATATTTGGGTACACATCGTAGTCAAACATTTAAATGTGTTGATTTTGTTAGGAAAGTGTATAAAGAAATAGGTGTAGTTATACCTAGACTTCTATCAAGTAGTCCGCCTAAAGAGTTTAATATTACAAGGGAAGATTTAGCCAAGCCACCAGTTGGACATCTTATATTTTTGAAGGATAGAAATGATTCTCGTAATCGGGAGTGGACACACGTGGCGATTATTCTTCCAGACAATTATTGCATTCACTGCTCATTTTTCTACGGAGAAAAAGTAATTATTTCTTCATTAAAAGATTTGTTTGAAAAAAGATACGATTTTGTTGAAAGTAAAGCCTGCTAATTACACAATGTGTGTATTGGTAGGCTTTTTATTTACGGTTATGATAGAATTTATAATCAAAATGAAAATTTTAGATGGAAAAAAGGTTCGCGATTTTATAGCGGAGAAAATAAAATTGAAATTGAAAAAACTCGGTGAAAAACCGAAACTGATTATTATTCAGGTCGGAGATGATGAACGCGCGTCTGTCTATGTAAAGCAGAAAAAGAATTTTGGAGAAAAGCTCGGGTTTCTTGTCGAGCATATTTTGTTTGATAAAAAAATATCGGAAGGAGAGCTTATTTCAAAAATTGAATTTTTAAATTCTGATAAAACCACGAACGGAATCATTGTTCAATTGCCTTTGCCGAAAAATATCGATACTCTGAAAATTGTAGATGCAATAAGTCCAGAAAAAGATGTCGACGGTTTAAATTCAAAAAATTTGAGATTTCTTATTGAAGGCCTGACCGATAAAAATAATGGGTTTGTTCCTGCGACGACGAAAGGAATATTTTCTCTTTTGGATTTTTATAAAATTCCGATAGAAGGCAAAAAGGTTGCAATGGTCGGGAGGTCTCTTCTTGTCGGAAGGCCGACGACTTTTGCTTTTTTGAATAGAAATGCGACGGTAACTGTTTGCCATAGCAAAACAAAAAATTTGAAAGATGAAATAAAAAAAGCTGATATCGTTGTTGTAGCTATTGGAAAACCAAAATTTATAAATAAAAGTTATGTTAAGAAAGGTCAGGTTATTATAGACGTTGGAATAACAAAAGTAGGGAATGACCTTTTAGGTGATGTGGATTTTAAGTCTGTGTCTAAAATTGTTCGCGCTATTACACCAGTTCCGGGGGGTGTGGGTCCGATGACAGTAGTTTCACTTTTTGAAAATCTTCTCATTGCATACGGCAGACAAAGGAAAAATATGGTAAAATAATGGAGTTATTAATTAATTTTAAATAGAGAGAAAAAATATTTTCTATTTTAAAAAAATATGGAAGAAATGAAAAAAGATTTTGGAGGAGAAAAAATGATGGCAATGATGAAATATCACAAAATATATAAAATTGTATTCGGGTTGCTTTTTATAGCAGTGATAATTTTCCTTGCTGTAAAAATTGGAGATATCAATAATCAAAATAATAATCAGCAGGACACTATAGTTGTCAGCGGAACAGGCAAGCTGACTGTAAAACCGGATATTGCAACTGTTGATTTTTCAGTTATGCAGGAAAACATGGATGTTTCAAAAGCTTCTGATGCTGTAAATACACAAATAGGTAATATAGTCGCTGCTTTAAAAGCGGATGGTGTTGCTGAAGCTGATATAAAAACTACGGATTATGAAATAAGTCCACAGTATAATTATGTGAACAATGCGACAGCGATATATCCATATGGAGGTGGAACACAGGTTCTCGCCGGTTATGATGTGACACAAAGCATTGAAGTAAAAATAAGAGATCTTACAAAAGCTAGCAAGGTTGTCACTGATCTCGGAACATTGAATGTGACAAATATGAGCGGGCTCAATTTTACTGAAGACAAGTACGATGATTTAGTTTTGCAAGCAAGAGATGCAGCGGTTGTTGATGCAAGAGCTCAGGCATCAAAACTTGCAAAATCTTTGGGAGTGAAACTTGTAAAGATTGTTGGATATTCTGAAGGAAATAATCCTACGCCTATCTATAACGAAATGATGGCCGTCGGATCTGTAGCTAAGGCTCCAACTGCAGCTGTGTTGCCAACGGGAGAGAATACAATTACTTCTAGCGTAAGCATTACTTACGAAATACAATAATAAGCCTTTGAAATAGGCTTAAAAAATAATAGGCGGGGCGCGAAGCGCCCCGCCTATTGCATTTTAAGTATATTTTGTGTTACTATATCGCGGTAGCCCCCTCGGGGGTTTTTAAATACAAATTAATAAAAAACATACTTGTCCCGTTGTAAATTCAGCGCGGATATATAAATATAAAGGTATATATTATTTACAAGACGGATAAGTCGAAATAAGATTATAAAAATTTAATTTACAATTGGGATGTCTAAACTATCAAATTATATTTCAGAGACAAGAGAAGAAATGAAACACATGAGCTGGCCGACAAGAAATCAGACAATTATTTTTTCTGTTCTTGTCATTGTTATTTCAATAGCAGTGGCGGCCTATCTTGGATTATTTGATTATTTATTCTCTCTAGGACTTAAGAATTTAATTTAAAACAATATGGCAAAACAAACTATTGAAGAAGGCAGACATTGGTATGCTATACATACTTATGCGGGTTATGAAAATGCGGTTGCAAGAAATCTCAAACAGAGAATCGATTCTTTGAATATGAATGACAAGATTTTCAGTGTTGTCGTTCCTGTCGAGAAAAAAATAAAAATAAAAGGAAACAAAAGGGTTGAGGAAGATGAAAAGATATATCCCGGTTATATTTTGGTGGATATGACAGTTACCGATGAATCTTGGTATGTCGTCAGAAATACTCCTCGCGTTACTGGTTTTGTCGGAACAGGAGTTCACCCGGTTCCACTTTCTCAAAAAGAAGTTGATTTCTTCCTTGGAAACATGGATGTCAATAAAGTTTCTCATGCGGTGGATTTCGGAATCGGAGATACCGTGAAGATAGTCGACGGGCCGTTCAAAGATCTTGAAGGAAAAATAAGCGAGATAGACGGAGAAAAAGGAAAGGCTAGAGTCATGGTGTTGATGTTTGGAAGGGAAACATCTGTTGAGCTTGATTTATTGCAAATAAGAAAGTCATAGCTTCAGCTTTACTTTTAAACTTATATTTGATAATTTAATAGAGCTTGTGAAATATCTAATACTTAGATTAAACCGTCAAATTTCCAGCGAAAATTATGAAGCTTGATAAGGCATATCGAGATATACCGCCGAAAGATGAATAATTTGCAGCGGAAATTTGGGGGTTTAAGCAAGTAAACAAGTGCAATGCCTCTACATTGTGTTTAGATATTGAATAAGCTCTTAGCCTCTGATTAACTAAATAAATAAAAAAAATGGCCAAAAAAATATTAAAAAAATTAAAACTTCAAATTCCAGCGGGAAAAGCTACACCAGCTCCTCCTATCGGTCCAGCTCTTGGACAAGCGGGAATAAACATTGGTGATTTCGTAAATAAATTCAATACTGCGACTAAGAGTCAGATTGGAGACACTCTTCCTGTAGTTATTACAGTTTATGAAGACAGATCTTATGATTTTATACTAAAAACTCCTCCGACAGCCGGCATGATTTTGAAGGCGATAGGAAAGGAAAAAGGTTCTGGAAAGCCAAATACCGAAAAAGTCGGAGTAATCACGAAAGCTCAGATTAGAGAAATTGCCGAAAAGAAAATGGTAGATATGAACGCAAATGACATAAATGCGGCCATAAAAATGGTAGAAGGTGCGGCAAGATCAATGGGTGTTGATGTAAAATAAAAAATCAAAATAAAACAAATAAAGGGCGGCCGCGAAAGCGGCCGCCCTTTATTTGTTTGTTTTATTTTTTAAAAGGATTAAAATAATAACTATGTTAGGACCAAGAGAAAATCATATATCGTGGGATGAATGCTTTATGAGAATTTCTTTTACTATTGCAGAAAGATCAAAAGATCCTTCAACTCAGGCAGGCGCCGTGATTGTGAATCCGGAAAATGTAGTCGTTGGAATGGGTTACAATGGCTGGCCAAGAGGAATTGAAAGCAATGATTTGCCTTGGGACAGGGAAGGTTCTCTTGAAGATACAAAATATGCATATGTCTGTCACGCTGAAGAAAATGCAGTTTACAATTCAAACAATAGTACAAAGGGCGGAAAAATATATTGCACTTTATTTCCTTGCAATGAATGCGCAAAAACAATAATCCAAAATGGAATCAAAGAAGTAATTTACGACAGCGATAAATATGGAGAAACTCCGGCCACAAGAGCATCAAAGAAAATGTTCAAATTAGCGGGAGTGACATTAAGGCAATATTCTTGCAAAAAATAATTACTTGTCCCGTTATATATGACGAGATGAATCAAATAATAAAAATTATTTGAAGATGAAAATATAATAGTGATAGCAAGTTAAACATTAGCAGCTTTAAAAATATATAACTGGGATGTCAAAAATAATCATCGGACTTGTCGGGCAAATTGCGTGCGGAAAAGGAGCCGCCAAAAAATATTTGGCGCAAAAATACAATATTGAAGATTGCAGATTTTCTACTCCGCTTCGCGATGTTGTAAAAAGACTTGATATTTCTGAAAGTAGAGAAAACTTACAGAAGATTTCCACAGTATTGCGCGGCGCTTTCGGCGAAGATCTTTTAGCGAAAGTTATTGCAAAAGATGCATCAAATCTAGATTCCGATATTGTCATCGTGGACGGCGTGAGAAGAATGGCCGATATAAAATATTTGAAAGACTTGCCGAATTTTTATTTGATAAGAGTCGATGCCGATCCGCAAATCAGATATGAAAGAATGAAAAACAGGAATGAGAATGCCGGCGACAAGGACAAAACGTATGAACAATTTTTAGCTGACCAAAACAATGAAGCCGAAAAAGAAATTCCTGTCGTCATGGATTTTGCAAAATTAAAAATCGACAATAGCGGAACTTTAGATGAGCTTTATTATCAGACAGACAAGATAATTGGTGATATTTTAAAAAACTAGCTTTTCAAGTCGGGAGTGCTAATTTTAGAAAGGAAAGAAGTACCTACAAAATAAAAATGGGAGGAAAAAAAATGGATGCAAAAAATGGATTGTTAATTGCGCTTGATGGTGGTGAAGGCTCTGGAAAATCGACGTTGTTAAAAATGGTCAAAGATTTTTACGGAGATGAGATTGTTATCTCCAGGGAACCAGGAGGTTCTCCATATGCGGAGGAAATAAGAAATCTAATATTGAATTCTCCAAATGCGGAGCAGGCTGACGCTTTAACTATGTTTGCCTTGTTCTGGGCAGCCAGGGCGGATCATTTGAAGAATACTATTATTCCAGCTTTAAACATCGGGAAGATAGTTGTGAGCGACAGATTTGATTCTTCGACTTATGCTTACCAGATAGAGGCTCAGGGTGCTAGAGATCTGGAAAGTTTTTTCTGGAAGATGAGAGACAGATATCTTAGGAAATATAAGCCAGATATTTATATTTATCTGGATGTTAAGCCTGAAGTTGGTCTTGCTAGGAAAAATATGCAGCAAGATGAAAAGAAAAATCATTTTGACAAAAGGAAACTCGATTTTCACTACAGGCTTCGCGAGGGATTCAAAGAATTTTTCGCACAGAAAAATCATGGCATTAAAAGCGTGATTATCGACGCGGAAAAGTCTAAGGAGGAAGTCTTCGAGGATTTCAAAAAAATAATTTCTTCTCTTAAGTGACGGAATATTCGTCAAAGAAAAAAGAGCGTTGCCTTTCGGTAACGCTCTTTTGTTTTCTATTTATTTTTTCACGAGTTCAAGATAATCAAACTCATATTTGTGCTTTTCATCTTTCGAGTGATGTTCTTCTGAAGACAGTGTCCAATCTTTTTTATTATAATTGAATACTGTGTCGCCTTCAAAATTTGCATCAACTTCAGTGATGTAAAGCTTTTTTGCTATCGGAAGAAACTGATTGTATATAGTGCTTCCACCGATTACGAAAATTTCCTCCTTGCTTTGCGAAAAAAAATGAATTACTGCGTCAACAGATTCAAGAACTGTGCATCCAGGAGCCAAAAAATCTTTTTGCGTTGTTATAACAACGTTTGTTCTTTCCGGAAGCGGTTTGCCCAGTCTTTTGAATATGGACTCATACGTTTTTCTGCCCATTATCACAGTGTGACCTTTTGTGATTTTGGCGAAGCGTTTGAAGTCATCGGTAAGATACCATGGAATTTCTCCCTTGTTTCCGATTACTCCATTTTTTGCAATAGCTACAATTATTGAAAACATTTCTCTCTCCTTTTCTAACTGATTTTTTAGACCAGTTAAATTTAGACGATCATTTCTGCCTTGATTGCTGGATGATGTTCGTAGTCGACAAGTTTGATGTCATCCATCGTAAACTTATCAATATCTTTTATATCCGGATTGAGCCAGAGTTTAGGCAACTTCATCGGCTTGCGCGTGAGCTGTTCTTTTACTGCATCAAAGTGCTCGTGATAAATATGAGCATCATCGAGAGTAAGAACGCACTCGTGCGGTTTCAAATCCGTTACTTGTGCGACCATTGCGAGAAGCAGAGCATAAGACGCGATGTTGAAGGGAACTCCCAAAAACATATCACAGCTTCTTTGAAGCATGTGAAGCGAGAGTTTTCCATTCGCAACGAAAAACTGGAAAGTCATGTGACATGGAGGTAAAGCCATCTGGTCGAGCTCGCCAGGATTCCAAGCAGTGACGATGAGACGTCTGTCGTTCGGATCCTTTTTGATTCTCTCGATAATTTCAGCCAGCTGATCTACTTCAGTTCCATCGGGTCTCTTCCAGTGTCTCCACTGCATACCGTAAATCCTTCCAAGGTCTCCTTCGAACTTTGCTTTCGGTTTCCAGTAGGGAGCTTCGGCGTTGTCAGTCCAGATTGTATGCTTCGCCGGCACTCCATCTTTGCCCATGATCTCTTTTAGTCTCTTGTCGCTTCCGCTACCCTCGATAAACCAGAGAAGTTCGCCTTTGACAGCATTGAATGCAAGCTGTTTTGTGGTGACTGCGGGGAAACCATCTTCCAGATTGAAACGCAACTGCTTTGCCCACAAAGCTCTCGTTACTGCATTTCTGCCCTTACGGTCTACGCCTTTTTCGAAAATCTCTTTCAAAACATCATTGTACTGTTTCATTTTTTTCCTCCTTATATTATTTTTACAACTTTTCGTCTAGTTGCAATGTTACTCATTTATAAATAAAAATCAACTAACTCTTTCCTGGATTATATCATTTATTAAATGACAGTGCATGACCTGTATTTTAGTGATATTCTATATATAATTAATTATTAGCCATTAACAATACGATTGCGTCGCGCTAAAAGGACGGTTGCGCGACGTGATTTTGCAAAATCAAAAATGAAAGACAAACAAATCGAAAAGCTCATAAAAGCGGAGGAAGCAAGGCAGAAAAAAACCATCTCTCTTATTGCATCGGAAAATTATGTTTCGGATGATGTCTTGAAAGCACTCGGCTCGAAGTTTACAAATAAATATTCCGAAGGTTATCCGCACAAAAGATATTACAAAGGTCAGACAAATACTGACAAGCTTGAAGAACTCGCGCAAGAACGGGCACTCAAAGCTTTTGGTTTGGATAAAAATGATCTGGCATGTAAATGTTCAGGCGACTTTCCGGCTCGCCGGCAAACTTGGCAGTGTATCTTGCACTTGTTCCTATCGGAGGAAAAGTTATGGGAATGTCGCTTTCTCACGGCGGACATCTTACGCATGGACACAAAGTTTCTGCGACAGGAAAAATCTGGACTCAAATTCCGTATGGAGTAAATAAAAATACTGAAGTGATTGATTATGATGAACTCAAAAAAATTGCTATGGAAAATAAACCGAATATGATTATCGCCGGCTTCACTGCATATCCAAGAATTGTAGATTTCAAAAAGTTCAGAGAAATTGCAGACGCATGCGGAGCGATACTCATGGTGGACATGTCGCACTTTGCCGGACTTGTTGCAGGTGGAGCATATCCGTCTCCATTTCCATATGCAGATGTTGTGACGACAACAGTTCACAAAACTCTACGCGGTCCAAGAAGTGCACTTATCTTTTCAAGAAATGATAAAACACAATTGAGTGCAAAAGGAAATCAAATAAGTTTCGGCGATTTGATAGACAAAGCGGTTTTTCCTGGACTTCAAGGCGGACCTCACATGAATCAAGTTGCTGCCGTCGCAGTCGCTTTAAAGGAAGCAGCATTCGCCAGCATTTAAAAAATATGCAAATCAAGTTGTGAAAAATGCAAAAGTTCTCGCGGAAGAATTGAAAAAACTTGGCTGGAAAATAATTTCTGGCGGAACAGACAGCCATTTGATTCTTGTTGATACTTGGATGGAAGGCAAAGGAATAAGCGGGGAAGAAGCGGCGACAAAGCTTGAAAAAGCCGGAATAATCGTGAACAAAAACACGATTCCTAACGAAACACGAAGTCCGATGGATCCTTCAGGAATCCGTCTTGGTACTGCAGGAGAAACTACGAGAGGAGCAAAGGAGAGAGATATGATTAAATTGGCGAAGAGGATTGATAAAATACTTAGAAAGTAGTTTGTATATTTAAGCGACTGATTTCAATTAATTAAATAAACATAGTTTGAGATATATTTCTAGGGCAATTACTATATTGTTATGTGATATTATTGTTATTATGAATCTTGATGAACTAAAAAATCAGCATTTTAAAAAACTTTACCTATTTGAAACAGATGGTTGTGGAAGAATATTTGTTTTTGTTGATTTTGCAAATGTGCGTAATTGGGCAAAAAAATTTTGGCCAACAGAAAATAAAGAATATTTAAAAAGGGAAATAGATATTTCGAAAATTGCAGATATTATTAATATTATTTGTCCTGAACGTAAGTATTTTTATTATGGTCATTACAAAGAATTTCCCGGTCTTGCGCCAGAAAACACTTTAAATCTAAAATATAGACAGTCTATATATAGAATAGATAAAGCAAGGAAGTCTGGGTTTAAAGTTAGAACCAAAGATATTAAAGAAATTCATAATTTTGATGAAGACGGAAAATTTTTGGGTAAAATAAATAAATGTAATTTTGATGTTGAAATGACTATGGATATAATTCAACAGATGGAAAAATACGATACTATTTTTTTATGGTCTGGTGATAGTGATTTTCATACCCTTTTACAATATGTAAAATCAAAAAAGAAAAAAGTTATTACTATCTGTACGCGTGATTTTGTAAGTGAAGAATTATATAAATATTCAGATATTTTTATTCCCGCAGATTCATTAAAAGATCATCTAGAATATATAAAAACAAACCCGCCCGAGCGGTTAAGCTCGGGCGAGGTATAAATACAATCCCAATATCCTTTAGGCGAGGGTAGTTTTCACTACAGCGTAAGTATAGCAGCAATGTTATAATTTAGTCAACATTTAAAATAAAACTGTTGATAACAAAGTATAGCAAAATATTATTAATAATATTATAAAATAATCTGTATTTAAAGAATATAATTATGATTAGAAACCTTAAAATCTGTTATAATTAAACCTCATTAACATTTAATAATTAATAAATACCCATCAAATAAAAAATACTTTGACGGGGCAAGAAAAACATGGATATTTTGACATATGTGATTGTGATTGCGGTGTTTTATGTTTTTGCGGGTTTGAGAGTTCTTAATGAATACGAAAGGGGAGTTATTTTTACTCTTGGAAAATTTGGCGGAGTAAAAGGTCCGGGGCTTATCGTTGTTTTTCCTGTATTTCAAAAGATGGTTAAGATTTCACTTCGAACAGTGACGATGAATATTCCTTCACAGAAAATCATCACAAAAGATAATGTTTCTATTGATATTGCCGGAGTCGCTTATTATAAAATTGTCGATTCGCAGAAAGCTGTCATTGCCATTGAAGATGTTTTTAGCGCTGTAAATCAGATAAGTCAGACGACGATGAGAAATGTTGTCGGACAATTTATGCTCGACCAGCTTTTGTCTCAGACTGAAGAAATAAATACGCAGATTAAAAATGTCATAGACTTGCACACAGAACCTTGGGGAGCGCAGGTGACAGCAGTTGAAATAAAAGATATTACACTGCCAGACAATATGCAAAGAGCGATGGCAAAAGAAGCTGAAGCGGAAAGAGAAAGAAGAGCGAAGATTGTTGCAGCAGAAGGAGAACTCCAAGCTTCAGAGAAGCTCGGACAAGCTGCGGACATAATGGCGGCGCATCCAATTTCTTTGCAGCTTAGAACTTTGCAAACGCTTGCTGAAATGAGTGATGAGAATAACACAACAATTTTATTCCCGATGCAGCTTATGAATGCAGTTCAGGATGTTTATTCTTCGATGAAGAAGCCGAATTAATTTTGAGTGGAAAAATGAAATTAAAGATAAAAAAACTTCATGCTGATGCAAAAGTGCCAGCTTATTCGCATCATGACGATGCGGGATTTGATTTGTTCACACCGGAAAATATTGTCGTAAAAAAAGGAGAAAGAATCGGCGTGCCAACGGGAATTGCAATGGAAATACCTGAAGGATATGTCGGACTCATCTGGGACAAAAGCGGACTTTCAATAAAAAATGGAATGAAAACTCTCGGCGGAGTGATTGATTCAACTTATCGCGGTGAAGTACTTGTTGGAATGATAAATTTGAGCGACGCGGATTACACATTTCTAAAAGGTCATAAAGTCGCGCAGATGGTAATTCAAAAAAAAGAATTTGTAGATTTTGAAGAAGTTTCCGAACTTTCTGATACCGTAAGAGGCGAGGGAGGTTTTGGTAGTACAGGAAAATGATATGGAAACATCAATAATAATAAGAACAAAAAACGAGGAGAAGTGGCTCGGTAAAGTTTTGGAGAAATTAAGTGAACAAACTTACAAAGATTTTGAAATTATTATCATTGATTCTGGCTCTACTGATAAAACTTTAGAAATTGCTAAAAAATTTAACACAAAAATTTTTCAGATTAAACCTGAAGATTTTTCTTATCCGTATGCGATAAATTATGGTTGCGAAAGAGCTCAAGCTACAAAATATTTTGTTATTTTAAGCGCTCACTCCATACCGATTTCAAAAACTTGGCTTGCAGACGGCGTAAGTGATTTCATAAATGATAAAGTTCTCGGTGTTTATGGAATGATGCAAGCGCTGCCTGATGGCTCATGGGCAGAAAAATTATTTTGGAATGGTTTCAAAGTAAAAATTGCATGTCTTTTGAATTATAAATTATAAAAGAATAGACCGAAAACTCGGTACTGGTGTTATGGGTTTTACGCATGCGATAATCAGAAAAGATTTATGGGAACAGCATAAGATTGACGAAGCCTATGGAATGGGAGGGGAAGATCAAGCTTGGTCAGGATATTGGTTCAAAAAAGGTTATATCGCCATCAAGGATGCAAAATTTACTGTCATGCATTCGCATTGTCTGGGGATAAAAGGTTTATTGGACCAAAATAAACATTGGAGTGAGATAAGTAAGCCACTGCCATATAAAAAACAAGAATATAGAAAATAATTAAAGGCGGGCCGTAAACGGCCCGCCTTTAGATTTCATTTAGTATCTATTTCTTTCCAAGAATTGACGCGAATTATATTTTTCGGCAATTTTTCTTTGGTTTGGTTCCATTGATAATTCAGAAGATAAACTTTTCTTTTTGGTCCGGCGCATTCCAGAGCATATTTAATATTATCTTCAATAAAAATATCTATGTCCAAACTATCGCAGATTTTTTTCTTGGTCGTGCTTTTTGTACTGGCATTTGAAAACTCATCGGTAAAATATATTTTTGAAAAAATATTCGGATAATATTTGTTCACCCATTCTTCGGTTTCTTTTCTTATATTGTCTCTTCTTGCAGTGATGACAAAAAGCTCATTATTTTTTTTGAGTTTTTCCAGAACTTCTTTTGCGCCTTCCATTGGCTTTATGTTTTTAAAATATTGAGTTTTGTGGAATTCTTCCACCTTGTCTATGGCTTCAGCGAGAGTTCCGCCCCAGATTTTTTCAAAATTATAAGATGTGAAATCTTCCGTTTTTAAGTTTGTTCCATAATTGTGATTATGAAATGCAATAAGTTCCGGCAGGGAATGTCCCAAAACTTCATCTAAATCTACTCCTATTTTCATGTCGTCAAGTTTAGCAAAAATCAAATTTAAAAACCAATTCTTTGCGAAGGTCTGGCCTTCGCGATTTTTAAAATTCGCTTTTTATCAAGTTTTGCTCTAATATATCAATCAATGAAAACCCCGTAAAGAATTTTGGGGGAATGACCCGGATACACCGGAATATGAGTATAATTAATGAAAATATATGAATTTAAAATCAAAACAAAGTAAAAATTCACACGGGGCAAGGAAAGACGTAAAACCGAATATCTGGGATGTTGTTGTTATCGGCGGAGGACCTGCGGGGCTTATATCTTCTTCCGTAGCTGCCAAATTGGGCGCTAAAGTATTGCTTATTGAGAAGAATGACGTAATGGGCAAGAAGCTACTTCTCACCGGCGGAGGACGCTGCAATCTTACAAATGCAAATCCGGATCAAAGAGATTTTATTTCGAAATTCGGCAAAAAAGGAAATCTTCTTTTTACTCCGCTTTCAATTTTCGGAGTTGATGACACAATAAGATTTTTTGAAAAGCTCGGAATTAAAACGAAAGTTGAAGCAGGTTTCAGAGTTTTCCCGGTGAGCGATAATGCACTTGATATTCTTGGCGCACTTACAAAAAATTCAGTGCAAAGCGGAGTCCAGCTTGAACTCGGTGCTGAAGTTTCTCATATAAAAAAAGAAAAAAATAAAATTGTTTCAGTGATACTATCAGACGGAAGAGAAATAAAAGGGAAAAATTTTATTTTGGCGACAGGCGGACTTTCACATCCGGAAACCGGCTCGACTGGCGACGGTTTCAATTGGCTGAAAGAAATCGGGCATAAAGTTGTTGAACCGAATCCTTCGCTTGTCCCGATAAAAGTAAAAGAAAATTGGGTTTCAGATTTGGCTGGAATTACGCTCGATGATGTCGGAATTTCAGTTTGGACTGTAGATAAAATTAATTTTCAAAATAAAAAAGTTATTTCAAAGAAAGGCAGAATACTTTTCACTCACGATGGACTTTCAGGTCCGACGATTTTGAACATGAGTAAAAACATCGGCGACTTGCTTGCCAAGAAAAATGAAGTAAAAGTTTCAATAGATTTCTTCCCAGGAGTCGGTCTTGATGTCATGCATGCAAATGTTTTGAAACTTTTTGAAGCTAATCCAAAAAAGAAAATTAAAAATTTGGCTTTCAAGGAAGTGCCAGAAAAAATATATTTAAAAATTCTAGATATCATCGGAATGGATGGTGAGTGGTTTGCAAACGAAGTCAAAAGACCAGAAAGAATGGCAATTGTTGAAATGTTCAAAAAATTTGAGCTGACAGTGGACAGCTTGCTCGGCTATGACAAAGCGATTGTTTCTTCCGGCGGAGTGGATTTATCCGAAGTCGATTTTAAAGAAATGAAATCAAAACTTTATGATAATTTATTTTTAGTCGGAGATATTTTGGATTTTGACAGAAATTCTGGGGGATATTCACTTCAGCTTTGCTGGACGAGTGGCTATATTGCAGGGAAGTCATCAGCGAAAAATTTATAAAATGTCCAAAAAACTTTCATATTTTAAGATATTTTTAATCATATTTTTTTTGCTGATTATTGGTTCCGTGTTTTATTTTTTATTAGCTAACAAAACACCTGCTACTAAAAGTTCGGTTTCTACATCAACTGCAACTTCGTCTTTAACTTGGGATACTTATATAAATACAGTTTTAGGATTTCAGATTGATTTTTCAAGTGGCTTGGCAATAACAGATTATAAAGACAGGGTTAGTTTTAATGAAGATGATAGAGGCGAAAATGGTGGTATCGGTATGTGGGAAATAGGTGTAAGTGTTACAACTCCAGGACAGACTCTTGATGAGATACTAAAACAATACAATACCGATAATATTTTTGAGAAGAAATTTACTATTGATGGATTTGATGCGTATGAATACGGGCTACCACAAGAAAAGGGTGAAACTATTTATGAGTACGGTGTGTTGGTTATGAATGGTAAAAAATTATACGATATTAGTTTAAATGGTTCTCAAGATAATGATCAAATCACTCAATATAATAATCAAATTATTAGTAGTTTCCATTTTTTGAAATAAACAAATACAAAAAGGGCGGCACCGAAGGTGCCGCCCTTTTAATTTATTGTTATTTTTTCGTATTTACCGGATAAAGCGTCGCATCTATCACTCTTGTAAAACAGGTTGTTGTCGCTTGGTGTTGCCAATTTTCATCTACTGAATTGCCTTGAATTGGATATGAAGCTGGCGATGGCACGACTGTATTTGATGTAGTTGTTGAAACGACAGTTTTAAAATTTGCGCAAAGTTCAAAACTACTTGTTGAAATCATTTTATAAATATAACTTTCGCCGGTTTGAGGATCTGTCGGAACAATGAAGCCACTGATTGGATCATTTAATTCGCTCAAGCTAGTCGGAACAGTTCCTTTAGTTTCCCATTGAACATAAACAATCTGATTTTGAATATTGCTCAAATCGCTGATTCTTTGTTCGTCAAGCTGTCTTGCTTTTTGTGAAGCGGGCGAACCGATAAGTATGATTCCATATATGATGCTTGCGAGAATGACAGCCGATATAAAAGCAAGAAAAATATTCATATAATCCTTGTATTCAAAAATGGGTCTTTTGAGATTATAAAAATAAAATACAAATATAGTTGCTGCAGATGCAAGGACGAAAAATACTTTCAAGAAAAATCTTAAAGTTAAATCTTCCGCTCCCAAAAATTGATAAATTAGAACTGCCAAATCTATTGCTGCTGTAAGTCCGGCAATGAAAAGATTCAAGAATATCATCCATTTTCTGACCCAGATTTCTTTTTTCTCAGGATTCACTTTCAAATCTTTGTAGATGAGCCATGTCAGATAGAAAAAAGTTGGGAAGAAAATTATCAGGGTAGCAATGCAGATTCTGATTGTATTTTCATATCCTCCGATGTAATCGCCCGCAAGCGGAAATACTTTGTTGATAATTGTAAAAACAAGATTGAGAAAACTTACGACACTGGCGTAAAGTCCAATCGTAATTCCTAAGTATAGAAAGAAATCCTTTGCTGTTGTTTTTGGTTTATTGTCCATAATTAAATAGTTAAATTAGTAATAGAGTCATTATAGCATGTGGAAGGCGGATAATATGCCTCGCGAAAATCTGCCTTTAATTTAGCTTATAACTATAGTATTATAAGTTGAATGATTCGAAACATATTGGAAAAATCAATAAAGCAGGCACTTTCTGAACTTGATATTAAAGCCGAAAAAATAAATCTAGAACATCCCGAGGAATTAACTCATGGAGATTATTCGTGCAATGTTGCAATGATACTTGCAAAACAAGTCGCTAAAAATCCCCGAGAACTTGCAGAAAAGATTGTCGCAGAAATAAACGAAAGAAAACCAAAAGAAATTTCAAAAGTTGAAGTCGCCGGACCTGGTTTTATCAATTTTTATTTATCCCCAGAATTTTTTGTTGATGAAAACAGAAAAATATTGAAAGAAGAAAAAGAATTTGGCAGAAGTAAAATTGGAAAAGGGAAGAAAGTAATTGTTGAATATTCTTCGCCAAATATTGCGAAACCTTTTACAATCGGACATCTTCGCTCCACTGTCATCGGCGATGCAATCGCAAATATTCTGGATTTTTCGGGATATGAAGTGATTCGCGATAATCATTTAGGCGATTGGGGAACTCAGTTTGGCAAGCTGATTGTTGCCATAAAAAATTGGTCATCAATTGAAAAAATACAGAAATCTGCCGAGCCTATAAAAGATTTGGTAGCTTTGTATGTAAAATTTCATGACGAAGCTGAAAAAGATCTGGCACTTGATAATGAAGCTCGAGATTGGTTTACAAAACTTGAAAATGGCGATAAAGAAGCCAAAAATATTTGGAATATCTGCGTTAAACTTTCATTGAAAGAATTTGAAAAGATATATGAAAGGCTTGGCGTAAAGTTTGATACCGCCTACGGCGAAAGTTATTTTGAAAAGAAAATGCAGGAAGTTTTGAAAGATATAAATAAGCTTAAGCTTGCAAAGGAAAGTGAGGGAGCTTATCTAATTTTTTTCAAAGATGATAAATATCCGCCGATGATGGTTTTAAAAAAAGACGGTTCAACTATTTATGCGCTTCGTGATCTTGCGACGGACAAATTTAGAAAAGAAAAATATGGAAAAGATGTTGTCATTATAAATGAAGTTGGAATGGAACAAAGTTTGCATTTCCAGCAGGTTATAGAAGCAGAAAAATTACTCGGCTATTCAAATGGTCACGACAGAATACATGTTAAACATGGTTTTTATCGTTTTCCTGAAGGAAAAATGAGTACAAGAAAAGGAAATGGTATTTGGCTGGAGGAAGTTCTTGATGAAGCGGTAGAAAAAGCAAAAGTTTTTGATAAAGACACCGCTGAAGCTGTCGGTATTGGAGCAATAAAATTTAATGATTTAAAAAGAGAAAGTTCAAAGGATATAATTTTCAGTTGGGATGAAGCCTTGAATCTAAAAGGCGATTCCGGACCATATCTGCAATATTCGTATGCTCGCGCGAAATCAATTTTGCGAAAAGCAAAAGAAGAAAAAATTAAAAAAGTTGATTGGAAAAAAATTCAGGAAAATGAAGCAACTAATTTGGAAAAAATTCTTTACAGATTTCCTGAAGTCGTCGAAAGAGCAGGGGAGGAATATTCGCCACATTACATCGCAACTTATCTTATTGAGCTCGCATCAGCTTTCAATAATTTTTATGGACAAGGGAAAATTGTCGACAAAACAGATTCAAATTCTCCATATAAAGTTGCGCTTACCGAAGCTTTTTCTATTGTTTTGAAAAATGGATTAAACTTGCTTGGTATACAAGCACCGGAAAAAATGTAACAAAAAAGAAAAAGGGCGGATTTGCGAAGCAAATCCGCCCTTTTTCTTTTTTTAAAAAAACTGATACAATGAAAATTCAATAATACATTTTATATGAGCGAAAATAACAAAGAAAAACCGAGAGTTATAAGCAAAATCGCCGAAAGGGAAGAAGAAATCTTGCAATTCTGGCAGGAAAAAGAAATTTTCAAAAAAACTTTAGAGAAACCATCTCCAAATGGCGAATTCGTATTTTATGATGGACCGCCATTTGCCACAGGACTTCCACACTACGGGCATATTCTTGCTGGAACGATGAAAGATTATATGGGCAGATATCAGACGATGAAAGGCAAGCATGTCAATCGAAGATGGGGCTGGGATACCCATGGTCTTCCGATTGAAAATATTGTTGAAAAAGAAATGGGATTGAAGTCAAAAAAAGATATTGAAGATTTTGGTTTGGAAAAATTCAATGATATTGCAAGAACAAAAATATTCACATATGCAGATGAATGGAAAAAAATAATTCCACGAACCGGACGTTTTGTCGATATGGAAAATGATTACAGAACGATGACTCCGACTTATACAGAATCCGTCTGGTGGGTTTTCAAAGAACTTCAGAAAAAAGGTTTGATTTATGAAGGTTTCAAATCCATGCATCTTTGCCCTCACTGTGGGACAACTCTTTCAAATTTTGAAGTTGGCCAGGGTTACAAAGATATTACAGATATTTCAGTGACTGTTAAATTTGAACTTGTAGATGAACCAGGAACATATTTCCTGGCTTGGACGACCACGCCTTGGACTCTTCCAGGAAATGTTGCACTTGCTGTAAATCCAGATATTGATTATGTAAAAATAAAAATTGGCAATGATAAATTTATTTTAGCTGAATCAAGATTGTCCGTAATAAAAGAGCCGTATGAAATCATAGAAAAAATGAAAGGCGATGCTTTAGTCGGCATGTCTTATAAACCTGTCTTTGATTATTATGTTGATGATGAATTAAAAAATATTGAAAACGGTTTCAAAGTTTATGATGCCGCTTTTGTAACGACGGAAGACGGAACGGGAATTGTTCACATTGCGCCAGCATTCGGAGAAGACGATATGAATCTCGGCAAAGAGAAAAATCTTCCTTTCATCCAGCATGTCGCGATGGACGGCACTTTCAAAAAAGAAGTGAAAGATTTTGCCGGACAAAAAGTGAAGCCGATAGAAAATCCTCAGCTTGCCGATATTGAAGTGATCAAATTTCTGGCTGGAAAGGGAACTCTTTTTGCAAAAGAAAAATTCGCCCACTCATACCCGCATTGTTACAGATGCGACACTCCGCTTTTGAATTATGCCGCAAGCTCTTGGTTTGTTGAAGTGACAAAATTCAAAGATAGGCTTGTTGAAGCAAATAAAAAAATAAAATGGGTTCCAAAAGAAATCGGTGAAGGAAGATTCGGCAAATTGCTTGAAGGCGCTCCTGACTGGGCAATTTCAAGAAGCAGATTTTGGGGTGCACCTATACCAGTTTGGAAATGCGCTATGAAACTGCCAAGAAAAAGAATTTATCGGTTCAATCGATGAGATAAAAGAAAAAACAAAAAGCAAAAATAAAATTTTTATCGCCAGACATGGAGAATCCGAGAGCAATGTTTTGGGAATTTTGAGTTCGAATCCGAAAACTATAAATCATTTGACGGAAAAAGGAAAAGAGCAGGCTGTGAAAGTTGCAGAAAATCTTAAAGACAAAGATTGATATTATTTATTGTTCTCCATTTATGAGAACGAAAGAAACAGCGGAAATTATTGCTGAAAATATCGGCTATCCGAAAGATAAAATTATTTATGATCCGAACGACTGCACGAAATATCTGGCGGAGAATTTGATGGCAAAAAAGATGCTGAATATCAGGCATTTTTTGGCAACAGGGAAGAAAAATTTAGGAAAACGCCTGAAGGCGGAGAAACTATACGAGGACGCAAAAAAAAGAATGTGCGATTTTTTGTATGAAATAGATGCAAAAAATGAAGGAAAAAATATTCTAATTGTTTCTCACAACACTCCTATTTGGCTTATGTTCTGCGGAGCTGCAGGTTTTGATCATGCACAGGCTTTGAAAACAAGAAAACAAGGCGAGGCTTTTATAGAAAATTCTGAAATCAAAGAACTTCCTTTTGCACCTATTCCTCACAACAGAAATTACGAACTCGATTTGCACAGGCCATTCATAGATGAAATTACTTTGAGATGTAAATGCGGTGGAGAAATGAAAAGAATTCCAGAAGTATTTGATTGCTGGTTTGAGTCTGGTTCAATGCCATATGCAGAGATGCATTATCCTTTTGAAAATTTAGATAAGATTTGATCCGACGAAAACATTAAGGTTTCCCAGCAGATTTTATTGCAGAAGGAGTTGATCAAACTAGAGGCTGGTTCAATTCATTGCTTATTCTTGGAATCGCGCTTTTTGGCAAAGCTCCTTATAAAAGCGTTGCTGTAAATGGAATTCTTTTGGCTGAAGATGGACAGAAGATGTCAAAACATTTGAAAAATTATTCTGACCCGATGGAAGTTGTGGATACGTATAGTGCTGACGCTATGAGATATTATCTTCTTTCTTCTTCTGCTACAGAGGCAGAAGATTTGAAATTTTCAAATAAAGGAGTGGACGAAATTCTGAAAAAAGTAATAATGAGATTGCAAAATGTTTATTCATTCTTTGAAATGTATGGTGGTTTTGATCTTGATTTGACTAAAAAAGAAAATTATAAAAATTCAGAATAATGTTTTGGATAAATGGATTATTGCAAGACTTAAGGAAACAGCAACTAAAATTACGAAAGCCACAGACAGCCATGAGCTCGATAGAGCAACGAGGCCGATAGCGAGATTTTGTCGACGATCTTTCAACTTGGTTTTTGAGAAGATCACGCGACAGATTCAAATCTGAAGATGTGGAAGACAGAAATTCGGCTATGCTTACAACAAGAACTGTTATTCTCGAATTTTCAAAACTCTTGGCGCCATCGATGCCTTTCTTGCTGAAGATTTATATTTGAAAATCACCGGCGGAATGGAAAAGGAAAGCGTGCACTTGGAAAATTGGCCGGATGATCTTGTCGGCGAACTTTCCGCCAGCGAAAATGAAATATTGGAAAATATGAAAGAGACAAGGCAAATTGTTTCCCTCGGACTTGAAGCTCGCGCGAAAGTTGGAATCAAAGTCAGACAGCCACTTATGGGAATTAAAGTCAAAAGCCAGAAGTTGAAAAATCAAAAGGAATATTTCAATCTGATAATGGATGAAATTAATGTAAAAGAAATTATTTTCGATGAATCGAATGTGAATGACGTCGAGCTTGATACAACTATCACAGAGGAACTCAAAGAAGAGGGAATTATGCGCGATATCGTCAGATCGATTCAGGAAATGCGCAAAAATAAAAAATTGAATCCCGCGGATATGGTTGAACTTATTATTGATACGGATGAAAAAGGCAAAAAGATTTTTGAGAAGTTCAGCAATGAAATTTCAAAGACGACAGGTTTGAAAGAAATTACTTTTGAGAAGATGGAAGAAGGCGAGCTTGTGGATATTGATGGATTCAAAGGAAGATTGCTGATTGAAGAATAAGCGAAGAAAAAGAGCGACACCGAAGGTGCCGCTCTTTTTCTTTTGACTTTATACTCTTTCGACTTTAGACTGGTACTCATGCATCATATTTATACGACCAAGGCTCTGATCATAAAAAGCGTCCCGATTGGTGAAGCTAATAAATATTATTTCTTACTTACGAAAGATTTGGGATTTATCAGAGCTTCCGCTCAAGGAGTTCGCTTGGATAAATCAAAATTAAAAGGACATCTCCAGGATTTTTGCTTCATTGAGATTTCTTTGGTAAAAGGCAGGGACATTTGGCGAATTATTAGCGTTGAAACTATAAAACATGGCAATTTCTTGGATGATATAAACAAGCTTATTGCATTAAAAAATGTATTTAATTTACTTCTCAGGCTTCTTCATGGAGAAGAAAAAAATGAACAGCTTTTTTATAGCGTCGAATGTTTCTATAATTTTTTATCCAATAATGAATTGTCGCAGGAGAACATAAAAAATCTTGAAACTATAACTGTTCTGAGAATTTTATATCATCTTGGATATATGAAAATAACTCCTAGTTTTTCTGATTTTTTAAAGGATGATGAATTGTCTTTTTCAACTCTCGATTCGTTCGATAGCATCAGAAAGCAGGCTGTTGCCAATATAAATGATTCCTTAAATGAAACACACTTATAATATTCCTGGCTTAAAAACATTGTGGTATAATAATTCTCATGTACGAGTCGAATGATAAAGACGATAAAATAAAAGAAGCAGAAGAAGAATTGTATTCCAAAAATCCAGATGGGATTTTTGTGAAAAGAAGGCATGTGCTTCAGGAAAAAAGTGCTCCGCAGGAGCCGACGGCCTGGAATATAAAAGAAGATAAGCCGGAAAGCAATTTTAAGATTCCTTACACAAAAATCCTGATAGGAGCTTTTATATTTTTTGTTTTAGCGATGGTTTTTACTTTTTCAAAATTCTTTTTTGGAGCAAATGTCGTTTCTGGAAATAATATAGATATTCTGATTGGTGGTCCGGCTTCAATTGCCGGTGGGGAAGTTTTACCTCTCGATATTCAGGTTAAAAATAATAACAGCACAGATCTTCAAGTCGTGGATTTGCATATAGAATATCCTGATGGAACAAAAGATGCGACGGATCAAACGACGGATTTGAAAAATTTTGAACAGACTCTCGGAGACATAAGTGCCGGACAATCCAAGGAAATTTTGACGAAGGCAATTCTTTTTGGCCAGGAAAATTCACAGGAAACTGTCAAAGTCACAGTGCAATATAGGATTCCTGGTTCGAATGCTGTTTTCAGCAAAGAAAAAGATTTCGTTATTCTCATAAGTTCTTCTCCCGTAAATATAAGCATATCTGGTCCGACGGAGGTCAATTCCAATCAGACGGCAGATTTTTCTATTGAAGTTGATTCCAATTCAGCCAGTATCGTCAAAAATCTTATTTTAAAAATAGATTATCCTTTTGGTTTTACTTTTTCATCATCCGATCCAAGTCCGGCTAGCTCTGACAATAGTGTTTTTAATCTGGGCGATTTGTCTCCGGGCGAAAAAAGAATTATAAAAGTTTCCGGAGTAGTCCAAGGCCAGGATGGAGAAGAAAGAGTATTCAAATTTACGGTAGGAAATCCTAGTCCAACTGACAGCACAGTTGTTGAAACAGCTTTCGCTTCGTATGTTTCCACTATATCTTTAATGAAATCTTCAGTTGGAGTTGCTGTTTCAGTCAATGATCAGACTGGAGACAATACTGCTGTTGAGGTGGGAAATAAAAATACTTTCAAAATTGATTGGCAGAATAATCTGGCCCAAAAAGTTTATGATATGTCGGTAAATGTAAAAATTAATGGCCAGACTTTGGATCAAGGATCTGTCGTTCCGGACAGCGGTTTCTATGATTCTTCAAACAATACAATTGTTTTCGACAAGAGCGGTAATTCTTTACTTGAAACGGTAAATCCTTCAGATCAAGGCAGTACGCAATTTACTTTCAACACATTGCCATTTTCTTCTGATTCATCGATTCCATTTGGAAACTCGACTATAACATTTGATATCAGCGTTCTGGGAAGTCTGGCTGGTTCTGACGGCTCGAATAATCAAGAAGTTCTATACTCTGACACTCAGACAGTTAAAATTTCATCAGAATTGAATTTATTGGCAAGAGGATTCAAAACTACTGGACTATTTGAAAACAATATTCAAAACAGCGGACCATTTCCTCCTCAGGCAAATAGTGAAAGCACTTATGTTATTACATGGACTGCATCAGATTCATTCAATAATATAAATGGAGCTGTAGTATCGGCAACTCTTCCTACGAATGTAACATGGACAAGGAATACCGGATCGTCGACAGAAAATATCTCTTATGATTCAGGAACTGGAGAAGTCACTTGGAATATTGGTAACATGCAATCCGGAGTTGGTCTGAATTCTTCTCCCAGACAAGTATCTTTCCAAGTTGCAGTTACTCCTAGTATTACGCAAGTTGGACAAGAATTAAATTTACTTAATGAATCGACTATAAGAGGAACAGATGTTTTTACTGGAGCTGTAGTAGGAGAAAACAAAGATATTATAACTACGAATATCACTTCGGATCCGGCATATGTAGACGATATAGGAAAAGTCGTGCCACAGTCAAACTAGGACTAGCAAAAAAATTAATTTTAAAGTAGATTAGATAACATGAGTAAAAAAGATATTCCTGCTAAGGCAGAAAAAAATCAAAGAATGGAGGAACTGATATCACTTTGTAAAAGAAGAGGTTTTGTATTTCAAGGTTCTGAAATATACGGAGGACTTGGTGGAGTTTATGATTATGGACACTACGGGACTCTTTTAAAAAATAATATAAGGGATTCTTGGCAGAAAAGCATGATTCAAGACAGAGAAGATATCTTACTTTTGGACAGTGCAATTTTTATGCACCCAACGACATGGGTTGCTTCTGGACATGTTGGAAATTTTGACGATCCGCTCATTGAATGCAGGAAGTGTCACAACAGAATGCGAGCAGATCAAATTCTTGAAGGATTTGGAATTTCTGCAGATAAAATGCCGATCGATTTTATAAATAAAGAATTAGACAAACTTAGAGCAGAGAAAAAATTAAAATGTACAAATTGTGGAGAAACGGATATCACTCCTGCAAAAAAGTTTTCTCTGATGATAAAATCAAATTTCGGTTCGCCAACCGAAGCTTTGAGTGAAGAAAATGTTGTTTATTTGAGACCGGAAACTTGCGGGGGAATATATTTGGATTACAAAAACACATTGGATTCACTGCATCCAAAAATACCTTTTGGTATTGCACAGATTGGAAAGGCTTTTAGAAATGAAATTGCGGCAAGACAATTTATTTTTCGAACAAGAGAATTTGAACAAATGGAAATGCAATATTTTATACACAAGAAAGATACAAAAGAAAAATATGATATGTGGAAAGAGGTAAGAATGAAATGGTATCTTGAAAATGAAATTCCAAAAGAAAAACTTACCTGGTACAAGCATGAAAAATTAGCTCATTATGCTTCGGATGCTTATGATATTAAATATGACTTTGCCTGTTTTGGAGATTTTGAAGAAGTTGAAGGTATTCATGCGAGAGGTGATTGGGATTTGTCCCAACATTCAAAATTTTCCGGAGTTGATTTGAGTTATTATGACGAAGAGACAAAGGAAAGATATATTCCGCATATTGTTGAAACCTCAGCTGGACTCGGAAGACTTATGCTCATGTTTTTAGATTATGGATATACAGAAGACAATCTCGGCGGAGAAAAAAGAATTTTTTTGAAATTGCCGAAAAAATTGGCACCGATCAAAATTGCAGTGTTTCCTCTTCTTAAAAATAAGCCGATTCTTGTAGAAAAAGCAAAAGAAATATATGAATCTTTGAAAAAAGATTTCATGTGTGAGTTTGATGACAATGGAAACATCGGCAAGAGATACAGAAGACAAGATGAAATCGGAACTCCTTATTGTGTCACTGTAGATTTTGAAACAATTGAAAAAGACAATATGGTCACGGTAAGAGACAGAGATACGGGAACACAAGATAGAATAAAAATTGAAGATTTATTCGAATTTTTTAAAAAAGCGCTTCAATAAAATCAAAAGAGCGGCGCCGTAGGCGCCGCTCTTTTGATTTTATTAGACTTCATTTTATGATAAAATTGCTTCATGAATTACACTAAAAAGAAATTAAAGAACGGAATGAGAATTATCACGGTTCCAATGAAAGATAATCCAACTGTGACTGTTTTAGTCCTTGTAGAAACTGGTTCAGAATATGAAAATAAAAATAATAGCGGTATCTCTCACTTTCTTGAACACGTGTGCTTCAAAGGCACAGCAAAGAGGCCTTCAGCTTTTGATATTACTAAGGAATTAGACAATATAGGTTCGCAGTATAATGCATTTACTAGTTTGGAATATACGGGATATTATGCAAAAGCCGAGCACAAAAGTTTCGATAAAATTTTAGATGTCGTTTCTGATTTATATTTAAATCCTATTTTCCCTGAGAAAGAAATAGAAAAAGAAAAAGGAGTGATAATTGAGGAAATAAATATGTATCAGGATTTGCCGCAGAGGATTGTTGTTGAAGAATTTTATAAACTTTTGTATGGAGATCAGCCTGCTGGTCGAAATATTGCTGGCACAAAAGAAAACGTCCAGAAAATAAATAGAACAGATCTCATTGATTATCGAAGCCGACACTATGTTGCAAGTGCTACAACGATTATTGTTGCCGGTAGGATTGATGAAAAAGAAGCAACTAAAAAAATAATTAATTCCTTTAAAGATATCGGGACTTGGAAAAAAGATGGTAAAGAAAAAGTAGTTGAAAATCAAAAAACACCACAAGTAGCATTATCAAATAAATTTCCGGATCAAACGCATATAATTTTAGGGGTCAGAACTTTCAATACCTATAATAAATATAATTCAATCATACGGATTATGAACGGAGTATTGTCTGGAGGTATGAGTTCCAGATTATTTCAAAAAATGAGAGATGAATTAGGAATTTGTTATTACATTGGTTCAGATGACGATACTTTTACTGATCATGGATTCTTCGCAGTCTCTGCAGGTGTGGATAGTAAAAGAGTAAAAGAAGCCATCACAGCAATTCTTTATGAATTGAATAAATTTAAAACAACCTTAGTTAAATCAGACGAGTTGGATAAAGTAAAACAATATTTAATTGGGAATTTAAATTTAGGATTGGAGTCATCTGATTCCTTGGCTATGTATTACGGCGGGCAGGAAGTTTTGAGAAAAGATATCAAAAAGCCTGAAGACATCATAAAAGAAATAAAAGCCGTCACTGCGGAAGAAATAAAATTCGTCGCGGAAAGAATATTCAAAGATGAAGGCCTGAATTTGGCTATAGTTGGGAAGTTCAAAGATGACAAGGAATTCAAAGATATCCTGCATTTTTAAATTTTGGCGATTTTTGTTGCAATAAGGCTAGTATTATGATAGGATTTCGCGTATGAGTAAAAAGGAAAAAGTTGCAAAAATCAGCGGGGAAAAGATATACGAAGTCGGATATCACATCGTTTCTTCCGTTGCGGAAGAGAATATTCCGGCTGAAGTTGAAAAAATCAAATCATATTTAGCCAAAGAAAAGGCAGTTATCATTTCAGAGGAAGCTCCAAAGCTCAGACCTTTAGCATATTCAATAAAAAAGGCTTTCGGCGGTTCATATAAAACATTTGATAAAGCATATTTTGGTTTTATAAAATTTACCCTCGGTGAAGATGCAGATGTCAGAACAATAGATTCAGCTATGAAAAATAATGAATCGGTTTTGAGATATATAGTAATAAAAACAGTAAAGGAAAATACGATGTATTCTCCAAAGATAACAGTATTTTCAGACAAGGACGCAAAAATAAAAACTTTCAAAGTTGAAAAAGCAGAAATAGATATAAAGCCGGCTTCAGTAGAAGAAATCGACAAATCAATCGACGCACTTGTTGCAGAGGAAGTAATATAAAATTTAACTATGTATTTAAACAAAGCATTTTTATTTGGAAACTTAACAAGAGACCCAGAATTGAAATCTCTTCCTTCCGGTATTAAAGTTGTTTCATTTGGACTTGCGACAAACAGAACATGGAAAGATAAAAACGGAGTAAAACAAGAAAGCACAAGTTTTCACAACATTGTAGCCTTTGGAAAAACAGCAGAAGTCATGGCTCAATATTTGAAAAAGGGAAGCAGCGCATTTGTCGAAGGAAGAATTGAAACAAGAAGCTGGGATGATAAGAATGACGGCACAAAAAAATACAGAACAGAAATAATAGTTGATAATTTCCAATTTGGACCAAGTTCAGGCGGGAGAAGTAGCGAAGGAGGCGCACCGAAGAGCCACGAAGAAGCACCGGCAACAAAAGGAAAAGCAGCACAGATGGATACGATAGAATATCCGACAGAAGAAATTAATCCAGAAGATATACCATTTTAAATAAAAATTAAATTATAAGAATACTTGTCCTGTTGGAAATTCAGCAGATACAAATATTAAGAGTCAGAAAAATTATATAAACATAAACAATAAGTCGAAATAAATTACAAATATTAAAATTTACAATTAGGATGAAACAATGTTTTTTTTCACAAAATAATATAAAATACGTGGACTACAAGGATGTTGAGCTTTTGAAGAAGTTCATCAATCCTCATGCAAGAATTCAAGGCAAGAAGAAGACTTCAGTCAAAGCTAGAAGTCAAAGACAGCTCGCAGAAGCCATAAAGAGAGCAAGATATATGGCGCTTTTGCCTTTTGTAGCAAGATAAACTAATTTTTTCATTTCATGGCAATATTGGAATACAGTGAAGCAGTTGAAAGAAAAATCATTCTTTATGAAGGACAGCCTTATGAAGTTTTGCATTCTCACGTTTTCAGAAAACAGATGAGAAAGCCGGTAAATGCTACGAAACTTAAAAATTTGATAACGGGAAAAATCACCGAAGTTTCTTTTCATCAGTCTGAAAAAATAGAGGAAGCTGAGATTGAATATAAAGATGCAAAATTTCTTTACAAGAGCAAAGGCGAATTTTGGTTTTGCGATCCAAAGGATCCATCAAATAGATTCAAGTTGGAAGAAGAGATGATCGGCAATCCCGCAAAATTTATGAAGACAAATTCTCTTGTTGAGACGATGATTTTTGATGATAAAGTTATTGGAGTAAAACTTCCAATTAAAGTAGATTTGAAAGTCACCGAAGCTCCACCAGCGGTAAAAGGCGATACATCAAGCGGAGGACAGAAACAAATCACGCTTGAAACAGGTGCAGTCATAAATGGTCCGCTTTTTATTACTGAAGGAGAAACAATAACTATAAATACGGAGACAGGGGATTATATAGGCAGAGCGAATAAATAAATATAAATTATAAAAGGGCGGCACCGAAGGTGCCGCCCTTTTATAATAATTTTTAATTAATGAAATATGCTTTTTGCCAACCCGAATATTCCCAAAACAAAAACTACCACTCCCAAAGATATAGCAGGGATGACGATATGTAATGCTGGAATGTATATCATCGCGATTCCCAAAGCTATAATTAAAACCCAATAGAAAGTTTGCATATTTTTTAAATATTATATTTCTTTTAACTTTGCTCTTATTTGTTTCAGTATTGCTTCGCTGATTTTTGGATTTTCTTTTAAGTATGTTCTGGCAGAATCATATCCTCGGCCGATTTTCTCGCCGTTATATTCGTATGATGAACCGGATTTTTTGATAAGTTCCATTTTTTCTCCAAGTGCCAAGCATTTCTCCTTCTTTTGAAATTCCTTCGTTATACATGAGGTCGAATTCCGTCTGTTTGAATGGCGCGGCAACTTTATTTTTAACGACTTTTACTCTGACGCGTCCGCCCATTACTTCTTCACCTTTTTTAATTTGGGCGATTCTTCTGATATCAAGTCTGACAGAAGTGTAAAATTTCAAAGCTTTTCCTCCTGGTAGTTGTTTCCGGATTGCCGAACATGACGCCGATTTGCATTCTGATTTGATTTATGAAATATTACGATAGTTTTTGATTTGGCAACGATTGCAGTAAGTTTTCTAAGAGCTTGCGACATGAGTCTTGCTTGTTTACCGACATGATATGCGCCCATATCACCTTCGATTTCATCTTTTGGTGTGAGTGCTGCGACTGAATCTATGACAATGATATCTATTTTTCCTGAACGAACTAAACTTTCGACAATATCAAGAGCTTGTTCTCCGTTGTCTGGCTGGGAAATTAGAAGCTGATCGATTTTTACCCCAAGTTTTTTTGCATATTCAGGATCCATGGCATGTTCTGCATCTATGTATGCGCAAACACCGCCCATTTTTTGAGCTTCAGCTACGGCATGAAGGGCTAGAGTGGTTTTTCCTGAAGATTCAGGGCCGAAGATTTCAATAATTCTTCCGCGAGGGAAGTCCTCCGACTCCGAGTGCGGCATCAAGACCGATTGAACCGGTAGGAATGACATTTATGTTCAATCTGGGTTTATCGCCGAGCATCATGATTGAATCATCGCCAAATTTGGTTTTAATTGCATCAATAGTATCTGCTATTTTGCTTGCGCTAGCTTTGTTCTGATTTTTCTTTAGAAGTTTCAGATTCTTCCGCTCACTTCCTCATTTGATTTGAATTCTCTTGTTTCAACCACCGGTTTCTTTTCTTTTAGTCTTTTTTGCCATTTTTGATTTATTAAAATTAATAATTATTTCTCTCTAATTTTATCATATTATTTATAAATAACCTCAATTATTTTTTCCGTGTTTCTGCCGAATTTATCGCTGGCTTTGATCGTTATTGCATTGTAGCCGGAGGAGAGAAGTATTTCTTCTTTAAAATTTCCTTTCTCATCCATAAATATTTTCTGTCATCCATGCTGATATACTATTTATATTTTTTGCCATTCCTGTTATTTCAATGTAGGAATCCGATACCGTTGAACCATTTTTGGGGTAGGAATACCGTTATTCTTGGACCGAAAATAACTTTCTGTATTTCATACGCGGTATATCCGAGTAAGCATAATAATAACAAAAGAAATAATAACTATTTTAAGAAATTTTCTTGTTTCGTATCTGTCTGTCATTATAATTATTTATTAGGTTTGATCTCGACTATCAGGATTCTAAAGCTGTATTTCATCTATATCTGATCTTCTTTGTGCATTTTCATCCACTTCTTCTGCATCTTAGATTTTTCAATATTTTCTCCACTTCCGATGACTTCTCTCGCTTTTGCACCGTCGCCAGGACCTATAACGCCTCTTCTGTTCCAATAAATCAATCAAGTCTTGCCGCTCGCGCATATCCGACTCGAAGTTTTCTCTGTATATATGAAGTTGATGCTTTTCCAGCTTTTAAAACTTCTTCTTTTGCTTGCTCGTACAATTCATCCCATCGTCATCTTCAAGACTATTGAATACTCCGACGCCTCCGCTTTCATCTCCGCCTTTTGCGACTTCTGCTAAATCAATTTCTCCGCCGATAAGCTCATCTCTTGTATGAATCAACCAAATATTTCACAACATCTTTAACTTCTTTTTCAGAAACGAATGCAGACTGGATTCTCACGGGCTTTGACATTTCTCCGCCGATATAAAGCATATCTCCAGCACCGAGAAGTTTTTCCGCGCCTGTGGTATCCAAAATTGTTCTTGAATCTATCTGGGAGACCACCTGAAGGCGATTCTTGCTGGAATATTTGCCTTTGATGATACCGGTAATGACATTCACGGAAGGTCTTTGGGTGGAAAGTATAAGTGGATACCGACAGCTCGGCTCATTTGAGCCAAGACGAACGATTCCGGCTTCAAGCTCTCGCGGATAAGCCATCATAATATCGGCGAGCTCGTCTATTATTATGACAATATAATGGCATCGGTTCCGGCACAACATTTTTTTCCGGATTATAAGTTCCTTTTTTCTTCAGTTCCTCAATTTTTCTTGAGTGCTGGAGCAAAAATATTTTTGTGATATGAATCTATATCTTTTACCGCATGGATTCAAGTACATCATATCTGCGATCCATTTCTTTTGTTGCCCATTTCAAAGCAAGAATAGTTTTCTTTGCATCGGTGATGACCGGAGTGAGGAGGTGGGGAATTTTGTTGTATAGAGTAAGCTCGACTCTTTTTGGATCAACCATTATAAATTTCAAATTTTCCGGCGAATTTCGATAAAGAAGGGAAGTGATGATTGCGTGAATTGTCACAGATTTTCCTGAACCAGTTGCTCCCGCAACAAGAACGTGCGGCATTTTTGCCAAGTTTGCATAATGTGATTTTCCGGAAATTCCTTTTCCAAGTGTTATCAAGAAGCGGCTTGTCCGATTTTTGGAATTCTTCGGAACCAATAAGTGCAGCAAGACCGACTGTTGATTTTACGGAGTTCGGTATTTCTATTCCGACAAGCGATTTGCCGGGAATCGGAGCTTCAATTCTGAGAGGGTGCGCGGCAAGAGCAAGTGAAAGATCATTTTGCAATCCGATAATTCTGAAATTTTCACTCCCTCGGCTGGCTTGAGTGCATATCTTGTGACTGATGGTCCGATTGAAACTTCATCCATTTCGACATCAATGCCGAAATTTTGCAAAGTTCTTTTTATAATATTTGCATTTGCTTTTATATCACCGGAAACCATTCTTCCTTTATCATCTTCAAGCAGAGAAAGTGGGGGAGGAACATATTTTGTATTTCCCACCATTTTCGGATTAAATTTTATTCCCGATTCCTCTTCCTCATTCTTTTTTATGAACGCTCCTTTTGTTGTTTCTTTTTCTTTTCTTTTCTTCTTTTTCAATTTCTTTCTCTTTTTTTCCTCCTCTTCAATTTTCGGCAATTACCTTTATATCCTCATCTTCGTCTTCGTCCTCGTTTCTTTTTCTTTTCTCCAGAATAAAAGTGACTCAACTGTAATTCTCGTTTCAAATAAAATGAGACAAGAAATTATAAGAAGTGCGAATAAAATAATTACACTTGCATAGAAGCCGAACATGCTTGAAAGAGGAGTGGAAATGAGCCAGCCAAATTTGCCTCCTTGCGCAGTCCAATATTGTCTTGAAACAAGATCAATCATTCCAAGACCGGAGACAAAAAATAATATTCCGCCGAAGATTTTTAACTTATTGAATTCTCGTTCTTCTGCCTTAAAAAAAGAAATGCTGAACATGAGAAAAAATAGCGGAATAAGAAAATATCCGATACCAAAAAGAGTGGAAAGAAAATCATAAGTTCCTTTTCCGACTGGTCCCGCGTAATAGACTTCATGTCCAGAATTTCCGGTCTTGATTGAAGCTAAAATAAAAATTATCCCCAAAACTAAAAAAGTGACAGCCAATATTCCTTGTTTAGTTTCATTTTTTATATTGCTTAATACATCGTTTTTATATTCTGATTTTGAATTTGTTTTTCTTGCCCTGTGTGAATTTTCACTTCGTTTTAATTTTGACATGATATTTTTTGTTAATTTCAGTATTTAAGTTTAGTCAACAATTGTTCTTATAAAATTCTTTACGGGGTCTTTCTTTTTTCCTTTATTTTTTGATGCCATGATATTTACCCGAGAAAATTTTTGTCGATGAAAATGTGTGCTGATGTTACATGAACTGGCGGTTATATTTTGATATATTTATTTGATAAAATGTATCTCTATCAAACCCTCATTTTCAGCACGTCGACAAAAACTTTAGCGAGTTAATTATAACAAAAATATTTTATAATTTCCTGTAATTTATTTTATAAGCCATTACTTTTTTGTCTTTGCGAGCGCAGTGAAGCAATCTAGATTATTAATTCTGGATTGCTTCGCCGTGCTTACAAATATGCATATGATTTAATGTAAAATTTTTTGTCAAAATACTCTTAAAATGTCCCCCATTTGTCCTATTGACAAATGTCTTTTATAGTAGTAAAATAGTCATTGACATTTAGTAATGGACATAATAAACTAATCAGTAAGTTGCTCTCCGGTCCTTTATAAATAAAAGGACAAACATAAAAGACACCTGAAAATAAAGGACTTTTTATTAAAAGACATTCATATATATAAAATATGGAAAATCAAAATCAAAATAATTTAATAACTTCTCAAAATCAAAACAGTAAAGCTGCTACAGCTGATATTAGTGTCCTTTTTGCTGGTGACTCATATGGTTTGTTTGTTTTTCAAAAGACAGAAAAACTAGTAAAAGCAGTTTATCTTTTAACAGGATTGATGTCTGAAAAAGAACCGATGAGAGAAAGAGCTAGAGCACTTGCAAACAAGATGCTTGAGAATGCTTTGAACATGTCCAATAGAGTTTGGGGTGAAGAAATATTTCAGAAAAATCTTTTGTTGGCTATCGGAGAATTATCAGTTCTTTTTGATGTCGCTGAAAATGCAAAAATGATGTCAAAAATGAATCATCAAATAATTACTGCCGAGCTCAGAAAATTGACTGATTTTATTATAACCTCTTCGTCAAATTTTTCATCGGCAAAAATTGCTTTTGAACCGAACATGTTTGACGGCGATTATAAATATATTCCAAAACAGACTTTCAAGGATCCTTCCGTGCAGATAACAGATGCAAACCTAATTAAAAATAATCCTATAACAGACACAAATGTCTCTTATAAAGGACAGAAAGAATCTGCTGATGAAAACACAAAAAATAATCCAGTTGAAAAAATGTCTGTTATAAAAACAACTGCGCCGGTAAAAATTATAAAGGACAAAAACAACAGACAAGATATTATTCTCTCAATGTTAAAAAGCGGAATAAAACTTACGATAAAGGATTTTGCTCAAAATATAAAAGACTGCAGCGAAAAAACTATACAGAGAGAACTCCTATCTTTAGTATCAAAAGGGACCTTAAAAAAGGAGGGAGAAAGAAGATGGTCAAAATATTTTATATCTAAGTAAAGGACAAAAAATAAAAACTGCGAAGGTGAAACCTTCGCAGTTTTTTTGTCCTTTATTTACGAAACAATTTTATTGAAAATTAACCAAGAATTTTAGTAAATAATCAATAGTTTTTTCGTTGCCTTTTCACCTTTAGTGTGCAACAATACTTTTGTGGCTATATTAGTTGCAGTTTTTATTTAAGCGTCTTAAGTCAATGGCGATAGGTAGAAACTTTTTTTAGTTATCCACAGTTATTTATTTTGCTAGATATTCTAACAAGATATATAATGATTGTTGAGATGTATGTTGCGCCTAAAAACGCTTTGTATTTCTCAAAAATTAGACGGCTTTTAAAGGCGGTCTAATCGGTTAATCTGAAAAGATTAACCAATACAGAAAAACTGATTCGGACTCGCTCAAGTCCATTTGTCAGTGGTCGAGAACTTTGACAATTGAATAGTTCAGAATTACAGAAAGATAGTTTTTGTTCACGCCAACTAATCCAACTTTTTTGTGTCGAACTCATTCACTAAAAAACTTTTGTCTGCTCAAGACGATCGTGTGATTGAGAATATAAAAAAGAGGGAATAGTAGAAAGGAAGTCGCACGTGCAATATGTCGGCCGTGTGTTATCCCGAAATTTTTGAAAGGTCATTTCATAAATTTCAATGGGAATAAAGATGTTCATCAGATTTAAATAAAAAAGTTTTTAGTCGAAACATTTTATTTTGCTCGAAAGAGTTCACTGGTGAGAAAACGAAGAGATTCTTTCCAACGTTATTAGCTTTTTATTAGTTAATGTTAAGGAAAGTTTTTTCTTTTAATTAAAAATTATAAATTAGATATGAGTAAAAATAAAATCGGTGTCATTGCATCAATTGTGATGACACTTTCATTGGTTGCTACTTCAGTCTTTGCTTTGACGTCAGCAGATATTTCTATGCTTCAAGCAGCAGGAATAATCAATGCTACGCAAGCATCATCATTGATGGCTTCAATAGCAGCACCAGTCGCAACAGCTTCATCATACACTTTCACTAAGAGTCTCACGATTGGAAGTTCAGGTGCAGATGTCACAGCTTTGCAAAATATTCTTGTCGCTCAAGGTGACCTCGTTATGCCAGCCGGCACAGCATTCGGTTACTTTGGAAATTTGACAAAAACAGCTTTAGCAAAATATCAGGCAGCTATGGGAATTTCACCAGCAGTCGGATACTTTGGTCCTATAACAATGGCTAAAGTAAATGCAACAGCAGGTTCAGTCACAACGACAACAACAGGAGGCACAACAGTAGTAGCAACAGGTTCAAGCTTAAACTTCGCCTTAGCAGCTACATCACCTTCAGCAGGTTCAGTCATTGAAGGTCAAGCAGCAGCAGACTTGGCAGAATACACATTCACGAACACTTCATCAGCTCCAGCAGTTGTTACAAACGTAACATTGCAGAGAGGCGGAGTTTCAGCAGATACTTCACTTGCGAATGTTTACCTTTTCCAAGGTGCAACAAGATTGACAGATGCAGCTACAGTTTCATCTGGACAAATTACATTTAATTCAGGAACAGGATTGTTCACTGTTGCTCCAGGGCAATCAGTAACAGTTGCAGTAAAAGCTGATATAGCTTCAAGTGCTGCAGCCGGACAAACAGTAAATGTTGCTTTGACAGGAGTCACAGCAAGCATCCCAGGTTCAGGAGTATATCCAATAACAGGTTCTACCTTCACGGTAGCTGTTGCAACAGATCTTGCTACAATTGGTCTTACAGCAGTACAGCCAGCAACACAAGTTGATGCCGGAACATTGCAGTACACAATCTGGGGAGCAAGTCTTTCGGAAGGCGGAAGAGCAGTTTATCTTAAGAGCGCAGCTTTCAAGGTAATCGGTTCAGTTCCTTCAAATTCACTTGCAAATATCGGTTTGTTTATTTCAGGAGTTCAAGTTGCTACAGCATCAGGTGTGGATAACAATGGAATGATCACTTTTGATCTTTCATCAAATCCTTACAAGATCGACAGCAACAGATCAATTGAAGTAAGAGCAGATATAGTAAACGGTGCAGACAGAACATTCAGCGTTGATTTGCAGAATGCTGCAGATTTCCAAGTCGTAGATTCAAACTACAATGTCGGAATCACAGCTTCAGGTATTCCAATGTCTGAAAATACAATCAGCATAAATGCAGGATCTTTGTCAGCATCACAAGATGCAACACTTAGCTCAGGCAATGTAGTTGTAGGTTCAACAAACGTAGATTTGGCAAAATACACATTGAGAGGTTACGGAGAAGATGTTAAGGTTTCTTATCTTAATATTTCTGCAACTCAAGATTTGACAAATGTCACTTTATACGCAAACGGAGCATCAATTTCAAGCTCACAGAATGTTTCTTCAACGACACCTACTCTATTCAGCCTAGGATCATCTTTGGTAATCCCAGCTGGAGGAACAGTTTCACTTGATGTAAAGGGAGATCTTAAGAACCCAGCAGGCGTAAATATTCCTGCAGGAACGAGCACAGTGATAACTTTGTCAAGTTATCCAAACAATGCTCAGGGTTCATATTCTTCAACCTTGTCAACATTCCCATTAAATCCTGTAACCGGTCCTACTATGTCAGTAGTCGGCGCAGGTTTAACAGTCGCTCAGAACGCTTCATATAACAGTTCAACACTTACAGCGAATACAACTAACTTCAAAATTGGTTCATTCGTTTTGAGTTCAAACTCATCAGAAGCGGTAAGAGTTACTGGTTTGACAGTAAATATCGGAGGTTCACTTGGAATTACTGGTTTGTCAAATTTGTACACATCAGTTAATTCAACAAAAGTTAATCCACAGCTTTCAAACAACTTCAGCACAAATATAACAATTCCAGCAAATGGTTCACAGACAGTTGATATTTTTGCTGATATTGGAAATTTGACTTCATCAACATCAATAAGCGCGGCGACAGCTACAGTTGCATTTGCCGGAGGATCTCACTTTGAGATTGGCAATACTGCGACAGTTGTAGTCGGTGGTAATTCATATACTGTTGGTAGCTACCTTGCTAGTACGACAGATGTTACTATGGCAGGTTATATGTTAGCTGCAATAAATGGTTCAAGTACTTCTCCTGTAACAGCGTCAGTTAATGCAACAGGTAAAATACTTACTTTGACAGCTAAAACAACAGCATTGAATTACAACACAACCTATGGAAACGATGTAACTATTACCGAGAGTGCAACTAATGCAAACGGTACAACAGTTACTTTGGCTACATCAGTTTCAGGAAAATTGGGTGGCGGTGCTTCAATTCTAACAACAGGTTCAACAGCATCAACATCTTTGGCTGTCACAGCTAACGGTGTAATCAGCAACATAGATGCTTCAAGGCCAGCAGTTGTAGGTCAGACGTTCACAGTTGGAGTAGGATCAATAGTAAATGCTCCTACACTTACATCAGCTTCACCTAGCGCACAGCTTGTTCTCGGAGGTACATCAAATTCAGCTATCGCAACCTTCAACTTCAAGTCTACAATTGGTGCAGCTTCAATAACTGAAATGGATTTCAACACAACTCCAGTAGGTTCACCAGCGATTACATCAATCACTGTCGCAGGCGTTACACAAGCCGTTTCTCTCGGTGCTACAACAACATTGTCATTCCCAGTTGGTATTTCAATACCGCTTTCGAATGCAGGTACAGATATTCCAGTCACTGTTACTTACAATAATGTAAGTTCAAATGGCGGAATACCTTCAGATGTTCCAGTTCAGTTACAATTGACCAGAGTTAAATTCATATCTGGAAATGCAACGAATACGCTTTATCCTTCACCAATACCTTCAAGCTCACAATTGACACCAGTTGCAGCTTACCCAGTAATTAACCTTGTACAGAGTACTAAGCCAACTCAGGGTAACATCGATGGAACCAATCTGCAGATAGCACAAATTACAGTTACAGCTTCTGGAAATTCAGTCAATTTGACTGCTCTTCCTATAGTTTTGTCATTTGCAGGCGCAGCTTCAACAACAGGTAATATAAACCTTGTTGTAGATGGTAATTCAAGTGTCGTTATAGCTTCATCATCAGCGTCAAATGGAACAACTACTTTGGCGTTTAATGGTACAGGTTACATAATCCCAGCAAATACAACAGTAACATTCGATGTTCTAGCGAACATAACGGGTGCTACTCTTGGTGCAGGTAATGATTCTATTAAAACACAGCTTGGTTCAGCCAACTTTGTTAAATGGGATGATATAGAGGGTGCAGCAACAGGAATCAACGCAACGTTGATACCTTCATACAGCACAGCTCAACAGAATTATTCATCAATGGTCAACTAATATAACCACTTGTGATTCTATCTATGGGATTCGTCATAGAAGAATAGGTTAAGAAAAGGCCGACTCGAAAGAGCCGGCCTTTTCTGTTGTCAAAATTTTGCGAAGGCCAGACCTTCGCAAGTTAGCGAAAATTGTTCAAAATAAAAAACCGCGAAGGCCAGACCTTCGCGGGTTTTTATTTTTTGTTATTTATATAAAAGTTGTTATAATCATTTTTGGATGAACAGAAAAATAAAATTTTCAGAAGGCGAATATTATCATATTTATAATAGGGGAGTTGATAAAAGAGATATTTTTATGGACAAATATGATTATGATCGATTTTTATTTTTGTTAAAAATTTGCAATAGTAGTTTGCCTACAGATGTTAGGGAAATGAAGAGAAATGATGTCTGCGAAGGCCAGACCTTCGCAAACCTAGCAAATACAAGAGAAAAAGATCTGATTAATATTGGTGCCTGGTGCTTAATGCCGAACCACTTCCATTTATTGGTTAGTGAAAAAATTCCTGGCGGCATATCTAATTTTTTTCAAAAATTATTAACTTCATACTCAATGTATTTTAATAAAAAATATGAAAGGAGTGGCGCCTTGTTTCAAGGAAGGTTTCAAGCAAAGCATGCCAATAATGACAATTATCTAAAATTTTTATATTCATATATACACTTAAATCCAATAAAATTAATTCAATCTGATTGGAAAGATGTTGGTATAAGCGATTTTGAAAAAGCTAAGGATTTTTTAAATGTTTACACTTATTCAAGTTATTTGGATTATTTTGGTTTGAAAAGATTAGAAAATGATATTTTAGATAAAAAAGTTTTTCCGGAATATTTTGAGTCGAAAGAAAATTTTAAAAATAATTTATTTGAGTGGCTAAATTTTAATCCAGAGAAAATAGATATTAAATAATTTCTTGCGAAGGTCAGACCTTCGCAAAAGTTATCCACAAAAAAGTTAGAGAAAGAGGGATGGTGGATGTTAATATATTTTATAATTATGAAAAATAAAAATTTGTTCTTTTTGTTTGTGATTTTTTTATCAGTAATATTTTTTAATTTTATTTCTGTGGAGAAAGTTTTTGCAGATGGTAATATAACAAAATTAGTTTTTACTTCAGCCCCGCAAAACATTGGAGTTGGTATGATTTCACAAATTATGACTGTTCAGACACAAGATGCGGACAGTACTTCAACCGCGGTTGGCTCAGCAACAAAATTACAATTTATATCTTCCTCTCCGACTGGAATTTTTTACAACGCGAGTATTGGCGGAGAATGCGGGGCTGTAATTTCTGCTACTGGTACGCTGACAATGTCAACTAGCAAAGCAAACAAAGGATTTTGCTATTCGGATTCTACAAACGGGACTTTTACTTTAACTGTTTCGGCCCAAGGACAGTCCTGGATTTCAGCAACCCAAATCATAAATATTGGAACATCAATGTCACCTCTTCCGTCACCTCCTTCAGGCACAACTCCAACTGCCACAATTTTTGCCGCACCTTCGTCTATTTCTTATAATTCTTCCACAACCATTTCCTGGAATTCAAGCAATGTTAATTCTTGCGCAATATCTGAAGGTGCCACTTCTTCATGGCAAGTCGGCACATCTGGTTCTGCTTCTTCAGACAATTTGACAGCTAATACTATTTTTACAATATCTTGTGATGGAGGATCTGCAAGTAGTAGTGCTACAGTATCGGTTGCTTCTTCCACTTCTCAAGTGCCAATTACAAATATAACTACACAAATAGTTTATGTTTCTTCGCATTCGGATCCGGAAGACATAAGCAATTATAATGATGAAAATGATTTTGAAATTTCGGCGGGAAGGGAAAGATTGGCTTCGGTCGGCTCGCCGATTGAATTTGATGCCAAGTATAATATTGAACAAAATGGCCAATGTTCTCCCTTATTTACATGGTCGTTTGGCGATGGATTTGATGCTGAAGGCACGGATGTTTCTCATAACTACAAATATCCCGGGGAATATCAAGTCGTTTTGAACGGAACTTGCGGAGAGTATAATTCTATTTCCAGAACTACGGTAAATGTAGTTTCTCCCGACATTTCAATTTCAGATACGGAAAATGGCGATATAGAAATTAAAAATAATGGAGTAACCGAAATAAATGTTGGAAATTGGAAAATTAAGGGAATGCAAAAAGATTTTTTGTTTCCGAAAGATACCATCATAAGTGCTGGAAATAAGATTATTTTGGCGAAAGACGATTTGGGAATAGACGCTTCGACGAGCGGAATATTTCTTGATAATCCTACTGATGGGGAAGTAGCTTCTGATAATTTTGGTCAGCAAAATGCAACAACCTCACAGCCAGAAAGTAATCTTGCCGTTGCTTCATCAAGTAATTATATTTCTGTAGAAGATGCGGAAAAATTGCTAAAAAATTACAAAGATTCTCTTGCTTTGAAAAATAACCAGAATAATAAAATTGCCGTGACTAGGGAAGAGTCAGCAACATCGACAGCAAATTCCAATGCAGAAAATCTTGATCAGACTGCGTCTGTTTTGAACTCAGGTCTTTCAGTTCCTGATAATAATTCCTATTCCTCATCGACAAAGAGCTTTTGGTCGAAATTGGTTGATATTCCAGCCAGTGGAATAAAATCTTTCATCCATATATTCTACAATTTTTAAAAAATGGTATAATTAACCCGTTAAAGTTTTTGTTGACGTGTTGAAAATGCTAACCAATTCGATAAATCTTTTAGCAAAGAAAAATCTGCGAAATGGTTTAGTCATATAACACCAACACATTTTCACCCGTCAAAATTTTATTACAAATTTTCTTCGGGCAAGTCAGCAAAAATTTTCTCGGGTAAATGTTCGATTCAACCTTTTTCAAATTCTTGATAGCATTTGCACTGATAATCGGCGTCAGTTTTTTGATTATGGGAATTGCTGGAGGTTTAAGTTCTAAAAATAGTCAAAACAACAATAATCAAATCGCTATTCCAAATTAGTTTTAGTGTTCTTTGCCACGTAAACAAACCATTTTGCTGTTGACCCCCCTGCACTATTTTTATCAGTTGATTTCTGTGCAGTTTTTGATGGGAGTTTTCTTTTATCAATTTCAATGATTATTTTATTTCGGTTGAAATAGTGTCGGGGTCAGGAAAATATGGTCGCTGTGCTCGTTATTTTCCTTGACATTATTCGTAATTTTGCTAATATGCTAATTCGAGCTCTTATGAGCTTCTTGTTTTATTTATGCAAATTATTTTATGGCAAGATCGCTTAAAAAAGGACCATATGTAGATGAAAAACTTCTAAAAAAAATAGAAGGCAAAAAACCGATTGAAACCGGTGTTATTAAAACATGGTCAAGAAGAAGCCAGATATCTCCAGAAATGGTAGGTTTTGTTTTCGGAGTTCACAATGGCAGAACGCATTTGGAAGTTCTTGTCACCGAAGATATGGTCGGACACAGACTCGGAGAATTTTCTCCTACAAGGAAGTTTACAAGACACGGAGGTAAGATGCAGAAAGAACTTGATATTGCCGCAAAAGAATCAGAAATAGCAGCAGCAAAAGCAGCAAAAGCATCGACAGAAGCTAAAAAATAATATATGATTACCGCAAAATTAAATGATTATAGACAGTCACCAAGAAAAGTAAGATTAGTCGCCAATCTAGTGAAAGGAAAGAAAGTAGAGGATGCGAAAAACACTTTAAACTTTTTGGTTAAAAGAGCTGCAAAGCCACTTTCAGATTTGATTGATTCCGCGGTTGCAAATGCATCGACACAATTTTAATATTCCAGCAGACAAACTTTTTGTAAAAGAATTCAGAGTAGATGAAGGAGTAGTTTTGAAAAGAAGAATGCCAAGAGCAAGAGGAATGGCTTATCCTATAAACAAAAGAACAAGCCATGTTTTTGTTAGTTTGGATACAATAGATAATATGCCTGTTAAACCGGTAAAAAAGCAGTTAAAGTAGAAAATAAAAAAGAAGCTGTAAAAGCCGTAACAGAAAAGAAAGTTAAAAAATCAGAAAAATAATTTTATGTCACACACAGTACATCCATATTCACATAGACTGGGAATCATCAGAGATTGGAAATCCCGATGGTTTTCTACTGGCAAAAATTACAAAGATTTTTGAGAGCCGATATGATGCTCAGAGAATTTCTCGAAAAGAAAATGCGAGGCCAATACGTCGGCTCCATTGAAATGGAAAGAAACGACAAGACATTCAGACTGATCATTAAAACTTCAAGACCCGGAGTTGTTATCGGCAGAAGCGGAGAAGGTTCCGTCAAACTTGAGAAAAGATATAATGAAATTTGCCGCAAAGAACAAACTTTCAATTCCAGCAGATTTCAAATTGGATGTTGAAGAAATCAAATCACCAGAATCAAATGCAGCTATAGTTGCCCAAATGATTGCCGAAGGTTTGGAAAAAAGATTGCCTTTCAGAAGAGTGATGAAACAGACTATTGAAAAAGTCATGGCAAATCGCGATGTCAAAGGAATCAGAGTTTATTGCGGAGGAAGACTCGGCGGTGCAGAAATCGCAAGATCAGAAGAAATGAAAAAAGGAAGAGTTCCGCTTCAGACTTTCAGAGCAGATATTGATTATGCGCAAGAAAAAGCTCATATGACATACGGAGATATCGGTATCAAAAGTCTGGATTTACAAAGGTGATATTTTCAATAAAGAAAAGAAATAATTTACTAAAGAAACCAGATAAACAAATATGTTAATGCCAAAAAAAGTAAAATTCAGAAAAGCTCATACTTTCAGGGAAAATCCTGACAAGAGTCGGCGTAGAAACACGAGGAACAAAAGTTTCTTTCGGTTCTTTTGGTTTGAAAGCTATATGAGCGGGAAGAATTAAATCAAATCAGATTGAAGCCGCCAGAAAAGCTATTGCTCACTCAATGTGCAAAGAGCGGAAAAATTTGGACAAGAATTTTCCCAGATCATCCATATACTCAGAAACCAGCCGAAGTTAAAATGGGAAAAGGAAAAGGAGAATTGCAAGGTTATGTCGCTATCGTAAAGCCGGGAAGAGTTCTTTTTGAAGTTGACGGATGTTGATGTGCCTTCAGCAAGAGAAATGCTGAGAAAAGGAGGAACGAAGTTTCCAGTCAACAACGAAAGTTATAGCGAAGATTTTAATATACAATATATATGAAATTAAAAGATTTAAGAAAAAAAACAACGGCGAACTTGAAAAAGAGCTTTCAGAAAAAGCAACTGCTTTGAGCAATTTCAGATTTGGAACTTCAAGAAGCAAAATGAAAAATGTAAAACGGAAGAAATTTAAGAAAAGAAATTGCCCAGAATTCTTACGATTCTTAAAGGAAGAGAAAAAAGCATAATTATAATATAAAAATATGGAAAAAAAATCAGTAAAAAAAGAATAATGGAAAAGTATTGAAAGGAAGTTGTATTCAGCAAAAATGAAGGATACCGTTGTTGTTTCCATCGATTCTTTCAAAAAACATCCGAAGTATGGAAAATTCATCAAGAAACAGAATAAAATCATGGCTCACGATGAAGGAAATACATGCAAAGAAGGAGAGATTATTGAAATAATCGAAACAAGACCGATTTCAAAAAACAAAAGATTCAAAGTTTTGAAGAAATAATAATTTTTAAATAATAAAATGATACAAGACAGATCAATAGTAAATATAACAGATAATTCAGGCGCCAAAATCGGCAGAATTTTTAAGAGTGCTTGGAAGTTCAAAAAAGAGATGGGCGAGTATCGGCGAAGTTGTCGTCTTGTCTGTTCAGAAAGCTGAGCCGAGAAAATTGGCAAAGAAAAAAGATATTCTTTACGGAGTTGTTGTCAGACAAAGAAAACCATTCAGAAGAGCTGACGGTTCATATATAAGATTTGATGAGAATGCAGTTGTCATTATTGAAAAAGGAAAACAGGATCCGATTGCCGGAAGAGTTTTCGGTCCGATTCCAAGAGAGATTGCAGAATTGGGTTTCAAGAAAATCGCTTCCCTTGCGCCGGAAATAGTCTAAAATTAGTCGAAAGTCCATAAAGTCAAAAGAAAAAAATGAAAATTAAAAAAGGAGACAATATAATAGTTATAGCAGGAAAAGACAAAGGCAAAACCGGAAAGTTGTTGCCGCATATCCGAAAGTAAATAAAGTTTTGATAGAAGGAATAAATATCAGCAAGAAACACCAGAAAGCAAAACAGTCAGGTGCAAAAGGTCAGGTTGTGGACAAAGCAATGCCTATCACGCTTCAAATGTCATGATAAATGAAAACGGAAAGAGAGCGAGAGTCGGAAAGAAAACTATCGGCGAGAAATAGAGTAAGAATCAACAGAAAAACAGGAAAAGAGATTTAATATTTAATAAAAAAGAGATGATATCATTAAAAGAAAAACAGAATAAAGCCTTTGAAGCACTAAAGAACAACTTTGGGCTTAAAGAACAAAATGCAAACTCCAAAAGTTTTGAAGGTTGTTTTGAGTTCTGGTACCGGCTCTTTCAAAGATAAGAACAAAAATAAAATTGTTGATGACAGGCTTGACAAAAATTTCCGGACAGAAAGTCATGCTTAAAGTTGCAAAGAAATCAGTCGCAACTTTCAAAGTCAGAGAAGGAGATCCAGTCGGATACCAAGTCACTCTCCGCGGACAAAGAATGTTTGATTTTCTAAATAAGCTTGTTTACATTGCTCTTCCAAGAACAAAAGATTTCAGAGGGCTTTCAGTGCACTGCTATAGATAATATGGGCAATTTCACTATCGGTATGAAAGAAAATTCAGTTTTTCCTGAATCATCCGATGAAGAATTGAAAGATGTTTTCGGACTCGCCGTCACAATAGTGACGAATGTCAAAGATAAAATTTCAGCAAAAACTTTCTTGGAATATCTCGGATTTCCATTCAAAAAAGGTGAAGAAGAAAAAAGAAGAAAAGGAAAGAAAAAGAGAGAATAAGAAAAATTTTAAAAAACCGCTGAAAAGCGGTTTTTTTTGTTTATATGCTGTTATGTATGAAAGGATTCTGCAAGAGTCCATGGACCGCTCTGTCTCACAAAAGATGGATGAGATAAAGAAAAACATGGACTTTACCAAAGGTCTGTCTTCTGAGGAAGTGAAGGAGTTAAATCTAATGCTCCTTGAGATGGGAAAAAAATCTGCTGAGAAGTATTTCAGCAAGATGAAAGAAAGAATAGAAAAAAAAGGAAACTAATCGGAGTAATTTTGCCTCACTTAAAAGTCGGGCAAAGAACAAGAATCCGATGAAGATTTCCCGGGCCGCATGTAAAAGTGCGGCCCTTTTTTATTGACCCCCAACACTATTTTTATCAAATTGAGCTTTTGTGCAGTTTTAGATGAAGGTTTTCTTTCACCAATTTTAGTGATTATTTTGTGCTTGCTGAAATAGTGACGGAGTCAATGAAATATAGTCGGGAATGCACTCGTTATTTCATTGACTTTGTAAGAGCTTCTTGCTAGTATATTGCAACAAGCTTTTTGAAGCTTTTTATTTTACATTTTACAAAATGGCTAAGAAATCAACAGTTGCAAGATCAAAAAAACCGATAAAATTTGCCTCAAGAGTAGTGAGGAGATGTTTCCGTTGTGGAAGAAAACACGGATATATGAGAGACTTTGATCTTTGCAGAATATGCTTTAGAGAGTTTGCTAATCGAGGGAAAAATTCCCGGAATTAAAAAATCATCATGGTAACTGACATTATTGGAAATTTCATAATAAGAATCAAGAATGGAAACCTCGCAGGAAAGGAGTCTGTTTCAGCTTATACCTCAAAAATAAAAGTATGCCATAGCAGATGTTCTTGTAAGAACGGGTTATATAAAATCTTTTTCAAAAAATGGAAATATGATTGACGTTGTTTTGAGTTATAAAGCCGACAAATCTCCGAAAATCACCAATGTCCAGAGAATTTCAAAACCTTCAAGAAGAATTTATATAAAAGTCAGAAGATATCAAACCTTTCAAAAATGGTTTCGGTGCGACAATAATTTCTACACCAGCAGGAATTCTTTCAAACAAAGAAGCAGTCAAACAGAAAGTCGGCGGAGAAATTTTATTCAAAATCTGGTAATTAAGTTTATTTTAATATAATGTCAAGATTAGGAAAAAAAGGAATAGAAATACCAGCAAAGACCGAAATTAAAGTAAACGGCAATGTTGTTAGCGTAAAAGGTCCACTCGGAGAACTTTCAAGAACTTTCAAAAAAAATATAGTTATTTCTGTTGAAGGAAATAAAGTCAGCTTAAACCTGTCAAAGATTCTTTGGAAAACAAAGCGCTTTGGGGAACTTATGCTTCTCATATTCAAAATATGGTAGAAGGAGTGAATAAAGGTTATGGCAAAGAGAATGATTGTTGAAGGAGTCGGATATAAAGCCGACGTTACTCCTACGGACATCACTTTAAAGTAGGTTTTTCTCATCCTGTAAAAGTAAAAATTCCTGCAGGATTAAAAGTAGTCTTTAGATAAAGGAATTGTGGTAATTACGGGAATAGATAAAGAATTGATTACCAGCTTTGCTTCAGGATTGAGAGCAATAAAAAAACCTGAACCTTATAAAGGAAAGGGAATAAGATTTGAAGGCGAAGTCATCAGAAGAAAAGAAGGAAAGAAAACCGCATAAAATAATTTGAGATTGTCGCTTAAAGGACGTCGCGCGACGTGATTGAAAATCAAAATGAAAAGATTAACTAGTAAATCAGCAAAAATAGAAGTAAGACACAAAAGACTCAGAGCCAAAATCTCCGGGACTTCGGAAATGCCGAGATTTAGCGTTTACAAATCAAACACTTCAGTTTATGGACAAATAATTGATGATACAAAGGGAATCACTCTGGCCTCATATTCAGCTGATAAAGCTAAAGGAAAGAATTTTGTTGAAAAATCTGCCAATGCCGGAAAAGAATTGGCAAAGATTGCAATCGAAAAAGGAGTTTCAAAAGTAGTTTTTGACAGAGGAGGATTTATTTATACTGGAAAGGTGAAAGCTTTTGCGGATGGCGCAAGAGAAGGCGGACTTAAATTTTAGAAAATTAATGAGCAAAGCGAATATAATTTACTTATCTTAAGATTAATAAAAATGGATACAGAAAATAAAAATATAAATAGCATTCCTGTTGCTCCTGTAAATTCAGCAGATGCAAAAACCACTCCGATGGCTGCAAAGACCTCATTTTACCAAGCCTGTTGGAAAACAATTTGGACAGTTTGGAATGAATAGCGGAGACAGAACAAAAAATCCAAGAAGAGGAGGACACGGAAGACCGGAAAGAATCAAACCGGAATTTGATCAGAAAATTTTGAATATAAGAAGAGTTACAAGAGTCACGAAAGGAGGAAAGAGATTGAATTTCAGCGTTCATATGGTTGTCGGCGATAAGAAAGGTACAGTCGGAGTCGGAACAGGAAAAGCAAATGATACATCTCTCGCAATAGATAAGGCATACAGAAATGCGAAGAAAAATATCATGCACTTGAATCTTACAAAGACAATGTCTATTCCTCACAGCGTGGAAGCAAAATATTGCAGCGGAAGAGTCATAATGATGCCTGCAAAAGGAAGAGGAGTTAGCGCAGGAAGCGCATTGAAAAATGTCATTGAATTGGCCGGAATAAAAGATATAACTGCAAAAATAATTTCACCATCAAAAAATAAATTGAATATTGCGAGAGCGGCCATTATCGCGCTTTCAGCTTTTGATAAAAAGAGAAACCCTGCGGTTGTAAAGAACAGAAACAAATTCCGAAGCAAAAACGGAAGTTAAAAAATAATTCACTACCATGCAAATTCATAATCTTAAAAGAATAACAAAAAATAAAAAGACTGCGATTGTCGGAAGAGGAGGAAAAAGAGGAAAGACATCCGGCAGAGGAGGAAAAGGGCAAACGGCAAGAGCCGGTCACAAATTAAGACCGGAGATGAGAGATATTATAAAGAAGATGCCTAAGCTCAGAGGTTATTCTTTTAAATCAATCAACGATAAATTTGTTGTCATTAATGTCGGTCAGCTTGAAATCGCATGTTCAAACGGCGATTCTGTTACTCCATCATATTTGGTAAAAATCGGCGCACTCGAAACAAGACTTGGTAAAAATCCAAAAGTAAAAATACTAGGTTTGGGCGATCTTTCCAAAAAATTGAATGTTTCCGGATGCAAAGTATCAGTTGAAGCAAAAACAAAAATAGAAAAAGCTGGAGGATCGGTAAAATAAAATAAAATAAAATGGACTTTTTTGGCAAAATAAAAATGGTTTTTCAAGATAAAGGCCTTAGAGGAAGACTTCTCTTTATTCTTGGAGCGCTGCTTATTTCAAGATTGCTTGCCGCAATTCCAATACCTGGAATTGACACGAGCAGATTGAATTCATTTTTTGCCGGCAACGATGTCCTTAATTTTCTAAACGTATTTTCCGGAGGAGGCTTGAGCAAACTTTCTATTGTAATGTTGGGAGTCGGTCCTTTTGTCACTTCATCGATTATCATGCAGCTTCTTACGATGATGTCTTCAAAAGTGAAAGAAATGTATCAGGAAGAAGGAGAAATTGGCAGAAGAAAATTTACGCAGATTTCAAGATTACTTACAGTTCCGATTGCACTCGCACAAGGTTTTGGCTTTTTAATATTGCTTGAAAAATCCGGAGTCATACCGACTTTGAGCGGTGTTGAAATGATTGTAAATATTTTAATAATAACCGCCGGTTCAATCTTGCTGATGTGGATAGGAGAACTTATGACAGAGTTTGGAATAGGAAATGGAACTTCTCTTCTTATCTTTGCCGGTATCGTATCAAGAATACCCACGGCCATTTCACAGATGAGCGCATCTTTTGATATTTCACAAATTCCTATGTATTTATTGGTCATAGTAATTTCGCTTATCGTAATTTATGGAATCGTTTTTATTTCGGAAGCGGAAAGACCTATTCCAGTCACTTATGCAAAAAGAATAACTGGTTCAAAAACTTCCGGAGGAGTTTCAACATATATACCACTACGATTGAATCAAGCTGGAGTGATTCCGATAATTTTTGCAATGTCCATTCTTCTTTTTCCACAGATGATATTCAAATACATAATTCAGATAGCGACAAATCCAACTTTGAAAACTGTGGCATCATCTTTGAATATATTTTTTGCAAATGCCTGGGTTAACGGCTCGCTGTATTTTATTCTTGTCGTTTTATTCACATATTTTTACACGGCAGTCACTTTTGATCCTGAACAGATGTCGAAAAATCTTCAGCAAAGCGGAGCATTCATTCCCGGAGTAAGACCTGGAATTTCAACATCGGATTATGTGGCCAATATTCTAACAAGAATTACTTTGGTTGGTGCTCTCTTTCTTGGCGTTATCGCCGTTTTGCCAATAGCAATACAATCTATTACAGGAATATCTTCAATAGCCGTCGGAGGAACTGCGTTGCTTATCGTGGTTTCTGTTCTTATTGATTTGATAAAGAAAGTGCAAGCTCAGATAACGATGAGAGAATACTAATACGAAAGTTATAAGATAAATGCAAATACAAAGAGGGTTTTCGCGAAGCGAAAACCCTCTTTGTATTTTAAAATCTAAATACTATATTCTAATTTTTAATTTATGATATAATCTTTTTCATGACAAATATTTCAAACGACAAAGAAAATTCATCAGGCTTGGAAGCATGTATTTTTATGGGCAGATCTGGTTGTGGAAAGGGAACACAAGTCGCTCTTTACATGAATAAAATAAAAGAAATTAACGGATTGAAAACTCTTCATATAGAAACAGGTTCTCTTTTGAGAGCTTTAGTAAAAACAACTTCATTTACAGCAGAGAAAACAAAAGAAATACTTGAAACCGGAAAACTTATGCCAGAATCAATAGTGATAGGACTTTGGGTAAATTATCTTATAGATAATTTTACAAACAATGAAAATTTGGTTTTTGATGGCGCTCCTAGAAGACTCACTGAAGCGCTCTTGCTTGATGGAACATTGAAATTTTACCAAATTAAAAAATATAGAGTCGTTTATATAAACGTAAGTAAAGAATGGGCAACGGCAAGACTTCTTGCGAGAGGACGTGCTGATGATACCAAGGACGGGATTGCAAACAGAATGTCTTGGTTTGATGCGGATGTTCTGCCTTGCGTGGAATTTTTTAAAAACAATGAAAATTGCGAATTTATAGAAATAAACGGAGAACAGACGATTGAACAGGTGTCCGAAGAAATAATGAAAAAAGTATTTAATAAATAAAAAAATCAAATCCCCGCTTGAATGCGGGGATTTGATTTTTATGGGCCTTGGCGTATATTAAAGCCTGATTATGATAACAATCAAGACCAAAGAGGAAATAGAAAAATTGAGAGAAGGTGGAAAACGCCTAGCTTTCATATTGCAAGAAGTCGGTAAAGCGGCAAAACCTGGAGTTTCCACGGCAGAATTAAATGATCTTGCGACAAAGTTGGCAAAAGAAAAAGGAGATATTCCTTCTGAATTAAATTATAAACCTAAAGGTGCCAAGAGACCGTATCCTGCTTCCATTTGCGTTTCCATAAATGATGAGGTCGTCCACGGGATACCGAATGAAAATCCAAAAATTTTGAAAGAAGGAGATATTGTTTCTTTAGACATGTGTCTCACGCACAAAGGTTTAGTAACAGATTCTGCAATTACAGTGCCAGTTGGAAATATTGATTCCGTTTCAAAAAAACTTATTGAAGTTACAAAGGAAGCATTGTATGCCGGAATAAAATCTGCAAAAGGAAATAAACATACCGGTGATATAGGTTTTGCGGTTGAAAGAGTTGCCAAGGCGAATGGATTTTCTGTTGTCGAAGATTTGTGCGGACATGGAGTCGGATACAGCGTTCACGAAGATCCTTATATTCCGAATTATGGTGATAGAGGAAGCGGTGACAGATTAAAACCGGGAATGATTATTGCCATAGAACCGATGATAAACGAAGGCGCGAAGGATGTTTTTATAGACAAGGATGGATATACTTTTAAAACTGTAGATGCGTCAAGAAGTGCACATTTTGAACATACTGTTTTGATTACAAGCGGCGAGCCGGAAATATTGACAAAGATTTAATATATGTGTAACAAATATAATTGTTGCTAATTTAACTAAAAAAAATGGAAAAACCAAAAATATTTATACATGGCAATGCAAGTGAAGATCTTAAGGAAGAGAAAATTGTAAATATAAAAGAAAGTTATGCAAAGGGTTATTCGGCAGAGCTATCACAAGAGGATGTGAATGAATTGTTAAAAGCCGAAAAAGAAAAAACTTTGATTGATATTGAGACAATCAATCTTGCAAATACTATAACTAATGATTTACTCGTTGAGTATGGACTTAAACCATTTGATTTGAAAGAAAATAATGTACATATTATTGGCGAAGATATTTATAAAAAATTTGCTGGAGGTCTTAAAAATACGAATGCTTGTTATAGTTCTGTTAATCAAGCAATTTTTGTCAAACACTCTGAGAATGAACCGAATATGGAAAATGTTGGTAAAATTTTGCACGAAGCTATACATTTTAAAGGATACCAATCAGATCAGATATTTGAATTTTTTGATAAAGACAGCAAAAATCCTAAAGATAGAATAATTCACAGCGGTCTATTTAGAGAGGGATTAAAAGTTGCTTCAAATATGAGAAGAATAGAAGAAAATGATGAACCTTTTTCAGTAAAATTTAAAGGATTAAATGAAGCTGTGGTTGTTGAACTTGAGAAGAAACTTTTGCCAGTCCTCATTTCAAGTTCTCAGAATATACCAAAAGAGCCATATATGGATTTTGAAGAAAAAGCAAAAGTAGCCTCCGAAGCGGGTATCGATCCTTCAGAAATAGAGTTTATATATCCTTCTGAAAAAATGCTTAGTTATTATATTTATCCAAATGAAAGAGAGGTACTAAATTTTGTCGTTGATTCTATTTTGCAGGATGACAGTTCATTAACAAAAGATGAAGTTATGGAGAAATTCTTTCTAGCTCATTTTTCAGGAAATATTTTAGAAATAGGACGTCTAATAGAAAATTCTTTTGGTAAAGGATCTTTTAGGATTTTATCTGATATGGGTATTGATCATGAATCTTATGAAAAAGTGAAGCAGATTTTAATAGAAAAAAGATTAGCTAAGAGTTAGAGAGAGAAGATTGAGGCATTATTGGTGCAAAATATCAATTTATTATGATATAATTTGCATAGCGTTGCGCTTAAAGGATGATTGCACGACGTAATTTTGCAAAATTAATTATGGCTGAACAATTCGGAAATGAAGGAATAGAACAAAAATTTAAAACTCCGGAAGAGGAGCTAAATTATTTGCGTGCAAAAGTTTCAAGTCATGAAAAAATGCTAGCCGAAAAAGGTGAGGTGATTTCAAGAGAAGAAGTAATAAAAAGGGAATTGGCCGAACATGCCGAAAAAAAGCCAGAAGATATTCTAGATAAAGATTATATTTTAAAACAGCATGAAGTTGAAGCAATTGTACTTGATTTGTCTCCTGAAGCTCACGATGAAAAAATGGGAGAGCTTGTAAATGTACTTCAAGAAAAAGGAGTTTTGAATGCTCTTTCAATTGTCGAAAGATTAAAAGATCCGCATGTTGAAGATGATTTTCACAGATTTTTGGTTCAATATATAAAAGCCGGTTTCAGAGTTGCAAATGACAACGAAAAAAATCCTATTTTTAAAGCGCTCAAGATGACGCTTTTTGAAGTTTCACTCCCTGGAATAAATAAAGATGAAACCCAAAAAAATAAGGCACTAGAAGAACTTATTTCAAAGATGGAACAGTTTTATTCCGGCATGTTTTCGGTGGAAGACAATGACGATAGTTACAATCACTATTTTGTTTTGGAACTGACGAAGGCGAATTTCAGCAGTGAAATAATTTTTTATATCGCCGTGCCGGACAGCAAAAAAACCCTTTTTGAAACACAAATACAATCCACTTTTTCGGACGTAAGGATTACCGAGAAAAAAGATGATTATAATATTTTTAATGAGGCCGGAGATTTTGTCGGTTCCTATGCGGAGTTTTCAACTGACGATATTTTTCCAATAAAGACATATGACAATTATGATTATGATCCGCTGAAAATTATTTTGAACAGTTTTTCAAAGGTGGACAAGAACGGCGAGGGAGCCGCAATACAGATAATAGTCAAGCCGGCACCTAATGAAATGAGTTTGTATAAAAGAGTCCTGAAAGAAGTTGAAAAAGGCGCAAAATTAAAAGAAGCTTACGAAAAAGCGGACATCTCTTTTGCCGGTATTTTCAAACAGGTAGGAAAAGAGATTTTAAGTTCGAATAAAAAGACAGATGATGAGAAAAAACCTCAAGATTCACATCAGGATATTATAGATAATATAAAATTAAAAATTGATGCTCCGCTCGCGAGCGTGAATATAAGGATAATGGCTTCGTCAAATTCTAGAGAGGAAGCCGGAGCAATTCTTTCCGATATTGAATCATCTTTCAATCAATTTGAAAATACGAAGGGGAATAAATTTAGATTCAAAAGAATTGAAGGAAGCGAACTTTTGAAAATGTCCCGCGATTTTTCTTTCAGAATTTTCAACGAGAAAAATGATTTGGTTTTAAATTTGAAAGAACTCACAACTCTCTTTCATCTTCCGGAAAATGATTTCAGCGAAGCATCGCAGCTTAAACAGTCAAACGCGATTACTGCGCCGGCACCGCTTGATTTGCCGGATCATGGAATTTTGCTTGGAACTAATGTCCACAGGAATGTAAGAACACCGATAAGAATTACAGTTGAAGACAGATTGCGACATTTTTATATCATAGGACAAACCGGTACAGGTAAGACGACTCTTTTGAAGACGATGATACGACAAGATATTTTGAATGGCGAAGGCGTTTGCATGATTGATCCTCATGGTTCGGATATTCAGGAAGTTCTTTCATTTATTCCGCCGGAAAGATATGAAGACGTAATATATTTTGATCCGAGTCACACTGAAAGACCTATGGGTTTGAACATGCTTGAATACGATAGAAAATTTCCGGAACAAAAAACTTTCGTTGTTAATGAAATGCTTTCTATTTTCAATAAGCTTTTTGACATGAAAGTTGCTGGAGGTCCGGCTTTTGAACAATACTTTAGAAATTCCGCGTTGCTCGTGATGGAAGATCCGGAATCTGGAAATACTCTTCTTGATATCGCCCGCGTCCTTTCTGATAAAACTTTCAGAGAAATGAAACTTTCTAAATGCAAGAATCCTCTCATAAATCAATTTTGGGCAAATGCCGTAAAAACTACCGGCGAGAGCGGACTTGCTAATTTTGTTCCGTACATCACGAACAAATTTGACGTATTTCTTTCAAACGATATTATGCGCCCGATAGTTTCTCAGGAAAAATCCGCATTCAATTTCAGAGATATCATGGACAATAAGAAAATCTTGCTTGTAAATCTTGCAAAAGGAAGACTTGGAGAAATCAATTCAAATCTCATCGGGCTTATTATTGTCGGCAAACTTCAAATGGCGGCTATGTCGCGTGTGGATTCTTTTGGAACAGATTTGCCACCATTTTATCTTTACATTGATGAGTTCCAAAATGTAACAACAGATTCTATTTCCATGATTCTTTCAGAGGCAAGGAAATATAAATTAGCGCTTACAGTTGCTCATCAATATATTGCACAACTTGATGAAAGAATTAAGAACGCTGTATTTGGAAACGTCGGCTCGATGGCTGCATTCCGCGTCAGCTCTGAAGATGCAGAATATTTGGCGAAACAATTTGCTCCAGTATTCACACCAAAAGATTTGATGAATTTGCAGATGCACAACTCATATGTAAAAATGCTCGCAAATGGCCAACCGATAAAACCATTTAGTATGGAAACAAATCTTCCGCCAAGAGGAAACAAACTTTTGCTTGATAAAATCAAAGAATTATCATATCTTAAGTATGGTCGCGACCGAGCAGAAGTTGAGGAAGCGATTATGGAAAAATATAAGAAAAATGAAAAACCGCTTTAATGCAGTTTTTCATGCCAGGTTTTCTTTACGTAATGTGAGCCCGCCAACGCGGGCAGCAGAATACGACTCGCTTTGCTCAGATGATTACATCTTCGCAAATCGATCAGCGTTAAGAAGTCTGAAGTCGTGAGCGCACCTACAACACCTAAAGTTTAATTATTAATTAATTTTTATAAAAAATAAATAAATGAAAAACGAAAAGTCTTTTGTAATTATAAAACCCGACGGAGTTCAAAGAAATTTCATAGGTGAAATCATAAGCAGAATTGAAAGAACTGGTTTGAAAATTGTTGCCATGAAAATGGCCATTCCAACTGAAGAACAATGTTGGTTGCATTACAACAAAGATGATGTCTGGTTTTTGGAGAAGGGTACAAAAATAGTAAATGACAGAACTGCACGCGGAGCAGAAGTTACAAAACCAGCTTTGGAATATGGAAAAGAAATAATCGGCAGACTCGTAAAATTCATGACAGCTGGACCTGTCGTAATCATGGTGATAGAAGGAAACCAATCTGTTGGGATTGTAAAAAAACTTGTCGGAAGTACTGAACCTTTAACGTCGGATGTAGGAACAATAAGAGGAGATTTTACTTTGGATTCTTATACTTTAGCGGACGCCGACGGAAGAGCAGTTAGGAACCTCATTCATTGTTCGGATAAGCCGGCAGAAGCCGAAAGAGAAATAAAAATCTGGATAAAACCTGAAGAAATAATCAGCTATACTTCCATTCAAGAAAAAATGCTTTATGATGTAAATCTGGATAGTATTCTTGAATAATTCATTCATAAACACTAAAAAAAAATTTAAAAACTAGGTAAAACCTAGTTTTTTTATTATCAAAATATCAAAAAATATTGGAAAATAAGGGTAAAAATAAAACTGGGGATAACCTGTAGAGAACTATCTGATTTTAACCTGTAAAATCCTTGACCCCCGCCATTTTCTTAAAAATTTACCCACATAATTTAGTATCATTATATTTGTTATATAAAAATAATGTTGAAATTTATGGCTATATTGGAAAAAGGCACTGGGTCAAGAAAATATAGTCGTTTTACTCCTTATTTTCCTTGACTTTATTCTACTTTCCTATATACTCGTTCTTACACAGATATGTTATACAAGAAATCAATTTTAAAGCGGCTTATATAGATGCATCTTTGATGTTGTCTACTAGTCGCCGAAAGGCGATTTTTTCATCAGAAAGATTGAAACTTGAAAAATAAGATTAAGATTTCAGAGATTATCCTAGCGGATGATAATTAAAATTTACATCTTCATTCTGTCATAGCATTACCAATTTTCCATGATAAGTGGATTGGGTCTTTTATAGATGCTATAGGCAGGCAGGTGAATCATTCAATTTTTCTTGGAGAGAGATTGAAATGATTTAAAAAAATTTTATCAATTAATTTTGATAAGACTGTTATACGGAATTGATTCCATATAACAGGTTAAAACAAATTTAAAGTTTATAACGTAAACTTTTAAAGATTGTGGTTTTTAAATTTCCTAATGGGAAATTTAAGGGCGTACGGTGGATGCCTTGACTCTAATAAGCGATGAAGGACGTAGTTAAGCTGCGATAAGCTTTGGGGAGGTGCTTAGCAACCTTTGATCCAGAGATTTCCGAATGAGGTAACTCAGCCAATTTTATTGGTTATATTGCACTTGATGCAATATGCATACCCAGGGAAGTAAAACATTTCAGTACCTGGAGGAATAGAAAACAATGTTACGCAAGTAACAACATTTCCCTAGTAGCGGCGAGCGAAAAGGAAACAGCCCAAACCGATCACAAACTTTGTGTATAAATTTATTTTTTGTATTAAATAGTGGAGAGCATTAGGATATTCCCAATAGGGTTTCTCAATTATTGGAAACCGCACTCAGGGCTGCAGCTCTGAAATTGGATATCCAGGTGAGTTAGTTATTTTTAACAGGATCATTCGGTTTCCCCGATTTTTTGTCTTGTGACTAACAAGCTCCACGGGCGAGTAACAACATAGAACACTAAAAAAATTCTATGACTCGCCTCCACTATTTAGTACGAAAAATTTGTACATAAAGTTTGTGATCGGTGTAGTAAGATGATGACGTCATTTATTTATAGATGAGAAAAGTTACAAAATATTTTGTTAGCAGAATCTGCTGGGAAGCAGAACCCTAGTGGGTAATAGTCCCGTAAGCGAAAATAAAATATCTTTTCCGTTATTATTCTTGAGTACCTCAGGACACGAAAAGCTTGAGGGAATCTGCCGGAACTAACCGGTAAGGCTAAATATTTTTAGAGATCGATAGTGAACTAGTACCGTGAGGGAAAGGTGAAAAGCAGCCCGGTGAGGGCAGTGAAATAGACCTGAAACCATATGCTTACAAGGAGTCGGAGCGGGCAGCACAAGCCAGTGAAAAGTCCAAAGTCCATAAAGTCTAAAGGATATGCAATAGCATTTATTTCGAATTTCGACTTTATAAATTTTGACTTGTTATGTGCTGTCCGTCACGGCGTGCCTATTGAAGAATGAGCCAACGAGTTGATGTATGAAGCAGGCTAAGCCCTTTACCGGGTGGAGCCATAGGGAAACCGAGTGTGAATAGCGCGTTTGTTTTATACATCAGACCCGAAGCCAGAGCGAGCTTATCTTGAGCAGGATGAACCTTTGAGAAATCAGAGGGGAGGTCCGAACCGGTGAGCCGTGCAATACTCTCGGATGACTTGAGGTAAGAAGTGAAAAGCTAATCGAGCCTGGTAATAGCTGGTTCTCTCCGAAATAGCTTTTGGGCTAGCGTTGCATGTTCCTTCTGGGGGTAGAGCACTGGAAGGTCTTGACAGGTCGAAATATCGCAAGACCTATCAAACTCCGAATACCATGAAGTAAATTATTCGGCAGTTAGACTGTGGGGGCTAAGCCCCATGGTCAAAAGGGAAACAGCCCGGATCTCTATTTAAGGTCCCTAAATCTATGTTAAGTACACTTAAGGTGGTGATTTTTCTCAGACAGTGAGGATGTTGGCTTAGAAGCAGCCATCATTTAAAGATAGCGTAACAGCTCACTCACTAAGAGATTTTGCGCCGCAGATAATCGGGGTTAAACATGGTACCGAAACTGAGGACTATGAATGTCTTCGGACATTTATATTGGTAGGAGAGTATTCAACTCTGCGATGAAGGCGAAGGGGTGACCCATGGTGGAGCGTGTTGAAGTAAGAATGTTGGCACAAGTAACCACAATGCGGGTGAGAACCCCGCACGCCGAAAAACCAAGGTTTCCTTCGCGATGACAATCAGCGAAGGGTTAGTCGGGCCTAAGGGGATGGCGAAAGCCGCACCCGATGGACACATGGTTAATATTCCATGACTTTTATATATTGCGATGGGAGGACGAAGCTTAGTATGATAAGCGCATTATTGGATTTGCGTTCGTGGCGTAATTGCGAGTTCCAGGTAAATCCGGAATTCTTTCTTTAATGATAAGCGAAAGCGCAGCGAAAATATTACGGTTCGCCGTGGTGGATTTATCAAAGCAAGCTTCCGAGAAAAGTCTCTAAGCTTAAATATGTAAAGACCGTACCGTAAACCGACACAGGTGGTCAGCTCGAGTAGAGTAAGGTGAACGAGTGATAGATCTTCAAGGAACTCGGCAAAAAAGCAGCCGTAACTTCGGGATAAGGCTTGCCCAAATTTATTTGGGCCGCAGCTAAAGTATCCCTGCCAACTGTTTATCAAAAACACAGCTCCCTGCGAACTCGTAAGAGGATGTATAGGGGGTGACACTTGACCAATGCCAGAAGGTCAACTAACGACGTTGTTATCCGCAAGGGTAATGGTGATTGTTGTAAGCCCTGGTGAATGTCGGCCGTAACTATAACGGTCCTAAGGTTCTGGAACTTTCGCAAGAAAGTTTCAGAAGGACTAGGACTGTTGCAAATTTATGGCCTTGATAAATGAATTAGCATTACACAAAATAAGTAGCTACCTAATGCAAAGTAATTTGCACTTAGTCCGCAACATGGTTAACAAGAGACCAACGTCATGGATCCTACGAAAAAATTTTAATTAATTTATTAGAGGATTAAGATAGAGTCCAACGTTTGAGGAATGGTTGAGCGAAATTCCTTGTCTGGTAAGTTCAGACGCGCTTGAATAGTGTAATGAGTGGGGAACTGTCTCGAAGATCAGCTCGGTGAAAATACAATACCGGTGAAGATGCCGGTTACCTGCAGTTAGACGAAAAGACCCTAGAAGCTTTACTGCAACTTGATATTGAGTATATGTTTTGAATGCGTAGCGTAGATGGGAGGATTTGAAGTTTTTCTTTCGGGGAAGATGGATCCGTCAGTGAAATACCATTCTTTTTGAATATATATTCTAACCTTTGACGGAAAAAACGCATAGAAACAGTATCTGGTGGGTAGTTTTAGTGGGGCGCTATCCTCCTAAAAAGTAACGGAGGAGTCTATTAAGGTCAGCTAGGCGCGAATGGAAACCGTGCCGATAGTGTATTGGCAAAAGCTGGCTTGACTGCGAGACGTACTTGTCGAGCAGATGCGAAAGCAGAGCAAAGTGAACCGACCGTCCGCATTAGACGCGGCCGAAGATTATCGGACAAAAGCTACTCTAGGGATAACAGGCTAGTTCCGCCTAAGAGTTCATATCGACGGCGGAGTTCGGCACCTCGATGTCGGCTCATCTTATCCTGGGGGTGGAGAAGCTCCCAAGGGTATGGCTGTTCGCCATTTAAAAAGATACGCGAGCTGGGTTCAAACCGTTCAGAAGACAAAGTAATTATTTGTTATCTGGACAGTTTGAATCCCATCGAGGAATTGTTATGTATTAGAACTAGAAAATTTTCGTTTATAAACTCATAACAGGATGAGAAATTTTGTTATTGAATATAAATAGATAGAGAAGACACAATCAAATCACGGCGGTCTGATATTTATAAAAATATTATGATCAAGTTGATTAGTATCGGTGGAGTCCATGAAAGTGGATTATACCGAGGGAAGTTTGTGAATTTCGTTGAAGTATATATTAATGAAAATATAAGTTCGGAGGAGTACGCCTCAGAAGAGCGTTGCTGTTACAATAGGCAAAGACATTCAGGTGAAAATCCTGTCCCCTCGACCAGCTAATTTCTTTTATAAAATTGACACTTCAACGAAATTCATAAATACCCGTAGAGACTAAACACCAACAGTCTCGAAATTTAATTTTCGGATAAGCTATAGTCCAATGCACAGAGTAATTTGTGATAACATGCGTGAGACAGGTTGGTCTCCTATCTACTGCAGGCGTAGAATTTTGAGGGGATTTGACTTTAGTACGAGAGGACCGAGTTGAACGGACCTCTGGTCTATCTGCTGTTCCTGCCAAGGGCAACGCAGAGTAGCTATGTTCGGAACGGATAAACTCTGAAAGCATCTAAGAGTGAAGCCGTCCCCAAGATTAGAATTCGTTTGAGGACCCTGAGAGATGATCAGGTGATAGGTTGCAGCTGTAAGTGGAGTAATGCGTTCAGGCGAGCAATACTAATTTCCGATTCTTATTAGGAAATTTAAAAATACACAAATCATTTTGTTTTAACCTGTTATGTGGAATTAATTCAAAAAATATTTTGAGTATTTTCACGATAGTTTATAGTTGAATTTTTTGTTCTGGTGCTTTGTCGCTGGTGTCACACCTGATCTCATTCCGAACTCAGAAGTTAAGCCCAGTTGAGGCGATGATACTCTCTCTGAAGGGGAAAGTAGCTAGGTGCCGGAACAAAGAATTTAACTAGAAAAACCACACGAAAGTGTGGTTTTTTTTTGTCGCTGGATTGTTCCGCCTTACAGGTGCTGTACACCTTTTCTGTTTTTTATTTCACCACAAGAGTACTTCTTATTTACTAATTCACTGCGTTCATAAGTAAATAATGTCGCGCTGCAGCTCGCAAAAAACTATCAAAGGTCTTAAAACTTCGGGTCACAAGTATTTTTCTGCTGAAAATTTGCGCGACCCCGACTCGCGCCGCCGCGCTCCGTTTTTGAAAAGCTCCACGTATTCGCTTTTCAACTCCATCGGAGTGGAGTAGCTGGTCTGCCGGAACTAAGTTTTTAATTTGCAAATACTGCCAAAACTGGCAGTTTTTTGTTATAATATCAGCTAGTTAAAATTAATTAATAATATCCATGTCTTGGGCACAAAGAAGAAAAACAACTTATATAATTTCAATCCTATTTGTTTTTGCAATTATAGCTGCAGTCGTTTTGTTTTTTGCTTTGAAAAAAGTGCCGACTTGCTTTGATGGAATACAAAATGAGGGCGAGCAGGGAATAGATTGCGGAGGGCCATGCCAGATTTTATGCAGGGCGCAATATGGCGATCCCGTGGTCATCTGGGGACCGAGATGGGAAAAAATTATCAGCAATGGCACATATAGTTTTTTGACTTATGTCCAAAATCCGAATATCGGCGCTGGCGCTTACAATGTTCCATACACGCTCAAAGTTTATGATAAAGACAATATTCTTCTTTATCAGAAAAATGACACAGCATATATTCCGCCAGATAATAATTTCGTAATTTTTGAAGACAATATAAATCTTGGGGATAAAATTCCGGATGAGAACAGAGCTTGAGTTTACGCAAAGTCCTTCGTGGCAAAAAATGACCAGTCAAGAATTGCAGATTACTCCGCTTTCAAAAAATCTAACTGATGAAGATACGAATCCTAAACTTTTTGTTACAATGTCGAACTCGGGTGTTAATCCGATACAAAATATTCAGGAAGTTGCGATATTGTATGACTGCAAATAATAATGCAGTAGATTTTTCCACAACTAAAATTGATTCTATCGCAGGAGGAGGCACGTCGGATATAGTATTCACTTGGCCGGAACCGTTTGCAGAGCCGATAGTAAGGATAGATATTGTTTCGACTGTTTTGCCTGATTAAACATTTATGCTGATTGAGTCACAACACAAAACCAATTCTGGCATATTTTCTTTTTTTTCCAATCTCAAGATAGATTGGATGATGTTTTTTTCTGCAATCGCTATTTCTTGTCTTGGACTTTTGACGATGTCATCATTTGAAAGCGGAGATACTTTTTTGGAAAAACAGCTGATATGGCTGGTTGTTTCCATAATAGTTTTTTTTGTTTTTAGTTTTGTAGATTACAGATTTCTTAATAAAACAAATGTTGTTGTAAGTATATTTCTGATTTCTCTGGCACTTTTGTCAGCGTTGTTCGTTTTAGGGCACATTTCAAAAGGTGCGGAAAGCTGGTTTTCTTTCGGCGGAATTTCTTTTGAGCCGGCAGATCCGGTAAAACTTGTTTTGATTGTTCTCCTAGCAAAATATTTTTCCAGAAGGCATGTTGAAATCGCCGATTTAAGGCACATTTTAGTTTCAGGATTTTATACTTTATGTTTTTTTGTTTTGGTTTTTTTCCAGCCGGATTTTGGTTCCGCTCTCGTAATATTTCTTATTTGGTTCGGCATGATCCTAGTTTCCGGAATATCAAAAAAACATCTTCTCATGGTATTTATTTTTGGAGCTACGGTTTTTTCACTTTTGTGGGTTTATGGACTGAAAGATTACCAAAAACAGAGAGTTATAAATTTTTTGCATCCGCTTTCTGATGTCAGGGGTTCGGGATATAACGCATATCAGTCGGCAATAGCCATCGGTTCTGGAGAACTTTTGGGAAAGGGAATAGGATATGGAACCCAATCAAAATTAAAATTTTTGCCTGAATACAGGTCAGATTTTATTTTTTCAGCTTTTGCCGAGGAATGGGGACTTGTTGGCGTAGGAATATTATTTTTTATTTTTGGAATTTTTATATGGAGAATTGTCACAAATGCATATTATGGTGCGACAAATTTTGAAATATTATTCGGGCTTGGCCTCGCAATTTTATTTATGAGCCATTTTTTGGTTAATGTCGGAATGGCTCTAGGTCTCATGCCTGTCACGGGAATTCCTTTTCCATTTATGAGTTATGGAGGAACAAATCTTCTGACATCTTTCGCCGGTCTCGGAATGCTCATGGGTATGAGAAGATACAGGAGAGATGCTCACAAAGATACTATTAAAAATGAATTTTTGGGATTGTAAGAAAAATCAAAAAAAATCGCAATAAAAAAATCAAATACAAAAGGGCGGCACCTTCGGTGCCGCCCTTTTCTTTCCCAGAACCCCGCCCGAAGCATCCCCTAGATAAGGGCATTTTCAGAACTTTGGAGGGCGGGGGTTAGATAAGTACTACCATGTTCACTAAACGTGATTTATATATATTCATGAGAATTAGTAATTAAATAGCATTCTCATGCTTTAAAAGGAAACCCCGGGCGCAGCGTAGCGGAGCCCGGGGAGGAGGTCATTTGATTCTGCGGAATCACATCGCGTAAGTCATTTAGACGCGATGTAGTTGAATTTTATCTGGTGAAAACGAATATCGCGAGTGCAAAGCATATTATTGTCACGATAATCATCATGGAATTCGCGCCTTTCTCATCTTTTGCCCAGCCTTTTTTTATTATCCACGCAGTCAGTCCCGAGTTAGATTTTGAAATAGATTTATTATAGCTGTCATTGAAATTCTGTTCTTCTTCAAATTGTACTGGCATTGATTTTGCGAAATTACGTCGCGCGGTCCTCCTTTAAGCGCGATGCTATTTCAAATTAATTAAATTAATAACTTGTTCATTATATCATTTCCTATAAAGAGCAAAAGTTTTTTCTACCATGGCTTTTTGGGTAAAATCTTTGGAAATTTTTGCTTTTAAAGAATCCCCAAAAAACCTTGCTTTTTCAGGGTTTTTTATCAAATATTCAATCGCAGATTTTATTTCTTCGGAATTTCTTGGAGAAACAAGCATTCCTGTTTTTTGATTTTCAATTATTTCCGGAATGCCGCCGACGTTGCTTGCGATAATCGGAAGAGACGCATAGCCAGCTTCGAGCAGCATGTAGGGAAGTGCTTCTGTGATTGAAGATAATGTGATGATATCGAATGCTTTTAGATATGTTGAAGCGCAATCAATATGGCCTATCAGAAAAACTTTATTTCCAGCGCCGAGTTTTACAGCTTGTTCTTCAAGTTCTTTTCTTTTTTCTCCTTCGCCCATGACAACAAAAATTACATTACTCTGGATTTTTGAAATTGCTTCGATTGCATAATTCAAACCTTTAGTCGTATGAAGTTCGGACAAAGTGCCAATCCAAATCGGTTTTTCAGCAAGAATTTTTCCGGCTTTATAATTTTGCTGCAAAATCTTTTCCGAAAGAAATTTCTGAGCCGTATTTCTGTCTTTCAATTCAGTTTCTCTCAAACCGTTTCTTATGACAACTATTTTTTTTCTGAACATTTTTCCTATCTGATTTTTTGTGATTTCCGATACTGCAATAGTATTGTCGCAAAGCATTATCGTCAGATTATGGAGAATTCTGAAAAAACATTTTGAAAAGAAATTTCTGTTTTCATTGAATGCCCAGCCGTGAGCTGTAAAAATAATTTTTTTGATTCCGGCAATTCTTCCCGCAATGGCTCCGGTAAAGCCCATTTTCGAGCTGTTCAAATGAATGATATCTGGTTTTTCTTTTTTGAATATTTTTATAAGTTCGAACAGCAGTCCGAATTCTTTTTTTGTGTTTATATCTCTTTGTGAATTTTCCAAGAGAATCGTTTTGACTCCGGCTTCATCAAGTTTGCGCTTCAAGTCGCCGTTGCCGCCTAGAAGCACCGTTGTGTCGAACTGATCTCTCGGTGTGCTTGTTGCGATATCAAAAACATATTTTTGAGCGCCACCCCAATTTGATTTTGTGATACAGATAAAAAGCTTTCTTGCCCCGTGTGAATTTTCACTTTGTTTTGAACTTAACATAATGTTGGTATTTATTAAATATATGTAACTTTTAAAATATAGGTTGTTCTTAAAAAATTCTTTACGGGGTTTTTCGCAACATTAATCATGAACATATTATATATAAAAAAGCCTTAAATGAAAGGGATTATATCAAAATTAGCTCGTAATCTTTCGTTTTCAATTTTCCATGAAAGTGCTAATATACCTATTGTCATGATTATTTCCAGCAAGAAAGAGAAATTTTTTCTCATTATTGGCGACTTGTTCATATTCGCTTTTTCATTGTGGATTTCGCTTGCTTTAAGAAGCGGATATTCTGGACTTTGGGATTCATACGCGGACCTCATTGTTCCTTTCAGTTTTATTTTCGTATTATGGATAATAGTATTTTTTATTGCAGGATTATACGACAAATATACGACCATACTAAAAGATAGGATGCCGGGAATCATATTCAATGCAGAACTCGTAAACAGCGGCATCGCAATAGCTTTCTTTTATCTTCTTCCATATTTTGGTGTAGCGCCAAAAACAATCCTGTTCTTGGATTTGGTTGTCACATTTATTTTAGTTTATGCGTGGAGAATTTATAGTCATGCGATTTTAGGTTCAAAAAGAAAAGAGCCGGCCATTCTTGTAGGAAGCGGGGAAGAAATGCAAAACATCTTGAAAGAAATAAATGAAAACCCAAGATCGGAATTAAAATTTGTTTTTTCGGTTGATTTGGACAAGCAGAATAATATTTCTTATGTGCAGGATATATTGCAGAAAATAAAATCAGAAGGAATTTCCGTGGTGGTGATAGATTTAAAAGATAAAAGAATCGAGCCGATTCTTCCAACTCTTTACAATCAGATTTTTCAAGGCGTAAAATTTATAGACATGGACAAACTTTATGAAGATGTTTTCGACCGAGTTCCGCTTTCATTTTTGGAATACGATTGGTTTTTAGAAAATATTTCTCTTAAACATGATGCAGCATATTTATTCGTAAAAAGATTTTTTGATATTATAATATCAATTATTTTAGGTATTTTGCTCTGTATAATGTTTCCTTTTGTGGCGCTCGCAATAAAACTTGAAGATGGCGGACCGATTTTTTTCATCAACAATATGGTTGGAAAAAATAACAAGCCAATAAAAATTGCAAAGTTCAGAAGCATGAGTGTAAAAGAGAAAGAGAAAATAACTAAAGTTGGAATTTTTCTTAGAAAAACAAGAATAGATGAATTTCCTCAAGTATTGAATGTATTAAAAGGTGATCTTTCTCTTATTGGTCCTCGTCCAGAAAAACAGAATCTTGTGGAAGTTTATGAAAAAGAAATACCGTATTATGACATTAGATATCTTGTAACCCCTGGACTTTCCGGTTGGGCACAAATTTGGCAGGAAAATCCTCCAAAATATGGAGTTGATTTTAACAACACAAAAGTAAAACTTTCTTATGATTTGTATTATGTAAAAAACCGTTCTTTAATGCTCGATTTAAATATTGGACTAAAAACAATCAAAGATCTTTTATCAAGAAGGGGAAAATAATATGACAGATAAAAAAGAAAAAGTTGTTGTGACAGGCGGAGCTGGATTTATTGGCTCGCATGTTGTAAAAAAACTCATTGAAGCTGGATATGAAGTTTCTGTAATAGATAATTTGCTTGCTGGTAAAAAGAAAATCTTCATCCCAAGGTAAAATTTTTCAAACTTGATATTAGAAATTTGAAGATATTGAGCCAGTTTTCAAAGATGCTAAATATGTTTTTCATTTTGCCGCAATTCCGTCTGTGCAATATTCAATAGAAAATCCTCAAGAAACAAATGATGTAAATATCGGCGGAACTTTAAATGTTTTAACTGCTGCAAAAAATGCCGGCGTGAAAAGAGTTATTTATTCCGCTTCAAGCTCTGTTTACGGTGATGCAAAGGTTTTGCCGATTACTGAAAATGAATCCGCTAAGCCAAAAAGCCCGTATGCTTTGCAAAAATATGTCGGCGAACTTTATTGCAAAATGTTTTCAGAAATCTACGGGCTTGAAACCGTCTGTCCAAGATATTTTAATGTTTATGGAGATGGTCAACCTTCGACCGGTGCTTATGCTTCCGTCATCGCAAAATTTTTGGCTTTGAAAAAAGAAAATAAAAAACTCACAATAGTCGGTGATGGAAATCAGACAAGAGATTTTGTTAATGTTGACGATGTTGCCGAAGCAAATCTTTTGGCTGCTACAAGCCCGCGAGTAGGAAAGGGCGAATCGATAAATATCGGCACTGGAAAGAAATATTCTGTAAAAGAAATCGCAAAAATAATCGGCGGACCGACTGAATTTTTACCGCCAAGAATCGAGCCAAAAGATTCGCTTGCTGATATTTCTCTAGCCAAATTTCTGCTTGATTGGACACCAAAAATCACTCTAGAAAAAGGTCTACAAGAGCTTCTTGATAAATAATTTTTTTAATATAGTATCTATTTAGATTTGTTGTTTGAATCGCTTATTCCTATTAGGGATAAGAATAAAATCAGCTATTAGCTGAGAAGGAAGTGTTTTATGAGGTATAAGTATGGATTTCGTTTGGTGAAGACGGAAGCAGTGGTTAACAAGCTTGGAGGAGTTGAAGGAGTTGAGCAATTTCTCAAAGGAGAAATTGTCATCAGAACAAAAGATGGCAAACCTATCTGGCCGGTTTGGAAAACAATTGTCGGGAACTTGAAATGATACAAGAAATTTCAGTCCCTTTATGAATGAAGAATTGATTTTAAATCTGCGGAATCGATTCTTAAGGAATTCCGATTAAGCTATCCAAAATAAAAACACTTGATCTTGCAATAGTTTCATTGAAAGATATTGGAGTTATAAATTCGTTATTTGGACAGTCTTTTTGAGTCGGCGGAGAAACTCGGTTTGCCCGTATGTCCTCCGGACATTGGTCCATGGTTGTGTTTGCAATATAAGGATCAACGGGCGAAATTGATCTATCGGTATGTATGGTTTTGATCACCCGCGGATGATTACCATGTTTTTAGTTTATGGACGGAGTAACTGGGCTGCGTATGGATAGGATTGATCCATTAATGAAGTGGTTTTTGTTGAGGACGCTAAGTTTGTTTTTGTAATTGATAAATAAGCAGAATATTTTAAGGGCGGCGACGAAATTTCCCGCCCTTTTTCATTTCTATTTAATAACATTTTTTACACTTTGTCCTTATTGCAAAATTGATAAAAATAGCTATACTAGCCTGTATTATGATTAAAAGAAGATTTTGGGCAATAATACTTATTCTTGTTGCATGTTTAATAGGATATTTTGTTTATGCAAGCGAAACCTCGTCATCACAATTTAAATTTAAGCTCGGCCTTGATTTGAACGGTGGAACAGAATTGGTTTATAAAGCAGATCTGACAAATTCAACATCATCTGCAAGCGAAATCTCCGATTCGATGAATACTCTCCGCGATGTCATTGAAAGAAGAGTCAATATGTTCGGAGTTTCCGAACCGGTTGTCCGCGTCGAACAAGTCGGCTTTACAAATTCTGCCGACAGTGAACAGTTGATTGTTGATCTTCCGGGAGTTACAGATATCGATCAAGCAGTCGCAATGATTGGTCAAACACCGACTTTGGAATTCAGATTGGTTGCAACTACAACGGATGTAATCAACGCAGCTTTGGCAAATGCAACCACGACAGATGAAAAGCAAGCTGTCATGAATCAGTATTTCACCTACACAGGTCTTACAGGAAAATATTTACAGCAATCATCTTTGGAATTCGACCAGACTTCTGGAGCAGCGATGGTTTCTTTGCAATTCAATTCGCAGGGAAGTGATTTATTCGCGCAGATTACCGGACAGAATGTCGGCAAACAGCTTGCAATTTTCTTGGATGGAAACTTGGTTTCCATGCCTAATATAAAAGAAGAAATCACTGGAGGAAATGCTGAAATTTCCGGAGGTTTTACCGGAAGTGCTGGAACAAAAGAAGCAAAACAGCTTGTCGATGATTTGAATCTTGGTGCTTTGCCCGTTCCAATAGTTCTTATTTCAACTCAAACCATTGGCGCATCTTTGGGCCATGATGCAGTTGCAGCTTCCATGAAAGCTGGAATTATTGCTTTTCTAATTATCGCAATATTCCTGATTTTGATTTACAGATTGCCGGGATTGCTTGCAGTTATTGCTCTCGCGATTTATACAGTCATCAACTTGGCATTATATAAAGTTATTCCGGTTACTTTGACGGCCGCAGGTATTGCAGGTTTCGTACTTTCCGTGGGTATGGCTGTGGACGCGAACATTCTTATTTTTGAAAGAATGAAAGAAGAATTGAAAAGAGGAAGAGAACTTGGCGATGCCATCAATGAAGGTTTCAAAAGAGCTTGGACTTCAATCCGCGACAGCAATATTTCAAGCATGATTACAGCTGTGATACTTTATGCATTTTCAAGCACGTCAGTCGTGAAAGGTTTTGCACTTGTCTTCTTCATCGGAGTTGCAGTTTCAATGTTCACGGCAGTCGTCGCAACAAGAACTTTGCTTCTTGCAATCAAGCATGATAAAGCAGGTCGTTTCTTAACCTTCCTATTCGGCGGAAGCATTAAAAATCCTTCTCTTAGTCAGACCGAGGTAAATAACAACAAAAAATAATATGTTTATCGTAAAACACAGAAGAATATTTTACACGTTCTCAATCATACTTGTATTGACCGCGCTTTCAGCTTTGGTTTTTTGGGGTTTGACTTTCGGAATAGATTTCAAAGGAGGAACTTCAGTCGAATTTTCTTACTCGGTTTCAAGACCAAGCATAGATGTCGTCCAATCAGAAATCGACAATTTGAATTTCACTCCATCGATAAAAGGCGCTTATACTTTGCTTCCAACAGGCACAAATGAATACACTTTAGATTTGAGAACTTTGACTGATGAAGAAAGATCAGAACTTACAGCTGCACTTTCGGCAAATGTTGCAAACCCAGTCGAAATAAAACAATTCAATTCAGTCGGTCCAACTCTCGGACAAGAAGCTGCGACAAAATCCATGATTGCAATTATTTTGGTCATTCTTTGTATCGTTTTGTTTTTGACTTTTGCTTTCAGAAAAGTTTCTCAGCCGATAGCTTCATGGAAGTACGGAGTCATTTCAATCGTCGCACTTTGCCACGACATAATAATTCCGACCGGAGCATTTGCAATCTTGAATCATTTTTATCACGGATATCAAGTTGACACTTTGTTCGTCACAGCAATTCTTGTCATTCTCGGATTCTCAATTCATGACACAATCGTCGTCTTTGACAGAGTCAGAGAAAATCTTAGAAATAATAATGGAATCAAAAATCCAAAAACATTTGAAGAAATTGTTGGAGCTTCAATCTCGCAGACATTCGTCAGATCAATCAACACGTCTGTCAGCACGTTGCTTGCGATTTTGGTTGTGTATCTTGTAGGACCAGTTGCAACGAGAAACTTCTCATTGACTTTGCTCATCGGTATTTTCTTCGGAACATATTCATCAATTTTTATCGGTTCAAACTTGTTAGTCACCGTAGAAGCTTGGCAGAAGAAAACTCTAGCTAAAAAATTAGTGGCAGGTAAAGCTAAGAAATAATTTTAAATTTCTGATGATTTTAAAATTTACTAACCATTGTCAGATAAGAATTTTAGAGAGAAAAATAAATATTGAACATATTAAAAAGGCAGTTAACGAGCCAGATTTCAAGAAGAATGTTTTTGAAGGAAAAATTCAAGTTCGTAAAAAAATTGGCAATAAGGTTATTGAGGTGGTATACTGCAAAGAAGGATTTAAAGATAAAAAAGAGGAGTATATAATAGTAACTGCTTATTATTTAGAAAAATTAAAATGAAAATAAATTACGATAAAATAGCAGATGCGATTTACCTGAATCTAATAAAAAGTAAAGTCAAAAAGACGATAAAATTAAAAGATCGTTTGCTTGTTGATGTTGATAAAAAAGGAAATATTGTAGGAATAGAAATTCTTGACATTTCCGCACAACAAAATTCAAGAAATATTGAAAGAATTTTTAAAAAGGGCATACCAAGTAGCATAATTTCTGGACTACCCGCTCTAGCATAGTTATAAAAGAGAATAATACAAAAGAGCCATATTTTAAGACGTTGACAAAAGCTATAAATAGTGTATTATATTTGTAATTGTTCTTTAATAAAAACTTATATAGTCATAGCCAAAAGTTCCTAACATTTTTTTTTGGAAACTTTTGGCTATGACTATACAAAGGTCAAGCGAATGCCTGTCTTAGGGCGGGTAAAAAACAAGGAGGGTTGTCATGACTACAAAAGTCACAGGCGATCTGTACGAGAAGTTGGACGGCAGGCTGTTTGAAATCAAAAGGCAAATCCGTCAGCGTGACGGTTATACTTTTGATCCGAATGCTCTGAATAATTTTCTCCAGAGAGCGATTGAGGGAAAGTTCATCGAAACTGACGCGGTATGGTTTGAAAAAGACGGCGTGATTTATTTCACCGTCACTTCAAACGGCAAATCTGGCAAGGAGTGGATCAAACACTTTGAATCCAAGGGAATCAAGATTGGCGACTATGCCAGCAAGATTCTCTTGAAGATCAAACCCAGCAAGAAAGGCACGGTCACACAGATTGCAGTTATCAAAGGAGAATTTTTCTCCGATCACAACCGCATCATGTCAAACATCCGCATTGAGGCCGACAAACGCAAGTTTGAAAAGCTCAACGCTGAAGTTGAATGCCTTATTCGCGACATGTTCACGGACGAGGAAATTGAAAAAATGGGTTTATCGTGGATTGTTATAATGCACGAACCCATCAAAGATTCTGACGGCGATTCTATCTTTCTCTATGCGGGTCGGCTCGATGACGGTTCGTGGCTGCGCACTCTTCAAACGCGCTTCGACGGCAGATGGCTTCGTAAGGACGGTTTCGCTTTTGCTTCGCAGCAAGTTACAAAAATAAGTTTTTAAGTTTTAAATAAGGCGCGGGGAAAATTTTTTCGCGCCTTTTTTCTTGTCTAAATTTCAAAAAATCCCTAAAAATATAGCTAAAATTAACATGTAGATAACCTGTAGAGAACTTTGTCATTTTAATGGCTATTTTCCTTGACTTTCTCCTTGGTGTGCGTATAATACTGAAGCTGTCTTAAAAGGCAGTTTTTAGTTCGTTGATAACAAAATAGTACAAGATTCACCCGTTAAAGTTTTTGCCGATGTGCAATCAAAGATTGCACGGCACGAAGCGAAAGCTTCGTGCGTCGACAAAAATTTTCTCGGGTAAGAAAAAAATGTGCCACCTCACAACATGAGGGTGGTACATAAGAGAATGTGCGAGTCTAGATCAAATCGCCGGGCGACCCGGTGACTCAGAGTCTGTTTCGTCTATTATGTTTAATAATGCATCAATAAATAACAGGCCTCTAAAAGTGAGATGAAAAGAAAAATAAACCCGTCAAAATTTAAAAATTTTCTTCGGGTAAATAATATTGTTTTTTCTTTTGTTCCGTCTCCGAAGAATAATTTTTTTAAAATTATTTTATTTTAGAGTTTGATCCTAGCTCAGGATGAACGCTGGCGGCGTGGATAGGGCATGCAAGTCAAGGGGACCGCAAGGTAACCGGCAGACGAGATAGTATAAAATAGGTAACGAACCCAAAAGTCAGGAATAGCTTGTGGAAAGACAAGGTAATACTTGATGGCCCGTGCGAAAACTTTGAACAGAAATTAATTTATAAATTATTTGTGTTTAAAGTTTTCGTACGGTAA